>NZ_JQNB01000001.1:3076384-3780826 GCF_000745005.1 Luteibacter sp. 9135 | reverse complement strand
CTGCGCTAGTGCGCGGGCACCAGCGGGGTAGGGTAGGCAAGCCGCGGCCGGTAGGGTTGCACCGAGGTTCCGAGGTTCGGTCCCATGCGGTGTCCCAGGGCGGCGGCGTTGTAGAGGCCTAGCTGGTTGGTGGCGCGATGGCCGACGTCGGTACCTTGCTGCACCGGTAGGGCGGGCGTGTTCGTGGGGGCGACGGCGCGGTTCAGGCACTCGAACGAAAGCGCCGCGATGCCCGCGCCGTTGGCCTCGGCGCAACCCGGAGCATCGGCTGACGCATTGACGCCGGGCAACGTGACGACCGCCCCGTGGTCGGCCACGGTCTGTGCGCTGCACCAGCCGCCGTCCAGCGCAGCGATGCACAACGCGATGGCAACAACACATCGCTTCGGGGCGTTCGCTTCGACGCCTTTCAGTCCGCCATGCCGAATATGCATCGTTCTCTTCCCCGCGATATCCGGTGATGGATAACACGCAAGTTCTCGCGGGTAAACGTCATTCCCTCGCTGTCATGGTCGTGTCATCGCGCCTGTCATCGAAACGGAGCCTGACTGTCATTTCGCGCGCCTAGCCTTCGGCCCGAAGACGAGCTTCCGTCCCGTCCGCCAGAGCGCGAGGAATGACCTTGGCACGCAGCGTTTTCGCGCTCGTCGCGTGCATGGTCCTGCTCGCGTCGTCCGGTGCGGTCGCGCAGGTGGGCAGGCCGTCCGAATCACCCCAGGGGACGGCAGAAACGCATGCGTCAGCGCGCTTCGACATCGACGAACAGTCCCTCGCCAGTGCCCTGCGCGCCTTCGGCGAACAGAGCGGCATTGCCGTGCTGTTCGACGACGCGCTGGTCGCGGGCCGCCTCAGTCGGGGTGTGCACGGGACGGCGAGCCCGCACGATGCGTTACGTATCCTCCTGCTGGGCACCGGCCTGGGTGCACGTTTCTCATCGACGAATGCCTTCACCGTGACCGCCGACGCGACAGCCCCGACGCCTGGGGTGCCCGATGCGCCCGCGATGGCACGGGACGGCTCGCCCTCGCTCGGCCAGGGCGATGCCTTCCTGATCCAGGCGAGCATCGCCCAGGCCTTGTGCGCAAGGCACGACACCCGCCCGGGTGGCTTCCGCCTCGCCTTGCAGCTGTGGATCGACGGCTCCGGGACCGTGGAACGGGCATCCGCGCTCGCGCCTTCCGACGATCCCGCGCGAGATCGCCGGGTACTGGCCGCGGTGCGCTCGGTGCGTCTACCGCCCCGGTTGTCCGGCATGAGCCCGGTGACCGTGCTGCTCGTGCCTTCCCCCGCGTCGAACGAACCCTGCCGCGGCGTCCGCGCGGGGGAGGATTGACCGTGGATACGTCGATGCTCGGCCTGTTCCTCGACAATTACGAGGACTTCCGCCGTCGCCTGCGTCGCCGACTGCGCTCGGACGACCTGGTCGACGACGTGCTGCAGGAGACCTACCTGCGCGTGCGCCGGCTCGACCCGAACGAGGAACGTGCCCGGCATCCCACCGGCTACCTGTTCCGCATGGCCCTCAACATGGCGGCCGATCATCATCGTGCGTCGGGGCGCCTGCTCACGGGTGACGAGGTGGACGACCTGATCAACGGCGTCCACGATGGCCTGGACCCCTCCGCGGTGCTGTCGTCGCGGCAGGAGGTGCTGGCGCTGTCCGAGGCCCTGGACACGTTGACCCGTCGCCAGCGCGACATCCTCATCGCGGCCCGTGTCGACGAACAACCCCAGGCGGACATCGCCGCGCGGCATGGCATATCCGTGCGCATGGTAGGCAAGGAACTGAAGAAGGCGCTTGAGACCTGCGCCACAAAAGTGGGACGAAAATCGTTCCAGCGGTTCGGTCCCGGTGCGGGCGAATCGTCTTGACCGATATGGACACCCTTCTCCTGCAACGCAGCGACCGCGAGGCACACGCCTGGCTGCTCCACCTCACCTCGGGAACGGCGACCCGCGAGGACGGTGAGGCGTTCCGGCGCTGGTGCATGGCCGACGAACGGCATGCTGAGGCCTTCGCACGCACGCGGCGCCTGTGGGAGCACCTGGGGCCGGCGATCGCCGAACACCGCGCGGGCGCGTCACGCGGGGATCGGGTCGCCCCGCGCCACGGCCTGCGCATGGACCGAAGGCGTTTCCTCAC
Source organism: Luteibacter sp. 9135 (assembly GCF_000745005.1). NCBI lineage: Bacteria > Pseudomonadati > Pseudomonadota > Gammaproteobacteria > Lysobacterales > Rhodanobacteraceae > Luteibacter > Luteibacter sp. 9135. The sequence continues at coordinate 3,778,683 of NZ_JQNB01000001.1, read as the reverse complement.
TGCGGCCGTCGCCGCGTCGGTGGCCGCCGTCCTCATCGGACGTCCGGGACTCGACCTGATCGCCGCCGCCGATGCCTCCACCTTGCACACCGCCGTGGGCGAGCAGCGCCGGGTCGACGTGGCGCCAGGCGTCCTGGTGGAAATGAACACGGCCAGCGATATCCACCTGCTTACCGAGGGCCGCCGGGTCACCGGCATGCGGCTGCGTGCGGGCGAGGCGGTGGTGCACATCGACCCGAGCCGCCGCGCGCCGTTCGTGGTGCAGGTGGCCGATGCCACGCTGGCCTCGGCACCGGGCAGCGCATTCGCCTTACGCTGCCACGAGGCGGCGACCAGCGTCACCTGCCTGGACGGGCAGACCGAACTGACCTGGGCATCGACGACGACGCGGGTCAAGCCGTCGCAGCAGGTGGACGTGGATGCGAACGGCCTGTCCGCCCCGGTCGCGGTGAACGCCGATACCGCGCTGGCGTGGCGCCGTCGTGTGCTCATCTACGACAACCAGCGGCTGGCCGACGTCGTGGCCGACATCAACCGCTACCGCCCCGGTCGCATCGTGATTACCGATCGTGCCCTCGCCGAGCGCCGCGTGCATGCGCGTTTCACCCTCGCCCAGATGGCCGACGTGACGACCCTGATCCAGGACGCGTATGGCGCCCACGCCACGCATCTTCCGGGGGGATGGGTGCTGCTCAGCTGAGCACGCCCGCCCGCGGCGATCGCCCGCACCATGAATCTTTCGTGACAGCGGTTCAGTGCCACCCGTGTTTCCGCGTCTAGGGGACAAACGGAACGACAGGGGACAGTCCGCGTGGCTACACGAGTAATACGGGTGAACGCATGAGTCGTGCCACGACGTCACGCCACGCGCTTGCGTTGGCGCTTGCGCTCGGCCTCGCCGTGAACGCGTCGGCCCAGGATGCGCCGACCGCGTTCGACGTCAACGAGTATGTGGTCGACGGCAACACGACCTTGCCTGCGCTGGATATCGAGACGGCGGTCTATCCGTTTCTCGGTCCCGGCAAATCGATGAACGACGTGAGCGCGGCCCGCGATGCCTTGCAGAAGGCCTACCAGGCGCACGGCTACCAGTCGGTCGTGGTGGACCTGCCGCCGCAGCAGGTCAAGGGCGGGATCATCCGCTTCCAGGTCACCGAGAACACGATAGGCCGCGTGCGCGTGGAAGGCGCGACGTATCGCTCGCCGAAGGACATCCGCGACGCGGTGCCGGCGCTGCATGAAGGGGACGTACCCGACTTTACCCGGGCCCAGCAGCAGCTCACGGACGTGAACCGGCGCAGTGGCGCGCAGGTGGTGCCCGTACTGACGCCCGGCAAGCTGCCGCAGACGATGGACGTGACGCTGAAGGTCACCGATGCCTCGCCGCTGCACGCCAGCCTCGAGGTCAACAACGACCACAGCGTCAACACGCCGGAACTGCGCACCGTTGCCAGCGTCCGCGACGACAACCTGTTCCAGGCAGGCCATGCGGCCTCGCTCACCTATATCGTCGCCCCGCAGCATCGCAATGCGGCGGAAGTCTGGGCCGGTTCCTACCTGATCCCGCTGGACAGCGACTGGAGCGTGCTGGCCTCCGGTTACAAGTCCAACAGCAACGCCAATGCCGTCGGTGGCACCACCGTGCTCGGCAAGGGCAACGCTTTCGGCTTCACGCTCCTGCGTAGCTTGCCGGCCCACGGGTCGTACAGCCAGTCGCTGTCGCTGGCGGTCAATCGCAAGCACTTCGACCAGAACATCACCCTGGGCGGTGCCACCTCGAAGGCGCCGATCACCTATATCCCGTTGACCGCCGGTTACCAGGGCCAGTCGGTGGACGAGAAGACGGTGCAGACGATCTCGCTGAGCGCCACGGCGGGCTTTCGCGCCGGCAGCAGCAGTTCGGCCGAGTTCGACTACCAGCGCTACCGCGCGCGGCAGAACTTTTTCTACGTGAAGGCCGACACCAGCCGTACGTACGTCCTCGACAACGGGTTCAGCCTGTTTGGCCGCCTCGGCGCGCAGGTGTCGACTTCGTCGCTGATTTCCAGCGAGCAATACGCCGCCGGTGGCGAGAGCACCGTGCGCGGTTACCTGGAAGCCGAACAAACCGCGGACCGCGGCGCCATCGGCGCCATCGAGTTCCGCTCACCGTCGATCGCCGCACACCTGGGCGCATGGGTGAACGACTGGCGCTTCCATGCCTTCCTCGACGGCGCGCACCTGGCCCTGATGAACGCCTTGCCGTCGCTGGTCGATCCGTCCCGCCCCGAGGCCGGCAGCAAGACGGTCAAGAGTTACGACCTCTCCAGCGTGGGCCTCGGCACGCGTTTCCAGATCTTCAACATCGCCACCGGTGCGTTCGAGGTGGCCTATCCGTTCAACGACGGGCAGGCCACGCGCGCCCACGACACCCGCATCCATTTTTCGCTCAAGGCGGACCTCTGACCTTCGGGTCGGGTCCACGCATCCAGGGGACATCACCGTGAAACGACTTCTCATCCTGACCGGCCTGCTGTTCCTGGCGCTGGTGCCGGCCGCGCATGCCGACACCTCCTGGTGGAACCAGGATTTCGCCTTCCGCAAGGCCATCACCATCGACAGCACGCCCAAGGGCGGCAACCTCACCACCGCCGTCGGCCGCGTGCCGCTGCTGGTCCGGCTGCATTCCGGCAACTTCACCTTCGACGGTGTCTCCGAAAGCGGTGCCGACGTGCGTTTCGTCGCCGCGGACGACAAGACCCCGCTGAACTACCAGGTCGAAAGCTTCGATCCGGTGCTCGGCGTGGCCCTGGTCTGGGTGGACGTGCCGCAGCTGGCGGCCGACGCCCAGCAGCCGATCTGGATGTACTACGGCAACCCGAAGGCGCAGGGCGGCGAGAAGGCCGGTGCCGTGTTCGACGCCGATTACGCGGCCGTGTATCACTTCGAGGAACCCGCCGGCACGCCGCCGCGCGATGCCACCGCATACGCCAACAACGCCACCGGTAACGACATCCCCACCGTCGACGGCGTGATCGGCAAGGCCGCGCGCTTCGACGGCAGCAAGGTCGTGACGTTGCCGGGCAGCGTGTCGATGAACGTCGCCGACGGCGGCACCTTCACCGTCAGCGCCTGGGTCAAGGTCGATGCCGTGGCCGCGGGTCGTTCGCTGCTCTACGCCCGCCGCCAGGGCGCGCAGACGTTCTTCGTGGGCCTCGATAAGGGCGTGCCCTTCGTGCAGGTGGGCGACGCGGTGAGCCCCGCCGGCGAGCCGCTCAAGGCCGGTGCCTGGACCCATGTCGCGGTGACCGCCGCGGGCAACGACATCGCCCTGTATGTCGATGGCAAGCCGTACGCGAAGCTGGATGCCCGGCTGCCCGCGATGAGCGGCCCGGCCACGCTCGGCGGCGACGTCGCCGGCCAGGCCGATACACTGGTGCCGTTCGTCGGCATGATGGACGAGGTGCGTATCTCGCGCATCGCCCGTCCGGCCGCGCTGATCGCCGTGGACGCGCAGACCCAGGGCGCGGAGTCGAAGCTGCTGGCCTATGGCCCGGACGAGAAGCAGGCGGGCGTCGGCTTCGGCTACTTCGGCATCATCGTCAAGTCGGTGACGGCGGATGCCTGGTCCATCATCGGCATCCTGATGATCATGGCCGTCCTGTCCTGGGTGGTGATGTGGCAGCGCGCCACCTACGTGAACCGGGTCAGCCGCGCCAACGAGGATTTCCTCGACGCGTTCCGCCAGCAGGGTCGCAACATCCTCGCGCTGTCGCGCGATCCGGCCGCGGACCGGCTGGAAGCATCGTCGCTGTATCGCCTGTACAAGGTGGGCGCCGGCGAAGTATGGGGACGCCGTGATGCGGACGGCCGCGACCACATCGCGCCGGAATCCATCGAGGCCATCCGCGCCACGATGGATTCGGTGCTGGTGCGCGAGAACCAGCGCCTGGCCAAGTCGATGGTGCTGCTGACCATCGCCATTTCCGGCGGCCCCTTCCTCGGGCTGCTCGGCACGGTGGTCGGCGTGATGATCACCTTCGCCGCCATCGCCGCGGCAGGCGACGTCAACGTCAACGCCATCGCCCCCGGCATCGCGGCGGCCCTGCTGGCCACGGTGGCCGGCCTGTTCGTCGCCATCCCGGCGCTGTTCGGCTACAACTACCTGCTGATCCGCAACAAGAACGTCACCGCGAACATGCAGGTGTTCGTCGACGAGTTCGTGACGCGCCTGGCGGAACAGCAGCGCAGCACCCACCCGACCGCCGTCGCGGCCTGAGGAGCGGACATGCGCGCCCAAGACGACGACAAACCGTACGACGACATCAACATCACGCCGATGCTCGACCTGGCGTACGTGCTGCTGGTGATCTTCATCATCATGACCACCGCGTCGGTGCAGGGCATCAAGGTCAACCTGCCCAAGGCGAGCTCCGCGGTGAGCATGGCCAAGCCGCAGACCAAGGCGATCACCATCTCCGACACCGGGCAGATCTTCCTCGACGCCTATCCGGTGACGATCGCCGAACTGGAGCAGCGCCTGCGCTCGCTCAAGGCGCTCAATCCGGATTTCCCGGTGGTGGTCAAGGGTGACTCGACGGTCCAGTACCAGAAGGTGATGGACATCCTGGACCTGCTGCGCCGCGTGGACCTGCCGCAGGTCGGCCTGGTCACCGGCAAGGCACCGAAGGGTTGATCGCGTGAGCCCACACGACATCCCCCGTCGCAGGCAACGACGCTGGCTCGGTCCGGCGATCGGTGCCATCGCGGTCGCACTGCTGGGCGTGCTGATCTGGCATTTCGCCGGCAGCACCGTGGGTGTGCGCCGGGAAGCGCCGCGCATCGCCACCATCACGCCGCTGCCGCCACCGCCCCCGCCGCCGAAGGAAAAACCGCCGGAGCCGAAGAAGGTGGAAGAAGACATCAAGCCGGTCGACAAGCCGCAGGATGTGCCGCAGAAGCCGGTGGACGCGCCCAAGCCGAGCAACGACGTGGCCCGCAACGTCACCATGAATGCCGACGCACAGGCCGGGTCCGACGCGTTCAACATCGGCGCGGGCGACGGTGGCGGCATGGTCGGTTCCGGTGGCGGCACCGGCAGCGGCACGGGCAGTTACGACCAGTACCTGGGTTACGCCATCCAGCAGGCCGTGCAGCGCGACGGCCGGGTCAACCGCCTGGCCTTCGACGTGCGCGCGGATATCTGGCTGGATGCCGACGGCAAGCTCACCCGCGCCGAACTGGTCGGCTCCAGCGGCAACCCGGACACCGACCAGGCGTTGCTCGACGCCCTGCGCACGATGCCCCACATCGACGTCGCGCCGCCGTCGTCGCTGCATTTTCCCCTGCGCGTGGCCATTCGCGGGAAGCGCCCCGCATGAGCCACGCCACCTGTTTCCCTTCGAAAGACACGACCCTGGATAGCCGGAGAGTTCGCATGACCATCGGAAAGGCCCGCCATCGCCCCGCGCGCGCCATGCTGGCCGCCGCCATCGGCCTGGCGATCTTCGCAGGCTCGGTGCACGCGCAAAACGCACCCTCGGACAACGCCACGATCAACCTGGTTCGCCTGCTGGTGAAGCGTGGTGTGCTGACCCAGTCCGATGCCGACGGACTCGTCGCCCAGGCCGCCGCCGAGGCGGCCCAGGCGCAGAAACTGGCCGGTACCGCGAATGCCGCGCCGGCCTCGCCGGGCCAGGTTCGGGTCACCTATGTGCCGGAGGTGGTGCGCAACCAGATCAAGGATGAACTGCGCCAGGAAGTGGTCGCCCAGGCCAAACAGGAACACTGGGCCGAGCCCGGCAAGCTGCCGGAGTGGCTGGACCGCATCCAGTGGACCGGCGACATGCGCGTGCGCGACGAGTTCCATTACTACGACAAGGGCAACGTGCCCACGATGGTCGACTTCGCGCAGCTCAACCGCACCGGGCCGTACGACCTCAACAGCGGCAACCTGCCGCCCTTGCTCAACACCCTGCAGAACCGCACCAACTCGCTGCGCATCCGCGCGCGCCTGGGCGTGAACGTGGACCTGGGGCAGGGCGTCACCGCGGGTATCCGCATCGGCACGGGTAACGACAACAACCCGGTATCCACGACGCAGACGCTGGGTGGCGGCCTGGCCAAGAAGGACCTGTGGCTCGACCAGGCCTGGCTGGCCTGGAGGCCGACCGCGTGGGCGCAGTTCATCGGCGGGCGCATGCCCAACCCCTTCATGAGCACCGACCTGCTGTATTCGAACGACCTGAACTTCGACGGTGTGGCCGGCCGGTTCGACGTACCCGTGAGCGATGACGTCACCACGTTCGCCACGGTCGGCATGTTCCCCATCGAATACCAGGCCGACGACTTTCCCTCCAACGGACCGGCCAAGGACGCCAGCCGCGACAAGTGGATGACCGGCGCGCAGATCGGCGGCACCTGGTCGTTCAGCGAGGATACGCGCTGGAAACTCGGCCTGGCCTATTACCGCTTCGATCACATGCGCGGCGAGTTGTCGTCGCCGTGCTCGATCTACCTGGGCGTGAACTACTGCGATACGGACGACACCCGTTCGGCCTTCATGCAGAAGGGCAACTCGCTGTTCCTGATCCGCAACATCGTCCCGGACCCGGCCTCGCCGTCGCGCTATGCGCAGCCGCAGTTCGCCGGCCTGGTCTACGACTACCACGTCGCCAACGCCACCACCCAGTTCGACACCAAGGTGGCGGATACGCCGCTGCGGCTGGAAGCGGATTACCTGCGCAACCTGGCCTACCACCGTCGCGACGCGTTCCGGCCGGACGTGGGCGTCAACCGGCTGGTGAACAACTTCGGTGCCGGTGACGTCAGCGAAGCGACGTACAAGAGCGGCCCGGTGGGCTGGATGCTGCGCGCCACCCTGGGCGACGTGAATCCGCATGCCGCCGGCGACTGGAACGTCAGCCTGGCCTACAAGTACCTGCAACCGGACGCCGTGCTCGATGGCCTGACCGACACCGACTTCCACCTGGGCGGCACCAACGCCAAGGGCTTCATCCTCGGCGGCAGCTACGGCGTGTCCACCTACGCATGGCTGACCCTGCATTACTTCAATGCCCGGGAAGTGTTCGGGCCGCCGCTGTCGATCGATGTCTTCCAGCTCGAAATGAATGCCCGGTTCTGAGGAGACGACATGAAACGAACCCTCATCGTCCTCGCGCTGCTCGCCGTGTGCCCCACGGCGTTCGCGCAGACCGCCAGCCTGGAAAGCCGGTTGCGCGACCAGCTGCGCGACACCCGGACGCAACTGCAAGACCTGCAGGCCCAGCAATCGCAGTGGGCCGTGCAGAAGGCGGCGCTGGAGAAAGAGCGCGACGAGGCCAGGCATAGCGCCGACGTGGCGCACGCGGCATCGCAGCGGCCGGCCGGTCCGTCACCGGATGCCGTCCGCGCCCTCGCCGACGAGCGCCGGCGCCGCGAAGCGGCCGAGGCGGACGTGCAACGTGGCAAGGCCGACAGGGAGTCGTCGGGGGTGGCGCTGCGCACGGCGGAAGCCGAGCGCGCGCGCCTGGCCAGGGAACTGGATGTCGTTCGTGGCCAGGTCGATGCCTGCACCGCGCGTAATGTCCGCATGTACCAGGTGGGCAGGGACGTGATCGCGGCTTACGAGAACATCGACCTGGGCGACATCGTGTCGTCGAGGCAGCCGTTTGCCGCGAAGTCACGGGTGAAGCTGGAAGCCGCTGCGCAGTCGTTCGGCGACCGGCTCTACGAACAGCGGTTCGACCCCCGGGCCGGCCAGGCATCGGCGACACCGTGAGGCGGGGGGTAGCCCATGTATCCGGATCATGACGTCGCCTCGCCGACGGAGCGCGCCCCGCGGATGTGGTCGCGTGCCCGGACCGATGCGGGGAGCCGCGACATGAGCTGTCCTTACGCCCTGGCCGAGATGCTGCGTCAGCTTTACTCGGCCGGACAGGCCAAGGCCGCCGATGTCTTGCTGGCGCGCTGTTCGCTCGACGGGTTGCAGCGATTGCTGGACGAGTCGTCCGCCTTCCTGGGCGCACGCGTGCGATATGCCGTGGTCGAGCACCTGCGCCACCGCAAGCCATCGCTGGAGGAAACCGCGCTGTCGACCATGCGCGCGATCGCCAGCGTGCTCAACGCCTGGCTGCATGACGGTCGCCGCCTGGCAATCCGCGCCGTACTGCGCGAATTCAGCGGGGAGGAGCTCAGGGAGCTCGCCGCGCTGCCCGAACTCAACGATGAAGTGGCAACGATGACTGGTGATTTCTCATGAGCGCGCATATCCGGACGCCTGCCGCCACCCTCCGCCCGCTTCCGTCCGCGTCGCGACCGCCGTTCCGTCGCAAGGCGATGTGCCGGCTGATCGCCCTGGCGCTGTTCGGCGGTGGTGTCGCCCATGCGGCGACCACGCCCCCGCCGTTCAGCGCGGCGTGGCTGGCGGCCAGGCAGCCGGGTGCGACGCCCTCATCGTCCGATGCCGTGCCACGCGCCGATGGCAGGCCTGCCAGCCTCACCCCGGGTAACGCGCTGCAGCAGCAACGTGTGCAGCAGTCGATCCAGAACCTCGACCATGCCGCAGCGGCCCTTGCCACGCAGATGCAGCAGCAGGCCACCGCCGCGGCCACCGCACCGCGTGTGTCCGGCGTGCCCGACGGCCTGACCGAGGGTGGCCTGAAGCCGGCGGCCGGCCTCGCCGCCGATCCCACGCTGTGGCAGAACGCGCGCCAGCCCACCGACACGGTGGCAGCCAACGCCAGGCATACGGTGGAAGTGAAGCAGACGGCGAAGAAGGCGATCCTGACCTGGGACAGCTTCAATGTCGGCCACGACACCACGCTGTATTTCAACCAGAGCGCAGGCAACCTCACCTCGGGCGGGAACGACTGGGTGGCGCTCAACCGCATCACCGATCCCACCGCGAAACCCAGCACGATCCTCGGCCAGATCAAGGCCGAAGGCACGGTGTACCTGCTCAACCGCAACGGCATGATCTTCGGTAGCGGCTCGCAGGTGAACGTGCATTCGCTGATCGCCAGCTCGCTGGATATCTACAGTCCCGACCGGGCTACCAGCAACGCACGGTTCCTCGCGGAAGGCTTCGCCTCGACCGCCTCGGGCGGCCCGCAAATGAGTGTGTTGCAGTCCGCCTTCGCCCCGGGCGCGGGGCACGACGTCACGATCGGGAAGGGCGCCGGCATCACCACCGGCGCGCAGGGTTTCGCGATCGTCGCCGCGCCGAACGTCGTCAACGAAGGCGCGGTGGTCGCGGACGATGGGCAGGCGATCCTCGCCGCGGGCACGGTGTTCGATGCGTCGCTGGCGGGTACCTCGGGTCGCGTCCTGTTGTCCGAGACATCCAGCGGCGCCTATACGGAAGGGCGCGGCACGGTCATCAATCGCGGCCTGGTGCAGGCGCGTCGCGGTGAAATCGACCTCACCGGTTACGGGGTGGCGCAGGACGGGGTCGTCATGGCCTCGACCAGTATCGCCGCACCCGGAACGATCAACATCACCGGTCAGTCGGGACGGGGCAGCCGCTCGGGTCCGGTGACCTTCGGTGCCCAGTCGGTCACGACCATCCTGCCGGAGAAGGACGGCGCCACGACCTCCTCGACCGCCGCCGCCGACAAGGTGTTCACGCCCGGCAAGGTCACGGTGGTGGGCGGCAACGTGAGCCTCGCTTCCGGGGCGCTCATCGAGGCGCCGGGCTCGACGGTGGCGCTCACCGCGATCCGTGACAGCTCACTCACCGGCGAAGGGGTGGTGGCGAACGCGGGCCGCGTCTACGTGGATGCGAACGCGACGATCGACGTGTCGGGCCTGGCCGATGTCGATCTGCCGATGTCCGCACTGCTGGTGAACGTGCCGCGCATCGGCCAGAACGAACTGGCCGACTCCCCGCTGCTGCGCAACGGTTTCCTGTACACGCAGAAGAACGTGCTGATCGACAGCAGCCAGTCCGGCACGCGTGCGGACGGCCTCGACTGGATCGGCAGCCCCATTTTGAACGTGAAGGGCTACGTGGAGAACGTGCCCCGCGATATTTCGCAGATGCTCACCCGGGGCGGGTCGATCACGCTGGATGGCAACGAGGTGATCACCCGCTCGGGTTCCAGCCTCCGTCTCGACGGGGGCTATCTCGCCTACCAGGCGGGCTGGATCACCACGCCGAACCTGCTGGGCGCCGACGGCCGCATCTACGACATTTCCTCCGCCGACCCGGACGTGGCGTACATCGGCTTCGCCGGGCAGTACACCGCGACGCACGCCCGCTGGGGCGTGTCGCAAACCTACAACTCGCCGCTGCTGGGCGGCTCGCGTCGCTGGGCCGAGGGTTTCGTCTCCGGCAGCGACGCGGGCGATCTGGTGGTGCATGCGCGCAGCGGGCTGGCCCTGGACGGCGAGATGACGGCGCAGGCCACGGTCGGCGCGCGGCAGGCCGCCAACGGGACGCCGCCGGACGGCGGCACCTTCGTTTTCGATACCACGCCGGTGTCCATCGCGCCGCGCCAGGTCATTCCCGGCGTACGCCTGCAGCAGTCCTCGCAGACGCTGGAATCGCTGATGCCGGGCTTCAACGGCGGCGACGACCTTGCCGATGTGCAGGCGCCGTCGGACGACGGCCAGACATGGTTGCTCCTTTCCGCGGACACGCTGGGCAAGGGCGGTTTTTCCGCGCTCACCATCAACAACCGCGACGGTGCGATCGAAGAGACGGCAGGCACCCAGGTCACCGTGTCACCCGGCGGCAGCGTATCGATGGCCGCTGGCCGCATCGACATCCATGGCAGCGTCGTCGCGCCGTCCGGCGCCATAACGCTAACGACGCAGACGCTGGCGCAGTTCGCCGACCATGCGAATCCCGCGCCGGACATCACCCTGACCGACGGCGCGCTGCTCAGCACGCGCGGCCTGTGGGTGAACGATACGAATCGCGCAGGCACGGACGTGGCAGGAAGCCACTTCGTCGATGGCGGAAACATCACCCTCGCCACCCGCCAGAGCTACCAGGGCGATGTCGAGGCGCAGGTCGACCAGACCGGCTCCATCCGCTTGGCCCGCGGCAGCACGATCGATGTCTCCAGCGGGGGTTACGTGGGCGTCGATGGTCGCGTGGCGACCGCGAACGGGGTTCCCCTGGGTCGTGGCGGCAACGTGTCGCTGCTGCTTTACGACGTGCCGTCCACCCTGGCGTTCGGCGACCAGAAGCCGCCCACGGCGCTGGACAGCGGCTACCTCGTCATGGATGGCGCGATCGACGCGTACGGATTCGCCGGTGGCGGCACGCTTTCCCTGCACGCGGCGCAGGTCCAGGTGGGCGGCGATCCCGCCACCATGACCCAGCCGAACGGGCTTTACCTCGCGCCGTCGTTCTTCGAGGGGCAGGGCTTCGACAACTACGTGCTGCACGCGGTCACCGATGCGACGGTGGCGCCCGGCACGCAGGTCCAGGTGCGGCGGGCCAATCGCGTCGCCGACCTGGATGCCTTGCGCTTCCTTGGCAGCGGCACGGATATCGATGCGTCCAACGGTGCGTCGGTCATCGGTTACCTCGATCCGTACCAGCGCTGGGCCACCCGTGGCACCGGAACCGGCCAGGGGCCGGGCTTCAGCCTTGTCGCCGGCGATTACCTCGGATGGCCCTCGCGCGGTTCCGCGGGCGGGCAGTCGGCCGCGCCGGTCTATGCCGGCGTCAGCGGATCGGCGGACATCGGCGCGGGTGCGCAGGTGGTGGTGGACGCCGGCGGCACGATCGCGCTCGCTTCCCCGGGTGCGGTGGTCGTCGACGGCACGTTGCGCGCGCCAGGCGGCAACATCTCGCTGACGAACAGCAAGGCCGGCAACACGGTGCAGGTGCAGCCTTCGCGGGTCTGGCTGGGTGCCACGGGTGTACTGGACGCCAGCGGCGTCTCGCTGATCGACACCCAGGCCACGCCGGCGACGCTGACGGGCGCGGGCGCAGGTGCGTCGGTGCGCGCCACGCCACGTACCGGCACGGTGCTCGACGGTGGCCGTGTCACGCTCGACTCGCCCTATACGGGCTACGTGGTCGCGGTGAACGGGTCGGTCATCGATGTCTCCGGCGCCAGCGACACCTACGACCTGCCGACGGGCACGCGTCGACTCAACGGCACGACGGTGGACGACGTCCCCACCGCGGTATGGAGCGACGCCGGCACTATCACGATCGGCGCCGTCTCGGGCCTGTACCTGGGCGCTGCACTGAGCGCGCATGCCGGCGACACGCGTGGCGAGGGCGGTTCACTGGCCATCGTGCCGCGCGATGAGGTGGGCGGCGACGCGTGGGCGCCCGTCACGATGCTCGTTCGCGCCCGGGTGGAAGACGCGCCGGGCTACGCCTCCTCCGTCACCGATACCGGTGCCTCCGCCCAGGGCGTGCTCGCCTTCGGGGTGGACCGTCTGCAGGGATCGGGCATCGCGAGCCTGTCGCTGGGTGCCGACCCTGCGGGCGGCGTCGCGAACACGATCGTACCGGTGACCTTCGCCGGCGACGTCGATCTCGATCTCGCGCGGTCGTTCTCGGCGTATGCGCTGGCCTATCGGGCCGTCGGCAACGACGCGACCGGCACGGAGCCGGTGAACGGATTCCGCAGCGGTAACGGCCAGGTCCATCTCCGCGCGCCCTACGTTCACCTGGCGGGCGGCGCACCCAGCGTGACGGCAGCGGAGGCCGGCGACGGCACCCTGCTCGTGCAGGCGAACGCGATCGACCTTGGCGGCGCCCTCAACCTGCAGGGCTGGAGCGGTGCGTCGTTCAACGCCACGGGCGATCTCCGCTTCGCCCAGGACGCGCAGCTTGCCTACGACACGGCGGGTGCGCGTGTGCCGGGCATGCTCTTCAGCACCGGTGATCTCACCTTCCGCGCCGCGCAGGTCTATCCCGCCACCGACTACCGGTTCGTCATCGACACGAACGCCTCGGGGATCGCCGATGCGCAGGGCAACGCCCGCGAAACCACGGTCACCTTCCTTCCCGGCGGACCGTCGTCCGCACCCTTGTCCGCGGGCGGCGCGCTGCTGGTCAGCGCGGATCACATCGAGCAGCAGGGCACGCTGCGCGCGCCGGCGGGCTCGTTGATTCTCGGCGTGAGCGATCCGCAGGCCGCCGCGTCCGCCTTCGGCCTGGGCGCCGCCTACGCGCCGCTCGTGGCCACGACCTCGGTGCACCTCGCTCCGGGAAGCCTCACCTCGGTGTCGCTGGGTGGCGCGACCGTGCCCTACGGCAGCACCGTCGACGGCGTGGACTGGCGCTATAACGGTGCGGCCAACGTGTCCTCGGCCGCGCTGACGGCACCGCCGTCGAAGCAGGTGGAACTGCACGGAACCGCGCTGGCGCTGGACAGCGGTGCATCGATCGATCTTGCCGGCGGTGGCCAGCTGCAGGCGGCCGAGTTCGTCGCCGGCGTGGGTGGCACGCGCGATGTGCTCGCGTCGTCAGCAACGGGCACAGGCGCGGCCGTGTACGCGATCCTCCCCGGGTTCACCGGCCCGGTCGCGGCGCAGGACAGCGCTTTCTCCAGTGCGGGCGGTACGCAGCCCCGCGTGGGACAGTCCGTCTACCTTTCCGGCATGCCTGGCTTGCCCGCAGGAATGTATACCTTGTTGCCTGCGCAGTACGCGCAGCTCAGCGGCGCCTACCGCATCGTGCAGGACACCACGGCGCAGGACAGCGTGCTGGGCCGTTCCTCGCGCATGGCCGACGGCACCTATGCCGTGTCCGGTTACTTCGGCGATGCCCTCAGTGGTGCGCGCGATGCGCGCAACACCCGCTTCCTCGTGCAGTCGGCACCGGTGTGGCAGCAGTATTCGCAGTACCGCTTCACCGAGGCGGATACCTTCTTCACCAGCCTGGCGAGCAAGAAGGGCCAGGTCGCCGCGCAGCGTCCGATGGACGCCGGCCGCCTGATGATCGACGCGGGCCAGCGGCTGGACCTGGGTGCCACGCTGGCCACCACGCCGGGCAAGGGCGGGCGTACCTCGCAGGTGGACATCGCGGGGCAGGCCATCCAGATCCTCGGCGCCGGCGATGTGGCACGCGACGGCTACCTCGGCATCGCCGCCGACGGCCTGACCACCCTGGGTGCGGGAAGCCTGCTCATCGGCGGCACCCGCAGCGCGGCGGCCGACGGCGACCATGTGGACGTGAAGGCGAGCAGCGTCCTGCTGTCGAACGATGCGGCGCATCCGCTGTCGGGCCAGGAAATCCTCCTGGTGGCCGCGGGTTCGGCGGATGGCGAAGGCGTGGTGCTCGACGATGGCAGCGTCATCCAGGGGCGTGGCGACGCGAACACGGGTGGCAACAACGCCCTGGTGTTCGGTCGGAACGCAGCGATCGACGCCAGCGGTGCGCCGGTCGCTGCGATCAGCGGCGAGGGCTCACTGCTGCGTGTGTCGCAGAACGGCGCGTCGTCGGTGACCCGCCTGGGCCTGCCCGTCGACGGGACGGCGCAGGGGCGCCTCACCATCGGCGCCGGCGCCAGTGTGGACGGCGGCAACGCATTGACCTTGGACGCCACCGGCCACATGCGCGTGGACGACAGCGCCTCGCTGTCGGGCAAGGCGATCGATGCCACCGCCAACCGCGTGAGCTTCGTGGCGGACGGTGCGGTCGGCGCGGATGACGGCCTTTCCATCGGCTCGCGAACCGTCGCGCAGCTGCGTGGCGCGGACAGCGTAGTGCTGCGAAGCCGTGGCGAGATCGACTTCGTCGGTCCGCTCGATATCGCGTTCGATCGGGCGCTGACACTCAGTGCGGGTGCGCTGGTCGGCGACGGCAGCGACGTGCGCCTGCGCGCGGGCACGCTGACATTCGCCAACGTTCTCGGCGCCGCCGCGGGTGCGGCGCTGGCAGGGTCCGGCACGTTCGACGCCCAGGCCAGCGAGGTGGATTTCGGTGCCGGCACGCTCGCCCTGCATGGATTCGATGCCTTCAACGCCACCGCCGCGCAAGGCTTTGTCGCCCAGGGGCAGGGCGGGGTCGACTTCGGCGCCGCCGCCGTGGTGCTCGGCGCGCCGGTATTCGTCGCCGACGGCGGTGGCGCGACGACGCTCGGCACGACCGGAACGATGTCGCTGCGTGGCGCAGCCGGTAGCGCCCTGACCCGCGACGGGCTCGGCGGTTCACTGACCCTGCAGGCGGCGTCCCTCGACGATGCCATGAACCTCACTGCTACCTCGGGAACGCTGCGGCTGCGTGCGACGGACGGCGACCTGACGGTTGCCCCCGGCACGGTGCTCGACGCCTCCGGCGCGGTCCGCACCTTCTTCGACACCGCCGCGTATTCCGCCGGCGGCAATGTCACGCTCGACGCCGGCAAGGGGAACATCGTCATCGGCGACGGCGCGGCGATGCGTTTCGCGGGCACGACCCAGGGCGGCGATGCCGGTACGTTCCATGCGGTGGCCGGTGGCAATCTCCTGCTCGGTGGCAGCTACGACGGCCATGCGCTCGCCGGTAACCGTGGCGGTTACTTCACGGTCGGCTCGGGTGGCACGCTGGACCTGGATGCCCTCTCGGCACTCGCCGCCTCGGCAGGTGCGACAGGCCTCGTCGACATCAGCAGCGGGCAGGGCGACCTCACGCTGTCTGCCGGCCATGCGTTGACGGCGCAGAAGGTGTACCTGTACGCCAACGGCGGCACGGCGCGCGTGGACGGTCGCATCGACGCGAGTGCCCCGGCAGGCAGCCGTATCGAGGTGTGCGGCCGCCAGGGCGTGGATATCGAAGGCCAGCTGGATGCGCACACGTCCATTCCCGCCCAGCGCGGTGGCGACGTGGTGCTGGGCACCACGGGCACGCCCAACGGCCAGCTGGACCCGACCCGCGGCTACGAGCAGGTGGACCGCCAGGATGCCGGTTACATCCATATCGGCGCGAATGCGGGCATCGACGTCTCCGGCGGTTCCGGCGATGCGTTCTCCGGCGGTCGCGTCAGCATGCGCGCGCCGCTGCTTGCCGACGGCGACGTGCCGATCACCGTCGACGCCGCTTCGGCGATCAAGGGCGCGCGCGACGTCACCCTCGAGCCCTATGCCGTGTGGAGCACGAAGGACACCTCCACGGGCGCGCAGCATTTCGACGGCATCGTCGATCCCGCCGGCTGGTACGCGAATGGCGGCGCCACGATGGTGGCGGGCAAGTGGACCGATGCATCCGGCAAGGTCCTGGCCGCGCCGGTCGGCGACGACCAGATCGCGACCTACCTGTCGAAGTACTTCTTCTTCCCGGATGCCGTGAACGCCGACCATGCCGGTTTCTACGGTTACCTGGGTGGCGACATCGCGAACGGCCCGGGCACGCTGATGGGCTTCGTGCAGCAGCCGGGCTTCAGCTTCGGCTCGCGCTTCGCGGACATCCGGAACGTGAACGTGCGACCGGGCATCGAGCTGCGCAATCCTTCCGACGGCCCGTCGCAGGGCGACATCGCCGTGCTCACCAACTGGAACCTGGGCGCGGGCGTCACCGGTAGCGACGGCAGGATCCAGCTCGCCTATCGTTACGGCAGCGAGGCGCCGATCCTGACGGTGCGCGCGGCCGGCCATCTCGACCTCAAGGCCAGCATCACGGATGGTTTCTACCAGCAGAACGACGGTGCTGCCTTCAACAACCCGGGCAAGGCCACGTCGCCGACCAACCCGACGGACCCCACCAACCCCACGGACCCGACGAACCCTACCGATCCGACCGATCCGGGTACGCCTCCGGACAATGGCTATACCGATTCCGTGGCCGCGTACCAGGCCGCCGACCAGTACCTCGTCGACAACGGCAACCTGTGGAACGGCAGCATCAACCTGCGCGACGGCGACCCCGATAACGCGATGACGCCCGGCGGTGGCACCGCCGATATCAGCAAGGACCCGTACTACCAGCCGTTGCAGGCGCCGCTCCAGGGCCAGAGCACGGCTTACTACACGAATTACCGGCAGTACCTTGTCGAGTACGGCGACGGCGACAACCCGGCCTGGGCGGCGGCGTTCTCACGCGCGAACAACGTGGTCGGCTTCCTGGTCTACAACCCGACCACGCTGGCGGCGCCGCAGCCGGGTTCGTATACGAACTATGCCGACTACGCGACCGACTACGAGAGCTGGCTGGAAGGCCATTTCGACGTCGACAACCGTGGCGTCACCCCGTCGCCGATCCTGTTGCCGGTGGATGGCGAGTACGCGGCCTGGTCGCAAAACTACACCGCCTATATCGGCGGGCACGATACGTATTTCCGCTACGTGAACGGGCGCGTCGGCAACCGGCTCAGCGGTAGCCAGCTGTTCTATGCGCCCTTCGCGCCGAAGTCCGACGGCGCCGGCGGTGGCTCGGGTTCGGGCTCGGGGTCGGGGGCGAATCCGGGCTCGGGGACGAGCCCGGCGTATGACCAGTCCGTCGCGTCCTACCAGACGATCCAGAGCTACTTCGACCAGAACGGCATCTGGAACGGCAGCATCAACCTGCGCGACGGGGACCCCGATAACGCGATGACGCCCGGCGGCGGTACCGCCGATATCAGCAAGGACCCGTACTACCAGCCCTTGCAGGCACCGTTGAAGACGCAGACCGACGCCTACTATGCGAACTACCAGCAGTACCTGACCGAGATGGGCGACGGGGACAACCCGGCCTGGGCGGCAGCATTTACCCGCGCGAACAACGTGGTCGGTTTCCTGGTCTACAACCCGACCACCCTGGCGGCGCCGCAGCCGGGTTCGTATGCGAACTATGCCGACTATGCGACCGACTACGAGACCTGGCTGGAAGGCCATTTCGACGTCGACAACCGCGGCGTCACCCCATCGCCGATCCTGCTGCCGGTGGATGGCGACTATGCGACCTGGTCGACGAACTACACCACCTATATCGGCGGTCACGACACCTACTTCCGCTACGTGAACGGGCGCGTCGGCAACCGGCTCTCCGGCAGCCAGCTGTTCTATGCCCCCTTTGCGCCGAAGTCCGACGCGGTCGCCACCGGGCCGGGCGATGGTGGTGGTGGCGGCAGTGGTGGTGGTGGCAGTACGACGCCCGTCGTCGTGCCGCCGCCGGCTCCGAACAATTCGCCTTCGAACATGCCGTCGCTGGGTAACCCCGCGTCGTTCGCGTCGGCGACCCTGCTGGGTGGTTCCAGCGCGTCGTACCGTCTCATCGCCGGGGCGGACACCGGTGCCACCGATCCGCTGGCGACGTTGGCCACGGGTACTGGCGACGTGCGCCTGGCCGGTCACTTCGCCGTGCAGGACACGGTCACGGATGCCACCGTCGTGACGCCTCGCAGTCCGTACGCCGGCAAGACCTGGCTGATGCCCACCACGATACGCACCGGCACCGGTTCGATCGACGTCGCTTCGGCCGGCGATATCGCGTGGCTGGACACCGCGGCACCGGCGACGATCTACACGGCGGGTGAACCGGCGGAAGGAACCACCGCCGGTACCGACGTCAGCGTGCTGCGGCCATCCGAGCGTGCGCCGGGAGCGGCGGACACGCAGCCGAACATGGTCGTCAACGGACTGGTGAATCCCGATCGCGCCGGCGACCTCTCGTTGCATGCCGCCGGCAATATCCAGGGCATCCAGTCGGTGAGCGACACCGATGGCAGCCTCACCAAGGGTACGGCGGGGGCGTCCATCTCGCAGTACTGGTGGCAATGGATGCAGGTGGGCAACGCCGCCGATGGCAGTCGCTCGTCGATCGACTTCTCCAACTTTCGCCAGGGCGTCATGAGCCTGGGCGGCAACGTGGATGTACAGGCGGGCGGAACCATCGGCGAGTTGTCCGTATCGCTTCCCACCACGTGGTACGCCAACGATGCCCGCGATGCGATCACGACGGTGGGCGGGGGCGACCTCGCCGTGCATGCGGGCGGCGATATCCTCAGCGGCGCCTATTTCGTGGCGCGCGGCAAGGCGGACATCCGCGCGGACGGTCGCATCGGCGCCTCGGAAGCGTTGTCGGCCGTCAACGTCGGCAACGTCACCGGGCTGGGCGACACCATCACACCCGTGTCGACGCTGATCGGCATGCAGGACACGGTGGCTACCGTAAGCGGCCGGCAAGGCGTCGACCTGGGTGGCGTGTACAACCCGTCGTACTACAACTCGACCGGCGTGTTCACGGCCCTGTTGCCTGCGACGCACCCCGATGCCCAGTCGTACTCGGCGCGGTCGGCGCTCACGGTGAGTGCCCTGGCCGGCGACCTGGTCTTCGGCAGCCTGTCGGCACCGGGGCTGGTCTTCGGTGCCGGCGGCGTGGCTGGCCCCATCCTGCCGGCCTCCCTGGCCATGAACGCCTTCGGTGGCGATATCGACATCCGGGTCAACGGGGAACTGTTCCCATCGGCGTCCGGCAACCTGTCGCTGCTGGCCAGCGACGGGATCGCGTTCTCGCGGCAGACGATCCTGGATTCGCTGGGCACGGGCTTCGGCCTGATCGACAGCGATCCGGCAGGCATGCCCAACCCGCTCGCGCCGGTGCCCAACCAGTCGATCTACCTGGGTTTCGACGATCGCACCGCGCAGAATGCGATTTACCACGATGCGGACGGCCTGCATCGCGACGACGTGCAACCCGTCCGGATCTATGCGCTGGGTGGTGACATCACCGACGGCCTGGACGCGCCCAACGGCTTCAACTACCTGTCGCTGGTCATCTACCCGGCCAAGCAGGCCTTCATCCAGGCGGGCAGGGATATCGTGAACCTGTCGCTGGTGGGGCAACACACCCGCCGCCCCGACATCACGCGTGTGCGGGCCGGACGTGACATCTACGACACGCCCTATCTCGCCAACGTGAGCTTCTACGGGCCCATTCCGAATGCCTATCATCTCGCGCCCTCGCTGCTGCTGGGAGGACCGGGCGCGTTCCTCGTCGATGCCGGTCGCGACATCGGGCCATTCACCAGCCAGACCGACGTGGCGGCGGAGACGCAGGTCGGTCAGGTGAGCAAGCCGACGGGCATCCAGGCCGTGGGCAATCTGTACAACCCCTACCTGCCGCACGAAAGCGCCGAGATCCTGGTGAACTTCGGCGTCGGTCCGGGCATGGACACGGCGGGCTTCCTGGCCCATTACCTCGATGGCGCCGACGGCCTGCCGAGCCTCGTGCCCGACCTCGTCGATTTCATGCAGCGGCGGCTCGCGGGTACGGTAACGGACACGGGCCACGTGGGCGACGAGGTCGCGGTGACGTTGACGGCGGCGCAGGCGCGGTCACTGTTCGCCCGGCAGCCGGACGATGTGCAGCGGCTGTTCGCGCAGAAAGCGCTGTTCAAGCTGTTGGCACAGGTCGGCGCCGACTACAACAGCCCGGAAAGCAAGTACTTCAGTCAGTACGCCCGTGGCTATGCCGCCGTGGAGGCCATGTTCCCCGCCAGTGACGGCTATACCGCCAACGGTACCGGCCAGGGTGGCCTCAACGGGGCGACGAAGCCGGTGGACACCGGCAACCTGGACGTGCGCAGCTCCACGATCCAGACGCAGCAGGGCGGTGACGTGACCATCCTCGGTCCCGGCGGCCAGGCACTCATCGGCAGCACGGGAGCGCCATCGCAAATCGTCGACATCAACGGTCGGGTGCTCGCGGGACCGAACACCATGGGTGTGCTCACCCTCGAGACGGGCAGCGTCAACCTGTTCACCGACAAGAGCGTGCTGCTGGCCCAGAGCCGCATATTCACCGAGCGCGGCGGCAACGTCACGATCTGGAGCTCGAACGGGGACATCAACGCCGGCCTGGGCGCCAAGACCACGGCGGAGGTGCCGCCGCCGGTCTACGTGTGCGACGTCGATGCGTGGTGTCGTATCGATGCGCGCGGGCAGGTCGCCGGCGCGGGCATCGCCACCTTGCAGACCGTGGAAGGTGCGCCGGCCGGCAACGCTTATCTCATCGCGCCGCGCGGTACGGTGGATGCGGGTGATGCGGGTATTCGTGTGGCAGGCAACCTCGTCATCGCCGCGGCGCGTGTCGCCAACGCCGACAACATCCAGGTCACCGGTGAGTCGGTGGGTGTTCCGGTCACGGCATCGGTGAACATCGGTGCACTCAATGCGGCGAGTGCGGCGGCGACCGCGGCGACGCAGGCCGCGGAAGATGTCGTCAGGAAGCAGCAGGCCGACACGCGCGACAAGCTGCCTTCCGAGATATCGGTGCAGGTGCTGCGCGACGGCGATACGACCTCGAGCATCGCGCCTGCCCGCGGATACGACGTGGGCAGTCCGGTCCAGGTACTGGGCCATCAGGCGGCAGGCGATGCGCGACTGACGGAGGATGAGCGACGCGCGCTGCGACAGCTGTGAGACGGTTGCAGATGCGGCAATATCGGGAGAATCATGCGCTATTTAGGCACAACGTCAGCGGGCGATGACAACGCATATGTACGTTCAATACGAGGTGTGATCGCCACGTTATGTGGAGTGAACGAAGTCATCGTTACATCACAATACGCGACACCGAAACACCATCAACGCGTCACCGCAAGATGCCACCTTTGTCGTCGCCCCCGATCGGGGGGCTTCTATGCAAGGGGATACACCATGCGTTTCACGAATTCGATGGGAAACACCCGCATGAAGTTGATCGCGGGCGCTGTTCTGATGAGCGTTGCGTCGCTTGCCGTCGCGCAGAGCGCCACCATCCGTGGCGGTGGCGCCACGCTGCCGGCCGTCGGTTATGGCCTCGACGTGTCGACCCGTCAGGTCGTCCCGGCCAACGGTTCCATGCTCTGGGCTTACTCGCAGATCTCCGGTAACAAGCCGACCACCTACTGCCAGACCGGCAGCGGCACCGGCAAGAAGATCCTGGCCGGCAACGACCCGTCGGTCGCCAACGTCAACGCCGCCTGCTCGGCCACCGCCGTGCCGACCGGTTTCGGCGCGACGGGCCTTGCCCAGCCGCACTTCATCGGCTCGGACTCGCCGCTGTCTTCGTCTGACTACACCGCCTACACCTCGGGCCACAGCAGCGGCCAGCCGGTGCAGATCCCGGCCGTCGCCGGCGCCATCGCGGTGGCGTTCAAGAAGACGGGCGTGACCTCGCTGAAGCTCACGGAAACGCAGGTCTGCAAGATCTTCTCCGGCCAGATCAAGACCTGGAACGACGCCGGCCTCGCCGGTGCCGGTATCCCGTCGGGTACCACGGGCAACATCACGATCGTTTCGCGTGCGGACGGTAGCGGCACGTCGTTCGCGTTCTCGAACCACCTGTCGGCCAAGTGCGGTGCCACCTCGATCGGCGGCAACAACACGGCGACGGCGTTCAAGACCGACCAGTCCTATGCGACCGCCGCCGCGGCCTACATCCCGTCTTATGCCGCGTCGGTCACGGCCTCGGGTAACCCGGCCGTCGTCTCGGCGGTGGCCGCCACGGAAGGTTCGATCGGTTATGCGGAAGCGGCCAACGCCGTGTCCAGCAACGTTCGCTTCGCCAGCGTGTCGAACGACGCCGCGCCATCCACCTTCATCAATCCGTCGAACTTCGGTGGCCCGCTCGCCGTCGCCGTGACCTACGACAAGGCGATCGGTGCGGTCGACAGCAACGGTCGTCCGACGATCGCCGCGCTGCCGCTCACCACGCAGTGCGTCGCCTTGGTCGATCCGGCCAACTACGCCAAGCCGGCCAGCGGCTATCCGATCCTCGCCGTGTCTTACCTGCTCGGCAACTCGAGCGGCAACGGCGCCGACCTGTCGGCGGTGCAAGGCGTGCTCTTCTCGCCGTACAACACCACGGTGCGCAACAACACCGTCACCATCGGTGCGGGCGCCGGCACGGGCCTGGCGTTCCTGACCAACGCCGACATGACCCAGGCCAAGATCAACGGCTGCGTGGTCAACTAAGGTTCTGCGTGCGGACAGGGATGTCCGGTGACGAACGAGGGGCCTTCGGGCCCCTTTTTCTTGTTCTTCGCGCATGGGCGGGTAATGCCGCGAGTTCGAAGCCGAAGCCGGAGCCGGAGCCCGTCGCTCGTAGGGCACGGCGAGGAGGTACTGGGTGGTCACACTCTGCGCTCGGGCAGCGGCCGCAAGCGGCCGAACTCGCTCAGAGCGTAACCACCCAGCACCTCTGCGACGACAGAGGCAAGTTGGGATGGAGAGCAAAGCGTTGGCGACATCGCGCGGCGGGGCCATGCTGGAGATGCCGCTCCGTGTGACGCCTCATCGCCGCGCCCTGCGAGCGACGACAGCTTCGGCTTCGGGACAGACCTCGGTCATGCATGCAGCCACGCTTCGCGGTTTCTTGCGACAGGCGCTCTACACCGTGCTTCCCGGCCGTCATGGAGTACATCGCGTGTGGGATCGGTAGCCTCGTGTCACGTCATCGTGCTATCTCTCGGTCTCCAACCGTTCGGGTGCCTGTGTTCATGAAGTTGTTTCCCGCCCTTTCCACCGCCATCGTGGTTGCCCTTGCCGGATGCCAATCGCTGCCGCAACCGCGTGACGATGGATCGTTGCAGCGCGAAGCCATGGCCGGTACGGAACTGCCCGCCCCGCGGCCGCGCATCGCGCCGTCGACCAATCCCTCCACGCCGACCACCACCCAGCCGCAGATCACCACCGGCACGGGCCAGTTCGTCCGGCCGGTGGGCCTGGCCAAGCCACGGCCGGTCGCCGCGGGCACGGGTACGGTCACCTTCAACTTCGAGAACCAGCCGGTGGAGGCGGTGGTCAAGGCCATCCTGGGCGACTTGCTGCACGAGAACTACTCGATCACCCCGGGCGTGCAGGGCAACATTTCCTTCTCCACCTCGCAGCCGGTGACGGCCGAGCAGGCGTTGCCGATCCTGGAGACGCTGTTGTCGTGGACGGATAACTCGCTGGTGCACAGCAACGGCCGTTACGTGGTGGTGCCCGCGAAGGATGCCGTGGCGGGAAACCTCGTGCCCAGCCTGGGCGCCAACGCGCCGGCCGGTGGCCTGCAGGCGCGGCTGTTCCCGTTGCACTACATCTCGGCCACCGAGATGCAGAAGCTGATCAAGCCGTTCGCGCGGCCGGACGCCACGCTGCTGGCCGATTCCACGCGCAACGTCATCGTCATGGCCGGTACGCCTTCAGAGCTGGATAACTACCAGCGCACCGTGGCCACGTTCGACGTGGACTGGCTGCGTGGCATGTCGGTGGGCGTGTTCAGCCTGCAGCGTGCGCAGGTGAAGGACCTGCAGCCGCAGCTGGATGCGATCTTCGGCGAGAAGGGCAACACGCCGATGGCCGGCGTGCTGCGTTTCATCCCGATCGAGCGGACCAACTCGCTGGTGGTGATCAGCCCGCAGCCGGCGTACCTCGACGAGGTACGCGGCTGGATCGACCGCATCGATCACGGCGGCGGCAACGAGCCCCAGCTGTACGTCTACGACGTGCGCAACGTGCAGGCCTCGGACATGGCCGATTATCTTTCCGACATCTACGGCAGCGGATCGAAAGGCGGCGCCACCGACCGCGGCGGCAAGGTGGGCCCCGGCCTTACCTCGGGTACGCTGGGTGGCGACAGCGACCTGGGCAATCGCGGCGGTTCGGGTCTCGGCAGCACCACGGGTGCCTTTGGCAGCACCGGCGGCGGTTCGACCACGGGCGGGCTGGCGTCGGGCACGGCGGGCAGCACCGGTGCGACCGGCTCGACCGCAAGCGGTGGCCTGGGCAGCGCGGGTGCAGGCGACGCGTCGTCGGGCGACAGCGGCGGCACCGGCAAGAGCCATTCCGCCACCACCACGGACGACGGCGTGCGGATCACCTCGGTGGACAGCAACAACCAGGTCATGGTGCGCTGCCGTCCCGCGCAATGGGCCGAGATCGAACAGGCGATCAAGCGCCTGGACGCCGTGCCGCTGCAGGTGCAGATCGAGACACGCATCCTCGAGGTCAGCCTCACCGGCGAATTCCAGTTCGGCGTGCAGTGGTACCTCGAAGGATTGACCGGCACCACCAACGGCCAGCCGACGCAGCCGGGCAACAAGCACCAGTACGCGCTGGGCAATGGGGGCGCCACGTACAACTCGGCGAACGACAGCTTCTTCTATTCGTTCGTCAACAACCATATCTCGGTCGCGCTGCACGCGATGGAGCAGAACGGCAATACCAAGGTGCTGTCGGCGCCATCGCTGGTGGTGCTGAACAACCAGAAGGCGCATATCCAGGTCGGCGACCAGATTCCCATCACGCAGACCTACATCAACACCAACGCCAATTCGGACAACACCATCGGCCAGCTGGAATACAAGGACACCGGCGTGATCCTCAACGTGCGTCCGCGCGTGAATCCCGGCGGCCTGGTGTATCTCAACGTGAACCAGGTGGTGAGCGCGGCGGGCCAGAAGGATACCGCCACGGGCAACTTCCCGATCCAGCAGCGCGAGGTGGCCACCCAGGTGGCCGTGCAGAGCGGGCAGACGGTGTTGCTGGGCGGCCTGATCAAGCAGAACGACACCACCACCGACACCGGTATTCCCGGGCTCAACCGTATACCCGTTTTCGGCCGTTTGTTCGGAACGACCAATCGCAGCCGCGCCCGCACGGAGCTGATCGTGCTGATCACGCCGCGGGTGATCACCAACGGCGACGAGGCCAAGCAGGTTACCGACGAATACCAGCGCAAATTCGAATCGCTGCGGCCCCTGACCCGCAACCCGTCGGTCGCACCGTCCACCGGCGCGGCCTACCCGTAGCTTTTCGCACACACGCGCGTCACACGGGGCGTTCCAACGTCGTCGGACGTGTTCTGGGAAGGGGGAACGGGTGGAATACGATCTGCAGGGCTGGTCGACCGTGCTGGAACTGATGCCCACGGCGATGTTCGTGCGCGACGCCCGGCACCGCTGGGTGCTGGTCAATCGGATGGGCTATGCGTATTTCGGCCTCGGCCCGGACGATGTCCTCGGGCGTACCGACGACGAACTGTTCCCGCCGGAGCAGGCCGCGCGCATGGCCGCCGGGGACGAAGCCGTGTTGCGCAGCCACGAGGTCGTGGAATCGGAGGAGTCGGTGTCCGATCCGCAGGGCCGCGTGCGCACCCTGATCACCCGAAAGACCTGCATCGAGCTGGACGGCCAGCCGCATGTGCTGGCCTCGATCACCGACATCACCGAGCTGCGTGAATCGGAGGCCTATGTCCGCTGGCTGGCCTGCCACGACGCGCTGACGGGGTTGTCCAACCGCACGGCGCTGTTCAGCCGCATCGAGGCCGCCATCGCCAAGGCAGCCGCCGGCGGGGAGCGTTCCGCTCTGTTCTATCTGGACCTGGACGGCTTCAAGAAGGTCAACGACACCTGGGGACACCTGGCCGGCGACGAATTGCTGATGCAGTTCGCGGTTCGCCTGCGCGACGCGGTGGACGCGAGCGATACGGTGGCGCGGATCGGCGGCGACGAATTCGCGGTGCTGGTGGAGGAACGCGACGGCTTCGACGCCGCGGCCCTGGCCGCTACGTTCCTCGCCCTTGCCGGCAAGCCCTTCGGGGTGCTCTCCACCACCACGTTCGTCGGCACGTCGGTGGGTGTGATCACCATCGACCGGGACGCGGTGGCCGCCGGCGAGCTGGCACGCAAGGCGGACAGTGCGCTCTACGAGGCGAAGAAGCGACGCAACCGCTACGTGCTCTACAACGACGAACTGGACGCCGCGCTGGAACACCGTCGCGATGTGGAACGGCTGCTGGACGATGCCCTGGTCAGCGGCGAGGGCCTGAGTTGCCATTACCAGCCGATGGTTCGTGCCAGCGACGGCAAGCTGATCGGCCTGGAAGCGCTGGCGCGGTGGCAGCATCCACGGCTGGGCGAGATCCCGCCGGTGCAGTTCATCCCCGTGGCGGAAGAAACCGGACTGATCGATCGCCTGGGCGAGTGGATGCTGCGCACTGCCTGCGCGCGCGTGGCCCGTCTGCCGGATCTGTTCGTGGCCGTGAACGTCAGCGCGGTGCAATTGCGCGACGACAACTTCGCCGCGATGGTGCTGCGCGTGTTGCGCGAATCAGGGTTGCCGGCGCAGCGCCTGGAGCTGGAAATCACCGAGAGTGCGATCGTCCACGCCGACGGCCTCGCGGTCGGTCTGCTCCGGCAGTTGCGTGGCGTGGGCGTGCGCGTGTCGCTGGACGACTTCGGAACCGGCTATTCCAGCCTCACCCTGCTGAAAGACCTCGATGTGGACAAGGTCAAGATCGACCGTTCGTTCGTGCAGATGGCACCGACGGCGGAGGATTCCGCGGCGATCGTGCGTGCCGTGTCCAACCTGGGCGCTGCGTTGGGCCTGTGTGTGGTGGCCGAGGGCGTCGAGACCGAGCAGCAGCGCGCGTTCCTTTGCGAAGCCGGCTGTGACGAACTGCAGGGTTACCTGTTCTCGCCGGCGGTGCCCGAGGACGGCATCGAGCACATGGCGCAGTCGTTTCCGGCACCCGCCGCGGTGCTTTCGCGGGAATAGGCATCCGCGGGCATCGGCCACGTGCGGCGCAGGTCGGGCATGCCGGGCACGCTGGTGGGCTGGGGCAACGGCAGCGGCATGCGCGCGCCGGATACGCCCCCGGTGGCATCGCCGACGATGGCGATGACGCAGCCGCCGCTTTCCTGC
This sequence comes from Luteibacter sp. 9135, assembly GCF_000745005.1. Classification (NCBI taxonomy): domain Bacteria; kingdom Pseudomonadati; phylum Pseudomonadota; class Gammaproteobacteria; order Lysobacterales; family Rhodanobacteraceae; genus Luteibacter; species Luteibacter sp. 9135. The sequence continues at coordinate 3,751,158 of NZ_JQNB01000001.1, read as the reverse complement.
GAACTGCCGAACGACAGACGCCCCCAGGGCATCTGCAGCACCGTGTAACGGTTGGGCAGCATGGACGGCGCCGTCGGCAGGGTGGTTTCCGAGGCGGTGGCGTGGAAGGCCTCCGCCAGGTCCGTGCGCGGAAAGCACGGCCGCTGTTCGAGCTGGATGGAGGTGAAGCGGGCCATCGCCACGTCGCCGCCCTCGTTGAATCCGCGGGCCTCGAACGCACTCACCCGGTAACCGTCGCGCGTGACGAACGGCTGGCTGCGGACGATCTGGGGCGGCGCGTCCGCCGTCGCGTGCAGGCCGCCGGGCAGCTTGCGCGACAGGGCATCCACGGCGTTCGGCAGCGTGCCCATGGTTGCATTCACGATTTCCACCAGCGTCTTGTCGCTGCGCGGCACAGCCAACGGCCCGGCCCACGCGGCGGAGGCCAGGGAGGCGGCGAGCAGGCTGGCCAGAGCGCGGGTCGGACGCATGGAATCCAGGACGGGGAGGGCGGGGCGCTAGTGTGCACGAGTCGGTCGGCTCGTGCGGCATCGGGACCTTGTGCGGACCCTACGCCTTGTAACGCGCCCTGCCGACCGGATATTGAAGTGACCCTTCAACGCGTCAGCCCCCCTCGCCGATGACAGCCCTCCGTTTCGACAACGCCTTCGTCCGCGACCTGCCGGCCGACCCGGACACCCACAACGTGCCGCGCCAGGTGGAAGGTGCGGCGTATTCCTGGGTGGACCCCACCCCGGTGGCGGCGCCCCGGGTGGTCGCGGTCGCCGACGACGTTGCTGCCATGCTCGGCATCGATCCCGCCGCGCCGGACTTCGCCCAGGTGTTCTCCGGCAACGCGACCTGGCCGGGCATGCGTGGCTACGCCATGGCCTACGGCGGTCACCAGTTCGGCCACTGGGCCGGCCAGCTGGGCGACGGGCGGGCGATCGGGCTGGGTGAGGTACTGACGGCGCATCACGGCCGGCAGGAGCTGCAGCTCAAGGGGGCCGGCCGCACGCCGTATTCACGTGGCGCCGACGGGCGAGCCGTGCTGCGCTCGTCCATCCGCGAGTTCCTGTGCAGCGAGGCCATGCACCACCTGGGCGTGCCGACGACGCGGGCCCTGTGCCTGCTGGGCACCGGTGACCAGGTGCTGCGCGATGTCATGTACGACGGCCACCCGGCCCTGGAGCCGGGCGCCATCGTCTGCCGCGTGGCACCGTCCTTCCTGCGCTTCGGCTCGTACGAGCTGCCGTCGTCGCGCAACGACACGGGCCTGTTGCGCCAGCTGGTGGACTTCACCGTGCGCACGCATTTCCCGGCGATCGCGGCGTTGCCGGAGGCCGATCGCCATGGCGCGTTCTTCGCCGAGGTGTGCGAGCGCACCGCACGGCTGGTCGCGCACTGGATGCGCGTGGGCTTCGTCCATGGCGTGATGAATACCGACAACCTGTCCATCCTCGGCCTGACCATCGACTACGGCCCGTACGGGTGGGTGGACAACTTCGATCCGGACTGGACGCCCAACACCACCGACCGCGCGCATCGGCGCTACCGGTTCGGCCAGCAGCCGCAGGTGGCGTACTGGAACCTGCAACGCCTGGCCCAGGCATTGGCGCCGCTGTTCGCGGACACCGACGCCTTGCAGGCCGGGCTGGCGCGCTATGTGGAGGTGTTCGAGGCCACCGATGCGGCCTTCTCGCGCGCCAAGCTCGGTCTGGCGCAGGCGCGGGAGGATGACGACAGCCTGGTCGCGGACCTGCGTGGCCTGCTGGCCGCAGGTGAGATGGACATGACCATCTTCTACCGCGCGCTGGCGGCGCTGGACCTCGAAGCACCGTCCGTCGACACGGTGGCGGAGGCGTTCTACGACGACGCCCGTTGCGCCGCCGTCGAGCCGGCCCTGCTGCTTTGGTTGCGTCGCTATGCCGCCCGCCTGCGCGACGACGGCGCGTCGCCGGTCGAGCGCATGGCGCTGATGCACGCAAGCAATCCGCGCTACGTGCTGCGCAACTACCTCGCCCAGGAGGCGATCGATCGTGCGGAGCAAGGCGACGACAGCGGCGTGCACGCGTTGCTCGACACGCTGCGTCGTCCCTACGACGAGCAGCCGGGGCGCGAGCACTTTGCGGCCCGTCGTCCCGACTGGGCCCGCGACCGGGTAGGTTGCTCGATGCTCTCCTGCAGCAGCTGAGGGCGGCCGCTCGCGCTAGAATCGGCGGTCGTCCACCCTGCCGAGGTCCATGGCGTTGTCCGCCGGAACCGCATCCGAAGCCGCCCTGGAGGCGCTTTTCGTCCCGTTCGCCACGGGCGCGTTGCGCTGGCCGGACGACGGTCGCCTGTTGATGCTGCGCGCCCGCGACGGCTTTGCCCTGCGTGAGCACCGCCGTCCCGGGTGGGTCGTGCAGCAGTCGTTCAAGCCGGCCGCCGACGCGCTGGCGCGCTCCGGCTTCGAGGTCGTGGCCGAACCGCCCGCAGGGCGTTTCCGCGTCGTCATGGTGCTGCCCACCCGGCAACGCGAGGAAACCCGCGCGTTGTTCGCCCAGGCGCTGGCGTGCGCCGGCAGCGACGGCATCGTGGTGGCCGCCGTGCCCAACAGCGAAGGCGCGAAGACGGCCGAAGGCGATCTGACGGCGCTGGCCGGCCTCGATGGCCAGCTGTCGAAGCACAAGTGCCGGGTGTTCTGGACCCGACCCGGCAGCACGCCCGACCCGTTGCTGCACGAAGCGTGGCTGGCGCTGGACGCACCCACCGCCATCGAGGGCCGGCGTTTCCTCAGCCGGCGCGGGCTGTTCGCGTGGGACCGCGTCGACGCCGCCTCGTCGCTGCTGGCCGCGGCCTTGCCGGTGGACCTGCGGGGGCGGCTGGCCGATCTGGGTGCGGGCTTCGGCTATCTCGCGTGCGCCGCCATCGAGCGCTGCCCGGGCATCGTCGCCGCGGATCTCTACGAAGCCGAAGGCCGGGCCCTTGCGCCGGCCAGCGCCAACCTTGCCGCGGCCGTGAGCCATGCGGGCCGTGACGTCGCCACGTCCGTGCAGTGGGCCGACGTGACCCACGGCATCGCCCCCGGTTACGACGTGATCGTGTCCAACCCGCCGTTCCACCAGGGACGCGCGGACCAGCCGGAACTCGGCCGCGCGTTCATCGCGGCCGCGGCGCGGGGCCTCGCGCCCACCGGCCGGTTCTGGATGGTCGCCAATCGCCACCTCGCTTACGAGGCGGCACTCGACGCGGCGTTTGCCCGCGTCCACAGGGTCGTCGACAGCGACGGCTTCAAAGTCATCGAAGCACAGGAGCCCCGTCGATGAAACTCGTCCGCCTGTTGGCGAATCTTGGTTATGGCAGTCGCAAGCAGGTCGCCGCCCTGTTCCGTGAGGGCGCGGTCACCGACGCCGACGGCGAGGTGCTGTACGCCGACGACAAGATGGAACACGGCCAGATCCGTTTCGAGGGCCAGCCACTGGATCCGCCGCAGGGCCTTCTGCTGATGCTCAACAAGCCCACCGGCTATACCTGCTCGCGCAAGGACGTCGGACGCCTGGTCTACGACCTGCTGCCGCCGCGCTTCGCACTGCGCAACCCGGTGTTGTCGACGGTGGGGCGACTGGATCGCGACACCTCGGGGCTGCTGCTGTTCACCGACGACGGCCCGTTGCTGCACCGGATCATCTCGCCCAAGGCTTCGCTGGCGAAGGTCTACGAGGCCACGCTGGCCGAGGACCTGCGTGGCGATGAAGCCGCGATCTTCGCGGCCGGTACCCTGATGCTGGAGGGTGAGACCGACCCCCTGCTGCCGGCGACGCTGGACGTGCTCGGCCCGCGGCGGGCCCGCCTGACGCTCACGGAAGGCCGTTACCACCAGGTGCGCCGCATGTTCGCGGCGGTGGGCAACCATGTCGCGGCCCTGGAACGGACCACGCTCGGTGGCTTGTCGCTCGACGACCTGCCGGTGGGCGAGTGGCGCGCGCTCGACGACCAGGACCGGGTGCGGATGTTCGGCGGATGAGTGGCGGCCTAGGGGTCACGCGGTGCCGGCGTGGACGCCCTCTCCACGCCGGGTGCACTATCCCTTGGAGGGTCCCGAACCCAAGGAGTGCGCCATGAAGAAGATCGCCATCGTTGTTGCCGGCCTGGTCGCGTGCGCCGCCGCGCATGCCGCGGACAAAAGCCTCGTCGTGCCGCTGACCGCCGTCACGGCGCAGGGTGCCGGTGCGTCGGTCGGTACGGTGACCGTGACCGAAAGCGCGAAGGGCCTGGTATTCACGCCGAACCTGAAGGGCCTGCCGCCGGGTCAGCACGGATTCCACCTGCACGAGAAGCCGAGCTGCGATCCGGGCGAGAAGGATGGCAAGAAGGGCGCCGCGCTGGCCGCCGGCGGCCATTACGATCCGGCGAAGACCGGCAAGCACGCGGGCCCGGAGGCCATGGGCCATGAGGGCGACCTGCCGCGCATCGACGTGGGCGCCGATGGCACCGACACCACGCCGGTCACCGCGCCGCACCTCAGCTCGCTGGCCACGCTCAAGGGCCATGCCCTGATGATCCACGCCGGCGGCGACAACTACGCCGACCAGCCGGAAGCGCTGGGCGGTGGCGGTGCGCGTATCGCCTGCGGTGTGGTGCCCTAGTCAGAACAGGTCGATACTGCCCAGCGCCGCCGGCGGTGCCAGCTGGCCCCGTTCGGCCAGGCTTTCGTAGCCGTGCACGCCGTTGCGGCCGTTTTCCTTGGCGAAGTAGAGCGCCTTGTCTGCCCGGTCGAGCACGATCTCGGGGTAGTCGTTCTCGGTGATCCGCGCGTAGCCGATGCTGACGGTGACATGGCCGACCTGCGGGAACGCGTGGTCGGCGATGAACTGGCGGAAACGATCCAGCGCATAGTGCGCCACGTTTTCGTTTTCCGCGGCGATCAGCATCACGAATTCCTCGCCGCCGAAGCGGAACAGAACGTCGCTCTGGCGGAAGCTGGCGCGCATCAACTGGGCCAGCATCAGGATGACTTCGTCACCGTAGACATGGCCGTAGGTGTCGTTGATCCGCTTGAAATGGTCGATGTCCAGGATCGCGAGGTAGATCTTGCTGTCGTCGTCGCGGCCGCGACGCTCGTCCTCGCCACCCACCGCGGCCCTGGCTCGCTGGCGGCTGAGCTTGAGCAGGCGGCGCAGGCGCTGTTCGAAGCTGCGGCGGTTGTATAACCCGGTGAGCTTGTCGCGCTCGCTCTCGTTGAGCAGGGCGATGTAGTTGCCGTAGATACGGGCGAAGCCTTCGATCATGACGCGCACGGCGTCGAGTGAATCGTTCGCCTCCAGCATCAGCGCACCGATGGCCGAGGAGTCACGCTGGATGGGAATCACCAGGCGGCAGTCGCCGGTGTCGGTTATGTCGCTGACGACTTCCAGCGTTTCCATGGCGCACACGATGCTGTCGACAGGGTCGCCCTCGCGCGGGGGCTCCAGGGCGTCGACGACGAAACCGCCTTCGGTTTTCCGCGAGCACACCACCATCGATTCGATCGGCTGTTGCAGGCTTTCGCCGCGCTTGCACAGCGTCACGCTGTTGACGGGCACCAGTTCGGCCAGGGAGAGCACCAGGCTGTGGTCCAGTGCGTCGATGTCGCGATGGTGGGTGAACTCCGCCACCGAAGCCAGCAGGCGCGTCTCGGGAAAGCCGCCCGCGAGGGCGTGCCAGGGTGTCCTCATGGGGTATCCCGCGGCGCGACGTGGTGTCCGCGATGGTGGTTACTGACTGGCACCGAGCACATCCTCCCCCGAGTCGGGCAGCCTGACGGCGCCCCATGTCGTCCGACCGGCTGATACCGGGCTTATCCTCAGGGAGGGATAACGGCACCCAAGCCGCAAACTTTAGGGTAAAAACAGGCCCGATGCGTGAAAGTGTGACGAGGGTCCGTCTTGACGTCTTCACATGGAGGGCGGCCTGGGTTAAGGGCGGGGTGTGTCGGGCTCAGTCGCCCTCGAGCCACCCGCGCCATTTGAAGAACAGTACGGGCAGCAGCATGCTGAGCAGGATGATCCCGATGGCCATGGGATAGCCGAACGTCCAGTCCAGTTCCGGCATGTGCTTGAAATTCATGCCCCACACGCCGGCCAGGATCACCGGCGGAATGGTCGCCACCGAGGTCACGGTCAGCACCTTCATCACGTGGTTCTGGTCGGTGCTGATGAAACCCAGGCTGGCGTCCAGCAGGAACTGCAGCTTGTTGGTCAGCTGGTCGTCGAATTCGTCCAGCGTGCGCAGGTCGTGGTCGACCACGCGCAGCCGCACTTCCACCTGGTCGGACATCCATTCCGGCTGCTTGGCCCGCACGAACGACACGATGCGCTGCACGCCCAGCATCGAGGAACGATTGCGCGCCTGCTCGCCTTCCAGCCGTCCCACCTCCAGCATGCAGTCGCGCAGGGCCGGGGTGCCCAGCCGCTCGGTGGTGAAGACGCGGTCGGAGAGTTTCTTCAGGTCGGCCGAAACGTCTTCCATCCGCTTGGCCGCCAGGTTCACGATGGCTTCGATCAACGTGGCCAGCACGTCGCCGCTGGATTCCCAGCGCTGCTCGTCGCAACTGCGGCTGGCCAGGTCGAAGGCGGGGGAATCGTGGAAACGCAGGGTCATCAGCAGGCGACCGGTTACCACGATGCCGAGCGGCGACGGCTGATGTCCCCCACCGTCGCGCGCGGCGTGATCCACGTCGGCGAAGTAGGGGATGGACAGGTACATGGCGTCGTCGTCGGTACGGATGCGGCTGGACAGGGCCAGGTTATCCACATCGCCGCGGTCGGGCACGCGCAGTCCGGAGATCGCCCCGGCGCATCGGCGTTCGTCGTCGCTGGGGTCGAGCAGGTCGATCCACAGCGGCGCCCGGGGCACGTCCATGCCGGTCGTCCAGTGGATGGCCGCCTTGCGGCCGTGTTCATGAATGATGAGCACGCGCGTGTCGATCCTGTGGCCTGGCCAGTGGGGCGCGACCTTAACGCCACGCCCATCCACGGAGTGCGAAAGTGTCGGCACCTTTTTCCGTCCGGAGTATGCAATGAGCGACACCGCCCAGCCACTGGCCATTACCCACGATGCCGCCAACCAGGTGTTCACCGCCGTGGTCGACGGGCACACCTGCGAGGTGGAATACCGCCTGGAAGGCGACGCCATGACTATCACCCATACGGGCGTTCCCTCGCCGGTGGGCGGGCGCGGCATCGCGGCGGCGTTGACGCTGTTCGCCGTGCGCTTTGCCGAGGGCAGGCATTGGAAGATCGTTCCCGCCTGTTCTTACGCCGACACCTGGTTCAAACGTCATCCCGAGTACGCCCATCTGCTGCGAGGTTGAGCGCGTCACGTAGGGGCATGCCTACCCCCGTGGATGGGTGTCGTGATAGTTTTCACGTTTAACTCACAGACCGGGTAATCGCATGCGCACGAAGTGGATCGCCGCCGCTCTGGCCCTTGCCATCGTCCATGCCGGTTCCGCCGACGCCGCCGATACCGCCTCTGCGCCGGGCAAGAAGGCGGCGTCGCCCACCGATGCGCGGATCGCCAGCATCCTGGACGCGCTGGGCAAGGTCCGCACCATCGAATCCGTCGCGCTGTCGCCCGATGGCAAGCAACTGGCCTGGGCGGTCAAGACCGACGGCAAGCCGGTGATCGAGATCGCCGATGCCCAGGGCCACCACGCGCACCGGATCACCGCGTCCAAGGGTTGCAGCGAGGTCGGCGTGGCCTGGGCCGCCGACTCGCGTCGGCTGGCTTTCCTCTCCGACTGCGCGGGCAAGGGCCCGGGCGTGGGGGAGGGCAAGCAGAACGACATCTATGTCGTCGATACCTCGCGCAAGGCCGCGCCACAGCGGCTCACCCACCTCACCGGCTATGTGGACAGCCTCACCTGGCGTCCGGACGGCAAGCAGCTCGGCTTCCTCTACGTGCCCAACGCCACCCGCCAGGCCAGCGCCACGGCCGCGGCCAAGCCGCAGCTGGGCGAAGTCGGCGTCGAGGGCATCGAGATCCAGCAGATGGCCACCGTGGACGCCACGGGAGGCGAGGTCCACGTGCTGACGCCCGCCGGTCTGCACGTCTACGAGTTCGCGTTCTCCGAAGCGGGTGACCGGGTGGCCTATGTCGCCGCCGAGCCGCCGGGCGACAATAACTGGTGGGTGGCGAAGCTGTATGTCCAGCCCAGCCGGGCGGGCGCCAAGGCCGACGTGGTGGTGGACACCACGAAGCTCACCGGTGCGCTCAAGGGCTTGCAGATCGCCGTGCCGCGCTTCTCGCCGGACGGCTTGCGCCTTGCCTTCATCGGCGGCCTCATGAGCGACCAGGGCTCCACCGGCGGCGACATCTGGACCGTACCGTCCGCCGGCGGCGCCGCCCCGCTGGACGTCACCCCGGAGATCCATACCACCCCGGCCTGGTATGCCTGGACGGCGAACGACCAGCTGCTGGTCGACGAGGTGGCCGCCGGGTCGGCCCGACTGTCGCGCTATGCCCTGCCGGCCACCGGCGCGGCATCGGCCACCCGCCTGTTCGATCTGCCGATGTCGATCGGCGACGGCCGTCTGTCGATGTCCGTGTCGCTGGATGCGGTGGCCACGCATGCGGCCTTCATTGCCAGCTCGTTCGAGCAACCCTACGAAGTGCACGTGGCCGACCTGGCCGGCGGCCAGGCACCGGTGGCGGTGACGGCGTTCAACGCCGGGCTGAAGCCGTCCTGGGGCAAGGCCGAGTCGATCTCCTGGACCTTCGAGGGCCACGACGTGCAGGGCTGGCTGCTGTATCCGGCGCATTACGATCCGGCCAAGCGCTACGGCATGATCGTCGCGGTGCACGGTGGCCCGGCCGCATCGGTCATGCCGCGCTGGCCCGGCGTAGGCTACGGCGGCGCGCCGCTGTCGGCCCTGGGCTATTTCGTCTTCATGCCCAACCCGCGCGGCAGCTACGGCCAGGGCGAGGCCTTCGTCCAGGCCAACCGCAAGGATTTCGGCTACGGCGACCTGCGCGACATCCTTGCCGGGGTCGATGCGATCGAGAAGGACCACCCGGTGGACGACAAGCGCCTGGGCCTCACCGGCTGGAGCTACGGCGGCTTCATGACGATGTTCGGCGTGACCCAGACCAACCGCTTCCGTGCGGCGGTGGCCGGCGCCGGTATCTCCAACTGGCAGAGCTACTACGGGCAGAACCTGATCGACCAGTGGATGACGCCTTACTTCGGCGCCTCGGTGTACGACGACCCCGGCGTCTATGCAAAGAGTTCCGCGATCAACTTCATCAAGCAGGTCAAGACGCCCACGCTGATCGTCGTGGGCGAACGCGACGCCGAAACGCCGGCACCGCAGTCGTTCGAGTTCTGGCACGCGCTGCGCGCGCAGGGCGTGCCCACCTCGCTGGTGGTCTACCCGGGTGAAGGGCATGGCTTCGCGCGCGAAGAAAACCGTCGTGACGTGGTCGCCCGGGCGCTGTCGTGGTTCGACCGCTACCTGTCGGCCAAGGGGCAATAAATCGCGATCGTGCGCGTTTTCGGAAGCGCACGCCTAAGGGTGCATTGCGTTTTTTCGCCGGTCCATCATCATTCGGCAGATCGGGGCTAAAGGCGGGGGCGTTGGTGGCCGTTACACCTAGGGAGAAGTCGTTTTGCGCCTTGCGTCTCTCCGGGTACCCGGGCGTACTTGTTTCGTATTCGAAGAACATCCCCGGCCCGGCGCGTCTTGCGTCGGCCACCGGGACATCCCGGCGACGTCCGGGCCGGAGCAAAGTGTGCTGAGCCATCGTAGTGTCGAGGGCGGCCTTCACGGGGTCGCTTCGCGGTGTGCCCGCTGGACCCTCACGGGTTCGGGCGAGGGTGGTCACTGCACCGGTTTTGGCACCGCCGGCGCGGGACTGGGCTGGCTCGTCTCGCTGGTCGTCGTGGTTGTCCTGGCCTCCGTCGTCATCGCGTGGCTGGCCAGCCAGCGCGTGCGGTTGCGCAGCCGGCTGGGCGATCCCCGCGAGCAGGCGCGCCGCGCACTGGCGTTCCGCGCCTACCACGACACCCTGACCGGGCTGCCCAATCGCGCCTACCTGCTGCAGACGCTCGAGCGGGCCCTGGCGACGTCCTCCGACGAGGCGCTCGCCGTGATGTTCATCGACCTGGACGGCTTCAAGTCCATCAACGACACGCTCGGCCACGAGGCCGGCGACGCCTTCCTGCAGGCCGTCGCCAGCAGTCTGCGCAGCAGCGTGCGCGAACGCGACACGGTGTCGCGCTTCGGCGGCGACGAGTTCGTGGTGGTGGTGCAGGCCTATGGCGGCATGGAAAACCTCGTGCGGGTCTGTCGCAAGGTGCTCGACCTGGTGTCGCAGCCGGTCAGCGTCGCCGGCCAGTTCGTGGCGGTCAGCCCCAGCATCGGCGTCGCCGTGGCGCCCAAGGACGGCACCGTCGCCCAGATGCTGATCCGCAACGCGGATGCCGCGATGTATGCGGTGAAGGAAACCGGCAAGGCCGACTTCCGTTTCTACGAGGAAGGCATGCTCGAGCAGGCCCGCGAACGCGTCGCGCTGACGGTGGAACTGCGTGAGGCCCTGCAACAGGGCAACCTCAGCCTGGAGTACCAGCCCAAGCGCCACCTGCGCGACGGCACGCTGGCCGGCGTGGAAGCGCTGGCACGCTGGAAGCACCCCGTGCGGGGGCAGGTGCCACCGGCCGTGTTCGTGGCGGTGGCGGAGCGCTCCGGCCTGATCCACGCCCTGGGCGAATACGTGCTGCGCGCAGTGCTGACCCAGGTGAAGGCCTGGGACGCGGCCGGCATCGCGGTGGATTACGTGGCGATCAACCTCTCCATGCACGAGCTGACCCGACCGGCTTTCGTCGAGACGCTGCACCGTGTCGTACGTTCCTACGGCGTGGATCCGGGCCGGATCCGCTTCGAACTCACCGAATCCACAGCCATGCGCCAGCCGGAAGAAACCCTGCGCCAGCTGGTCAAGCTGCGCTCCCACGGTTTCGACCTGCTGATCGACGACTTCGGCGCGGGCTACTGGAACCTGGGCCACCTGCGCGAACTGCCCGTGGGCACCATCAAGATCGACCAGTCGTTCGTGCGTGGCAGCACCCTCAACCTGGCCGACCGCGAGATCACCGAGGCGATCGTCGGGCTGGCCCGTAAGCTCAACATGCGCACCATCGCCGAAGGCGTGGAAACCGAGGCACAGGCCGACTGGCTGCGCGAACTCGGGTGCGACATCGGCCAGGGCTACTTCTTCGCCCGTCCGATGACCGCCGACGCCTTCAGTCATTACCTCGATCCGACGATGGCCCATGCCGGCTGAGCGCGCTTCCCGGCCCGTGCGCCCCTCGCGCCTTCGAGCCCGCCTTGCGGTCCTCGCGGTCGGGCTGGCGTGGTTCGTCACCGCGGTCATGGCCGCGGAGGTGGCGCCGGCCGTGCCCACCGCCGGGGTCGATCCCTGGGCGGTGTACGAGACCGCATGGTTCGACACCGTCGGCGTGGCGGACGGTCTGCCGCACTCCACCACCACGGCCATCGTGCAGGACAAGCGCGGCCTGATCTGGATCGGTACGTTCGGTGGCCTGGTGCGCTACGACGGTTACCGCATGCAGGTGTTCGGCCAGGAGCCCGATGCGTATGCGGGCGCCGTGCTGCCGGATGCCTACGTCCGCGCCCTGGTGCCGCTGGACGACGGCGGCCTGCTGATCGGCACCAACACCGGCGGCCTGGTGCGGTTCGATCCGCAGACCATGCGCTTCCATGTGTATCCCGTGGGCCCCGGCGGCACGTCGCACGCGAAGATCTTCTCGATCGCCCCGGCGCGCGAGCACGGTGTGTACTGGGTGGCCACCGAAGGCGGCATCGACCGCATCGACGTTGCCCGGGGCCGCATCGAACACGTCTCGGGACAGCCCGGCGACGAGAAGGACATGCGGCCGCGTACCTTCGTGGTGGCCGAGGACGCCGTGGGCAACCTCTGGGCGGGTGCGGACAATGGCCTGTTCGTGCGTCGTCCCGGCGGCCACTTCGAGCGCGTCGTGTCGACCGACCCGGCCATCGACGAGATCCTGCACGACCAGGTCTGGGCGTTGCTGCCCGATGCCAAGCGCAACCTCTGGATAGGCACGGGGCAGTCCGGCGCCATCTACATCGATGCGGACGGCAAGGCGCACCGCGTGCCCGGCCTGTCCGGCAAGGACAGCGTGGCCCGCCGGCGCACCGTGCGCGCCTTTCACGAGACACCGCAGGGCGTGCTCTGGGCGGCGACGGACGGCGCGGGTGTCGTCACCTACGACACCGTGACGGGACGCGTGCGTCCGCTGGCCCACGATGCCGCCATGCCCTCGTCGTTGCCCGGCGACATTACGCGCGACATCCTGCAGGACGCCTCGGGAAACATCTGGGTCGCGACCGAACTCGGCGCGGCGCGCTACGACCCCCACGGGCGCGCGGTGTTCTCCGTGCTGCCCTCGCCGCTGGAAACCCACACGCTCTCCAACGCCAACGTGCATTCGGTGTTCGTCGACCCGCGCGGCCGGGTCTGGCTGGGGCTGGGCATGGGGCGTATCGACGTGCTCGATTTGGGCAAGGGCGGCATGCGCCACCTGCAACTGGCTGGCGAGCAGGCGGAGCGCGACGTGCAGGCCTTCGTCGTGGCGCCCGACGGTGCCATCTGGGCGGGCGCGCAAGGCATTTCGCGGATCGATCCGGAGACCTTCGCCATGACCAGCTCGGTGATCCCGAGCCTGGACGGCAAGCTGATCCTGTCGATGCAGCGCGACGGCAACGACATCCTGATCGGCGGTTACGACGGCCTGTTCCGTTACGACACGGTCAAGGGCACCCTGGTGCAGATGCGCCACGACGACGGCGATCCGAGCAGCCTCGTCGGCGACCAGGTGCGCTACATCACGCGCATGCCCGGCGCGTGGTGGTTCTCGACCATCAGCGGCATCAGCATCGCCTACGACGGCAAGCCGGGCTTCGTGAACCTGCACCACGATCCGGCGGACCCCACCAGCCTGCCGCACGACTACACCGGCTCGGTGGCGTTCGATTCGCATCACCGATTGTGGCTGGGCACCTTCGGCGGCATTGCCTATATCGACGATTTCAAGCCGGGCGGCCCGTTCCGCTTCGGCGTGATCGGCGCGCGCGAGGGCCTGGTCAACACCAAGATCAACGCCTTGCTGATCGACCACGACGACCGGGTCTGGGCATCGATGGCCAATGGCGTGGCCATGGTGGATGCCCATACCCACCGGGTGGCCGACCTGGGTATCCGCGACGGCCTGCGCATTCCCAGCTACATCCACCGTGCGGCCGCGGAGGCGCCGGGCGGCGAGCTGATGTTCGGCGGCCTGGGCGGCCTCACGGTGATCCGTCCCTACTGGGTGGCGCCGCGGGTGGCACCGCCGCGCCTGGCGATCACCCAGGTGACGGTCAACGACAAGTCGCTGCCCCTGGCCGACCTGCCGGGTGACGGCGGCAGCGTCAGCCTCGACGGCGACGGCCGCAACCTGCGCGTGGACTTCGCCCTGCTGGATTTCCGCGCACCCGCGGAGACCCACTACGCCTACCGCATGGACGACGCGGACAGCGGCTGGAACGAGGTGGCCCGCGGGCTGCCGCCCAGCGCGATCTACACCAACCTCGCCAGCGGCAACTACACGCTGCGCCTGCGCGCGACGATGCGCGGGCTGGATGCCCGCACGGTGGAATCCTCCATTCACGTGACCGTGGTGCCGCGCTGGTACGAAAGCCTGTGGACGCTGGCGTTCGGGGTGGTGCTGGGCGTGGTGGCATTCTTCGGCCTGGTCCACCTGCGCACGCTCTACCTGCGTCGTCGTGCCGAGCTGTTGCAGGTGCAGGTCGATGCGCGCACGCGCGACCTCAAGGCCGCGAACGAACGGCTCGACCACCTCGCCGGTACCGACGAGCTGACCGGCTCGCTCAACCGCCGCCGCTTCCTCGAACAGGCCGAGCGGGTGCGCCAGGGCGCCGCGAGCGACGGCATCCCGTTCAGCATGGTGTTGCTGGACATCGACGACTTCAAGACGGTGAACGACACGTTCGGCCACCTGGCCGGCGACACGGTGATCCGCGAGACGATGCGGGTGATCTCGTCGATGTGCCGTGCCGACGACCTGGCCGGCCGCTTCGGCGGCGAGGAGTTCATCCTCTGCCTGCCGGGCGCCCTGGCCGAGCACGCACTGGACATCACCGAGCGCGTGCGCCACGCGCTGGGCGCGATGACCATCGTGCACGGCGACTACCGCATCCGCATCACGGTGAGCGCGGGCGTCGCCATGTGGCGTGCACCCGAGTCGCTCAATTCCCTGCTAGGCCGCGCTGACGAGGCGCTCTACGAGGCAAAGAACGACGGCCGGAACCGCAGTCGCATCGCCAGCCTCTAAGCCCGGTAGGACCGCAGAATGTGCCGGTAGAAACGCACGACGTGCCGGTAGGAGCGCACGATGTGCGCGAAAAACCAACAAGGCGGTAAAGCGGTAAAGCGGTAAAACCGAATTCCTCGAGCAAGAGCCGGCGGGTAGCCCCCTCGGGGCCACGCCTGCGGCGACCCGCTAGGGAAGGGCCGCGTGCGCGGCCGTATGTCTATTGCCCTTCGGGCCCGGGTCGGGCTTCGAACGGGGATTTTCGATTCGCCATCCATGGCTCAGCGAAAATGGCCGGCCGTCCTGGCCGGCCCCGCTACGCGGCCTTGTCCGTTCGAATCCCTCGCCTGTGGCTACCGGCCCCGAGGGGTCTACCCGCCGGCTCTTTCCATCACTGAGGTGGGTTGTGACGCGAGCGACCGCAGACGTGCGGGGTAGGGCGTCACCGCTTTGTTGGCTTTTCGCCCACATCGTGGGCTCCTACGCCAGGGGTAGGTAGGTCGCAGGTGTAGGGCAGTTTGTGGCATATCCAACGCGTGATCCGCCATCTGGGTAGGAGCGCACGCACGTGCGCGAACCCTCGACGTATCCAAGGCGACCGATGCCATGCAAAGCAGGCAAGCGAGCGTTCCCAGCCACGAAGCGAAACCCAGCTCTTCGCTCTCCCCACACCCAACCTCAGTGCTGGAAAGAGCCGGCGGGTGCCACCCTCGGGGCCGGTAGCCGCAGGCGAGGGATTCGAACGGACAAGGCCGCGTAGCGGGGCCGGCCAGGACGGCCGGCCGTTTCCGCTGAGCCACGGAGGGCGAATCGGAAACCCCCGTTCGAAGCCCGACCCGCCCCGAAGGGGAATAAATACACGGCCGCGGAGCGGCCTTTCATTGACGGGTCGCCGCAGGCGTGGCCCCGAGGGTGGCACCCGCCGGCTCTTGCTCCAAGACACTAAGACCTAGAGCGAAACGCGAGGCCGAAGGCGAGCTCACACAACCCCCGCCATCAATCCCGAAAATTGTCGAACTGCAACGGCACTTCCACATCGGCCTTGCGCAGCAGCGCCATGGCCGCCTGCAAATCGTCGCGCTTCTTGCCGGTGACACGGATCTTCTCCGCGTTGATCTGCGCCTCGACCTTCAGCTTGGCTTCCTTGATCTTCGCGATGATCGTCTTGGCGACCTTCTGCTCGAGGCCCTGCTTGATGGTCACCTTCTGGCGCGCCTCGGCGAGGTTGGTCTCGACCTTGCCGACGTCCATGGCGCGTACGTCGATCTGGCGGGCGGAGAGACGGGCGCGGAGGATGTCCATCACCTGGCTGATCTGGAATTCGTTGTCGGCGCGCAGGGTCAGGACGTTTTCTTCCTGCTCGATCTTCGCGGAGGTGCCTTTCAGGTCGAAGCGGGTGGTGACCTCGCGGTTGGCCTGGTCCAGGGCGTTGACGAGTTCGTGCTTATCGACTTCCGAGATGATGTCGAAGGAGGGCATGGCGGGGTCCTTGTCGAAGGGGGCGATGCCCCAGTTTACGCGAGGGCGCTACCATGTGCGTTTGCACGACGGGAAGCACCATGGAATACGACGTCCTCGTCATCGGGGCGGGCGCGGCGGGACTGATGACGGCCATCGTCGCCGGTGGCCGTGGCCGGCGCGTGCTGGTGGTGGATCACGCCAATCGGGCGGGCAAGAAGATCCTGATGTCCGGCGGTGGGCGCTGCAATTTCACCAACACGGCTACCACGCCCGCCAACTTCCTCTCGGCCAACCCGCATTTCTGCAAGTCCGCACTGGCGCGCTATACGCCGTGGGATTTCATCGCGATGGTCGACCGGCATCGCATCGCCTGGCACGAGAAATCACCGGGACAGCTGTTCTGCGACGAGTCGTCCAAGCTGATCGTGCGCATGCTGCTGGACGAATGCGCGGCGGCGGGTGTACGCGTGGAGACCGGCTGCGGGGTGTCGCGCCTGCGCGCGGTGGAGGGCGGCTTCGCCTGTGACACGCCGCTGGGGGCGGTGCGCGCGGCATCGCTGGTGGTCGCCACCGGCGGCTTGTCCATCCCCAGCCTGGGCGCCACGGGTTTCGGCTACCAGGTGGCGAAGCAGTTCGGCCACCGGGTGCTGCCGGTGCGTGCGGGGCTGGTGCCGCTCACCCTCAGCGGCAAGCACCAGGAGCGTTTCGATGGCCTGGCCGGCGTGGCGCTGCCGGTGGAAGCGCGGGTGGGCGATGCCGCGTTCCGCGATGCGCTGCTGTTCACCCATCGGGGTCTGAGCGGTCCGGCGATCCTGCAGGTGTCCTCGTACTGGGAGCCGGGGGCAGACCTGCGCGTCGACCTGTTGCCCGGCATCGATGCGGCTGAGGCGCTGCGCCAGGGACAGGCCGAGCGCCCGGCGGCCGAACTGAAAACCGTGCTGGCGTCGTTGCTGCCGCGGCGCCTGGCGGAGCGGCTGTGCGAGATTGGGCTGCCCAACCGGCCCATGCGGCAATACCGCGCCGCCGAACTGAACGACATCGGCGCGCAACTGGCCGACTGGCCCGTCGTGGCCAGCGGCACGGAGGGCTATCGCACCGCCGAGGTCACGCTGGGCGGCGTGGATACCGACGAGGTCTCTTCGTCCACCATGATGTCGAAAAGACATCCAGGGCTGTATTTCGTAGGAGAGGTTCTCGACGTGACCGGCCATCTGGGCGGTTACAACTTCCAATGGGCCTGGGCCTGCGGCCATGCCGCCGGCCTGGCCGTCTGACAGGAGCGCGACATGCGTATCGGATTTATCGGCCTGGGTGCCATGGGCGCCGCCATGGCCGCCAACCTCGTCAAGGGTGGCCATGAGGTCACCGTATGGAACCGCTCGCCCGAGGCGGCCCGGACGCTGGCGGAGCAGGGCGCCCGCGTGGCATCCAAACCGGCGGAAGTGGCCGAGGGTGCCGACGTCATCCACGGCATGCTCGCCAACGATGCCGCCGTGCGCCAGGTGCTGTTCGACGGCGGTGTGCTGGATGCGTTGCCGCGCGGGGCCGTCCATGTGAACCATGCGACGATCTCGGTGGCGCTGGCGCGCGAGCTGGTGGATGCGCACGAGACGCGTGGCCTGGGCTTCGTGGCCGCCCCGGTGTTTGGCCGGCCGGAGGTTGCCGCCGCAGGCGGGCTGAACATCGTCGTGTCGGGCAAGCCCGAGGCCGTGGCCACCGTGCAGCCGCTGCTGGCGCTGCTGGCGGCGAAGGTCTGGCCGATGGGCGACGATCCGATCCGCGCGACCATCGTCAAGATCGGCGGCAACTTCATGATCGGCGCCGCCATCGAGAGCATGGCCGAGGCCACCGCGCTCACCCGCGCGCACGGCGTGAGCGCGGCCGACTTCCTGGATGTCATGTCCAACTCGCTGTTCGCCGCCCCGGTGTTCAAAAACTACGGTGGCCAGATCGCCCGCGACACCTACACCCCGGCCGGTTTCAAGCTCAGCCTGGGCTTCAAGGACGTGGGCCTGGCACGCTCGGCCGCGGAAGCGGAGCGGGTGCCGATGCCGCTGGCCAGCGTGCTGCACGACACCTTGCTCGAATCCCTGGCGCAGGGCGACGGCGACATCGACTGGGCCGGCATGGCCCGCGTGGCGGCGGCCCGCGCCCACCTCAAGGACTGAGCGGCGACCCGGCAAGTGGCGGCTGGCTGGTCAGACATGGAACGGCAGGCGCCGGGGAAGGGCGCCTTCACACTCTCCAGTCCGGTCGGTTCGCCACAATGTCTACCGCACGCTGTTGTGCAGTCCTGGGAACGAACTCATGTCGGCAACCTGGAAAACGGTTTACGAAGGCGATCACGAAGGCCGCTCGGTCTCGGTCAAGGAATCCAACGACCATACGTACAAGGTCCTGACGACGCAGAACTTCAAAGATGAAGGCACGGCGTACCAGGATGGCGAACGCTACGTGCACGTGTCGCCCGCCAGCCCCGGCGAGCAGGTGGAGAGTGAGGCCAACTCCCGCGACTCGCTGGAAGAAGCCCTGAAGGAACTCCATTTCTCCAGCGAGACGGTCAGCGCGATTCTCCAAAAGCTCCCGTAGAAGCGAATCAGGCATCCCGTAGGAGCGCACGATGTGCGCGAAACCAGACGTCCCGTAGGAGCGCACGCTTGTGCGCGATCCAGGCCTCTAGCCCTTCCCCCGCCGGGCAAGCCATGTATCCAGCTCATTGGCGAAGTTCTGCCGGTCGCGCGGATGCATGGCTGCCGGCCCGCCGGTGTTCACCCCCGCGCCGCGCAGTTCCTCCATGAAGTTCCGCATGGAGAGCCGTGCCGCGATGGTGTCGCGGGTGAACATCTCGCCACGCGGGTGCAGCGCAAGGGCATCCTTCTCGATGGCGAAGGCCGCCAGCGGAATGTCCTGCGTCACGACCAGATCGCCCGGCTGGACGCGGCGGACGATCTCGTCGTCGGCGACATCGAAGCCGCCGGGCACCTGGATAGACTGGACGAACTTCGACGGTGGCGTGTGGATCCACTGGTTGGCAACCAGGGTCACCATCACTTTTTCGCGTTCGGCCGCCCGGAACAGGATGTCCTTGATGACATTGGGGCAGGCGTCGGCATCGACCCAGATCTGCACGATCAGGCGTCCGTCCAGTCCACGTGACCGTCGATGATGGTGTTCGTGCGCCCGCCGACCCAGATGGCCTCCCCGTCGATGCGGATGATGAGGCGGGCGTCGTGGCCGATCTCCCGACCCTGGCTCACGATATAGCCCCGGGCGAGCTGGCCGGTCCGGTCGCGTTCCGCCACGTAGGCCGCAATCAACCCGTTGGCGGCGCCGGAGGCGGGGTCTTCCACGATGCCCACGCCGGCGGGAAAGGCACGCACCGCCAGTCCTTCGGTCGATCGGGCGAAGACGCACAACCCGAGCGTGTCCGTGGCCAGGGCCAGCGCCCGGATGGCCGCGTGGTCGGGGCGCCAGGCGCGCAGCGCCGTCTCGTCGGCGAACTCGGCGACCCACCAGCGGCGGCCGCCTTCGACACACGCTGGCGGCAGTGCGCCCGGCTGTATGCCGTAGAGCACGCTGGAGAGGGCTTCGCCGCCGTGCGAGGCATCGCCCACGATGCGTGCCTTGGGCGACTGCACGAACAGTTCGCGACCCGCGCCCTGGCCCTCGACGCGGATGGGCAGGACGCCCGCTCCGCATTCCTGCCAGATCACTCCGGCGGCATCCGGCGTCACCAGCCCGGCATCGAGGGCGGCGTGGGCGCTGCCGATCGTCGGATGTCCGGCGAAGGGGATTTCCTTCGTGGGCGTGAAGATACGCGCCCGGTAGTCGGCCCCGGCCGCGCGAGCGGGTAGCAGGAAGGTGGTCTCGACGAGGTTGGTCCAGTGGGCGAAGCGCTGCATCGCCGCGTCGGACCAGTCCTGTGCGTCGACGACGACACCGAGGGGATTACCACCGCCACGGCGGGCGGCGAAGACATCCAGCTGCTTGTAGCGAATCGAGGGCATGGGTGGAACCGGAGCGGCGGGGAAGGCCTGCATGATACCGGCCAGAGCGACGACGGGGCGGGGTACGATTCGACATCGGCGTCGGCACGCGCCAAGATGCGCGCTGGTTCGACCTGACGAAGGACGCGGTACCCCGCATGATCACGCTGCTCATCATCCTCGTGACCTGTGTGGTCTCGATCGTCGCCTTCCGTAACCAGCGCCTGCTGGACGATCTCATCCTCTGGCCGCCGGCCCTGTCGCGCAGCCGCGAGTACTACCGGCTGGTGACCTACGGCCTGGTCCATGGGGACATGGGCCACCTGTTCTTCAACATGTTCTCGCTGTACTTCGTCGGGCGTGGCATGGAACAGCTGTTCACCCAGGAGATGGGCCCGCTGGGCTTTGTCACCTTCTACATCGGCGCGCTGATCTTCTCGATCCTGCCGTCGTATATCGCCAACCGGCGCAACGCCGGTTACCGCAGCCTCGGTGCCTCGGGCGCGGTGTCGGCGATCCTGTTCGCCTTCATCCTGGTCCAGCCCTGGGCACGGATCATCGTATTCGTGGTGCCCATGCCGGCGATCCTGTACGCCGTGCTTTTCGTGGCCTATTCGGTCTACATGGACAAGCGTGGCGGCGACAACGTCAACCACAGCGCCCACCTGTGGGGAGCGGCCTACGGCGTCATCTTCACCGTGGCGCTGGAGCCGCGCATCCTGCCGTACTTTCTCCAGGCCCTGATGAATCCGCGCTTCTTCTGAGTGCGAACCTGAATTCTTCCCGCGCCGCGATGTGACTTCGGCCGACAGCTGTTACATCATGCAGTTGTCCGCGACGAACAGTTTTCTCCTTCCAGTCGTCCGGCACGTACGCGGGTCTCCCCGGTGGGGTAGTTCGCGTCGGCTTCTACCGCACGAGGAATGAACGCATGGCTACGATTCGAAAGTCCGCTGCGAAGACATCCGCGGCCAAGAAAAAGACGGCAGCGAAGAAAACCGCGGTCAGGAAGGCCGGTGCTGGCGCCGCTACCGGAAAGAACCCACGCACCGCCGCCACGCGGCCGGCTTCCAGGAAGGCCGCCCCCGCCCGATCGACCGGCAAGTCCACGGCCCGTAAGGCTTCGGCGAAGAAGGCCGCCGTGAAGAAGGCCGCGGGGACAAAAAGCGCCACGAGGAAGACGGCGGCGACGAAGCCCGCGGTGACGAAGACGGCTTCCAGGAAAGCCGTTGTCAAGAAGACAGCCGTCAAGAAAGCCGCCGTCAAGAAAGCGCCCGTGAAAAAGGCGGCTGTGAAGAAGACAGCCGCGAAGAAGACGGCTGTCAAGAAGACAGCGGTGAAAAAGGCGGCCGTGAAGAAAACAGCCGCGAAGAAGGCTGCTTCACGGAAGGTACCCGCGACGAAGGTTGCCGCCAGGAAGGGTGCTGCCGGAAAGGTCGCCACGAAGAAAACGGCAACGAAGAAAACCGCTACAAAGAAAACCGCCGTGACGAAAACCGTCGCCACGCGGGGCGTCGCCAGGAAAACGGCCGCCAGTAAGGCGCCGGAGCGCAAGCCGGCCGGTCGGAAGACGACGGTGGCAAGACCCGTTGCCAGCACGACGACAGGCAGGGGCACGACCACCCATACGGCATCGAAGCAGGCCTCGCCCGCGAAGACTGCGCCGACGAAGTCCACGACGACGTCCACGGTCAGCCGCAAGACGACGGCAACGCCCCCGCCGAGCCGGAACGTCCCCGCTGCGAAGACCCCGGCACGCACCGACGTCACAGACCGTTCCGCCGCGGCGCACGTGGTCGAGCACAAGCCCGTGCAGCGTGCGTCCGAAACGAAGGTGGCACGTCAGCCGGCACCGGTGGCTGCGAAGCCTCGCGCCGTCGTTGCCAAGCCGGGTCCGGCCGTGTCGAAACCGGGCCCGGTGGCCAATAAGCCGGAGCCGACGGTGTCGAAGCCTGCCTCTGCCGCGACCGACCACGAGCCGGTGCAGCACATCAGCCAGGAGGAAGCCGTTGCGCACATCCAGGCCCTGCTGGACGCCAAGCGCGAACGCGACCGGCAAGCGCCGACGTGGCCGACGGGTGATGCGGGACATGGCACGACGTCGTCCCCTTCGTCGGGCGACAATGGCCAGGCATCAACGGCGCCCTCGCCCGAGGCGACCCATGCCAGCACCGCTCACGAGCGTGGCGATCAGCAGAAAAGCAAGGACTGACACCCCGTCTGAATGAAGCCGAAGGGTCGCCATGTGCGGCCCTTCGTGTTTTCTCGCCGTTCAATCGCAAGGGTGCAGTGTCGGTATCGTCGATGACCGAGGGGAAGTGCCATGCGAACCGTGCGAGCCACCGTACTTGCCCTGGTCATCTGTGCGCCGCTTGCCGGCTGCTACTACGACCCTGGCTACGGTTACGTGCGTAGTGGAACGGGTGGCGATGCCTACTACGGACAGGAAACAACGACCACGATCGTCGATCCGGGCTACGGCTACTACGACAATGGCTACGGCTACGGTCCCGGCTGCTGTTACTCCGGTGTAACCGTCGGCGCCGTCTGGTACGACTACGGCGGTCGCCGTTACTACCGCGGACGCGATGGCAATTACTGGGATCGGTCGGGCCACCGAGGCCCGCCCCCGGGTCACGGCGGACCGCCCGGCGACCGTCCGGGCGGCTGGCAGGGGCATCGACCGGATCATGATCGTCCGGGTGGCGATCGTCCCGGTGGCTGGCAGGGTGGCCGCCCCGGCGGCGACCGCCCTGGTGGCTGGCAAGGGGGCGTCCCGGCGGCGATCACCCCGGTGGCTCGCAGGGCGGTCGCCCTGGCGGTGACCGTCCCGGTGGTTGGCAAGGCGGTCGTCCGTCCCGCGACCCCAACGGCCAGGGGCCAGGTAACCGCCCGAGCAACGGCAACCCCGACGCGCGACCGTCGCAGAACCGACGGGACACGAACGGGCCACGCCGCATCGATCGCGACCACGACTCGCGTTAGGCCGTCCGCAACGTCGGGCTGCCGCAAGGCACGCATCACTCAGGTCGGCACTCACATGATGAAGGCCAGCCTCCCGCGATACATGCGCGATCACGCGCAGCGCTGATGTTTTTGCAGCGAAAGCCCACAGAAGATCGTGGGCCATGTCTTTCGAATGGACGCCTAGGCTGCAGGCTGACTCGTATCGACTGGCCGCCTTGTCTCGGTATCCCCGTTTTTCCCTGGTTACCCTGGCCATAGCCGCGCTGCTCGGCTGCACGCTGGTACAAGCCGCACCGTGGCTGCCGTCATCGTCGCTGTGTCTCGCCGTCGTCATGGTGCTGCTCGTGGTGCTCATGCGCGTGCGAAACGATGTCGCTCGGCATGCCGTCACCGTGGCGATATTTGCCGCATGGGCCGCGCTGCACGGAGCGCGTGGTGTCATCGAGCGGTTGCCGCGCGAGAGCGAAGGGGAGGACGTCACCCTGGTGGGCCGCGTCGTCGATCTGCCCCGGCGCGTCGATGCCGACACGAGTTTTATCTTCGTGCCGGACGATGTCGATGACGACGCTGTCCTGCTGCGGGGCCGGGTGCGGCTGACGTGGTACCGGTCGGCATCCCCGCCGCGATCGTGCGAGCGCTGGCGGTTGCGGGTTCGCCTGCGCCGTCCTCGCGGGTCCATCAACCCTGGCGGCAGCGACGCCGAGCGTGTGGCCTTACAACGGGGCATCGTGGCGACCGGCTACGTCCGTCCATCGCGGGACAACCTCAAGATATCCGGCGGCGCATGCGTCGATGGATGGCGTTCCGCCATGGCCGACGCGCTGGACCGTCAACTGGGGGCGCGCCGCGCCCGCGTGATCAAGGCCTTGTCCGTGGGCGACACGCGTGGGCTCGATGCCGCCGACTGTGACATCGCACGCGCCACGGGCGTGTCCCACCTCATCGCGATCTCGGGGTTCCATGTGGGCGTTGCGGCCAGTGGTGGCGTGCTGCTCGTGCGCCTGATCTACGCCGGGTTCCCCTGGCTGGCGCTACGGCTTCCCCGGCCGGTGGTCCAGTCCATCGCCGGCCTGCTTGTCGCCACGGGCTATGGCCTGCTGGCGGGCATGGGCCTGCCGACGGTGCGCACCCTGCTGATGATTGCCGTCATGGCCGCTGCCCATTGCCTGCGTCGTGGCGTCCACGGCGTGACCATGCTCGCCCTTGCCCTGGTCGCCGTGCTGGTCGCGTCGCCGCTTTCGGTGCTCTCCGCAGGCTTCTGGCTGTCCTTCGCCGGCGTCGGTTTCCTGATGGCATGCGTCGCGCCGCGCGCCGAGGGCTGGCGCGGCTGGCTCGGCGAGCTGCTGCGCGCACAGGCGGCCATGAGTCTCCTTCTCCTGCCGATGTCCCTGTGGTGGTTCGGCAGTGCCTCGCTTGCCGGTTTCGTCGCGAACCTGGTGGCGGCGCCGCTGGTGAGCTTCCTTGTGGTGCCGCTGTGCCTGGCCGGCAGTGCGCTGCTGCCATGGCCGGTACTTGCCACGCCCTTGCTGGCGGCTGCAAGCGGACTGCTCGACGTCTTGTGGCGGGGACTTGCCCTGGTCGCGGCGTGGCCGGCCGCGCGACTGGGCGTGGCGGAAGCGGGTCTGGTTCCCGTCGTGCTCGCCACCTTCGGTGCGGCCTGGCTTTTCCTGCCGCGCGGCGTGCCACTGCGTGGCTATGGAAGTCTGCTCTGCCTGCCGCTGCTGATGCCGCCGAAGGCAGTCCCGACGCACGGTGCCTTTCACGCCTGGGTACTGGACGTGGGGCAGGGCCTGGCGGTGCTGGTGCGCACGCGCTCGCACACGCTGGTGTACGACACCGGACCGGCGTATGCGGGCGGCCGCGACGCTGGCGCGGGCGTCGTGTTGCCGTCCATCACGGCACTGGGGCTGGGCCCCGTGGATATGCTGGTCGTCAGCCACGGCGACCGTGACCATGCCGGCGGTGCCTCGTCGATCGCGGCACGTTATCCGCAGGCCCTGCGCCTGTCGGGTGAGCCAAGCCGCCTTGCCTTCCCGGCACAGCGCTGCACGGCGCAAACCTCGTGGTCGTGGGACGGCGTGGTGTTCCGCTTCATCGACGTGCCGCGCGAGCGTTCGGGAAAGACCCCTGGCAACGACCGCTCGTGCGTCCTCTCGATCGAAGGCGCAGGCGGCCGCTTCCTGCTGACCGGCGACATCAGCGAACGCGCCGAGCGCCGCGTGGACGAGGATGCATGGTTATCCGAGCTGCCCACGGTGAGCACCGTGGCCCACCACGGCAGCCGTCACTCGTCGGGTGCAGGTTGGCTGGCTGCCGTCGAGCCCGTTCTCGCCGTGGCCTCCGCGGGTTACCGCAACCGGTTCGGGCATCCGCACCCGACGGTGGTGCGTCGTTTCGAAGCGGCGGGTGCGCGGATGCTGGTGACGGCGGGTAGCGGGGCGGTGCGTATCGATTTTCCGCTGCGCGGCGGGCCGAGGGTGGCCCGCGAATGGCGACTGGGCGAACGCCGCTACTGGCGGGAATAGCGGCGTTAGAATCACGGGTTCAGATGACGAGATTCTTTGGTCGGTAAGCGCCAAGCTTGACCTGGGGTGGGATCACTATTCGGCTCATATCCACAGACCCTGGTGCTGAAACGAACCCCGTTCGGTTTGCAGCTCAATGGTGCCGTCGGGACGTTTCACATAGCGCGACAGTTCACCATCCAGGTATTTCTGCACCAGATGCCCACCCATGGCGTCACGGTCCGATTCGTTCAGATACCAAGGCAGCTTGTAGTCGCGTACATCGTTGCACAGGGAAATCAGCTTGACGGATGCATTGACCGTGCGATCCAGCCCCAGGTAGCTGATGCTCTCGTTGACGGCATCGCCATTGAGCGGTACGTGCCCGTGGAAAATACCGTTCTCGTCCCAGGCGCCGGTGTCTTCATCGTAGGTCCGGACAACCTGTCGATTGAAAGCATCCGCCAGCCGGGGTAACACGCCGTCGATATTGAGCTGATCCTCTACCCATGCTTTTTCTTCATGCGTCATGTCAGTGTCCACGACCTTGAGCCGTCCGTTGTCGTAGATCGCGTCGAAAGGCGTTTCCATCAGACCGGGCCTGAGCATCTGCATGCTTTGCAGCCTGGGTCGCAGCGTGTTGACGAAGTCGACGAAGCGGTCCTGCACGGCCTTTATGTTGGCCATTGCGGTCTCCATCGTGCGCGTCGAGTCGATCGGCGTGCTGAGTGAGTCCAAGCATTCCTTTGAGCAATCATGTGTACGCGATGGGCTGATTGGCGGAGAGGGGGTGATGGGTGCGATGTACCGAAGCGAATCGAGCGAAGCAGGCATGGTCATGGACGTACTCCGAGATACTGCTCACGACACACATGTTGAAAGTTGGCCTCACGCACCCTTGTGTCGGGCGAGGTGCTCGCCCTTACGACGGCTCCTGGAACATAGGTGATCGACCACCATTCCGGTCGGTTCGACGGGCGACGGGCCGTCACGGGGCCTACGATTCCTGGACCCCGGCAGACTCCGATATCGAGGCGAGCTCTCGCCATACCCTGGGAATCGGCAACGGCTACGGTCGTGGCCAGTGCGGTCCTGCGTTCGGAGCGCCCATCGCCATCGAAGGCCTCGAAAGTGACGGACACGCCGGGCGCGGGTGTCGTGCCATCGGCCTGGAAGACCATCGCCGTGACATCGAGCCATCGGGCCGCGTTCGCACCTCCCGGCATGCTGCCACTGCGCAGGCCCGGGGCGAGATGCGTGATGTTTTCGCGGCTGCCCGCGCTGGTGATGACGGCATGGGTGCTCGCCGATGCCATGGCGGTTGTGCATGCCATGGCCAGTGCGCATGCCATCGTCGACGTATTTCGCATGTCGTTTGCCCCGCTGATGAGTGAGGTCTCAAAGTAGGCGGAAACCTTGCGGCCATCTGTCGGCCACGCCCCCCGTGTGACTGAGTTCCGTCACTCGTTGCACGGGGTGTCCATGCGCTTTCGTCGTGGTCTCGCCCGCATCCGGCTCGGCCGAAACACAGCCCGGGTTGTTGCACCGCAGTTTGACTTTCGAAATTTAGAACGATTTAAATGGTGATTCCGCACTTCCAGGGGCAACGCGCGTGACGCGAACGAAACAGGGTTGGAGCAGGACGGCGTGGGTCGTCGGCATGATGGCGGCCGTGGCCGTTCCGGCGGGTGCCACGACGGCGGCACAGCGCTTCGACACCTCGTTCGAGCCCGGCGATCCCGCCCTGGTGACCCGGACTGCGGGTGGCCTGGACATCAGCCTGGTCGGCGGGCCGCCGGCCGAGGCGGTACTCACCGCCAAGGCCGATGTCGGCTTTACGGGCACGCATTCCCTGCGTTACGCCGGCAATTCCACGGGCGCGCCCAACGCCGCCCGCTTGTTCGATACCGATATCCGCGCGGGCGACGGCACAACGCTGTCCTGGCTGGTCTTTCCGCGGTCGAACAAGGACGACCTCGCCAATCCGGCGAACTATGTCGCGGTGGACCTGGTGTTCGACGACGGCTCGCGGCTGTCCACCACGGCGGCACGCGACCAGCATCGGGTGCGCGCGACCGCGAAGGGGCAGGGCGAAGGACGCGTGCTCTATCCCGACCAGTGGAACTACGTCAGCGTAGACCTGGGTGCGGTGGCGCGGGGACGTCGCGTCAAGGCGATCGAGTTGGTCGCCGATGCGCCGCCGGGCAAGGCCTTCGAGGGCTATGTGGACGACATCCGCATCGGCACCGTCACGCCGGTAAACAGCACGCACCCCACCGACTACGTGGACACGCGCCGCGGCTCGAACGCGAACGCCAATTTCTCGCGTGGCAACAACTTCCCGGCAGTGGCCCTGCCGCACGGGTTCAATTTCTGGACGCCCGTCACCAACGCCGGGTCCAACTGGCTCTACCAGTACCAGGAGCGCAACGGCCCCGACAACCGGCCGCGGATCGAGGCCTTCGCCCTGTCCCACGAGCCCAGCCCGTGGATGGGCGAGCGCCAGACCTTCCAGGTGATGCCGGCCCAGGCGACCACGGGTGCGCCGACGCTGAAGCGCGAGACGCGCGCCTTGTCCTTCGGTCACGACGCCGAGGTGGCCCACCCCGACTATTACCGGGTGCGTTTTGACAACGGCCTGACCACCGAGATCACGCCGACCGACCATGCCGCGATGTTCCGCTTCACCTTTACCGGCAAGCGATCGCAACTGGTGTTCGACAACCTCGACGAGAAGGCCGCGGTGACGCTCGACCCGGGCCATCGTGCCATCCAGGGCTGGTCGGACGTCCGCAGTGGCTTGTCCACGGGCGCCACGCGCCTGTTCTTCTACGCCGAGTTCGACCGGGACGTAGCCGAGAGCGGTCGGCTCACGGGCGAGAAGCGTGATGCCGCCTCCGCCTGGTTCGGCTTCGACACCGCGAAGAAGGGCGAGCGTACGGTCACGATGCGTATCGCCACCTCGCTGATCTCGGTCGACCAAGCCAAGGCCAACCTCGTGCAGGAAATCGCCACGACGGATACGTTCGACGGCGTGCGCGAGCGGGCCCGCAACGCGTGGGACGAGCGCCTGGGCATGATCCAGGTGGAAGGGGCGACGCCGGACGAGCGGACCATCCTCTACTCGAACCTCTATCGGCTGTTCCTCTACCCGAACCACGCCTACGAAAATACGGGTACAAAGGACCAGCCCGTCTGGCGCTACGCCAGTCCGTTCTCCGCCGCGGCGGGCGAGAACACCGCCACGCAGACCGGCGCGCGCGTGGTGGACGGCCAGCCCTACGTCAACAACGGCTTCTGGGACACCTACCGCACCGCCTGGCCGGCGTACGTGCTGCTGACGCCGACCGAGGCGGGCAGGATGATCGACGGCTTCGTGCAGCAGTACCGCGACGGTGGCTGGATCGCCCGCTGGTCGTCGCCCGGTTATGCCGACCTGATGGTGGGCACCAGCTCCGACGTGGCGTTCGCGGATGCGTGGCTGAAGGGCGTGCGCAACTTCGACGTCGCGTCGTTCTACCAGTCCGCCATACGCAACGCGTCCACCGTCAGCGACGTGAAGGGCGCGGGCCGCAAGGGCATCCAGCGTTCGTTGTTCAACGGTTACACCGACGACACGGTTAACGAGGGCCTGTCCTGGTCGATGGACGGCTACATCAACGATTTCGCCATCGGCAACCTCGCCGCGGCGCTGGCGAAGGACACCCGCTCGTCCGGCGGTTATGCCGCCTATGCGGACGATGCCGCCTGGTATCGCTCGCGGGCGCTGGGTTACGCGAACCTGTTCGATCCGGCGGTGGGCTTCTTCGTCGCACGCGATCCCGCCGGCAAGTGGCGCTGGAACGACAAGGACTTCAACCCGACGCGCTGGGGTGGCGACTACACCGAGACCAACGCCTGGAACATGGCTTTCCATGCGCCGCAGGATGGCGCCGGACTGGCCGCACTCTATGGCGGCCGCGCTGCGCTGGCCGCCAAGCTGGACCAGTTCTTCAGCACGCCCGGCACGTTCGATGTGGGCGATTACGGCGACGTGATCCACGAGATGCTGGAAGCGCGCGACGTGCGGATGGGCCAGTACGGCCACTCCAACCAGCCCTCGCACCACATCATCTGGATGTACGACGAGGCCGGCCAGCCGTGGAAGACCGAGGACAAGCTGCGCGATGCCGTGTCGCGGCTGTACGTGGGCAGCGAGATCGGCCAGGGCTATCCCGGCGACGAAGACAATGGCGAGATGTCGGCGTGGTGGCTGTTCGGTGCCGCGGGTTTCTATCCGCTGCGCATGGGCACGCCGGAGTACGTGGTCGGCGCGCCGCACTTCCCGCACATGACCATCCGCCTGGAAAATGGCGCGGCCATCGACATCCGCGCGCCGGGCGTCAGTGACACCAACCGCTACGTGCAGTCGCTCACGGTCAACGGCCAGCCATGGAACAGCGTGACGCTGCCGCACGAGCTGCTGGCCCGCGGCGCCACCCTGGACTTCACCATGGGCCCCAGCCCCTCCACGTGGGGTACGAGCGCCGACGCACTGCCGGCATCGATCAGCGCCGAAGGCAGCAAACCGGCGCCGCTGGTCGACCTGACCGCGTCGGGTGGCAAGGCCTTCGGG
The DNA here is from genome assembly GCF_000745005.1 of Luteibacter sp. 9135. Lineage (NCBI taxonomy): Bacteria > Pseudomonadati > Pseudomonadota > Gammaproteobacteria > Lysobacterales > Rhodanobacteraceae > Luteibacter > Luteibacter sp. 9135. Next base: position 3,721,269 of record NZ_JQNB01000001.1, on the reverse strand, counting down.
TCGGCGCCGGCGGGTGATCTGGCCAGGTTGTTCGACAACACCTCGGACACCACGGCCCATCTCGACGGCAAGGGGGCCAGCGTCGGCTGGCACTTCGATGCGCCGGTAACGGTGCGGATGCTGACGCTGACCTCCGCGGCCACGGCGGCGGACGCGTCGGGCTGGGTGCTGGAAGGTTCCAGCGACGGCAAGCATTACACCACCGTGGACCAGCGCCAGGGCCAGGCCTGGCCGTGGCGCCGGCAGACGCGGGCCTTCGCTGTATCGGCTCCCGGCGCCTATGCCTGGTACCGCCTGCGGCTGGTGGCCGCGAACCCGGGCGCGGGTATCGACCTGGGCGAGGTGGAGTTCCTCGGCCATCGGTGAGCGGACGGGCGGGGGCGTCCAGCCCCCGCCACGTGCCCTGCTATGATGTCGCCCTGACTCAAACGTACCTCCGGGGTTCACGTGCTCGAGATCCTTCTCGCTGGCGGCTGGGCATTGCTGCCGATCCTGATCTGCTCGCTGGTCGCCATGGCGATCGTGTTCGAACGCTTCTGGGCACTGCGCCGCGCGGCGGTACTGCCGCCAGGACTGGGCGACGAAGTGCGCCAGTGGGCGCGTTCCGCCCAGCTGGATGCCGGCCACCTCGCGGCGCTGGAGAAGGGCTCGCCCTTGGGTGAACTGTTCGCCGGCGCGCTGGCCGTGCGCGATCGCCCCCGCGAGATCATCAAGGAGCGGATCGAGGACAGCGGTCGCCATGTGGTCCATCGCATGGAGCGTTACCTCAACACGCTGGGCACCATCGCCCTCATCGGGCCGCTGCTGGGCCTGCTGGGCACGGTCATCGGCCTGATCCGCATGTTCATGGGCGTGATGGCCGGCGGCATCGGCGATCCCACGCGCATGGCCGGCGGCATCGGCGAGGCCCTGATCTGCACGGCGTTCGGCCTGATCGTCTCGATTCCGGCCTACGTGCTGCACCGTTATTTCCGCTCGAAGGTGGGTGGTTACGTGGTGCAGATGGAAAAGGAAGCCACCGCGTTGCTCGATGACCTCTCGGCGGCACGTCCCGCCGCGCGCCGTCGCCCTGCCGCGGCGGACACCGCCGCGCCGCAGGCCGGTTGATCCATGCGCATCGGCTCCCGTCGCGAGGACGACTTCGAGATCAACGTGATCTCGCTGATCGACGTCCTGCTCACCCTGCTGATGTTCTTCGTGCTCAGCACCACCTTCGTCCAGCACTCGCGGCTCAAGGTCGACCTGCCCAAGGCCGACGGCGAGGCGCGCGAGGGCACCGACAACGCACTCAACGTGGTCATCGACCGCGACGGGCACTACGCCGTGGGCAGCGATGAAGTGATGGGCGAGGGTATCGAGCCCCTGAAGACGGCCATCCAGCGCGCCGCCGGCGACGACCGCAACCGCCTGGTGGTGATCCGTGCCGACGCGATGACGCCCCACCAGAACGTGGTGCGCGCCATGGATGCGCTGGGCCAGGTCGGCTTCACGCGGTTGTCCATCGCCACCACGCCTTCCGAAGGAACGGCCAAGCCGTGAACGCTACCCGCACGTCGGTCTGGGATGCCCGGACCTGGCAGACCTACAAGCGCCTGCTCGGCTACACCCGGCGCTATCGCGCGGCGGGTATCGTCGCCATCGTCGGCATGGTCATCGATCCGGCCTGCCTGTCGTTGTTCACCAACCTGTTGCAGCCGCTGATCGACAACCTGTTCATCGCCCGCGACGCGCACACCATCTTCTGGATGCCCATCTGGATCATCGGCATCTTCGCGGTACGCGGTGTTGCCTCCTACTGCACCGACTACGGCATCGCCTATGTCGGTCGCAACGTGGTGCAGGCCATCCGCATCGACGTGTTCGCGGCGTACCTGCGCCTGCCGTCCACGTTCTTCGCCAAGGAGCCCTCGGGCCAGCAGATCTCGCGCATCACCTACACCAGCGAGCAGGTGGCGGCGGCATCTTCGGATTCGCTCAAGGTGGCCGTCACCGAGGGCCTGACCGTGGTCGGCCTGCTGTCGGTCATGCTCTACCAGAGCGCGTACCTGGCCATGGCCCTGCTGGTGCTGGTGCCGTGCGTCGTGGTGATCGTCACCGTGATCAGCCGCCGCTACCGCAAGATCAGCAAGCGCATCCAGGGCAACATGGGCACGGTGACCAGTGCCGTGGAAGAAGCCGTCGCGGCCAATCGCGAAGTGCGCATCTACGGCGGGCAGGCGCGCGAAGGCGACCGCTTCGCGTCCATCGCCGATCGCCAGCGCCGGCTCAACCTCAAGGTGTCGGCCACCAGTGCGGCGTCCAGCGCCACGATCCAGACCGTCGGCGCCATGGCGCTGGCCACGCTGGTGTTCCTGGGCACGCGGCCAGGTGTCATCGAGACCATCACACCCGGCGTGTTCACGGCGGTGCTCACGGCCATGGGCGGCATGCTGCCGTCGCTCAAGCGCCTGGCCGGCATCCAGTCCAACCTGCAGAAGGGCGTCAGCGCCGCGGAAGACCTGTTCGCCATCATCGACGAGCCGGCCGAAGTCGATAACGGCACCGAGCCCCTCGTGCGCACCCGCGGTGACCTTCGCTTCGAGAACGTCCGGCTGGTCTACGAGCGCAACAACCATATGGCGTTGCGTGGCGTCGACCTGGTCTGCGCCCCGGGTACCGTCACGGCGCTGGTGGGTCGCTCGGGCAGCGGCAAGTCCAGCCTGGTCAGCCTGTTGCCGCGCTTCTATGAGCCGACCGAGGGCCAAATCCTGCTCGACGGCCGCGACTACGCGCAGTACACGCTGGCTTCGCTGCGCCAGCAGATCGCCTGGGTCGGCCAGCACGTCGTGTTGTTCGACGACACGGTGGCCGCCAACATCGCCTATGGCGAAATGGCCGGCGCCTCCGAGGAAGACATCGTGGCCGCGGCGAAGGCGGCAAATGCCATGGAGTTCATCGAGCGCCTGCCCGAGGGCCTGCACACGCAGATCGGGCAGGGCGGCAATTCGCTGTCCGGCGGCCAGCGCCAGCGCATCGCCATCGCGCGCGCGATCCTGAAGAACGCGCCGATCCTCGTGCTGGACGAAGCCACCAGCGCGCTGGATACGGAATCCGAACGATTGATCCAGGACGCCTTGACCCGTCTCATGCGCGATCGCACCACACTGGTGATCGCGCATCGCCTGTCCACCATCGAGCACGCCGACCAGATCGCCGTGATGGAACAGGGCCGCATCATCGAACTGGGCACGCACCGGCAGCTGCTGGACAAGCAGGGCCAGTACGCCGCGCTGCACCGGATGCAGTTCCACGAGCAGCCGTCCGAGGGCTGACCGTGGCCCTTGGCGATTCCCTGCAGCGACGGTGGTACGGCGGTGGGTCACCTCCGTTGTGGACACGTCCGCTGGAAGCGCTGTACCGCGCCGTGGTGCGCCAGCGCGCGCGGCGCTTTCGCCGGGATCCCTCGGCCGTGGTCAGGCTGTCGGTGCCCGTGGTGGTGGTGGGCAACATCACCCTCGGTGGCACCGGCAAGACACCCCTGATCGTTGCGTTGGCCCACGCCATGCGCGAGCGCGGTTTCCGCCCGGGCATCGTCAGCCGAGGGTACGGTGGCAGTGAACGCGGCCCATGGCTGCTCGGCCGGGAGGATGCGCCGGCGAAGGTCGGCGACGAACCTGCGCTCATACGCCAGAGCGGCTTTCCCGTCGCCATCGGCCGCGAGCGCCCCGAAGCCGCGCAGTTGCTCATCGACGCGGGATGCGACCTGATCCTCGCCGACGACGGCTTGCAGCACCATCGGCTGGGCCGTGACGTGGAGATCTGCGTGATCGACGGTGAACGCCGTCTGGGCAACGGCCACCTGCTGCCCGCCGGCCCGCTGCGCGAGCCCGCCAGCCGGTTGGCGCGGGTGGATTTCATCGTGGTCAACGGTGATGCCGCGCAGCCTGGCGAAATCGCGATGAGCCTGCAAGGGGGCATCGCCGTCAACATGGCCGACCCGTCGCGTAGCGTGCCGCTGGCGGAATTCGCGGGGCGTCCCGCGCACGCGGTCGCCGGCATCGGTCACCCGGCGCGCTTCTTCGCCAGCTTGGCTGCGCAGGGGATCACGGTGGATGGGCATCCGTTCGCCGACCACCACGCGTTCACCCGTGACGACTTCACCTTCGCCGATGGTTGCCCGGTGTTGATGACGGATAAGGACGCGGTGAAGTGCCGGGATTTCGCTCGGGAGAACTGGTGGCGCGTGCCGGTGAGGGCGGTGTTGCCGGAGTCGTTTTACGATGCGGTGGCGGCGAGGGTGGCGGGTCGGTCTTGATATGAAAAAACCCCAGAGCGGATGGGATCCGGCTCTGGGGCTCTCGGTGTTGGCTTGGTGCATGGCGCCATGATGCTGGCATGGCGCAGGCCGGGATCGCGCACATCGTGCGCTCCTACGCCGGCGACGCAAGGTGGCGGGGATTATTGAACGCGGGAGACGTTGCCGTTTTCGTCGACGACCACGATGTCGCCTTCGCGGACGGCGCTGGCGTCCTTGACCTGGACATTGCTGTAGCCGCCGGCGCCCATCTTCAGGCGGAGGGTGTAGCTCTCGCTGCCGCCGCCCTTGCCGATGGCGTTGCCGGCGAAGCCGCCGCCGACGGCGCCGCCGACCGTGGCCAGCTTGCGGCCGTTGCCGCGACCGACCTGATTGCCGAGCACGCCGCCGGCGATGGCGCCGATGACGGCGCCGGCGGTGCCGTGGTCACGGCCCTGGACGACGTTGTGTTCGATGCTCTGCACCACGCCGCACTGGTCGCAGCGGACATAGATGCCGTCGCTGCGGGTTAGGGTGGCGGCCGACGCGGGAGCGACGACCGCCGTGGCGAGAAGGGCGGCCAAGGGGAGGCCGAGGACGGTCTTGATATGCATGGAGTCACTCCTTGATCGACGGCGGAAACAGGGGCCGTAGTGGCACCAGTCTAAGCATTGCTGCTGAACGGATGGCGAGCGCGATCCACGCGTCACGCAAACCTTGGATACTAGGGCGATGACTACCGCCCTCATGTGGTTCCGACGCGACCTCCGCCTTGCCGATAACCCGGCCCTGCTGGCGGCCCTGGAGGCGCACGACCAGGTCGTGCCGCTCTACATCCACGCGCCCGACGAGGAGGGCGAATGGGCGCCGGGTGCGGCCGGACGCTGGTGGCTGCACCATTCGCTGGTGGCGCTGGACGCCTCGCTGGGCAAGCATCGGGGCGCCCTGCAGATCGGTCACGGGCCGAGCCTCGATGCCCTGCGCACGGCGATCGAGGCGACCGGCGCGACGGCCGTCTACTTCAACCGGCTGTACGAACCGCGGGTGATCCGGCGGGACAAAGCCGTGCGCAAGGCCCTCGAAGCCGACGGCATCGACGTCGCCTCGTTCAACGCCTCGCTGTGGTGCGAGCCCTGGGAGGTCGCGACGAAGCAGGACGAACCCTACCGGGTGTTCACCCCCTTCTGGCGCAACCTGCGCACGCGCATCGACGCCGTGGCTGCCGTGGAGGCGCCGGCGTCGATGCATCTGGGCAAGCTGCCGCGGTCCGTCGCGCTGGACGACCTGGGCCTGCTGCCCACGCGCGACTGGGCCAGGGGCTTCGACGAGTGGACGCCCGGCGAGCAGGGCGCGCAGGACATGCTCCACCTCTTCGCGGACGATGCCGTCGGGCATTACGTCGAAGGGCGCGACCTGCCGGCACGCCACGGTACCTCGCGCCTGTCGCCGCACCTGCACTGGGGCGAGATATCGCCGCTGCAGATCGCGGCCGGCCTTCGTGCCCATGCGGCACGACACAAGAAAGCGCCGGACATCGAGCCCTACCTGCGCCAGCTGGGCTGGCGGGAATTCGCCCACCACCTGCTGTTCCATTTTCCGAAAACGCCCAGGGAAAACTTCAACCCGAAGTTCGACACCTTCCGCTGGGCCCCGCGCGACCCCCATGCATTGCGCCGCTGGAAGCGAGGCATGACCGGCATCCCCATCGTGGATGCGGGCATGCGCGAGCTGTGGGCCACGGGCTGGATGCACAACCGCGTGCGCATGCTGGTGGCCAGCCTGCTGACCAAGAACATGCGCCAGCACTGGGTGCTGGGGTCGAAGTGGTTCTGGGACACGCTGGTCGACGCCGACCTGGCCAACAACTCGCTGGGCTGGCAGTGGGTGGCCGGCAGCGGTGCGGACGCGGCGCCGTACTTCCGTATCTTCAACCCCGTGACCCAGTCGGAACGGTTCGACAAGGACGGCGCATACATCCGGCGCTGGGTGCCCGAACTTCGCGACGCGCCGGGCCGGCTGGTGCACGCGCCGTGGGAAGACGAGGCGTTCCTGAAGGCCTCCGGTTACCCGGGCCCCATGGTCGATCTCAAGGCCACGCGCGAGGGCGCGCTTACGGCGTACCAGGCGTCGCGGAGCGGTCGTGCGCCGTCCGCGGATCGTGCAGGCGACTGAAGATCCAGCTGGCCGCCAGCGTGATCAGGCCCAGCACGATCACGGCCCAGCGGAACGCCCAGACATAGCCCTGCGCGTTGTGCGAGCCGAGAAACGCCGCCATCAGCAACGACGCCAGGGCGATACCGAAGCTCATCGACAGGTATTGCGCGGTCGAGGCCATGGACGAGGCCTGCGACGCATAGCGGACGTCCAGGTCCACATAGGCCAGGGTGTTCATCGAGGTGTACTGCAGCGACATCACCGCACCGTAGACATACACGAAGACGATGATGATCCAGGGCGGCGTATCCGCCGAGAGCAGGGCGAACGAACACAGCACCGCGGACACGGCGAACGTGTTGCCCAGCAGCAGCCGCCGATAGCCGAAGCGGGTCAGCAGCCGGTTGATGAAGGGCTTGACCGTGATCGAACCGATGGCCTGCGGCACCATCATCATGCCGGCCACCAGCGGCGACCAGCCGCAGCCGATCTGCAGGAACAGCACCAGCAGCAGGTACATGCCCGACACGCCCAGCCGGGTGAACAGGTTGCCGGCCAGCGCGACCCACACGCTGCGCACTTTAAGCAACGAGAGATCGCTGACGGGAAACTCGGTGCGCCGGCTGTGCCGCACGTAAAGCACGGCGCTGGCCACCGCCGCCAACGCGTAGCCGGCCACCTCGAGCCCGTGCCCGCGGACGCCGGCCGTCTCCGCCGCCATCAGCAGCAGCGCGGACGCACCCGCGAACAGGATGAAACCGGTGGTGTCGAAACGATGGGGCTGCTCGAGCCGGTACTCGGGCATCTCGCGCCGGTTCAGCACCAGCCCGACGATACCCACCGGCACGTTGATCAGGAAGATCAGGCGCCAGTTGGTGAACTCCACCAGCGCGCCACCGATCAGCGGGCCGACGACGGAACCGAGCAGGCCGAACGTGGCCACGGTGGTCATGGCGCTGACGAACTGGCGGCGGTCGATGCTGCGTACCAGCACATAGCGTCCCACCGGCATCAGCGCCGCGCCGCCCAGGCCCTGGACGATGCGCGCGGCCACCAGTTGCGGCAGGCTCTGCGCCACGCCGCACAGTAGCGAGCCGATGGCGAACACGAGGATGGCACCGCCGAAGACCCGGCGCGTGCCGAAGCGATCGCACAGCCAGGGGCTCATCGGGATGAAGATGGCCAGCGTGAGTACGTAACTGGTGAGCGCCGTGCGCATGCTCAGCGGGGTCACCTGCAGTGCCTGCGAGATCGCCGGCACGGCGGTGTTGACGATGGTCGCGTCCAGCGCCTGCATGAAGAACGCGGCCGAGACTAGCCAGATCAGGCCGCGGTAGCGCGCCTTGCTGGAAGGCTCCGCCGGGGCGAGGGCCGGGCGGTCGGTGGGCAGAGCGTGGACGTCGGTGGACGCGGTACTGTCTATGACATCGTAAGGGGGCATGGTTTGGACGATTATAACCGATGCCTTGCTTGCTTTTGCGGCAGCTTCAGCCGACAGTTCAGGGTTGTGTCTGCCTCGCACCCGCCCTCACGGACCCTGCACATGCCGCAACCCACCGCCCCCGACACCGAAGCCGCGCGTGCCGCCGAACTGCGCCGCCGCATCGAGGACGCGAACTACCGCTACCACGTACTCGACGAGCCCGATCTGTCGGATGCCGAATACGACCGCATGATGCGCGAGCTGGAAGCCCTGGAAGCCGAGTACACGGACCTGGCCGCGCTCGACTCGCCCACGCGTCGCGTCGGTGCGCGTGCGCACGGTGGTTTCGCCGAGGTGACGCATGCGTTGCCCATGCTGTCGCTGGGTAACGCGTTCGAGCAGGACGGGGACGACGATCGCACGCGCTACCGCGAGGTGGCCGATTTCGAGCGCCGCATCGAGCAGACCCTGGGGCGTCGCCAGCCCGTGTTCTCGGTGGAGCCCAAGCTGGATGGCCTGGCCATCAGCCTGCGTTACGAAGAAGGCGTGTTCGTGCAGGGCGCCACGCGCGGCGACGGCGCGGTGGGTGAGGACGTCACGGCCAACCTGCGCACGGTCAAGGCCATTCCGCTGCGCCTGCGTGGCGAAGGCTGGCCGCGCCTGCTGGAAGTGCGTGGCGAGGTGATCATGCCGCGTGCCGGTTTCGAGGCCTTCAATGCGCGGGCGCGCGAAGCGGGCGAGAAGCCGCTGGCCAACCCGCGCAACGGCGCGGCGGGCTCGCTGCGCCAGCTCGATCCGGCGGTGACCGCCCGGCGCCCGCTCGCGTTCTTCGCCTATGCCATCGGCCGTGTCGATGGCGGCGAGCTGCCCGATACGCATTCGGCCACGCTGGCGAAACTGCGCGAATGGGGTTTTCCCGTGTCGCCGGAAGTGTCCACGGCAAAAGGCTTCGACGGGCTGATCGCCTATTTCCGAAAAATTGGCAACAAGCGCGATCACCTGCCGTACGACATCGACGGCGTGGTCTACAAGCTGGACGACTACGAAGGCCAGCGCGAGATGGGCTTCGTCTCGCGTGCGCCGCGCTGGGCCATCGCGCACAAGTACCCCGCGCAAGAGCAGATGACCACGGTGGAGGCGATCGAGATCCAGATCGGCCGTACCGGTGCGGCCACCCCCGTGGCACGCCTCACGCCCGTGCAGGTCGGCGGCGTCACCGTGACCAACGCCACGTTGCACAACGCCGACCAGGTGGCACGCCTGGACGTGCGCATCGGCGACACCGTGATCGTTCGCCGCGCGGGCGACGTGATTCCCGAGGTGGCCCGCGTGGTCGACGAGCGCCGGCCGGCGAACACGGTGGCGTGGAAGATGCCGGCCACCTGTCCGGTGTGCGGCTCCGAGTTGCTGCGGGAAGAGGGCGCGGCGGCGTTCCGCTGTTCGGGCGGGCTGGTCTGTGCCGCGCAGCGCAAGGAGGCGTTGATCCACTTTGCCTCGCGCCGCGCGATGGATATCGACGGCCTGGGCGATCGCTTCGTCGACGCCCTGGTCGAGTTCGACATGGTGAAGACGCCGGCCGACCTGTACGCGCTGACCATCGACGATTTCCTCCGGATGAAGACGCTCGCCGACGAGCGTGACGGATCGACGCCCGAGACGGTGAAGCAGGGCAAGGTGGCGACGAAGTGGGCCGACAACCTCGTTGCCGCCATCGAGAAGAGCAAGACCACGACGCTGCCGAGGTTCCTGTTCGGCCTGGGCATCATGCATATCGGCGAAAGCACGGCCAAGACGCTGGCGACCTGGCTCGGTTCGATCGAACACGTCCGCAAGGCTCCCGCACCGGTATTGCGCGTGTTGCCCGATATCGGCGACGAGGTGGCGACGTCGATCGAGGCCTTCTTCGGGCAGGATGGGAATAACGACGTGGTCGATGCGCTGCTCGGCTACATCACCTTCACCGACGAGGGCGAGCCGTCGCCGAAGCTGCGCGAGCGGCTGGGCCTCGACGTACTGCTGGATGCCGCCAAGGTGTCCAAGCTGGGCCCGAAAAGCACGGCCACGCTGGCCAGGCACTATGCCAACCTCGACGACATGATCAAGGCCGGCGAGCACCAGTGGATCGTGGCCGGCGTGCCGCAGGCCGCCGCGTCCAACCTCATGGCGTATCTCGGCGACAAGGCCAACGCCACCGCCATCCGTGCGCATGCCGCGGCCATGCAGGCGCTGGCCGCCGCGCTGCCGGCCAAGGCCGCCGCGGCGTTGCCGCTCGAAGGCATGACCTACGTGATCACCGGCACCATGGAAACGCTCAAGCGCGACGACGCCACCGAGCGTCTGGAACGTCTCGGCGCCAAGGTGGCCGGCTCGGTCTCGAAGAAGACCACCACCGTCTTCGCCGGTGAAGCCGCGGGTTCCAAACTGGACAAGGCAAAGGAGCTGGGCGTGCCGGTGGCGACGGAGGCCGACCTGATCGCGTTGCTCGCCAAGCATGGGGTGGCTCCGTGAGCGAACTGGCGGCACTGCGCCTGCGTGCGGACACCTATGCGCACATCCGTGCCTTCTTTGCCGAGCGCGGCGTGCTGGAGGTGGAAACACCCATCCTCTCGGCCGCGGGCAACACTGATCCGAACATCCGAAGCTTCACCACCCGGTTCAGCGGCCACGTGGATGCCGGCGCGCGCGAACGCTGGCTGCGCACCTCGCCCGAGTTCCCGCTGAAGCGGCTGCTGGCCGCCGGCGCGCCGGACATCTACGAACTGGGCCGCGTGTTCCGCGACGGCGAGGCAGGTGGGCGGCACAATCCCGAGTTCACCATGCTGGAGTGGTACCGCGTGGGCTGGGACGACACGCGGCTGGCGCGCGAGGTGATCGACCTGCTCCAGCGCGTGCTGGTGCACGCCGGCAAGACCGTCGATATCGTGGAGACGACCTACCGCAGCCTGTTCCACGATGCGTTGGGTATCGACCCGCTCGTGGACACGGTCGACGTGCTGCGGGGCGCGTTGCAAGGCACCACCGTGATCGACGGCGAAGGCCTGGAGCGCGACGACTGGCTCGACCTGCTACTGACCCACCGCCTGCAACCGGCGTTCCCGCGCGACCGGGTCACCGTGGTGCGCGATTTCCCGGCAAGCCAGTGCGCCCTGGCACGGATACGGCCGGGCGAACCGCCGGTGGCGGAACGCTTCGAGGTGTATATCGGGCCGTACGAGGTCGCCAACGGGTACCACGAACTCAACGACGCCGCCGAGCAACGTTCGCGCTTCGTGCGCGACAACGACAAGCGTCGCGCACGCGGCGATCGGGACGTGCCGCTCGACGAACCGCTGCTGGCGGTGCTGGATGCGATGCCCGCCTGCGCGGGCGTGGCGCTGGGCATCGAACGCCTGTTGATGGTGCTGGCCGGCACCGATGCGATCGCCGATGTGCTGGCGTTTCCGTTTGCGCATGCGTGAAATGCTAACTGTAGGAGCGCACGCACGTGCGCGATACGGCTACGCGTCGATCACGGGATTTACGGGATTCACCGGGTTCACGCGCCAGGATGGGGGCATGGCCTCAACACATGTCGCGCACGTGCGTGCGCTCCTACATTTCAGGCCGGGGCCATTTCAAGCCGCGGCACCCTGGTAGGAGAGCACGATGTGCGCGACATGTGTTGGGGCCGGGCAGCCGGATTCACGTGCAAGGCTCGATGTTGCCGCGAGACGATGTCGCGCACATGCATGCGCTCCTACACTCAGAATTCCAGTTCCTGCGCCGCGCACAGGTAATCGACCATCGGCGCCAGTCGTTTGAAGTTGTCGACGATGAAGGGCAGCAGCTCCGGCGAACAGGCCATGGCCTCGTCGAAATTTTGCCCCGCGGCGAAGTTCTTCCGCTTCAGGTCGGCAATCAACTGGTGGTTGGGATCGAACCCGCGGGGCGGCCGGGTCAGGCTTTCGCCCCAGAAGCTGAAGCGTTCCTGGAAGGCCTTGCCGTGCGTGGCGCGCTTCCACGCATCCGGGTTGTCGGCCAGGAAGTCGCGTAGTTTTTTCAGCACCGGCGGCTCCGGGTGCCACATGCCGCCGCCGACGAAGCACTCGCCCGGCTGGATGTGCACGTAGAAGCCCGGCGCCTGGATCTCGTGGCGGCGCTCGTGGAAGAAGCGCGAGCCCTGCCAGCCCTTGTACGGCTGCTTGTCGTTGGCGAAACGCGTGTCGCGGTGGATGCGATACAGCGAGCCGCCCACCTTGCGGGTGTCGGCACGGTAGTGCGGGCTGATCTTCTTCAGCGGTGCGTCCAGGTCGCCGATCAGTCGCAGGAACGGTTCGCGCACGTGGCGCTCGTAGTCCGCCTTGTGGTCCTGGAACCACTCGCGGTTGTTGTTGCGCATCAGCGACTTGAAGAAACGGAACGTGGCGGGCGTGAAATAGGTGGGCGGCATGGGTCTTCAGAGCAGTTCGTGGCCCCACGCTTCCAACTGGTCGAGCAGCGGCAGCGGGGCGTCGGGCAGGGCACGGAGCGTGGCGAGTTCGAGGCGGTAGTCGTCGAGCGTAAGCGCGGTCAGCGGACCGTGGCGCGTGAGCCGGTCGGCGCGGAAGGCCTCCCAGCGTGCGTGTTCCTGGACGGTCAGGCTTTCCGGCCAGTTGCGCGCGCGGTAGCGGAACAGCAGCTCCGGGTAGCGCGGATCGCGGAACGGGAACGTGCGGGTGCCCAGCTGCTCCGGCGGTGTAGCGCGCACGTCGGCCAGCAGGCGGCGGTCCGCATCCGGCAGGAACGCGCCGTAGAGGGCCAGTTCGGGGTCTTCCGCAGGGGCGTGCGCGGCGGCATGGCCGTAGACACGCCGCAGCTTCTCGGCCAGGCCGTCGGCGTGGCGCAGCGCCTCCAGGTGGCGCGTCACCGCCTCCATGTCCAGGCCCAGCCGCGCGTGGTCGGCACCCTTGAGCACCGACAGCGGCGCCAGGGCGGGGGCGTGATTGGCCTTGATCGTGCGCAGCGCGATGCGCTCCACGCCCTCGGGCAGGTCGGCGCGCGAGGTGAACACGCGATCGGCGATGTCGCCGTCGTCCAGTGCCAGCAGGTCGGCCGGGTCGGCGCCGAGGTCGTAGACGATGATCTCGCCCGCGCGTGCCGGATGCATGGCCAGGGGCGCGATGACGGTCAGGCACTGGCGGCTGGCCGGATAGCGCGAGGACACGTGCACCACAGGCGTCATCGCCGCGACGTCGAGCAGTTCGAACACGCGCTGCTTGCGGCGCAGGGCGAAATACCAGTCCCACAGCTTCGGCTGCCGCTGGCGGATCAGGCGGGCCAGGGCGATCAGCGCCTCCACGTCCGACAGGGCGTCGTGCGCGCGGTCCTGCTTCAGGCCGTTGGCGGCGGCCAGGTGCTCCAGCTTGAAGCTGGGCGTGCCGTCATCGCGGGTGGGCCAGACGATGCCCTCCGGGCGCAGCGCCTGGCACAGGCGCACCAGGTCGATCAGGTCCCAGCGTGAATTGCCGTTTTCCCACTCGCGGCCATACGGATCGTAGAAGTTGCGGTAAAGAAGGTGGCGCGTGAATTCGTCGTCGAAACGCAGCGAGTTGTAGCCCACCGTGCAGGTGCCCGGCATGGCCAGCTGCTCGTGGATGGCAGCGGCGAATTCGGCCTCGCGCAGGCCTTCGCGTTCGGCCAGCTGCGGCGCGATGCCGGTGACCAGGCAGGCGCCGGGTTGCGGCGGGGTATCCCGCGGCGGCCGGCAGTAGATCATCAGTGGCTCGCCGACGACCTGCAGGTTGGCGTCGGTGCGGATGCCGGCGAACTGGCTGGGACGGTCCCGGCGCGGATCGGTGCCGAAGGTTTCGTAGTCGTGCCAGAAGAAGGTCGGTTCGGCCATCGCGATATCATCGCATGGGTCGACCTCCTTTCCACGCGCGCTGCCGCTAGACTGCGCGATACCCGAAGGAGCTCCCATGACGCCAGCGCACGAAGACAACCTCATCTGGATCGACCTGGAAATGACCGGTCTGGACACGGACAACGATTCGATCCTGGAGATCGCCACGATCGTGACGGACAAGGACCTGAACGTTCTCGCCGAGGGCCCCGTCTTCGCCATCTCGCATGCGGACGCGCGCCTCCAGCAGATGGACGCGTGGAATCGCAACCAGCACATGCGCTCGGGCCTGTGGGGCCGCGCGGTGGAGTCGGACACGGTGCCCGGCGAGGCCGAGACCGCCACCATCGAGTTCCTTCGCCAGTGGGTGCCGGCGGGCAAGTCGCCCATGTGCGGCAACTCCATCTGCCAGGACCGTCGTTTCCTGCATCGCGAGATGCCGCGGCTGGAGCGTTTCTTCCACTACCGCAACCTCGACGTATCCACCCTGAAAGAGTTATCGCGCCGTTGGTCGCCGGAGATCGCGCGCGGCTTCAACAAGGATTCCGCACACACCGCGCTGTCCGATATCCGCGATTCCATCGAGGAACTGCGTCATTACCGCCGCTTCATGGGCCCGCTCGGTGGCCCGCAGCAGGCCGGCTGATGAACCCCTTCGCCACCTCGCTGGACTGCAACGGGCGCACGCTGCTCCTGGACCGTGCACGCGTCGTCGGCATCGTCAACGCCACGCCCGATTCCTTCTCCGACGGCGGCAGCCACGCCAGCCTCGACGCCGCCTATGCGCATGCGCTGCGGCTTGTGGAGGAGGGCGCCGACATGCTGGACATCGGCGGTGAATCCACGCGGCCGGGCGCGGCGGAGGTCGACGCGGCCGAGGAAATCCGGCGCATCGTGCCGTTGATCGAGCGGCTAGCCGCGGCGACCACGGTGCCGCTGTCCGTCGACACGTCCAAGCCGGAGGTGATGCGCGCCGCCGTGGGCGCCGGCGCGGGCATGATCAACGACGTCTTCGCGCTGCGTCTCGAGGGCGCGCTGGACGCTGCCGCCGAACTCGGCGTCCCGGTGTGCCTGGTGCACATGCAAGGCGAGCCGCGGGGCATGCAGGACGCCCCGGACTACGACGACGTGGTGGGCGAGGTGCATCGCTTCCTCACCGACCGGCTGTTCTCCTGCGAGCTGGCCGGCGTCGACCGCCGCCGCGTACTGGTCGACCCGGGCTTCGGCTTCGGCAAGACCCTCGAGCACAACCTCGCCCTGTTGCGGGCCACCGCCCGTTTCGCCGAACTGGGCGCGGGGGCCTATGTCGGGGTGTCGCGTAAATCCATGATCGGCCACCTGACCGGCCGCGACGACCCGCGCGAGCGCGTCTCCGGCTCGGTGGCGGCGGCCCTGGTCGCGGTTCAGCGCGGCGCGCTGCTGGTCCGCGTCCACGACGTGGCCGCCACGGTGGACGCCCTGACCGTCTGGCAGGCGGTGAGCGCGGGCGACAGCGCGCCCCGGCCCGCGGCGCCGTCCATGCCGCGCTGGCCGGATGACGAATAAGGCCTAGTCCGGCCGGCCGGGCCGACCGTGGCCGGCCTAAGGAGTATCCTTTCGGTCCAAGAAAGGAAGTGCCACCCATGAGCGAACGTAAATACTTCGGCACCGACGGCATCCGTGGCCGTGTGGGCACCTACCCGATCAGCGCGGATTTCATCCTGCGCCTGGGTCGCGCCGCCGGCGCCGTGCTGGCGCGCCGCCGTGGCACCGAGCGCCGCGTGCCCGGCGCCGCCGCGGACCGGCGCGACCCCAACCGCAAGGTGATGGTGGTGATCGGCAAGGACACCCGCGTGTCCGGCTACATGTTCGAAGCCGCGCTGGAAGCCGGCCTGGTCGCCTCCGGGGCCGACGTGCGCCTGCTCGGCCCCATGCCCACGCCCGGCGTGGCCTACCTGACGCGCTCGCTGCGTGCCGACGCCGGCATCGTCATCAGCGCCTCGCACAACCCGCACCAGGACAACGGCATCAAGTTCTTTTCCGCCCAGGGCGAGAAACTGGACGACGAGCTGGAAGCCGAGATCGAGGCCGAGCTGGAAGCCGACTTCGCCACCGTGCCCTCCGAGGCCCTGGGCAAGGCCAGCCGCGTGGACGACGCGCTGACCAAGTACGCGGAATTCTGCAAGGCCACCGTGGCCGACGAGTTCTCGCTGCGCGGGTTGCGCATCGTGCTGGACTGCGCCCACGGCGCCACCTACCACGCCGCGCCCAAGGTGTTTCGCGAGCTGGGCGCCGAAGTATCCACCATCGGCGCGGAGCCGGACGGCCTTAACATCAATCGCGGCGTGGGCTCCACCGCGCCGGCGGCGCTGGCCCAGGCGGTGGTCGAGCGCGGCGCGGACCTCGGCATCGCCTTCGACGGCGATGGCGATCGCGTGCGCGTGGTGGATGCCGACGGCACCGTGACCGACGGCGACGACATGCTCTACGTCATCGCACGCCACTGGCAGCGCAAGGGCGCGCTGCCGGGCCCCGTGGTCGGCACGTCCATGAGCAACTACGGCCTGCAGCGCGCGTTCCGCGCCATGGACATCCCGTTCCTGCGCGCTAACGTGGGCGATCGTTACGTGCTGCGCCAGCTCAAGGAGCACGGCGGCATCCTGGGCGGGGAGACCTCCGGCCACGTGCTGTGCCTGGACCGCTTCACCACCGGCGACGGCATCGTGGCCGCGCTGGCCTTGCTGGAGTGCCTGGTCGAGGCCGGCGAGACCTTCGCCGAGGCCCGTGCCGGCCTGGTCAAGTTGCCGCAGACGATGGTCAACGTACGCATGCCGGGCGCCAAGGAGGCCCTGGTTAGCGAGACGGTGCGGCAGGCGCTGGCCGAGGTGGAAGGCGTGCTGGAAGGCCGCGGGCGCGTGGTGCTGCGTGCCTCGGGCACCGAGCCGCTGGTCCGCGTCACCATCGAGGCGGCGGACGCGGCGGAAGTGAAACGGCTGGCGGCGCGACTGGCCGAGGCCGTAAAATCGGCGGCCCAGGCAGCCGCCTGAACCACCCGGAAGCCGTATGAAGAAGGTCCCCACCCTCGATATCCGTCGTTACGACACCGACCGCGAGGCGTTCGTCGCCGAACTGGGCGCGGCGTACCGTGAATACGGCTTCTGCGGCATCAGCGGCCACGGCATCCCCAAGGAAGCGATCGACGGGGCGTACGACGCGTTCGTGCGCTTCTTCGCGCTGCCCGACGACGTCAAGCGCCAGTACCACATCCCCGGCGGCGGCGGTGCGCGCGGCTACACCCCGTTCAAGGTGGAAACCGCCAAGGACAGCCATTTCGCCGATCTCAAGGAGTTCTGGCACATCGGGCGCGAGATTCCCCGCGATTCCGTCTTCGCCGACGTCATGCCGCCCAATATCTGGCCGGCGGAAGTGCCCGATTTCAAGGAAAAGGGCTACGGCCTGTACGACGCACTGGATGAGCTCGGCGCGCGCGTGCTGCGCGCCCTGGCCCTGCACATCGACCTGCCGGAGCATTTCTTCGACGACAAGATCGATTCGGGCAACGCCATCCTGCGCCCGATCCACTACCCGCCGATCGTCGCCGACGACGTGCCCAACGAGCGCGCCGGCGCGCACGAGGACATCAACTTCATCACGCTGCTGGTGGGCGCGAGCGCCGAAGGCCTGGAAGTGCTCACGCGTGAAGGCGAGTGGCTGCCGATCACCACCGAGGGCGACGCCATCGTGGTCAACATCGGCGACATGCTGCAGCGCCTGACCAACCATGTGTACCCCTCCACCACCCACCGCGTGGTCAACCCGAAGAACGCCAACGCGCGCAAGCCGCGCTATTCGGTGCCGTTCTTCCTGCACCCCAACCCGGACGTGGTGCTCGACGTGTTGCCGTCCTGCGTGACGCCTGACAACCCGAAGCGCTATCCCGAGCCGATCACGGCCCACGAGTATCTTCAGGAACGTCTGCGCCAGATCAAGCTGATCTGATCACTTCTTAGCGGGTTTTTCACCGGGAGGTCCCCAGCATGGGAACCTCCCGGTCCCGTTCCGGAGTACCCATGAAGATGTCCCGCGCCCCGAAGATGTCCCGCGCCCCGAAGATGTCCATCGCTCCGAAGATGTCCAGCGCCCTGAAAACGAACCGACCCAAGACTCGCGGCAACGCAGCGGCCTCACCGTCCCGCAAGCGCGAAACCATCCGCACCTCCGGCAAACGCGTCCGCCGCCAACGCACCATGCGCGCCCGCGGCCGCGCCTGACCGCCACCCAATTCCCGCTCCGCTGCCTATGTGTATGTAGGAGCCGACGATGTCGGCGATCGAGGTCGGCGACCCCGATCCCCTCAGGGCAAGGGCTCAAAGCCCCCTCAAGGCACCACCAGATCCGAAGCCCCCGCCACCTCCCCCCGGTGCAGGAACGGATGCGCAAACACCGCGCCTAAAATGATCGCCACCCCCACATAGAACGTCCAGCCCAGCTCCCGCTGCTCCCCCAGCAGCGGAATGGCCAGCAGGATCGCGTACACCGGCTCCAGGTTCGTCACCATCTGCGTCGCGAACGCCGTGAGATACCGCAACGCCGTCAGCGCCAGCACGAACGGCAGCAGCGTGCACCCGTAGGCCAGCAGCACGATCAAGACACCATCATGCAGATCCGGCACGGGAAGCAGCGGCCCCGCCATGAACGGCGCCAGCAGGGTGAGGAACAGCGTGCCGCTACCCAACTCGATGCAGGTCACGGTGAGCGCATCCGCCTTGTCCACCAGCCGCTTGTTCAGTGCGCTGAAGAAAGCCACGAAGATCGCCGACAGCACGCCCACGGCCAGACCGATCCGCATCTCGCCCGGCACGCCACCGGCCACCAGCGCCACGCCGGGCACCACGGCCGCGCCGATCAACAGTTCACGCGCGTCGAAGCGCTTACCGGCAACCCAGGGCTCGACGATGGCCAGGAACGCCGGGCACAAGGCGATGCAGGTGGCGGCAACGGAGGCGTTGGCCAACTTGATGGCGCCGTAAAAGGTCAGCCAGTGCAGCGAGACGATCACGCCGATGCCGGCGTAGGACAGCAACAGTCGAGGGGGCAGGGCACGCAGCGACCGCCACACGCGCGGAAGACACAGCAGCGTGACCGAGACCAGCAGCATGCGCCACCAGACCAGCGGCAGCGCCGCCAGGGTGATCAGCTTGCCGAGGATGGCGGTGACGCCCCAGAGCAGGACACAGAAGTGGATCTGTAGATGGGCTTTGCGGGCAGGGGTCATGGGGGAAGCTTGCCCGAAGCCTGGGGGACATCGCTAGCAGGACCCTGCGGTCGGCAGGGTCTTGGCTTATCTTATTTGCGGACGGCGGGTGCCTTCGGCGGGGTGCTGCGGATGTCGTCCAGCAGCGGCTTGCACTGGGTGGCATCGGCCTTGCCGCTTTCCGGAACGGCCAGCGCGGCCAGGGCGGCGACCGGCGCCGCGAACACGGCCAGCGCGGCGGCGCCGCCGGCGCGCAGGATCAGCGGGCCGGCATGCACGCCCACCGAGGGGTTCTTCATCGTGCCGTGCACGTACAGCGGCGAGCGCAGCGAGAACAGGCGGAAGCCCTTGGTGTGCGGCACGATGTCGAGGTTGAGCTTCTCGGTCTTGAAGTCGATGTCGCCGGTAACGTTGATCAGCGCCTTTTCCGTATCGAACGCGAACAGCTTCGACTCCATGTCACCGTGCGTGGTCACCAGGTCCGCGGCCATGCAGTTGATCTTGACCACCTCGTCGCCGAACAGCTTGTTGACGGCATAGCTGCCCACATTGAGGCCCGCCAGCTCCAGCAGCGAACTGCTGATGGCGCCATCGTTGATCAGCAGCTTGACCTCGCCGTTGGAGCTGCCCAGCAGGGCGGCCGGGGAATTGCCGGTGGCCGTGAGCGAGGCATCGCCGTTGAGTTCACCGAAGCTGGTCTTCATCGGCTCGAAGCTCGGGAACAGTTCCTTCAGCTTCATGTGGCGGGCACCGAGGTTGAAGCCGCCGGTCATGGGCGTCTTCGATCCGTCCAGCTTGATGTTGCTGCCCACGGTACCGCCGGCCACGCCGAACTTCAGCGGGTCGAGGGTCAGCACGGCATCCTTCATGACCAGGTGCGTATACAGGTTGTCGATCGGCAGGCGCTCGCCGTGGACGATCTTCACCCCGGTGAATTCCACATCGGCGTCCATCGCGTTCCAGCGGTCCGTCTTGAACGGTTCCACCGGCAACACCTTGTCGTCGGGCTGCCTGACCGCATCGCCACGCTCGGTCTTTTCCTTGTTGGAGCCGCCGCCGATCAGCGGTGCCAGGTCGCTGAAGAGCAGCTGGTTGGACTTCAGCGCGCCGGTGAGGCTGGGGCGGGCGCCGCCGGTGTTGAAGGTGAGGCTGCCGCCGAGGTCGCTGCCGCCGACACGGCCGGTGAAATGGTCGTAGGTGAAAACACTGTCACCCTTTTTCAGGTTCGCGGTGAGGTGGCCTTCGGTGGCGTAAGGCGGGGTGTCCGGCAGGGTGACGCCGGTCAGGTCGTACAGGTGCGACATGCTCGTGCCCGACAACCACAGGCGGATATCCAGCGCGCCCATGTTGACCGGGTCGGTCAGCGTGCCGACGAAGGCGATATGCGTGTCGCCGAAGCGGGCATCGGCGGCCACGGGGAAGGGCCGGGTCGCGTCGCGCAGGGCCAGCACGCCACCGGTCTTCGCCGTGGCGGTCACCGTGGCTTTCTTGTAGGTGCCCTTGGCATCCCAGGCGAACAGGTAGACCTGCTTCTTCTTGGTCTCGTCGTTGCGGTCCTTTTCGTCCGCATCGCTTTTGGCCATCGTCTTCGCGCTGGCACCGGTGGTCTTCTTCGCCTGCGTCCGCGAGTCGGTCTCCTGCTGCGCCATGATCTGGTCGAACGGGATGCCTTTGGCCAGCGGGGTCACGTCGATGCCCATGACGATCTGGGTCTGCGCATCGTTGAAGTCGATGTGGCCCTTGTCGAACACGATGGCGTTGAGTTCCAGCTGCCATTCCGATGGGCCGGAGCTCTCGGGCAGCTTGAACGTCCAGGTGTCGTCGCCGTTCTTCATGCGCTGCAGGTCGATCTTCGGCTGGCCCAGGCGGATCTCGGGCACCACGATGCGGTGGGAGATGAGCGGGAACGGCGACAGGCGGAATTGCAGGGAGTCCAGCGTGGCGAACTGCTTCGTCTTCGCCCAGTCCGGGTTGGCGACGGTGATGTCGCGTGCTTCGAAGTGCGGCCACGGGATGAGGCTGGTGAGCCCACTCTCGCCGGGCTCACGCGACCAGTGCGCGGACAGGTCGCCGTTGATGGCGAAGGGGCGGCCGATGGCCTCGGACACCTTGGCGTTGATGGTGGGTTTCAACCGGTTCCAGTCGAAGAACGCGATGAACAGGATGATCGCCACGATGAGCAGGATGACGATCCCGAGCACCCACGCCAGTATTTTCCTTCCACGCCGCATCGTCCTGCCTCCGCTCCCATAACAGCGACAGAGTTAACGTGAAGGCTGACAAGGTTATGTGTTCATGAAAGGGTGCGATTAAGGTTCGGGGGCCCGGCGTGACCCCGAGCACGATGGGGTCGCGCCGGTGCGGCCTTACTCGGCCTGCCAGTAGCCGGTCGCCTTGACCCAGTCCTTGTCGATGCCGCGCGTCTCCACCAGCAGGGTGCGGAGCTTGCGCGCCCGAGCGGATTCGACTGCTACCCACCAGTAGGTATCGCCGGCGGGGATGGGCAACACGGCCAGCATCTCGTCGAGCGACGGCGTGGATGCGCCACGGATGAACCAGTGCACGTCGCGGGCCAGTACCTGGCGTTCCGCCCCGGCCGCCACTTCCACCAGCACCGTGACCGGTGTGGCGGCCGGCATATCTTCCAGCCAGCGACCGATGGCCGGCAGGGCCGTTTCGTCGCCGACGAGTACGTAGTGGTCGAAGTCGTCCGGCACGATCATGGAACCGCGTGGCCCGCCCAGGCCGATCGTATCGCCGACCTTTACCTGCTCGGCCCAGGTGGACGCCGGGCCCTCGCCGTGCAGGACGAAATCGATGTCCAGTTCGTTGCGGGTCGCGTCGTAGCGCCGTGGCGTGTAATCGCGGGCGGGCGAGGGGGTAACGCCCGTCGGGTAGACCGGACCTTCCGGCGTCATCGTCGGCGCGTTGATCGCACCGCCTTCCACGGGAAAGAACAGCTTCACGTGGTCGTCGGGCGAGGCGGTGACGAAGCCCTCCAGTTCGTCGCCGGTGAGGGTGACCCGGACCATGCGCGGGGAAAGGTTCTGCACGCGCGAGACCGTCAAGCGGCGTGCCTTGAGCGTGTGGCGGACACGGGTGATGGCGTGGCGTTGGACGGCGTCGTTCATGCGTTGCGCTCCGCGATGGCCCGCGCCGTGGCCTCGATCAGCTGCGCAACCCGCTTGAGCTCGGCATCGTCCCAGCCCTTGTGATGGTTGACGAGCTGGTGCTTCAGCGTGTGCATGGCCTCGCGCACCTCGTTGGGCACGCTCATCCGGCGCATGTGCCGGGACATCACCTGCAAGCGCTCGGTCAGGGCTTCCAGCGTGTCGCGGTTGTCGCGAAGGAAGGCGCTACCGGTCTCGGTGATGGCATAGAGCTTCTTGCCGCCGGTTTCCGCCTCGACCCGCGCATAGCCCAGTTCCTCGAGCATGGTCAGGGTCGGGTAGATGGCGCCCGGGCTGGGGCTGTACTGGCCTTCGAACATCTCCTCGATGGTGCGGATCAGTTCGTAGCCGTGGCGAGGCTGTTCCTCGATCAGGGCCAGCAGCAGGAGGCGCAGGTCGCCGTGGCCGAACATGCGCCCGCCGAAGCGACCGCCACCGCGGCCACCGCGCATGCCGTCACCGCGATCGTCGAAGCCGAACGGGCCGCCGCCGAAGCGGCCGCCTGGACCCCCGCGGCCCATGGCCATGGCGGCCATCGTGTCGTGGAAGTGGTGTTTGGCGTGGTGGAAAAAGTGCATGGGGTTGCTCCGGATATATCGTACGTAGTGGTCGTACGATATATCTTAAGAAACACTCGTGCAACAGCGGCTCGGCCCAGACGGCGTGGTGGGCGGGATCTGGACCTGCCGTCGTAGGAGCGCACGATGTGCGCGATCAGGGGCGCCGCGTCGTCGCCCCGTTGGCTTTTCGCGCACAGCGTGCGCTCCTACCCCTCGGCGTCTGGATCAGCCGAAGGTGAAGGTGAAGGCGTGGAAATTGGCCTTGTCGATCTTGATCGTCAGCACGTGGTCCTTGTAGCCGTCACCGTCGAACAACGTGTAGAGCTGGCTCTTCTGCACGGTCACCGGGGCCATCGGCTTGCCGTCGACGGCGATCTGGAGGGTGACCGGGTCGTTGGCGCTGGCGACCATGTGGACCTTCTTCGCCTTGAAATGCAGGCGGATCTCGCCGGTCGGGCCGACCAGGGACGCATTCTGGCGGCCGATTTCCCACTTGCCGACCAGGGCGAACTGGTTGAGCTCCAGGCGGGACGGCGCGGTGAAGTCGCGCGTGCCCGTGCTGTCGCCGCCGGCGCTGGCGTTGTTCTTGCTGCGCTCGCTGCCGAAGTACATCTCCGGGGAGCCCAGCTGGCTGAAATCCGGGGCGTCCTTGTCGTTCTCGGTGGCGGCGGCGAGGCGGGGCAGGCCGAGCAGCGTGCGGATAGCGTTCTCCATCTCGGCGTAGTTGCCCTCACCGAAATGATGGGCGACCACGTTGCCGCGCTGGTCCACCAGGTACTCGGCCGGCCAGTACTGGTTGTCCCAGGCGTCCCAGGTTTCCAGGTCGTTGTCCTGGGCAACGGGATACTTGATGTTGTATTTGGCGATGGCGTCGCGGACGTTGGCATCCTGCTTCTCGAAGGCGAATTCCGGCGAATGCACGCCGACGATCACCAGGCCCTTGTCCTTGTACTGGTCGTACCAGCGGGTGACGTGGGGCAGGGTGCGCAGGCAGTTGATGCACGAATACGCCCAGAAATCGATCAACACCACCTTGCCGCGCAGGCCCTTCATCGTCAGCGGCCTGGAATTCTGCCAGTTGGCGATACCGGCGAACTCCGGCGCGGTCTGCGCCGCCAGGGCGGGCGCCGCGGCGGCCAGGGTGGACACGGCCACCACCAGGGCGAGGAAAACGGTACGTAGCTGACGCATGAAAACTCCGATGTGCATGGGTACCGGGAACAGACCGGCCCGAGGTCCGGCACCTTACACCGCCGGGTGCGCTAAAATCGCTGCTTTGCCAGCCGCCGCGAGCCAGCCCAAGCGCCATGACCTCGATCAAGCAGGACGACCTCATCACCAGCGTCGCTGACGCCCTCCAGTACATCTCGTACTACCACCCGGTCGACTACATCAAAAACCTCTCCGCCGCATACGAGCGTGAAGAGTCGCCGGCGGCCCGGGATGCCATCGCCCAGATCCTCATCAACTCGCGCATGTGCGCCGAGGGCCACCGGCCGATCTGCCAGGACACCGGCATCGTCACGGTTTTCCTCAAGGTGGGCATGAACGTGCGCTGGGACGACGCCACGATGGGCGTCGAGGACATGGTCAACGAAGGCGTGCGCCGCGCCTACAACCACCCGGACAACAAGCTGCGTGCCTCGGTGCTGGCCGATCCGGCAGGCAAGCGCATGAACACCCGTGACAACACGCCGGCCGTGGTCAACGTGTCGATCGTGCCGGGCGACACCCTCGACGTGATCGTCGCCGCCAAGGGCGGCGGCTCGGAAGCCAAGTCGAAGTTCGCCATGCTCAACCCGTCCGATTCCATCGTCGACTGGGTGCTGAAGACCGTGCCGACCATGGGCGCCGGCTGGTGCCCGCCGGGCATGCTCGGCATCGGCATCGGCGGCACCGCCGAGAAGGCCATGCTGCTGGCGAAGGAGGCGCTGATGGAGCCGATCGACATCGTCGACCTGATCGCCCGTGGCCCGTCCAACCGGGCAGAAGAACTGCGCCTGGAGCTGTACGAGAAGGTCAACGCGCTGGGCATCGGCGCGCAGGGCCTCGGTGGCCTGACCACCGTGCTCGACATCAAGGTGAAGGATTATCCCACCCACGCGGCCAACCTGCCCGTGGCGATGATCCCCAACTGCGCCGCCACTCGCCATGCGCACTTCGTGATGGACGGCTCCGGTCCGGTGTCGCTCGATCCGCCGTCGCTGGACGACTGGCCGAAGCTTACCTACGACGCGTCCAAGGGTCGCCGGGTGAACCTCGACACCATCACCCGCGAGGACGTGCTCGACTGGAAGCCGGGCGAGACCATCCTGCTCAACGGCAAGCTGCTCACGGGCCGCGACGCCGCGCACAAGCGGATGATCGACATGTTGAATCGCGGCGAGACGCTGCCCGTGGACTTCACCAACCGCTTCATCTACTACGTGGGCCCCGTGGACCCCGTGCGCGACGAAGTGGTCGGCCCCGCCGGCCCGACCACGGCCACGCGCATGGACAAGTTCACCCGGCAGATGCTCGAGAGCACCGGCCTGCTGGGCATGGTCGGCAAGAGCGAGCGCGGTCCCGCCGCGATCGAAGCCATCCGCGACAACAAGGCCGTGTACCTGATGGCCGTCGGCGGCTCGGCGTACCTGGTCTCCAAGGCGATCAAGGCCTCGCGGGTGCTGGCCTTCGAAGACCTGGGCATGGAAGCGATCTACGAGTTCGAGGTGAAGGACATGCCCGTGACCGTCGCCGTCGACAGCGCCGGCACGTCGGTGCACGAGACCGGCCCGAAGGAATGGCGCTCGAAGATCGGCAAGATCCCCGTTGTCGTGGTGTAACAAACGGGCGCCCTGACCGACCGCGGCGGCTGCACGCCAACGCCGCGGTTGGTAGCAACTGTGTCCACCCTCATGGGGTAGGCGCCGCGGCTATCGCCTCTCGCATCCGCGCGTTGAGGATGACGATCAGCTTCCGCATGACGGCGACCAGTGCCAGTTTCTTGGGTTTCCCGCGGCCGATGAGCGCTGCATAAAAGGCCTTCAGCTGAGGGTCGTGGTGGGCGGCCGTCAACGCCGACATGTATAGCGCCGATCGTGGACCCGCGCGACCTCCCCAGGTGCTTCGTTGGCCGACGAAGAAGCCGCTGTCGCGGTTGAGTGGGGCCACGCCCACGAGCTTGGCGATCGCCTTGCGGCTGAGGTGGCCCAGCTCGGGCAGGTCGCAGATCATCGTCGCGACCATCGCCGGGCCCACGCCCTTGATGGTGCGGGCGATCCGGGCCTGCGGGGTGTCCTTGATGAGGTCGGCGATCACCTGCTCGATACGGTGCAGGGCCTGCTCCATGTAAGCGATGTGCGCGTCGAGATCGGCGCGAAGGATGGGGTCGTCCAACTGCCGCCGACGCTGCTTTTCCGTGGCAATGTTCTGCACCAGGTGATCGCGCCGCGCCTTGTATTGCCGCAGTTTGGCGGCGTCTGCATCGAGCGGCTGGAACGGCACCAGATCGATCACACTGGCCACGTGGGCGAGGATTCTGGCATCGATCCGGTCTGTTTTGGCCAGCTGCCCCGTCGCCCGGGCGAACGAGCGGACTTGCCGCGGATTGATCCGACGCATGGGCAAGCCGGCTTCGTGCAGGGCACCCAACGCGCGCTGTTCGTAGCCCCCGGTGGCCTCCAGAACGACCTGGCCAGGCCCGTACGGCTTCAGCCAGGTCACCAGGGCCCGCCAGCCGGCGGCACCGTTATCGAATCGCCTGACTTCGTTCTGCTGGAACACGGCCACGTCCAGGTAGGCCTTGCTCACGTCCACGCCCGCGCCGATGCCGTTCATCTCGATCTCCGCTAGCCTAGGGATGTCGAGAGCCCTTCCCGCCAGGCCCAGCCTTATTTCCGAGCGCCTACTCGGGCAACTGTTCGGGCGTATGGCAGGAAGATCCGGCGTGGCGACCTAGCTACAACGCGATCGATCGATCCAGGAGCGCAACGGTCAGCCACGCCGGCTCTCGGCACCTACTTTCGCGCAATCGGGACAAATAAGGAGCGCACGATGTGCGCGAAAAGCCAACAAGGCGACGACGCGGCAATGCGTCGACTGCAACGCGTCTACGATGACGCGTTTAACGCAACGACGAGGCGAGCACCCTTTTCGCGCACATCGTGCGCTCCTACGTGGCGGGGGTGGGGGTGCGGGTCAGGTGGTGGGTGTGGCGGGCGATTTGTTCGTCTTCCTGTGTGGGGACGGTGCGTGAGGCGAAATCGCCGATCCAGCGCAGGCCGGCGAGGATCGCGTCGCGGGTCACTTCGTCGTGCTCGCCGATGCCGCCGGTGAAGACGAGCAGGTCGATGCCGCCGAGGGAGGCGACCATGGCGGCGACATGCTTGCGGGCGACATGGACGAACACGTCCTGGGCCAGCCTCGAGACCTCGCTGTCCGTGGCATGCAGTTCGCGCATGTCGCTGGTGCCGCCGGAGAGTCCTTTCAGGCCGGCCTCGCGGTCGACCAGGGTTTCCAGCGCATCGGCGTCGTAACCGCGCTCGCGCATCAGGTACAGCAGCACGCCCGGGTCCAGGTCGCCCGGGCGCGTACCCATCACCAGGCCGCCGGTGGGGGTAAGGCCCATGGTGGTGTCGATCGACTGGCCGTCGCGCACGGCGCACAGGCTGGCACCGTTGCCCAGGTGCGCGATGACCACGCGCGAGGGCAGGTCGTCGCCCAGTTGCCGCACGATGGATTCGTACGACAGCCCGTGGAAACCGTAGCGTTCGATACCGCCCTCGCGCAGGTCCGCCGGCAAGGGCAGGGTCTTCGCTACCGCCGGCATCGACGCATGGAAGGCCGTATCGAAGCAGGCTACCTGCGGCAGTCCCGGGAAACGTGCCGCGCATTGCTTCACCAGCGCCACCGCCGGCGGCACGTGCAGCGGTGCGAAGGCACACGCCTGTCCCAGGTGTTCCATCATCGCCGCGTCTATCCGGGCGTGCGCACGTACGTTCGGACCGCCGTGCACGATGCGGTGGCCGATGGCGTCGGGCGCGGGCAGGTCCTGCTCGCTTAACGAAGCGAGCAGGGCCGAGAGGGGATCGTTATCCGCCGCGCCCTCGGTCTGCCCCGAGAACAACGCCTCGCACCGCTCGCCGTCGACGCGATACAACCCGTATTTCAGTGACGACGATCCCGTGTTGAGCGCCAGCACGTGCCCGGGCCGGCTCACGCGTCGGTCTCCTCGGCCTTCCATTGCCAGTCGCGGACCTCCGGAAGATCCTCGCCGTGCTCGCTGACATAGAGCTTGTGCCGCTGGATGTCCGACCAGTAGCGCTGCTCGGCCTTCTCGCGCTCGCCGGCCAGGCGGGGAATGCGGTTGATCGCATCCAGCGCCAGCTGGAAACGATCCATGTTGTTCAGCACCATCATGTCCAGCGCGGTCGTGGTGGTGCCTTCTTCCTTGTAGCCGCGCACGTGGATGTTGTCGTGGTTGTGCCGGCGATAGGTCAGCTTGTGGATGATGCCCGGATAGCCGTGGAAGGCGAAGATCACCGGCGTGTCCTTGGTGAACAGGTCGTCGAACACGTCGTCGTCCATGCCGTGCGGATGCTCGTCGGGTTGTTCCAGCGACATCAGGTCCACCACGTTGACCACGCGGATGCGGATATCGGGCACGTATTCGCGCAGCAGCATCACGGCGGCCAGCACCTCGACGGTGGGCGCGTCGCCCGCGCAGGCCATCACCACGTCGGGGCTTTCCACGCCACGGCTGGCCCAATGCCAGATACCGGCGCCCGCCGCGCAATGACGGATCGCGCTTTCGATGTCCAGCCACTGCCAGTCGGGCTGCTTGCCGGCGATGATGACGTTGACGTAATGGCGGCTGCGCAGGCAATGGTCGGCCACGGACAGCAGGCAGTTGGCATCCGGCGGCAGGTAGATGCGCACGATCTCGGATTTCTTGTTGGCCACGTGGTCGATGAAACCCGGGTCCTGGTGCGAGAAGCCGTTGTGGTCCTGGTGCCACACGTGCGAACTGAGCAGGTAGTTGAGTGACGCGATCGGCGGCCGCCACGACATGGTGCGGGTGACCTTCAGCCACTTCGCGTGCTGGTTCATCATCGAATCGATGATGTGGATGAAGGCCTCGTAGCACGAGAACAGTCCGTGTCGCCCCGTCAGCAGGTAGCCCTCCAGCCAGCCCTGGCACTGGTGCTCGCTCAGCACCTCCATCACGCGGCCGGCGGGCGACAGGTCTTCGTCCACGGCCTCGCGCCCGGCCATCCAGGTCTTGCCGCTGGCCTCGTACACGGCCTGCAGGCGGTTGGACGCGGTTTCGTCGGGGCCGAACAGGCGGAAGGTCTGCATGTTCTGGCGCATCACTTCACGCAGGAAGGTGCCCAGCACCGCGGTGGCGCCGGCCTTGTGGTCGCCGGGTGTGCGGACGTCCTCGGCGAACGTGTGGAAGTGCGGCATGTGCAGCTGCTTCAGCAGCAGGCCGCCGTTGGCATGCGGGTTCATGCCCATGCGGCGCCGGCCGGTCGGCGCCAGCGAGGCGAACTGCTCGCGGAAACGGCCACGCTCGTCGAACAGCTCGTGCGCGTCGTAGCTCTTCATCCAGTCTTCGAGAATCTTCAGGTGCTCATCCGAGGTGAAGTCGGCGATAGGCACCTGATGGGCACGCCAGGTGCCTTCCAGCGGCTTGCCGTCTACGTTCTTCGGCCCGGTCCAGCCCTTGGGGCTGCGCAGCACGATCATCGGCCAGCGCGGCCGCACGGCGTCCGCCGCATCGTCCTTGCGCGCGTCGTCCTGGATGCGCTTGATCTCGTCCAGGCAGGTGTCCAACGCGGCCGCGAATGCCTGGTGCATCGGTTCGGGCTCATGGCCCTCGACGAAGTGCGGCTCGTAGCCGTAGCCGCGCATGAGGTCGCGCAGTTCGTCCGGATGGATGCGCGCCAGCACCGTGGGGTTGGCGATCTTGTAGCCGTTGAGGTGCAGGATGGGCAGCACGGCGCCGTCGCGGGCCGGATTGAGGAACTTGTTCGCGTGCCAGCCGGTGGCCAGCGCGCCGGTTTCCGCTTCGCCGTCGCCCACCACGCAGGCCACCACCAGATCGGGATTGTCGAATGCCGCGCCGAACGCATGCGACAGCGAATAGCCCAGTTCGCCGCCTTCGTGAATGGAACCCGGCGTTTCCGGTGCGACGTGGCTGGGAATGCCGTACGGCCAGGAAAACTGGCGGAACAGTTCGCGCATGCCCGCTTCGCTGCGGTCGATATGCGGGTAGACCTCGGTGTACGAGCCTTCCAGGTAGGTGTGCGCCACCACGCCGGGGCCGCCGTGACCGGGACCCATCACGTAGATCATGTCCAGGTCGCGTTCGACGATCACGCGGTTCAAGTGGGTGTAGATGAAGTTGAGGCCGCTGGTGGTGCCCCAGTGGCCGAGCAGGCGATGCTTGATGTGCTCGCGCCGGAGAGGCTGCTCCAGCATCGGATTGTCGCGGAGGTAGATCTGGCCCACGGTGAGGTAGTTGGCAGCGCGCCAGTAGGCGTGCATGCGGCGTAGAAGATCGGGCGCAAGCGTCTCGGTCATGGAGGCTTCCAGGCGACGGGGTCTCCCGGAAGGCTAGGCGTGTGGGGATTGCCCCGGCGTGAAATGAACCGCCTTCAGGAGCTTGCGTGCCGCGACCAAACGCCGCTCACGGCCGACAGGCGATCAATCGTGCGAGCCCAGTTCGCGGGTGCTGCGTTCGAGCACCGTCATGCCGTCCTCGTGCAGGCGTGCATGGCGCGCGTTTTCGGATGGCTGACGCAGCCGCTCGCGCTCGGCGATCTCGCGCATGGCGGAGGGCGGATTGAGCGGTGCGGCCTTGTTGACGATGCCGGAGGCGCCGCTCAAAGGCGGCAGGGCCGGTGGGAGGGGCGACTGCACTGCGGCCGGCGATGTGGTGCCTCCGGCGCCCCCGGCGGATTCCGAAACGTCGACGGAGGTTGGCGCTACGGCGTGGGCCTGGCTGTCCGCCGTGCCGGCGGATGGCGGCGGCGCCGGTTCTTCGTGGCGCGTTACCGTGCGCCAGATGAACAGGGCGAGCAGGCCGGCAATAGCGAACGCCAACAGCGCCGGCCCGAGCCAGGAAGGCACGCCCGTGGCATGACGCCGCGGCAGGCCGGGCGTGCGCTCGCTTCGCGTCGTCCGCGCCGTATCGACGCGTTCGGGCAGCTTGAGCATCGCCCGGAGCATGTCGCCGTCGACCAGTTGCAGCCGCGGCTGGCGGCGCATGAGCGCGGCGGCCTCGCGGCTGTAGCGGCCACGGGTGACGAATATGCCGCGGCTGGCGGCTTCGTTGAGCATGTTGCCGAGCAGTTCGTTGACGTCGGCCAGCTGCACTTCCTCGGCGTCCCAGTGCTTGCACTGGACGACCACGGTCTCGCTGCCGCGGCGCAGGCGCAGGTCGATGCCGCCTTTCGGGACCTGCAGGAGGCGGGAGGCGTTATGGCGCTCGACGTGGTAACCCTGGCCACGGTAGTACTCGGCAAGCAGGTGCTCGAAATCCTGCCAGATGAGGCGCGCGAGGGCATCGCCTCCGGGGGACGGAGTCTGTCGTGCCGCAAACATCGTTCTGGAGCGTCCTGCCGGGGGAATCAGGCCGGTATTATACCCGGTCGGCGATGGCGGTATCCGCGTCCATCAAGCGGTCCACTGCGCGTGCGACCTCTGCGTCCCAGGCGTCCGGGTGCACCACGACGCACACGGCGTGGGTCATGTTCACGTGCACGGCGACGAGGGTCAGGCCTCGGCCGTATGCGCGGTGCGCACGAACGCCTGACAGGCAACGAGCCGGGCCTGCGTGAAGGTCGGATCCGGGCCGGCCAGGAGGACGGCGTCGGCCTCGGCAAGGCCGTTCTCCGCCAGTACGTCCAGCATCGCCACGCGGCTGGCGGCGAGCAGTGCACGGCCCAGGGGCGTGCGTGCGCCCGCGTCGGCCGGGTCGGCGCGTTCCGCCAGCGCCTGGACCACCCGCGAGGGGAAATCCCAGTGGCGTGCCGCGTGCAGCGACAGGCGCTCCATCTGCTGGGCCAGCGCCGCAACGAAACGGCGGCTGTAGGCAGGCGCGGCGGGGCCGTGTTTGTCCAGTTCGGCCAGGATGGCCTGCGCGCCGGTATGGCTGACCAGCCCCGCGAGGAACGATTCGAACGGATCGCAGGTGCCTTCACCCAGGTGCGCGCAGGCGCGGGCACAGCGTTCGGCGTGCTCCCACAGACGATCGCCCGCCTGCTGCGCGGCGCCTTCGCCGGTGCGCAGGATGGGGCGCATCACCAGTTGCATGACC
This sequence comes from Luteibacter sp. 9135, assembly GCF_000745005.1. Classification (NCBI taxonomy): domain Bacteria; kingdom Pseudomonadati; phylum Pseudomonadota; class Gammaproteobacteria; order Lysobacterales; family Rhodanobacteraceae; genus Luteibacter; species Luteibacter sp. 9135. Next base: position 3,689,292 of record NZ_JQNB01000001.1, on the reverse strand, counting down.
ACGCGGCGGAGCCCGTCGTGACCGAGCAGCGTGATCGCCTGGGGCAGCCCGGTCACCGCCTTGGCCGGCCGGAAGAACGCGCTGTTGGCTACGCGGATGACTTCGCCGACCAGCACGGTATCGCGCGCCACCTGCTCGGCCAGCATGCGGCTGTCGCTGGCGTCGTTGCGCAGCGCGCGCATCAGCTGCGGCACCACGGCAGGCAGGCGCGGCAGCAGGGCCACGTCGAAGCGCTCGCCGCCGAAGGCCTCGCGCAGTCGACGCAGGAGCGTCTGCTCATGGGCACTCATGCCCGGGTCCGGCGAGCATGCTGCGCCCAGCACCAGGCGGTAGAAGCGGTCTTCCACCTCGTCGGCGGCAAGCGCGCCCGCCGGTGCGTCGACAGGGACGAACGGCGTGCCGACGGCGACGGGCGCCACGGGCACGGACAAGGCACGCGCGTGCATCGCGGGAGCGGCGCCACGGTTGCCGAACAGCTTGCGGAAGAACCGGCCGATCACGGATGCCTCTGGGGAGGGGATGGTAAGACGTACAGTATATGGCGGCCGCGCCACGAAGGACTTGAGCGATACAATCTTGCGATGGAAGCGCTCCCACCCAGCCGTATCGTCCTGCCTCGCGGTGCCTGGCCGTCCGTGCTGGATTTCCTGTGCGAACGGTTTCCGGCGATCGGCCGCGAGGCATGGATCGAGCGCATGACGCGCGGGGCGGTCGCCGTGGACGATGTGCCCGTGGACCGGTTGACGCCGTACCGGCCCGGCGGCGTACTGACCTACCACCGCGAGGTAGCCGACGAGCCGGTCATCCCGTTCGTCGAAGGCATCGTCTACGCCGACGACGATATCGTGGTGGCTGATAAACCCCATTTCCTGCCCACCATGCCCGCCGGCCGCTTCGTCGAGCAGAGCCTGTCCGTGCGGCTGATGCGTCGCCTGGGCAACCCCGCGCTGGTGGCGTTGCACCGCCTGGATCGAGGCACGGCAGGGCTGGTGGTGTTTTCGGCGCGGCCGGACACGCGCGATGCCTACACCCGGCTTTTCCGCGAGCGGCGCATCGTGAAGACCTATGAAGCGCTGGCGCCACCGCTGCCTACCCTGGCGATGCCGCATGTGCGGGAAAGCCGGATCGAGCGGGGCGAGCCGTTCTTCCGCGTGGCCGAAGTGCCGGGCACGCCGAACGCATGCACACGGATCGAGGTGCTGGCGCGTGGCGCATCGGTCTGGCGCTACCGCCTGCAACCGGTTACCGGTCGCAAGCACCAGTTGCGCGTGCACATGGCGGCCTTGGGTGCGCCCATCCTGGGCGATCATGTATACCCGGAGCTGCGCGACGAGCCCGCCGGTTTCGACCAGCCGCTGCGCCTGCTGGCCCGGGAACTCCGCTTCGTCGATCCGCTGACGGGGCGGGAGCGCGCATTTCTAAGCAACCTTTCACTCGATCTTCCGTAACGGCGGGCGCAGACTTACGTCTTCTTCGTTACCTCCACCCGGATGACTCCCGCTCCCGGCTTTCGCACCGTTGCCCTCATCATCGCCAGCGCGATGTTCATGGAGCAACTGGACGGCACCATCCTCGCCACCGCCTTGCCGGCCATGGCCGACTCGTTCGGCGTGTCGCCGTTGCACATGAGCGTGGCGCTCACCTCGTACATGCTCAGCCTGGCGGTGTTCATTCCGGCCAGCGGCGCCATCGCCGACCGCTACGGCTCGCGCAACGTGTTCCGCGCCGCCATCGCCATCTTCACCATCGGCTCCATCCTGTGCGGCATCTCCGGCAACCTGCCGCTACTGGTGCTCTCGCGCCTGTTGCAGGGCATCGGCGGCGCCATGATGGTGCCGGTGGGACGCCTGGTGCTGCTTCGCTCGGTGGCGAAGTCGGAACTGGTCAGCGCCATGTCGTGGCTGCTGGTGCCGGCGCTGATCGGCCCGGTGATCGGGCCGCCGCTGGGTGGGTTCATCGTCACCTGGGTGTCGTGGCGCTGGATCTTCTACATCAACGTGCCGATCGGCCTGGTCGGCATGTGGCTGGCGTCGCGCTATATCCCCGATATCCGCATCCCGGACAAGATGCGATTCGACAAGCTGGGTTTCGTGCTGTCAGGTGTGTCGCTGTCGTGCCTGGTGTTCGGCCTGGAAATGGCCAGTCGCGGGGTGACCTCCGTGCTCGGTTCCACCGGGCTGATCGTGGGCGGCATCGTGGTCGGCGCGGTCTACGTGTGGCATGCGCAGCGCGTGACCCATCCCATCCTGGACCTGTCGCTGATGCGTTTCACGACGTTCCGCCTGTCGGTGATAGCGGGGTCGCTCACGCGCATCACCGCGGGCTCGGTGCCGTTCCTGCTGCCGCTGATGATGCAGCTGGGTTTCGGCATGTCGGCGGCGCACAGCGGCGTCATCACCTTTGTCTCCGCACTGGGCGCCATGCTGATGAAGGCGACCGCCGCACCGGTGCTGCGCCGCTGGGGGTTCCGCGCCACGCTGGTCTGGAACGGCGTGTTCTCGATGTGCTGCGTGGCGTTGTGCGCCGCGTTCCGGCCCGACTGGCCGCTGTGGATCATCTACGCCGTACTGCTGATGAGCGGGTTCTTCCAGTCGCTGCAGTTCACCGGGTACAACACGGTGGCCTACGCGGATATTCCCAGCGAACGGTTCTCCAGCGCCACCAGTTTCTACACCACGTTCCAGCAGCTGATGCTGTCGCTGGGCATCTGCGTCGCCGCCGCGGCGCTGCATGCGTCGGTCACCTGGCACGGGCGCGAACACGCGTTACTGCCGGACTTCAGCGTGGCGTTCCTGGTAGTCACCTTCGTCTCGGTGCTCGCCGCGCCGGTGTGCCTGCTGCTGCCGAAGAATGCCGGCGCGGAAATGAGCGGTCACCGCGCGCGGTGACGTTGTCCTGGATCGCGCACATCTTGCGCTCCTACATCCGGCGTGATGGGAGGCGACGCGTGTGTAGGAGCGCACGATGTGCGCGATCCGGGATCGCGGCTTCGTTGATGGGTTACGTCTTCTTCGCGTTGTTGGTTTTTCGCGCACATCGTGCGCTCCTACCTTTGGGGTTTACGCAGCCTTGTAGCAACTGTGTCCACCCTCATGGGGTAGGCGCCGCGGCTATCGCCTCTCGCATCCGCGCGTTGAGGATGACGATCAGCTTCCGCATGACGGCGACCAGTGCCAGTTTCTTGGGTTTCCCGCGGCCGATGAGCGCTGCATAAAAGGCCTTCAGCTGAGGGTCGTGGTGGGCGGCCGTCAACGCCGACATGTATAGCGCCGATCGTGGACCCGCGCGACCTCCCCAGGTGCTTCGTTGGCCGACGAAGAAGCCGCTGTCGCGGTTGAGTGGGGCCACGCCCACGAGCTTGGCGATCGCCTTGCGGCTGAGGTGGCCCAGCTCGGGCAGGTCGCAGATCATCGTCGCGACCATCGCCGGGCCCACGCCCTTGATGGTGCGGGCGATCCGGGCCTGCGGGGTGTCCTTGATGAGGTCGGCGATCACCTGCTCGATACGGTGCAGGGCCTGCTCCATGTAAGCGATGTGCGCGTCGAGATCGGCGCGAAGGATGGGGTCGTCCAACTGCCGCCGACGCTGCTTTTCCGTGGCAATGTTCTGCACCAGGTGATCGCGCCGCGCCTTGTATTGCCGCAGTTTGGCGGCGTCTGCATCGAGCGGCTGGAACGGCACCAGATCGATCACACTGGCCACGTGGGCGAGGATTCTGGCATCGATCCGGTCTGTTTTGGCCAGCTGCCCCGTCGCCCGGGCGAACGAGCGGACTTGCCGCGGATTGATCCGACGCATGGGCAAGCCGGCTTCGTGCAGGGCACCCAACGCGCGCTGTTCGTAGCCCCCGGTGGCCTCCAGAACGACCTGGCCAGGCCCGTACGGCTTCAGCCAGGTCACCAGGGCCCGCCAGCCGGCGGCACCGTTATCGAATCGCCTGACTTCGTTCTGCTGGAACACGGCCACGTCCAGGTAGGCCTTGCTCACGTCCACGCCCGCGCCGATGCCGTTCATCTCGATCTCCGCTAGCCTAGGGATGTCGAGAGCCCTTCCCGCCAGGCCCAGCCTTATTTCCGAGCGCCTACTCGGGCAACTGTTCGGGCGTATGGCAGGAAGATCCGGCGTGGCGACCTAGCTACAACGCGATCGATCGATCCAGGAGCGCAACGGTCAGCCACGCCGGCTCTCGGCACCTACTTTCGCGCAATCGGGACAAATAAGGAGCGCACGATGTGCGCGATCAACGTTACGGCAACGCCACCGGATGACTCACCCACGACCCCACCATCCCCGGCATCGCGGCCAGCTTTCGCGCCTGCGCCACAAACGGCCGGCGGGCGATTTCCACGGCGCCCATGCTCAGCAGGTGGTCGTTGGTCACCTGCGCGTCCAGAAACGGAAACCCCCAGCCGTGCAGCAGCCGGCACAATCCGGCCAGGGCGACCTTCGATCCGCCGCTGCGTGCGCTGAACATCGATTCGCCGCAGAACAGCCGGCCGACGGCCACGCCGTAGATGCCGCCGACCAGCGAGCCGCGGTCCCACACCTCCACGCTGTGCGCGTGGCCGCGGCGGTGCAGTTCCTCGTAGGCGGCGATCATCTCCGGTCCGATCCACGTGCCGGGCTGGCCATTGCGCGGGGCGGCGCAGGCGCGCATGACGCGCGAGAACGAGGTATCAGCGGTCAGCCGCCAATGGGACTTGTCCAGCTGCTTGCGCAGGCTGCGGCTGATGTGGATGGCGTCGGTGTGGAAGACGCAGCGCGGATCCGGCGACCACCACAGGATCGGCTCTTCCTCGTTGTACCAGGGGAACACGCCCTGCGCATACGCGGCCAGCAGGCGCTCGGCGGATAGATCGCCGCCCCAGGCCAGCAGGCCGTTCGGCTCCGTCAGCGCGGTTTCCGGGTCGGGAAACAGGCCGGGGCGCTGGGGATGCAGCTGGGGCAGGTGGATCATCGATCCGCGTACGGCGAATGGGCCATGAGTTCGTCCTTGTAGGCCTCGCGGTGCGTCGCCTCCTGGACCAGCGCCGCAGCCACCGCCTGGCGGAAGCCCTCGTGCGCGATGTAATGGCGCGAGTGGGTGAGCGTGGGTAGGAAACCGCGCGCCAGCTTGTGCTCGCCCTGCGCGCCGGGTTCGAAACGCGCGATGCCTTCACGGATCGCGTACTCGATGCCACGGTAGTAGCACAGCTCGAAATGCAGCCCGGAAAGCTCCACGCTGGCGCCCCAGTAGCGCCCGTACAGCACGTCGGCACTGCGCAGGAACAGCGCCATCGCCACGATGTCCGTGCCGTCACGTGCCAGGGCCACCTGCACGCTGGCGCCCATCGTATGCCCCAGGTACTGGAAGAAGCGGGCGGTGAGCGCGGCGTGGTTGCCCTTCATGTCGAAGGTCAGTTCGTAGAGCGCGTGGATCTGTCGCCACTCGGCGTCGCCCAGCGTGTCGCCGCCGCGCATCTCCAGCGTGAGCCCCGAGGCGGCCGCGTGCGCGCGTTCCTGGCGGATGTTCTTGCGTTTCTTCCGGGCCAGCGCGGCGAGGAAATCGTCGAAATCCGTGTAACCGCGGTTGTGCCAGTGGAACTGGTAATCGGCACGGGCCAGCCAGCGGTCGTCGAAGGCGGGCAGGTCGGCCTCGGCCAGGAAGTTGGCGTGGATCGAGGACAGGCCCAGGCGGTCGGCTTCGTCGACCAGCGCGGCGGTCAGCCGGTTGCGATTGATCTCGGCGTCGAGGCCGTCGCGCACCAGCAGGCGCGGCCCGGGCACGGGCGAGTAGGGTGCCGCGACCAGCAGCTTGGGGTAGTAATCGCCGCCAGCCCGCTCCCAGGCCGCCGCCCAGCTGAAATCGAACACGAACTCGCCATGCGAGTTGCCCTTGAGGTAGGTCGGAGCCGCCGCGACCAGCCGCCCGCCGTCGAGAATGACCAGGTGGTACGGCCGCCACCCGTAGTCTTCTCGCAGGCAGCCCTTGGACTCCATGCCGCTCAGGAACGCGTGCGACACGAACGGGTTGCCGTCGGGCACGAGCGCGTCCCAGTCGGCGGCCGGGATGCCGCCGAGCCCGTCGAGGAAACGGATCTCGCTCATGCGGGGCAACGCCCCGCGCCGGCCGCGCGGGGCGACTCCATCACGTCAGCAGGTGCTGCTGGTCCAGCCAGCGTTCGGCGTCCAGCGCGGCCATGCAGCCGAAGCCGGCCGAGGTGATCGCCTGGCGGTAGACGTGGTCGGCCACGTCGCCGGCGGCGAACACGCCGGGCACCGAGGTGGCCGTAGCCATGCCCTGGGTACCGGACTGGATCTGGATGTAACCGTCCTTCATGTCCAGCTGGCCTTCGAAGATGCCCGTGGCCGGGGTGTGGCCGATGGCGACGAAGAAGCCCTGGACGGCCAGGTCGCGCGTGGCGCCGGAGTTCACGTCCTTCACGCGCACGCCGTTCACGCCCGAATCGTCACCCAGCACTTCGTCCACCTGGTGGTTCCACAGCAGTTCGATCTTGCCGGCGGCCGCTTTCTCGAACACCTTGTCCTGCATGATCTTTTCGGCGCGGAACTTGTCCCGGCGGTGGACCAGGTAGACCTTGCGGGCGATGTTGGCCAGGTACAGGGCTTCTTCAACGGCCGTGTTGCCGCCGCCGACCACCACCACGTCCTGGTCGCGGAAGAAGAAGCCGTCGCAGGTGGCGCAGGCGGACACGCCGCGGCCCTTGAACTTCTCTTCCGAGGCGATGCCCAGGTACTTGGCCGTGGCGCCGGTGGTGATGATCAGGGCGTCGGCGGTGTACTCGCCGCTGTCGCCCTTGAGCCGGAACGGGCGGTTGCCCAGGTCCACGCTGTGGATGTGGTCGAAGACCATCTCGGTCTCGAAGCGCTCGGCGTGCTCGGCCATGCGCCGCATCAGCTCCGGACCCTGCACGCCCTTCTCGTCGCCGGGCCAGTTGTCCACCTCGGTGGTGGTCATCAGCTGGCCGCCCTGCTGCAGGCCGGTGACCATCGTCGGCTTGAGGTTGGCGCGCGCCGCGTAGACGGCGGCCGTGTAGCCGGCGGGGCCGGAGCCGAGGATCAGCAGGCGGCTGTGCTTGGGGGTGCTCATGTATAATCCTTGAGGTTTGCTGCGGCGTGTTTCAGTCGTACCGCTGGCCTCTTGCGGCAGGTTGCTCAGGCCGTGTCGAGGTTGCGCGAGATCGTTGTCGACCCCGAAGAATGGGGAAGACGGGGGTGCGATTCAAGACATTCGCTTCATTGATGCTGCCGGCGTGTCTCCGCACGGCGGCTTTTGTTCCGTCACGACTTCCTTCGGTTCATTCAGGATCATCCTCAGATGCGCATCGGTATCCCTTCCGAAACCAAGACCCTCGAAGGCCGCGTGGCCCTCATCCCGGCCGCCGCGGCCGACCTGGCCCGCCGTGGCCACGAGGTGTTCATCCAGTCCGGCGCCGGCACCAAGTCCGGCTACTCGGACGCCGACTACTCGGCCCTGGGCGTCACCGTCCTGCCGGACGCCGCCGCCGTCTACGAGAAGGGCGAGCTGATCGTCAAGGTCAAGGAGCCGATCGAGGGCGACCTCAAGCTGCTGAAGAAGCACCACCTGCTGTTCTGCTACCTGCACCTGGCCGCCGAACCGGCGCTGACCCGCAGCCTGCTGGACATCGGCCTGACCGGCATCGCCTTCGAGTCGGTGGACGAGAACGGCGTGCTGCCGCTGCTGCTGCCGATGTCCGTCATCGCCGGTCGCATCGCCACCCAGATCGGCACCACCCTCCTGCACCAGCCCAACGGCGGCAAGGGCAAGCTGCTGGGCGGCATGGCCTCCACCCCGCGCGGCAAGGTCGTGGTGCTGGGCGCCGGCGCGGCCGGTGGCAACGCCGCGGCCCTGGCGGCCCAGGCCGGTGCCAACGTGGTGGTGTTCGACAAGCGGCAGGATCGCCTGGCCGAGATGATGGCCATGGGCCCCAACGTCACCGCGCTGTATGCCTATGAGTCGTCGGTGGCCGAGGAAGTCCGCAACGCCGATATCGTCGTCGGTGCCGTGCTGATCCCCAGCGCCAAGGCCCCGCGCGTGGTCACCGAGGACATGGTCAAGACGATGGAGAAGGGCTCGGTGCTCGTCGACATCTCGATCGACCAGGGCGGCTGCTTCGAAACCTCGCGTCCGACCACCTGGAAGGAGCCCACCTACGACGTCCACGGCGTGACGCATTTCTGCGTGACCAACATGCCCGGCGCCGTGCCGCAGACCTCGTCCACCGCCATCTCCGCCGCCATCCTGCCGTACGTGCAGCGCCTGGCTGCCGGCGATGCCTGGCGCGACTATGCCCCGCTGGCCGCGGGCATCAACATCGAGGGCGGCAAGCTCGTCCATCCGGCCCTCCAGGGCATGGCATGATGCCCAAAACCCGATCCGAGGTCGTCTGCTAAGTGGCGCGCAGCGCGAAAGTCGTCAAGAAACAGGCCAGGACGCAGATCAAGGCCCAGCGCGAGGGCTTGAGCGATGAGCTCAAGCGCCGCCTGCGTGAAGCGGGAGCCCTGCTGGTGCTCCCGCTCGCGCTGTACCTGCTCGTGTGCCTGATCAGCTACAACGACCAGGACCCGAGCTGGGGCCACATGGGGGTTGCCGAGCATGCCACCAATTTCGGTGGCGCGGTCGGCGCCAACATCGCCAATCTGCTGCGTTATATCTTCGGCCTGGTCTCGTACTGCTTTCCGCTGCTGCTGCTGGCCCTGGGCGTGCAGGTGATCCGCCAGCGGGGCGAGCGTCACGTCGCCCCGTGGGAGCCCTCGCTACGCCTGATCGGGTTCGTGTTCTTCTTCATCACCGGCCCCGCGCTGGTCTACCTGAACGTCGATTCCCCCGTGCTGCCGGAAGGCGCGGGCGGCATCGTCGGAAAGTGGGTCGGTCGCGGGGTGCATGCCGCGTTCGGCGACAAGGGCGCGCCCTTGTTGCTGCTGGCCGTGTTCCTGATCGCCGTCACCCTGGCCACGGGCCTGTCCTGGTTCCGCCTGATGGACGTGACCGGGCAGGGCGTGGTGCGGCTGGGCGGCTGGTTCGGCGGCAAGATGCGTCGTGCGCCCGATGTGATGGCCGCCCGTACCGCCCGTGCGGAGCGCGAGGTGGTCAAGAAGGCCGAAGCGGTCAAGCAGGCCAAACGCGAGCCGGTACGCATCGAGACGCCCACGCCGATGGTCGTCAAGAGCGAGCGGGCCACCCGCGAAAACCAGATTCCCCTGTTCACCGGCGCGTCCATCGAGGGCGAGATCCCGCCGTTGTCGCTGCTGGACGAAGCCCCGCCGCAGGGCCCCGGGTACTCCGAGGAAACCCTGGAGGTGCTGTCGCGCCAGGTCGAACTGAAACTGAAGGACTTCAAGGTCGAGGCACGCGTGGTCGGGGTCTATCCCGGTCCCGTCATTACCCGCTTCGAGCTGGAGCCCGCCGCCGGCGTGCGCGGCAGCCAGGTGTCCAGCCTGGACAAGGACATCGCCCGTGGGCTGTCCGTGGTCAGCGTGCGCGTGGTGGACGTGATTCCCGGCAAGAACGTCATCGGCCTGGAAATCCCCAATACCAAGAAGCAGATCGTCTACCTGTCGGAGATCCTCCGTTCGGAGCGCTACGACCAGGTGAAGTCGCCCCTGGCGCTGGCGCTGGGCAAGGATATCGGCGGCAAGGCCGTGGTTACCGATCTGGCCAAGATGCCCCACCTGCTGGTTGCCGGCACCACCGGCTCCGGTAAATCCGTGGCGGTGAACGCCATGGTGCTCAGCCTGCTGTACAAGTCCAGCGCCAAGGACGTGCGCATGATCATGATCGACCCGAAGATGCTGGAGCTCTCGGTCTACGAGGGCATCCCGCACCTGCTGGCGCCCGTGGTCACCGACATGAAGGAAGCCGCCAACGCGCTGCGCTGGTGCGTGGCCGAGATGGAGCGCCGCTACAAGCTCATGGCGGCGGTGGGCGTGCGCAACCTGGGCGGCTTCAACAAGAAGGTGAAGGACGCCGAAAGCAGCGGGCAGCCGTTGCTCGATCCGCTGTTCCGCGCCAACCCGGACATGCCCTCGATGAAGGCCGATCCGCTGGAGCCGCTGCCGCACATCGTCATCATCATCGACGAGTTCGCCGACATGATGATGATCGTCGGCAAGAAGGTGGAAGAGTTGATCGCCCGCCTGGCGCAGAAGGCGCGTGCTGCGGGCGTGCACCTGATCCTCGCCACGCAGCGCCCCTCGGTGGACGTCATCACCGGCCTGATCAAGGCCAACATCCCCACGCGCATCGCCTTCCAGGTCTCGTCCAAGATCGATTCGCGCACCATCCTCGACCAGTCCGGCGCGGAGGCCCTGCTGGGCCACGGCGACATGCTCTACCTACCGCCGGGCACGGCCACGCCCGAGCGCGTGCACGGCGCCTTCGTCGACGACCACGAGGTGCACAATGTCGTGGAATGGCTGCGCGCGCAGGGTGCCCCGAACTACATCGAGGGTGTGCTGGAAGAAGTGCAGTCCACCGCCGACGGCAAGATCATCAACGACGCCGGCCTGCCGCAGGATGCCGACGGCGATGGCGACAGCGACAACGCCCTCTACGACCGCGCCGTGCGCGTGGTGACGGAAACGCGCCGCGCGTCCATCTCCGGCGTGCAGCGCCACCTGCGCATCGGCTACAACCGCGCCGCCCGCCTCGTCGAACAGATGGAGCAGGACGGCATCGTCAGCGCGCCGCAGCACAACGGCAACCGTGAAGTGCTGGCTCCGCCGCCGCCCAAGGATTGATCCCACCATGAACACCATGAAGCCGGGTGTGCTACGCCAGCGCCCCTGGAGCCTCCTCGTCACCGGCGATCTCGTGCCCACCGCCGAGGTGCTCGACGAGGTGACCAGTGTCTTCGAGCTCAACCCGTCCATTCCCGGGCTGGAACTGCGCGCCGACGACGGCCGCGCCTGCTTCGTCACCCGTGACTATCCGGCAGGGCACACCGGCGAGATCGACGACGCGCTGGAAGTGATCTTCGCCGAGCAGTCGGATATCGCCGAGATCGTGGTGCTGGGCCAGGAAACGCGCCCGGCACACACCGCCACCCGCGCGGCGCCGTTCTGGCATCGCGACGGCAAGGCCATCGCCGAGATCAGCGAGAAGATGGAGGCCGGCGAGATTTCCCCCGGTGAAGCCATCGATATGCTCAAGTCGCTGTTTGAAACGGACCGGTAGGGCGTTGGTCGTCCAGCGTCCCGTGTTAAGCGTTGACGATGTAGATTGACGTGCAACGGGTCGGGCGTTGTGTGTGCGTGCTCGACTGACGCTTTACCCTTTACGCCTAACCCTCGCCACCATGCCTGCTTCCCCAGGATATCCCCCCCCTATGAAACGTCTGCTGCTCGCCGCGACGCTGTCCCTCCTCAGCCTGCCGACCTTCGCCACCACCGGCGCGGCCCGAGAGCGCCTGAATGCGTTCTCCACGGGGCTGCATGCGCTCACCGGGCGTTTCAGCCAGACGCTGGCCAATGCCAATGGCGACCAGGGCAAGGTCAGCTCGGGCACGCTGGCGCTGCAGGCGCCGCGCCAGTTCCGCTGGGAAACCACGGCACCGTACAAGCAGACCATCGTCGCCGACGGCAGCCGCGTCTGGCTGTACGACCCCGACCTGGAACAGGTCACCGTTCGCCGGCAGAGCAGCGAGGAAGCGCAGAGCCCGCTCACCGTGCTGACCGACCTCTCGCAGATGGACAAGGATTTCAAGGTTACCGAGCAGGGCGAGCATGACGGCCTGGTCTGGTTGCGCCTGCAATCCACCAGCAAGGATCCGCAGTTCGACTTTGCCGACCTCGGTTTTGACGCGAGCGGGCTGGCGCGGATGGCGTTCAAGGACCAGCTGGGGAATACCACGCAGATCTCGTTCGCCGGGTGGCAGAAGAATGTCGCGATTCCCGCGGGCACGTTCGAGTTCGTGCCGCCGAAGGGCACCGATGTGATCGGCGATGCGCCGGTGTTGCAGACGCAGCCGGTTAAATAAACGCCGCGTGCTGACGGCCGCTGCGATCTGCGGCCCCTGCACGCAATGTGCCCGTAGGAGCGCACGATGTGCGCGATCCCTCACCGCGGCTATGCCGAATGATGCCAACCGTCGCAACGGTGGGAGCGGTTCCGGGCGTCTGACGAGCGCACGTTGGATGCACGGAAACGCCTGCCTGTGCGGGCGGGTGGCTTCTTTCGCCGCAGTGCGGGGCTGAGGGATCGCGCACATCGTGCGCTCCTACGGAGTCTGGCATTTCATGCCAGACTCCCTGCCTATACGGATATGTGAGCGAGGGGCGGAGCATGGTGGTGGTCTGGATTCTGGTGTGCGCGGTCATCGGTGGTCTGGTAGATCAAGGGTGGACCGGTGGGGTTGCGGGCGCTGCCATCGGCTGGCTGCTGGCGCGGACGTCGCAGCTGCGCAGTGACCTCAACGCCATGCAAGCCCGGGTGGAAGCGCTGACGGCGCCAGCACCGGCAGTGCCCTCGATGATGTCGCCTGCTGTATCGGAGGTGCCCGTGCCGGCACAGTGGCCGGACAGCACGGCGGCGTCGGCTGCGTCCAACGGGTCCAGCGCATCCAGCGCGTCGACGCCGCCCGTGCCCCCGATGCCCGACATGCCCGCCATGCCACCGCTACCGGGCACGACACGTGTCGCCGCCGATGGCATGTCCGCCCCTGTCGTCAGCGACGCGTGGACGGCAGCCGCAGCGCGCGTGCCCACCGGCCCCTCCTGGTTCGATAGCGCCATCACGGCAGCGAAGCGCTGGTTCACCGAAGGCAACGTGCCGGTGAAGGTGGGCATGCTGGTGCTGTTCGCGGGCGTGGCGGCGTTCCTCAAGTACGCGTCGGACACGGGGATGCTGCGTGTGCCGGTGTCGGTGCGGCTGAGCCTCGTGGCGCTGGCGGCGATCGCGGGCGTGGCGTTCGGCTGGGTGCAGCGCGACCGGCGCCGCGCGTTCGCGCTGGCCTTGCAGGGTGGTGGGCTGGGCGTGCTGGTGATGACGGTGTTCGCCGCGTACCGCCTCTACGGTCTGCTGGACGCGACGCCGACCTTCGCGCTGCTGGTGGTGTTCGTCGCCGGCATGGGCGTGCTGGCGGTGCTGCAGGATGCGCTGGCGCTCGCCGTGCTGGGCCTGATCGCCGGGTTCGCCGCGCCGATCATCGCGTCGTCGGGGCAGGGCAACCATGTCGCCCTGTTCGGTTACTACGCGCTGCTCAACCTGGGCATCCTCGGTATCGCCTGGAAGAAGGCATGGCGGGTGCTCAACGTGCTCGGCTTCGTGGCGACGTTCGGCGTGGGCACGGCGTGGGGCGTGCTGCGCTACAGCCCGTCGCTGTTCGCCAGCACCGAACCCTTCCTCATCCTGCATTTCCTGCTGTACCTCATCGTGCCGTGGCTGCACGTGCTGCGCTCGCCGCGGCGCGGCCGCGCCATCCTCGACGGCTGCCTGATGTTCGGCAACCCGATCGCCAGCCTGCTGTTGCAGGGGGCGTTGCTGGACTGGGAGCCGATGCCGCTGGCGATCTCGGCCCTGGTCGCCGCGGCCATCTATATCGCCATCGCCTTCGCGATCCGCAAGCGCGACGACATGGGCCTGCTGCGCGAGACCTGGGCCGTGCTGGCCGTCGCCTTCGCCACCATCGCCGTGCCGTTGGCGTTGAGCGCGAGCGTCACCGCCTGCGTCTTCGCGCTGGAAGGCGCGGGCCTGATCTGGCTCGGCTTCCGCCAGGGGCGGCGCCTGCCGCGCTGGTCGGGCGTGTTCCTGCAGCTGGTGGCGGGCGCGGCGTGGTTCCTCGCGCTGTCCTTCGGTGTGCACTCGCTCGACACGCCGCTGCTCAACGCGCCTTTCGTGGGCTGCCTGCTCCTGGTCGTCGGTGCGGGCGTGGGCGTGTGGCAGTTCGATCGCCATGGCGCGTCGCGCGGTATCTCCGGCCTGGCGCGTATCGGGCTGCTGTTCTGGGCGGTGCTCTGGTGGTACGTCGGCTTCGGGCGCGAGATCGATCGTTCGTCTTTCGGGGCGACCGACGAGAACGCCGCGTGGCTGGCGCTGGTGTCCTCCACCGGCTGGTTGCTGTCGCTGGCCTGCCCGCGCGTGCGCAAGCTGGACCTGGGCGTCGTGCTCGCGTTTGCCGTACCGGTGTCCTTCCTGGCCACGCTGTTGCTCGTGCTGCAGGCGAGCAGCGCCGGCATGCAGTGGCTGGTGGGCTGGCCGCTCGCGGCGGTGGCGATGATGGCCGTGACCGGCTGGCTGTCGATGCGTGGCGAAAGCCAGCACCGGGTGGCCGCCGTCGCCAGCGGCACGCTGTGGTGGCTGCGCTGGCTGGCGCTGTTCACCACCGCCATCGGCCTCGCGCTGGATGGTGCGGAGCGCGTGGGTCAGGGCTGGCAGATCCTCGCCTGCGCAGTGCCGACGCTGCTCGTCGCGGCGCTCGTCGTCTGGCGACCGCGCGTCATCGCCTCGCCGCTGGTGGCTTACGTACGCGATCTGCGCCTGAGTGTCGGCGCGTTCATGCTGATAGCGATGGCGGCGGTCGGCCTCGTCGCGCTGGGCGCGGCGGGCGGTGCTCACCCGCTGCCCTTCATCCCGCTGTTCAATCCGATCGATCTGCTGCTGGTGGCGGAGGGGTTGTTCCTCGCCCGCGTCATGGCGGACGCGGTGATGCCGCCCGGCGTGGTGCGCGCGCGTCCGGCGGTGCTCGCCATCGCGTTCTTCGTCGTCGCCACCAGCATGACGTTGCGCACCGTGCACCACCTCGGCGGCGTGCCCTGGAACGGCGACATGCCGTCGTCCAGCCTGGCCGAACTGTCGCTCACCGTGGTGTGGAGCATCATCGGCGTCGTTGCCTGGGTGCTCGGCTCGCGCCGTGGCCAGCGGCTGCTCTGGATGGCCGGCGCCGGCAGCATGGGCGTGGTGCTGCTCAAGCTGCTGCTGGTGGACCGCGGCCACCTGGGCAACCTGTTCGGCATCGCCTCCTTCATCGCCTATGGCCTGCTCTGCACGGTCATCGGTTACCTCGCCCCCGCGCCGCCCAAAGACGGTGCGGCCATCGTTCCGGAGCCGCCGCATGCGTCGTGACGTGGTTTGCCTGCTCATCGCCAGTCTGTTCACCCTGGGCGCCCGCGCTGAAATGCCCGAGGCGTTCGCCTATGCCTGGCCGATCGTCGCGCCGCCCGGCGGCAAGGCCTATCTGGTCGAGCTGCCGCAGGACGCCTATGCCTGGGCCGTGCGCGACGCGGGCCTGGGCGACGTGGTGGTGGTCGATGCGCAGGGTCGCCAGGTGGCGACCGGCCCGTACCGCGCCGCCGACCCGACGTCGCATCCGGTGACCCTGGACGCGCCGCTGCGCGCGGTGCCTTCCGCGGTGGACGGCGTGCCGGGCGCGCGCATCCAGCGCAGCACCAACGGCGACATCGTGATCGAGCCGGGCAGCGCGCCGGCCAGCGGTACGCCGCGCACGTGGCTGTTCGACGCGCACGACGAGGTCGCGCCGGAACGGCTGGAGTTTCCCCGGCCGGACCACGACGTGAACCTCACCGTGGACATCGACGTCAGCCGCGACCTGCAGGACTGGACTCCACGCGTGCGCGGTGCGTCCGTGGTCACGCTGGGCAAGGACGCCGACGCGGTGGACGCGCGCGTGGTCAAGCTGGCGGGCCCGGCGGCCCGGTATTTCCGGGTGCGGGTGACCGGCGGCGACGCGCCCTGGCCGACCGACGGCACCGCCGCGGTGACGCTGTCCGGCACCGTCGAGGACGCCTCGGCCAGGGACGAGCCCGTGCTGCACTGGCTGGACGTGCCCGTGACCGACACGCGCAGCAGTGGGCAGGGCGTCGATTACGACTACCGCCTGCCGGCCGCGCTGCCCGTGAGCGCCGTGCGTGTGACGCTGGGCAAGAGCGACAGCGTGGCCCGGCTGGATGCCTCCGCCGTCGAGGACAGCCTGAGCAGCGAGGCGCTGGGTACGCTCGTGGTCACGCCGGACGGCACCGAGGGCCATCGTCCCCTGGAGGTGACGCCGCGTCGCCGCGATCTGATCCGCCTGCATTCGGCCACGCCGCTGCGCGAGCCGCCGCATTTCTCGGTGGGCTGGCGCGCGGACCGCTTCGTCTTCCTGCCCGAGGGCAACGGCCCCTGGCGCCTGCTGGTGGGCAGCGCGCGTGCGCGGCGGCCGGCCTGGCCGGTGGACGACGCCATCGCCGCGCTGCGCAAGAGCGAAGGGGCCGCCTGGCGTCCCGACCGCACCACGCTGGGCCCGTCGCAGGAGCAGGGCGGTCGCCAGGCCCTCGCGGCCCCCGCGGTGCCGCTGGACTGGAGCCGTCCGCTGCTGTGGATCGTGCTGCTGTTGGGCGCGGCGGTGATCGTCGGCATGGCGGCCAGCCTGCTGCGCAAGCCGAAGCCGGGAACGCCGCCACCGGATGATTGAGGGACTGTGCACGGTGAACGCGCGATAATGCGTGTTCATCCCCGCCCGCGAGTGTCATGTCCTTCTCCTCCCCCGGCCTGTTCGCCGAACCCGAAGCGCTGAAGCCCCTGGCCGAGCGCATGCGCCCGCGCGCCCTCGACGAGATCGTGGGCCAGCAGCGCGTGGCCGGCGAGGGCAAGCCGCTGCGCCGCGCGCTGGAAGCGGGCAAGGTGCACTCGATGATCCTGTGGGGGCCGCCGGGCTGCGGCAAGACCACCCTGGCGCTGCTGGTGGCACGTTACGCCGATGCGGATTTCCGGGCGATCTCCGCAGTGATGAGCGGCCTGCCGGACGTGCGCAAGGCGCTGGCCGAAGCCGAGGGCAACTTCGCGCAGGGCCGCCGCACCGTGCTGTTCGTGGACGAGGTGCACCGCTTCAACAAGGCCCAGCAGGACGCGTTCCTGCCGCACATCGAACGCGGCGTGATCATCTTCGTCGGCGCCACCACGGAGAATCCGTCCTTCGAACTCAACTCCGCGTTGCTGTCGCGCTGCCGCGTGCACGTGCTGGACTCGGTGAGCCCCGACGATATCGTGGCCGCGCTGCATCGCGCG
This sequence comes from Luteibacter sp. 9135, assembly GCF_000745005.1. NCBI lineage: Bacteria > Pseudomonadati > Pseudomonadota > Gammaproteobacteria > Lysobacterales > Rhodanobacteraceae > Luteibacter > Luteibacter sp. 9135. Next base: position 3,672,269 of record NZ_JQNB01000001.1, on the reverse strand, counting down.
CTGGCCGACACCGAGCGTGGCCTCGGCGAACTGGCGCTGGATGTGGACGAGGCCTCGCTGAAACTGATCGCCAGTGCCGCGGACGGCGATGTACGCCGCGCGCTCACGCTGCTGGAAATCGCCGCCGAACTGGCCGAAGACGGCCGTATCGACGACACCACGCTGGAGCAGGTGCTGGCCGACCGCACCCGCCGCTTCGACAAGAGCGGCGAGCAGTTCTACGACCAGATATCTGCGCTGCACAAATCCGTGCGCTCGTCCGATCCGGATGCCGCCGTGTACTGGCTGACCCGCATGCTCGACGGCGGTTGCGATCCGTTGTACCTCGCCCGACGCATGACCCGCATGGCCGTGGAAGACGTGGGCCTGGCAGAACCGCGCGCCTGGCGCATGGCCCTGGACGCCTGGGACACCTACGAGCGCCTGGGCAGCCCGGAAGGCGAACTGGGCCTGGCGCAACTGGCCATCTGGCTGGCCATCTCGCCCAAGAGCAACGCCGCCTATATGGCCTATAACAAGGCCAAGGCGACCGTGAAGCAGATGGGCACGCTGGACGTGCCGATGCACCTGCGCAACGCGCCGACCAAGCTGATGAAGGGTCTGGGCTACGGCACCGGTTACCAGTACGACCACGACGTGGAGGGCGGCATCGCCCTCGACCAGCAGTGCCTGCCCGATGCCCTGGTCGGCACGACCTTCTACGAGCCGGTGGATCGCGGACTCGAGACCAAGCTGAGGGAAAAGCTCGAGGCACTGCGTGCCGCGCGGGCGGCGGCTCGCAAGAACCCGTAACCGGCAGGACGGCGCCGAAAAATCAGCATTTGGCCGATACGGCCGATGGACGCCACGACATACCTTGGCGGCAGCCGCGGAACGTTGCGCGGCTGTCACGTCCGGCCGGCCACGGGGGCCGGCACGACGTCCACCGAGGGGGTCGAGGATGGATTCGCATCACTGCAGCACCGTCAGTCATGGCGGTGTTTTCATGTGCGTTCGCGCCGGCGTGCGGGCGAGGTGGGGCGCATGATGCCCATCACCGTCCTGCTGGCGGACGAACAGGCGTTGCTGCGCGAGGGCGTGTCCGCTCTGCTGGCAGGCTCGCCGCGCTACCAGGTGACCGGCAGCACGGCCGATGGCCGCGAGTGTGTGCGCCATGCGCTGCGCCACCAGCCGGGCCTGATCGTCTTCGACTGCGCCATGCGTGGGCTCAGCGGATTGGAAGCGATCCGCCGCATCGCGCCGCGCTGTCCGCAGACCCGCTTGCTGTGCCTGTCCGCGTACGACGATTCGCGCTGGGTGCGCGCCGCGTTCGACGCCGGCGCCCACGGCTACGTGCTCAAGCGCGACGGCTTCGACGTGCTGCGCGAGGCGATCGACAGTGTGATGCGCCTGCGCTATTTCATCAGCCCCGATATCGCGCACCTGCTGGTGGACGGCCTTCGCCGCCACGACGGCCCTGCGTTCGCGCCGCGCGAGGCATTGAGCGCGCGCGAGCGCGAGATCACCCAGTTGTTCGCCGAAGGCCTCAGCGCGCGTGACATTGCCGAGCGCCTGCATGTCAGCGTCAAGACGGTGGGCACGCACCGCGAACACATCATGGCCAAGCTGGGCATCAACGGCATTGCGCTGCTCACGCGCTATGCCCTGCGCGAAGGCCTGACCACGCTGGAGCCGTAATGCGCGCCGATCAGCACGCGCAGGCACGGCAATCAGGCTTTTCCCGATCCCGCGCATCGGTCCGCGAACGGATAGTGAACCCACCGACGCCATCGCGTCGAACCGGGAGATCACAGCATGGCCGACTTCAATCTTTTCTTTCCCACACTGCTGCGGCACGAGGGCGGTTTCGTCAACGACCCGGCCGACCCGGGCGGCGCCACCAACAAGGGCATCACGCTGGCCACGTTCCAGCGCTATGCAAAAAGCCTGCTGGGCATCGAGCCCTCGCTGGACAACCTGCGCGCGCTGAGCGATGCGGACGCGGGGCGGATCTACAAGGCGCAGTACTGGGACAAGGTGCACGGCGACGAGATCGCGTTGCAACCGCTGGCCAACATCGTCTTCGACTTCCAGGTCAATGCGGGCGCCAACGCCTCCAAGCTGCTGCAGCGCTTGCTGAACGCGCAGGGCGCGACGCCGCAACTCACGGTGGACGGCGTGATCGGCGCCGGCACGATGGCCGCCCTGGGCCGCCTGAACGCGGTGGCGGTCTATACGGCCTATAAGCAGGGCCGCAAGGATTACTACAACACCCTGGTGGCGCAGCGCCCGTCGCTGGCCAAGTTCCTCAAGGGCTGGCTGGCGCGCGTGGATTCGTTCCCCGACCTGCCGCCCACCGCGGCCGGAGGTCGCTGAGCCATGGCCGCGCAGACCTCGCTCAACACGCTGATCGAAGCCATCGCCGGCGCGGTGGTCGATGCGCAGGACCGCATCGAGCAACACCAGATGTCGCACCTGAGCGACTTCTTCGACGAGGACAACCGGCCCAAGAGCGTCGTCATCCGCATGCCGTCGCTGCATCCCAAGGCCGGCGAAGACGACGAGGACCTGTACCGCGCACCGATCCTGCCGCTGGTCTCGACCAACGTGCTGCGGATCAAGGACGTGGAGATCACCTTCGACGCGGACATCGGTCCGATCGTGGAAGGCAATCCGCCGAGCGACGACGATCCGCACGAGCCCGGCTGGAAAGGCAAGAGCGCCGTGGCCCGCCCGCACCTGCGCGTGGACCCGGCGGCCGGCGGCAACGACCGTCGCGGTGGCTCGGTGCACGTGAAGCTCCGCGTCGAAGGCAGCGAGCCCACCGACGGTGCCGCGCGGCTGATGAACCACCTCTCACAGACCCAGGGGGTCTTCAAGACGTTCACGCCGGACGACTGACCTGTCGGCCGGGATGAACCGCGCCGCGCATCCCGTGCGTCGCGTCAACCATTGCAAGGAGTCACACCATGGCTGACGAACTCGTCAACATGTCCAGTCAGTTCAAGGGTCTGCCCATGGGCGACCTGATCGGTTCGCCGCTCAGCGCCGCCTGCGAAGCGCAGGTCAAGCTGGCCCAGGCCACCGCGGATTTCATCAAGGTCATCGGCTTCCTGCCGCCGCCCGCGAACGATCCGACCGGCGTGGGCGCCACGCGTACCGCCACGTTCCGTTTCAAGCGCCCCGTGGACGATCCCACCAACGCCGGCGGTATCGCCGAGGAAGACGTCGAGCTGGAAGTGCCGCTGCTGGCCATCGTCAAGGTGCCCAACCTCAGCGTCACCCGCGTCGACATCACGTTCGACATGGAAGTGAAATCGTCCTTCAGCCAGACCGAAAGTGAAGACAAGAAGGGCGAGTTCAGCGCCGAGATGTCGATCGGCTGGGGCGTGTTCAAGGCCACGGCGAAGGTGTCCGGTTCGGTCGCCACGCATAAGGAAAACACCCGCAAGTCCGACAACTCGGCGCGTTACCACGTGGAGGTGCACGCCGAGGACGGGGGCATGCCCGAAGGCCTGGCACGCGTCATGGACATCCTGCAGACCGCTTGCGCGCCGCGCAAGGTCGGTGCGCCGGTGGCCGTGCCGGGTACCGCGCCGGCCGCAGTGACCGGTCCCGCCACCACGCCTGCCGCCGGCACCGGCACCGGTCCGTAAGCCGTTCGATCCCACCATGGATCGCGGCGCCCGCGAGGTCGTCGCGATTCCTTCCGGAGACACAGGATGTTCGACCTGACCGACGTGAAGTTCGTCAAACGCGTGGTTGTCGGCAGCGACAACCCTAACCAGATGCAGACCGAGGCGCAGGTGGAAGACGCCCGCGCCTTGCTCAACCGATGCCTGACCGATTCACCCAAGGGGTCCATCATCGGCACGGAAAAGAGTTTCACCATCCTGCAGGTCGGCGAGCACCAGGTGGTGCTGCAATGGCTGTGCTACCACGTCGGCTTTCCACGCAAGCCCGCGTGGCTGGGCGAGGGGTAGGGCGCATGGCCACCTGCACGTTCGACCAGTTGCTGTTCGCGCTGCGCGTGTCCGTGGAAGCGGCCAATGAAGCCCTGCGGCGACGCCGGCTGGCGCACTACGCGGCCGGCGATGCCGGCGGCGATGCCCTGCACGTGGACGTGCCGCGGGATGCCGGCGCCGATGCGCCCCTGGAATCCGTGGTGCTGCCGTTGCGCTGGTTTCGCGATCCGCGTATGCCGCAGGTCACCGAGTTGTCCGTGGCGTTCGACTGCCGCCTGCGCTACGAGCGCGGCAGCGATGGCGTCACGGCCCTGGTGGTCGACCTGCACCCGGCGCCGCCGCGCCGGTGGCGACGCCGTCCCCTGCATCGCCTGCGCATCGGCTATCGCGCGGCGGATGCCTGGCAGCCGAGCGTGTCGCTGGATGGACGACCGGTGGCCGTACCGTCGCAGGAGGCGGGCTGATGGACAAGCTCACCGTGATGCGGCTGTCCGCCGACTGGGAGGCCGCGCTGGTCGCCGCCTTGCCCGGACCGCCACCACGCAAGCCGCGCCATCGCGTCCTGTGGCTGCTTGCCGGCTTCATCGTTCTTGCCGGAATCACCGGCGTTACCGTGTGGCTGGCCCGCTAGGTTGGGCCACCTACCATCACCTCCAGAGGAAAACCCGATGTATTCCACCTCCGTCAAAACCCTGGCCGGCATCGCGCTGTTCGGCCTGTTTCCCGCCATCGCCCTGGCCGCGCAGCCGCAGGGCACCTGGCGCGGCCTGATCCAACAGTCCAATGCCGATGTCGCGTTGCAGATGACCTTCGTGCCGAACCTGGTGAAGGTGCACTTCAACGAGCCGCTGTCGTGCGACGTCTCCGCCGCGTTCCTCAAGGAGGACGGCGCCACATCGGTCTACCGCTTCCGGCCGTCGATCAACGGTGGTCGGTTCTGCGACGGCGTGCTTAACCGCGATCTCCGTTTCACCAGCGTGTCCGCCAAGGAACTGGACCTGATCTTCGACGGCCCCCGTTCCACCTGGCGCGGCAAGCTGACGCCCGCTCCCTCACCCTGATCCCCAGGAGGTCGTCATCATGGATACCGTCGTTCTGTTCACCCGCTTCTGGCTGCTGTTGGCGGCCGTGGGCGGCGCCGTCCTCCCCGTTGCCCTGGGCAACGAGGCCTCGCGCAAGCGTGCCGTCGTGCAGGTGGTGTGCGGTGCCATGATGGCGATCTTTCTGGGGCCCGCCGTCGAGCGGCGTTTCCTCACCGATTCGCCGGCGGAGATCCACGCCGGCGTGTCTTTCCTGATCGGCTGCTTCGGCCTGCGCGTGACGATGATCGCCCAGCGGCTGATCGACTCGCGCGGCGAGACGCTCGCCAATCGCATGATCGACCGCATCGCGGGAGGCGACCCCCAATGAATCCGGTCGTGTTCCTCTACGGCGACCTGGCCTGCAGCAGCGTCATGCTGGTGGCCGGGTGCTGGTTACTCACCGATCGCACGCTGCGCCGTGTGAACCGCGTCAGCCACGCTTTCATCGCCGCGGGTGCACTGGCCAACATCCTCGGCATCATTGCCGACCGCGTCGGCTTCGAAGACATCAGCTACGGCAAGGTGTGGCCGGGCGAGGTGGTGGTCAACATCGGTCTGGCGGTGATGATGGCGACGTGGTTCTGGCGATCGCTGAGCGGTGCGCGGCACCGGCGTCGGTCCGAGGCATCCGCCGGTGCTTGAGCACGGCGGGCTCGCCGGGTAGCCTGCATCGACTTGCCGCCCGGACCGCCGCCGACGTGACGCTTTTCGAAAGCCTCCTGCTGCTCCTGCTCGCGGCCATCGTCCTGTTGCAGGTGGCGCGACGCCTCGCGCTGCCGTACCCGTCCATGCTGGCCCTGGCCGGCGTCGGCGTGGCACTGCTGCCGGGTGCGCCGGACTTCCCGATCGATCCACGGACGGCGTTGCCGCTGTTCATCGCCCCCGCGCTGATGGATGCCGCGTTCGATTTTCCGCTCACCACGGCGAAGCGCTTCTGGGTACCGCTGGTGATCTTCGCGCTGGGCGGGGTGCTGGTGACCGCGCTGTTGGTCGCCTGGGCCGGCTGGGCGTGTGCGGGCCTTCCGTTCGCCGCCGCACTGGTGCTCGGCGCCATCGTCGCGCCACCGGATGCGGCCGCGGCCACGGCGATCCTCTCGGGCATGGCCATCCCACGCGCCACCGACGCGATCCTGCGCGGCGAAAGCCTGTTCAACGACGCGGCGGCGCTGTTGCTGTTCGGCGCCGCGCTGACCGCGCAGACCTCGGGCGGCCTCACCGCCACCCAACTCGGCGGCTTCGCACTGGCCGCACCCGGCGGCGTGGCGTTCGGCATGTTGGCGGCGTGGGTGATGCCGAAGATGACCCGTTTCGTCACCGGCGCGCTGGACAGCAACCTGTTGCAGTTCGTCAATACCTTCCTGGTCTGGATCGTGGCCGAGCACCTGCACCTGTCGCCCGTGCTAGCCGTGGTCGCCTTGGCGATGACCATCGCCTCGCGGCCATCCCCGACCTCGCCGCGCCTGCGCGTGCAGTCGTACGCGGTGTGGAACGTGGTGGTATTCGTCCTCAACGTGCTCGCCTTCCTGCTGATGGGCCTGCAGGCCCGGCGGATCATCGGCGACATGAGCGGCGATCACCTGCGCCATGCGCTGGGTTTCGCCGGACTCGTCATCGCCATCGTGGTGTTGGCGCGCCTGGCGGTGGCGCTGAGCTTCAACCGCGGCGTGGCGTGGTACCGCCGGCGACAGGGCCGCGACGAGCCCGCCACCTGGCGCCAGGCCACGCTGGCCGGCTGGTGCGGCATGCGCGGCCTGGTGACGCTGGCCACCGCGTTCATCCTGCCCGCCGATTTCCCGCAGCGCGACACTGTGGTGCTGGCCGCCTTCGGCGTGGTGCTGGCCACGCTGGTGGTGCAGGGGCTGACCCTGGCGCCGATGATCCGGCTGCTCGGGCTGGACCATCGCGCGGTGACCGAGCGCGAGTTGCTGTCCGTGCGGCGGGGGCTGGCGCATGCTGCGCTGAGCCGGCTGGCAAACGAAGGCAGCGAGGAGGGCAGGCGCCTGGCCGCGCTGTTCCAGGTCGAGATCGACGCGCTGGACGAACCGCCGCGCGGCGATGCGATGGAGCGGCACTGCAAGCTGTCGCTGGCCGCCCTGGCGGCGCAGCGCGCCGAGCTGGAACGCTGTCGCCTCGCGTTCCAGCTGAGCGACGAGGACTACAATTTCCTGCTCGAACAGCTCGACTGGCGCGAGTTGACCGTCCTGCCGCCCGAGGCCACGCGCATCGGCAGCGGCTGAGCGTTCCGTCGGTCCGTTCGGCCGGCGGACATGCCGCCCGCCGAATTTGCGATAATCCCCGTTCGAACACCCACGGAACCCGACCCATGCTGGATCCTGCCCTCCTGCGCGGCAAACTCGCCGAAACGGCCGAGCGCCTGCGCGCCGCCCGGAACTTCGACCTCGACGTCGCCACGATCGAGCGCCTCGAATCCGAGCGCAAGGCGCTCGCCACCGAGACCCAGGAGCTGCAGAACCTGCGTAACACGCGTTCCAAGGCGATCGGCCAGGCCAAGGGCAAGGGCGAAGACGTCGCCCCGCTGATGGCCGAGGTGGCCGGCATCGGCGACAAGCTGAAGGCCAACGAGCAGGCCCTGGCCGAGGTGCAGGCGACCATCGCCGATATCGCCCTGGGCATCCCCAACCTGCCGGACGAGAGCGTGCCGTACGGCAAGGACGAGAGCGACAACCTCGAGATCCTGCGCTGGGGCCACGCCCGTGCGTTCGACTTCAAGGTGCAGGACCACGTGGACCTGGGCGCGCGCCACGGCTGGCTGGACGCCGAAGCGGGTTCGAAGCTGTCCGGCGCGCGCTTCACCGTGCTGCGCGGCCAGCTGGCCCACCTGCATCGTGCGCTGGCCCAGTTCATGCTCGACCTGCACACCACGAAGCACGGTTACCTCGAGCACAACGTGCCGCTGATCGTGAACCCGGCCGCGATGGAGGGCACCAGCCAGCTGCCGAAGTTCGAGGACGACCTGTTCGCGACGCAGGTGGGCGACGCCAAGCGGTACCTGATCCCCACGTCGGAAGTGACGCTGACCAACCTGGTGCGCGAGAGCATCGTCGAAGCCGACGAACTGCCGATGCGCATGACGGCGCACTCCATGTGCTTCCGTGCTGAAGCGGGCAGCTACGGCCGCGATACCCGCGGCATGATCCGGCAGCACCAGTTCGAGAAGGTCGAGATGGTGCAGATCGCCACGGCCGAGACGAGCATGCAGCAGCTGGAGGAGATGGTGGGCCACGCCGAGGCGGTGTTGCAGGCGCTGGAGCTGCCGTACCGGAAGGTGCAGCTGTGCACGGGGGATATGGGTTTCGCCGCGGCGAAGACGTATGACCTGGAGGTGTGGTTGCCTTCGCAGAATACGTACCGGGAGATCAGCAGCTGTTCCAACTGCATGGATTTCCAGGCTCGGCGGATGCAGGCGCGGTGGCGGAACCCGGCGACGGGGAAGCCGGAGCTGGTGCATACGCTCAACGGGTCGGGGTTGGCCGTGGGGCGGACGCTGGTGGCCGTGATGGAGAATTTCCAGCGGAAGGACGGGGCGATTGAGGTGCCGGCGGTGTTGCGGCCGTATATGGCAGGGGTTGAGGTGATTGCCTGATCGTCGGGTAGAATGACGCTCTGGCGGGGTGCAAGGCCTTGCCGGTGCGGTAGGAAAAATGTGGAGAGATGGCCGAGTGGTTTAAGGCAGCAGTCTTGAAAACTGCCGTAGGTGTGAGCCTACCGTGGGTTCGAATCCCACTCTCTCCGCCAGCCTAAGCTAAGTGATCGACGCATAAGGATTTTCCTGGCGTCAGTCAAATTCGGTGCGTGGACACTCGCTTGGACACTTCCATGCGTCTTCCGCATCACCTCGTGCGTTCCGCCACAGGCGTGTTTCATTTCCGGCAAAAGGTGCCGATACCTCTCCAGAGGGCTTTCGGGCTGCGCGTGGTAAAGCGTAGTCTGGGCACCAGAAGCGCACGGCTGGCGCAGGCACAGGCCTATGTCGTGTCGGCACGCGTCGCCGCGACGTTCGATGAGGCACGGAGGCTGATCAGCATGAACGAGTCTGTTCCAGACAATCCGTTCGACTTGCCACTGGATGACCCGCGTAATCCGCTGCACATTGCACCGTGGAAGCTTGAGCGGACACCGAATGGCTTCACCCTAGCGACTGAGGGTGAGTCTGATCAGGAGCATGCCAAGGCGGTTGAAGTGCTTCGCGTGCTGCTGGGCGCTCAGGCCGTGCCGGTGTCCCCATCGATGGTCGACGCACCCATCCGACCGAAAGGTCGCGTGCTACGGACGACGGGAGGCATCACGGTGGGCGAAGCCGCACGGAAGTATTTGCTCACACTCGACTCGGCGCTGTTGCCGGATAAGACCCGAAGCCAGAAATGTGCGGCCGTGAACGGCTTTGCGACATGGAAGGGGCTCAAGTCGCCGTTGACGGACTGCACGCGCACCGATGTATCGGAATGGGTGCAGAGCCTTCGGGCGGCACAGCTGGCAACACCGACGCTCGCGAACAAAACGTCGTATCTCAAGGCGTTCTTTGCGTGGGCGCAGACGGCTGGACATGTGCCTGTGGGCGACAATCCCGCGCAGGGCCAAGTCAAATATGGCGTTCGAGAGAAGCGCCTAAGGCGAAAGCTGGGCTTTGAAGCGTTCAATTCGGAGCAATTGGCCGTCATCTATGGGCCAGCGTTCGCAAAGCTGAGAAAGGACATTCAACTGGGTGCGCTATTAGGGCTTTACACCGGCGCCCGCGTATCCGAACTTGGCCAACTTCGCTTGGATGACTTTGTCACCGAAGATGGATTGCCGTGCATCCGAATCTCTGCCGAGGGCTTAGGCCAGAGCCTGAAGACGGATGCGAGCGAGCGCACGGTGCCGTTGCATCCCAGGCTTATCGAGTGGGGCGTGTTGCGGCATGTGGAGTCGCTTCGGAAGGCGGGACAAACAAGGTTGTTTCCCCGAACCAAAGTTGGCTCCGTCAACGGCCACGGCAATTTCCTATCTGCCGCATTTGGTCGTTACATCAAGACTGTCGGTGTCGAGCCACGAGTCGGTAAGGTTGGGTTTCATAGTTTGCGAAAGACGGTGGTCCAAACCATGCAGAGCGCGGGCGTGCCGTCCGAGTATCGCGCGCAGTTCGTGGGGCACGAGCTAGGCGATGAGCATCACGCTGCTTACTCCAGGCGCTACAGTATGTCCGAACTGGCAACACAGGTTCAAATTGCTTTGCGATACGACTTTCTGCTCCACGATTTAAAGTGACTAGGGAGGGTTGATGATTACGCATGTTCTTATCGATTATAGCCAGATCAGAAAGGGAGATCTAAAGGCCATTGAGTATCCGAGACCTCTGTGCATACACCTCTTTCTCGATAGCAATGCTCTGCTAGCTGTCGAAGATACGGTTTGGCTTGAGGGGGAGGATTTGTCGTTGGAAAGAGTTTTAGTAAATGCTGCCAATGCTGCATCTGTGCCCTTCATGATGGCTATTCGAGCAAGCACTGAGGCAGCATCTAACCCTGTGGCTACGGTATTTGTAGTATCGAGCAGCTCTTCACTAGCTATTGCAGTTGAAAGCTCCGAACTTCGTTCGCGAGTGAAAGTTTTTCGACAGATTGCTTCTCTACCGATTAGCGCAGATGGAAGTGTGCGGAGAACTGGAAAAGTCAGAGATCTAAGGTTGACTGTTATGGCGGGGGTTGTCTCCGCATTCTTCGTTACCCTAGTGTGCGCTTTCCTGCTTTTACTAGGCACCTTCACGAATTCAGTCGGTAAGACACTATTGTTTGATTTCGGAGCCTATTTATTGCCGGGCTTGGCGGCTGTAGCCGCAGGCATCGGTTTGTTTCTCAAGAGGTGGGAACCGGCCTTTTATTTTGGATCCGCTTTATGCGTATTCGGAGGGCTTATTTGTTATATGAACTCGAAGCCTGAATTTGCGAAAGTTGTGCCGCACGACCCGCATGCCCTATTCGTTTCTACGACTTGGTGTGTCGCTGCGGTTACAGGATTAATTTCCTGCGCAGGCCTGCTTGCCTTAAATCGTGTCACTTATGGGCCACGTCAGCGGATTGATAATGTCCAGAAAAGGCTACGGTGGTTTTACTGGATGCTTGGAGCTGTGAACTTGGTGGTGTGCCTGCCGTTGATTGCTCTGAGCGTGCAGATGCGGCTAGACCCGAATCATTGGCACGATCAAGGAAGACTGCACGTCCTATACAGCTTGCTAGCATCAATACTATGAGTAGAAGCGGAGATGCAGCTAACAGGACGAGTCGAGCTACGTAGATATCGGGCCTATGCTGAGACATGAGGATCACCTTATTGGTTGAAGGTTGTCCCACACACTGACGGTATTTGGATATCTGTCAACGTAGTCATCTGACTTCGGCTGTGAGATTTTTCCTCACAACCGGCACTTATCCGGTTGTTCACAACGAGCGCCATCAACCAAAGTGGGATGAGGGGCCTTCACCAAGAACCTAGCGACTATGAGCTAGGTCCTGGCGAGTCAGACCGCCGAGGGTAGGGCGTCGAGCGCGTGGAGGTCAGGCGCATCGTCAGTCGGCACGCTCGGAGACTGGAGAAAACAGGACGCTGTCCCTCGAGGGCGAATAGCGCGCTCCTTGCCGGGCGGCTTCTTCGAGCTGAGCGCGCGCCCATCCTGCGCCCTCGAGCTGTTGGACAATTTCCGGGGTCAGTGGCACAGAGTCCGCTTGGGCGAAAATGGTTTCAACCGTCTCTTCCGCCGGTCGAAGCTCATTCAAAAACTGACGCAGTTGTTCCGTCGGGTAGCCTGCAACCGTCCGGGACTTAATCTCATCGTGATGGGTTTCGACAAAAAAGAACGGCCCCCTTAGCTCAAACACGCCATCCCATATCAGTTCGATTCGTGTGGGCAGGTCGCGAACGGTGAACGCCTGGCGTTCGCCACGCCATACCAGACACAAGGCCTGACCTTTAAGGGGGTCAAGCATCCATGCGTCGCCGATGCCCGTCGCCATTAGTAAGAACGGCTGCGCCGTCGTCGCTTCGGGCCCGGTGACAACCATTCGAACTTCGCCCGCGAGTTCGGCACCAATAATGGCGTCAATTTCAGCCAGTATTCCGCGGGTTCGCCCTTGCGCCGCGGTGAGCTGTTCGCATTCAACAACGTGGTGCCAATGGTGATAGCCGGCACTTTGGGCAACGACATCAAGTAGCTCGACATGCTTGCGCTTGTCGATGAGGCCGAGCCTCTTGGCCTGCTTCTTGAGAATTTTGACCTTCGCGGCCGTGGTAGGAATATGCGACATGACTGACTCCGACTGTGTGCGAAAGCCAGATGCTCACTGCCCAGATCCGCCACAGGTGGGGAATCAGACGAAGTTGGGTGGATGTCGTCCCGTTAGGGTTTGCCGAGGTGAGCAGCAGGCGTTGACCACGCCTTGCCGAAATCTAGCAAAACGCAGAGCGGGAATCTAGAGACGGGCCAATGCGGACGCAGATGCCTAGAGCCAGAGCGCGTCTTAGCATTCTACGATTGCAACGCGTCCTGCGGAGCCAACGCTAAGCGTCCAAGCCGAGCATGAGCTGTGCCCAAAGCTCTTCCTCATCTGTGGTGAAAGGACATGTCAAGTTTGCTTGACATGTGGTCCGTTTCTGCTTTGATGTCATTAAGGGGGCGGGCTGTCCAGTGGGCTGGGGCACACGCTGCTGTTATTAGGTCGGGACGACCATTTGCCATGGCGCTTGCCGCAGTGGCCTCTTTAAGGAAGATTTGATGACACGACACGCTCGCCCTCATCTCGAAACCCACTCCCGCGCCGCCGGTCATTCGGCGGTGGCGGGTGTGGCCTATCGCTTAGGTCTGAAGCTTTACGACCAACGCACCGGGCTTTGGCATGACTACCGAAAGCGGCAGCTTGGCGAAGAAATCGTGCGTGCTTTGACGGTGGCGCCGCCGGGCGCTCCCGCTTGGGCAACCGACCCCGAACTCCTTTGGAACAAGGTCGAAGCGGCGGAGCGACGTAAGGATGCGCAAGTAGCCAGGGACTACCGTATCCCCATCCCGTTCGGCTTGCATGATGAGGCCGCCAGCGCACTTGCGGAACGCATGGCGCGGTTCATCGCCGACAGATTGCATACCGCCGTTTCGCTGGGCTTGCATCGCGACGCTGACCGCGATGCACTCGGGTCCGTCAAACCGATAGAGCTTCAGGGCTTCCACGCGCATCTGTATTTCCCCACGCGGAAGCTCGACTTCACGGTCGATGCGCGTGGCGAGGGCGCCACCGGCGCGGCGGGCATGGGCGAGAAGCTGTCGATGTTGTCGAACAAGCGGACGTCAGCGCAGTTCGTCGAACAGTTGAACGCACACTGGGCATCGCTCGCCAACGAGTTCGCCGCCGCGCAGAACCTTCCGCCCACCTATGAGTATTTAAGCTACGCGCGCCTTGGGCTCGACATCAAAGCGCAGCCGACGCTCGGGCGCGCGGCGACAGCCATGGAGCGCAAGGGCCTGCGCACATGGAAAGGCGACCGGCTGCGCGACCTGGTGCGGTCCTCCACGGTCGTGAGCGGGGCCGACCAAACGGCGCATGCCGCGCGACCGATCGTCCCGATTGAATCGGGAGCGGTGGCCCCTGCGACGATGAAGCCGATGGTTCAGCCGCTGCCCATTCCCGACGTTGCCATGATTACGTTTAGCCCCGACCGTGGCGAAACGCGAGTGCGTGCGTGGAACGCCGCAGAGTGGGGCGCCGACCCCTTGAATGCAGGCCGCGACCCCATCCGGTTCGTGCCGGTGCGGAACGGCAACCACGCGCTTCCGGCGCCGGCATCGGGCTCGTTGCTGGCACGGTTCATCGCCATGACGGCGGACGCGACGGCCGCAGCGCTTGAGGACGACGACGTGCGCAATGAAGCGCATGGGTGGCTTCGCATCATTGAACGCACACTGCGCGCGCTTTTTTCGGTCGCGCGAAGCCTTCGCGACCTCGTCGCGCGTATGGACCGAGAGCGTGCAGCGAAAACGGACAATGAAATGGAGCGCGATATCAGCCGTGCCCTGGTCACCCAAGCGAAGCAGGCCGCCGATGAGTGGGCGGCGGCTCACCCGTTGCGCATGGCAGCCACTCAGGCATGGGCGGGAAATGACACAGGTCCAGCACCCTGGCAAATGCTGCGGGCACAGGCCCGCGACCATGGCGGACATGCGCTCATTTTGGATGCCAACGTGTCCCGGCACGCCAAGGCCTTTATCGCCCTCGACGAGGAAGCCCGGCCGCTGCGCCATCGTCAGGGCCGCCTTGAGCAGCGACTGCGGGAAGCAACCACCGGCCTGGTAGACCTTGATGCCGTCTATGGCGCGCAGCTGTTGGGCGCGGCCGACGACGAGGAGAAGGTGTGGCTCGAACCGGCGTTGGCCTCGGCCGTGCCTCCAATCGAGTCGGACCGCGAAAGTGACGACGAGGATGCGGCTTCGACGGGGTATCGTGGTAAGCACGATGAGGTCGCCATCGCGAGTCTCCGGCCTCGGATGGGTTAGTCATGATGCCTCGTTTCAGGCACGTAGTGACGGGTTGGGAACGGCGCACCGCAGCTGGGTTACCGCCGCGCAACCGATGATGCCCGGTTGCCCGTCACCGACTTAAAGTTCTAGCACGAGAGGCGAGTAGAGTGGCCTCGGGTCACACCTAAGCAAGGGAGCGATGATGGAGAGCCAGGCAGCCCAGTCAATGGCGGCAAATTTCAAAGCGTATGCGGAGTTTTACGACAACCTAAGCTTTGGCGTCATGTCATTTATTCCCGTGGGCACACGCTCTATTTTGAGTTTGGATACCTACTTGATGTCGTCGATGGCATCCACCCTAAAAAGCATGGCGATGCTAGTGACCGCAGGGAGTCTCAATGATGCTTATGCATTGGCGCGAAAGCTCTACGACGCGGCGCTGGTGGGAACCTACATTGCACTTTACCTCAGTAAAAATGCCGAGCCCGGTAAGCCACCGCTGGAACACATCGATGGGTGGATAACCGGAACGAAGGCGCTCCCCAGGACGGGGGTCATCGCAAAGTATGTGGATGCGGCTGTCGAGTTGGCGCCGGTCCGACCATGCTTGGGCCAGCTCGACTACGCGGGCATTCGGGAGCGGTGCAATGACCACACGCACCACAATTTCTTGACCCACTTAATGCTAAACGATGGGCGCGTTCGCATCAAAAGCCGAGAACAATGGATGGCGCAGCTGGGCTCTGACACCCTGGACATTATCGTGCTGCACCTGGCGTATACCTTCTGCTTGGGCGGTCACAACATGATGTCGTCCGACTACACGGACGCATTGGACGTCGGCATGACACCGGAATACGGGTCGGAAGATTGGGTTGCGCCTTATGTGCAGTCGTTCCTCACCGACCGGGTTGAACCGCGCTGTCCAGGCCTCATTGCTGTGCTGCGAGAGGAGACGGGCATGGAACTGGAGGGGTAAGCATCAGGCCGATTTTTCTCGCATCAAATGACGCTGACCGCATCGCTCAAGCACGTTGACCAACTGCGTGGCGGGCGAATTATCAGCGTCGCCCGCGTTAGCGGTCGCGCTCCTTTTCAGCGATATAGCGATGGTAGGAACACAGTGACTCGCCGTAGTCATCCAGACCAAGAGGCTCTGAACAAACCAGGCACTCTCCGGCATCACCAAGTTCGAAACCGCATGATAGGCACATGCCTTCGTCCTGCACGAACGACTCCTCGGTGCATTCTGGACAGGTCTCTACCGGGTCCCGGTCTCCATCTTTTGCAGCTAAGTAGCTTGACGACGCAAAGTAGTCGGCAAGTATCTGTGCAGCCCAACCCGAATTGTCCTGCGAATAGCCACACGCCGTGCAAGACCAGTTTGCGATAAATGGGTTGGTATTCTTCGTATCCGTTTGCTTCACAAGATGAGAGCCGCACTCCGGACAGCCCACCTTTTCGATGGCTTCTCGAAGCACAGGGGGCCAATCCATATGCTGATAGGTCGCTCGACACTCTTTTCTGAGCGCGTCCTCAACGCCTTTTTGCTCTAGAAGTGATTCCCACGCGTCTGCATCGAGTTCGTCGCGTGGGTCTACCCCCAGGTGCTCGGGCATGAAGCTCGTCAGAAAGCGCAGGCCATCGACGAAGGCGCCCCGGATTGCATTAGCGTCCTCAACGTAATGGTGTTCAACCGCATTTCTGACCTTCGATATGCTCTTGAGGAGTGCAACGTCGCATTCGACCCCGCAGGACTTGAACCGACCCTCGATGTCCGATACATCGACAGTGGTATGTCCCACGCGCTCGAGGACCACGTCGCCATCCCCATCGAGGCTGGGCTTCAAGTTCTTCCAAATTAAGATTTCGTTGTAGGGGGACAGGCGCCGAAGCTTCTCCTTGCACAGTAGCAATATGCCGGCTGTGAGGTTTCGAACTGCGGAAGCCAATCGTTCTGGCGACCCCACGTTGAAGTCTTCAACTCCGGTTTGAATCGCGTTTAGCGCGTTCCGATACAGCGGACTTTCGGCCATACCCCCTCCCTCGTTTATATTTCGGCTCTTTCAGCCACAGAGACGATTAGCGCCACCACCTAAAGAGGTCGGGTGAAGTGAGCGAGCAACCTTAGGCACTGGCGCCTAAGACACCATCCACTCCACTAAAGCGGTAATGCTGTTGGCATCCCTGGCCGACGCGGCAAGCCCCTGCTGGTCGCAGTCCAATTGGAACTGGGCCCAGTCGGTCTCCGTTTTTCCAGCCAGGCCAAGGTGCGCTTCAATGGCACCGCTGGTCCAAAGCCAAACCTGCTGCGCGCGAAGCTTGGCGGCTAACCCCTGAATCGGTGCAACCGCTCCTGGTTGCGCCGCAAGCAATTCGAACACCTTTGCGGGCAGCATGCCGCCGTTCTTCATGGGAAGGCCAGCCGCATCGAGGGCAAACCCGTGTTGGGGCTGTAGTTGAGCAAGCAACTGTTTACACGCGAGGATGTCCGGGTCGTTTGCCTGAAGGTAGCCGTGGGTAACACCGCCATGAAATGCAAAGTCCAGGTCAACAATGGCCGATACCGGGATGTCCATCGCGGCCAGCACGCTCATCGACTTTTTGGTGTCGTTGACCCCGGTCTGCGCCACGAGTGCGATGCCAGCTTGACCTAGAGTGCGCCCCGAAGCGTGTTTGAAGATGTGCGGCAACAGACGGAGTTCGGTTTTACCTTCGGCGAGGACAACGCGGTCCGCGAAGAAGACCTGGCCGGCGTTGGTGAGTTCGAACAGTAAGCCGATTTGGTGTTCCGCGCGTGGCACCACAATGTTGAGTGCGTCCGACAGGCGTTTGCGCGCCACCGTGCCCGCCGCATGGGTTTTGGTCATGAGCACAGTAGCCGGCGCATCGGTCGGTGTAATCATCTGGGCCGAGTGCGTCGTGAACACCACTTGGTAGCCGCTCGTCGAAAGGGTCTTCAGTGCTTCGCGGATGTGTTCCACTGCGAAGGGGTGCAAATAAAGTTCCGGCTCATCAATGAGCAAGAGCGTTACACCGCCATGGATGGCTTGTCCGCGGCGAAGCTCGGCCAGGTGCCGAACCAGCGCCATCTGGATGGCTCGTTGGGAGCCGTGACCAAATGAGTTAAAGGCTCGGCCTTCGCCGTCGGCGTCGTCATCTTCAAATACACGCACCGTGCCAGCCTTAATCAACTCTTCGAGCACCGGCACGGGAAAGTCCAGGCGCACCGAGACGCCAGGGAAGAGATCTTTGACCTTGGTGTTGATGGAGGCATCGATGTCGTGCAGTTCGGCAAACCGGTCGGCCCCCTTGGCGGATAGTCGCGAGGTAATGGCGCCCAGGTGAACTTGCAGGTCGGCGTCGTGTCGGTCACGGATGGTTTCGAGCATTGCGGCCAGCAGCTTGCCAATCGTCGTGGAGGTCTTGGCTTTGCTCGCATCCTCGGCGGCGTCTTCCATCGCGCCGATGTGGATGGGCTCCGGGAAGAGTTCACTCAGGGCATTGTCGATGCCGGTGGGGTTTGGCACCCACTCCCCGTTGTCCGGATTGAGCACCGAAAGTTTCGCCGTATCGGCTGCCGTAGCCTGGCTACGCTTGATGGAGAGCTTGCCGTCGCGAATGTAGGGCTCAATAGACTTGCGGTGTTTGTCTGCGACCACACCTAGGTCCTCGGCCGTGATGTGGTCGAGTGTTCCAATGACCTCGACCGCCCCGTCGGCAGCATTAAAGTCTTCCTCGCCCAGTTTCGTCTTACGGACCAGCCACTGTAAGGCAGCAACCACGTTGCTCTTGCCGCAGTTGTTGCGTCCCACAATTGGCGTGTAAGGCGACAGCGTGAGCGCAGTGGATTTGCACGACCGGTAGTTCCGGACGTCGACCGAAGTGATGTAAACCGCCATTTGTTTTCCCCTGTCCTTGAACACCAACTCTAGGGCGCGCGTCGCATGGCTGTCTATAAGTTCGGAGGCGGTAACTGATGTGACGAAGTATGCGAAATCGGCAAGAAATCAGGCGTTCATCACGCGGCGCGCCATGGGTTTCCGTTCTGGTTTACATGTATTTCCAGAATTGATGAAAACCGATGCCGGATTATCCACCTGCATATTCCGGTTTAGTTGCTTTCCAATTCCGGAAATCGCTTCCAAGTCGTTGCGCGCCAAGGGTTCGCTCAAGAGGCGCCGGCGCCCCTAGATAAGGGTGTTCTGTAAATCTCTGTCGCCCATTCCGGAAATCGATGATTTTCAGAAGCACGAAAAAGCCCCGCAAGTTGCGAGGCTTCACGTTGTCACGATTTCCAGAATAGCTTCACGGTTAAACCGGAACTTACATAGTGATACTCGCTTTTCGGGTCTTTGCTACCGGGTTCAGCTCGATGACTGTGCTGCCGTCCAACACGCGACGAAGCAGCTGCCCTCTGGCAATGTCGCCGGCAAAGTAGGCATCCCATTCGTCTGGCGGCGTCGGTGCAACTACGAGCGTCGCCTTGCCGTTGCGGTTGCGCCCATCCAGCCACTCTACCAATCGCCGGGTGTCGTCTAAGGTCACTGGCTCCAATGCGAAGTTCTCCAACACCACCAAGTCAGGACGTTTCAAATCCTTGAGCCACTTTTCCCACGTGCCGGCGCGCTCGGCTTCCGCACATTTCCGTATTAGCTCAGACGTGCGGTGATGGACGACACGCGCGCCGTGAGCGACCACCGCATGCCGCGACAGCGCGGTGGCGAGGTAGGTTTTGCCCACCCCCGTCGCTCCGGTGACCACGACATTCTGGCCACGGCGCAGCCACTCGCACTCTTTGAGGTCTGCCAAGAGCTTCTTAGTCAGACCGCGCGCCTGGCCCGTCCACACCTGCTCAACGCTGATGCCAGGGGCTAGCTCGGACCGGCGCAAAAAGGTGGACGCCCGCTGGCCAGCGATGGCCTGCTCGTGGAATTCGGCCAAGGCCACCAGGCAAGCAATCGTGGAGCCGTGCCGGGTGCTCGGGTCGTCCAGCCATTGCTCTAATCGGTCCGCCATGGCGTGCATGCGGATGCGCCGCAAAGCGGCGGAGGCGTCGTTCAACATGAGGCACCCCCACGCAGTTGCTTCGCGCTGACGGTGAACCGGGAGCGCGGCGGCCCTTTAGCATTGGTGGCGGCCTCCGCCAACACCCGTTTGACCGTGGTCAGGGTCGGTGTGCGCAGGTCAAATGCGTTTTGACACGCACGCTCCAACGCCACGGTTCCGTGTTTGCCCGCTAACGCCTTCAATTCTTCGCACGCCGGCATGCCTAGGAAGGGCTGCCCCTGGTCGAGCTGGGCCACCACCAACCGGAGCACCGCGGGGCCCGCCCGCTTCGCCCATAGCCGCATACCCTCGGGACTTCGCTCGGCCTGGGCCCGATGTGCCTCTGGCTGGTGAGATGGCGTGGTCGTGTGGTTCCCCACCTCACTGCTACGGGTATGGGACGCCACCAGTCGTTGGTCATGGAACATTTCCACCCGGTCCCGCAGCACTCGGGCCTCGACTGACTGGCCAATTAGGCGATGAGGCACGGAATAGAAATGCCCTTGCACGCTGATGTGGTAATCCTTCGGCACGGTAGGCACGGGCACCCACTCTGCGTATTCATACGGTTCCATCGGAAGCGGACGCAATGCCAGCTTATCCAACAGCTCAAAGCGCTTGCGGCGGCTACGCCCGTCCTTTTTCATCGGCCGCGCGTTCAATACTTCAAGCTCCCTGGCGACGGCTTCATTGAGGTCGTCAATGGAGTAGAACCGCTGCGAGCGTAACGACACCAATATGTCTTGTTGCACCAGCTTGACGCTGACTTCCGCCACTGCTTTGTCTTGAGGCCGATAAGGACGCGCCGGCATCACTGCGCAGCCGTAATGCCGGGCTAACTCCGCATACGAGCGCTGGATGACCGGCCGTTTGCCCGCACGCACCACGGCGGACTTCAGATTATCCGGAACCAGCACCATCGGCGCGCCACCGAAGTAAGCGAGCATCCGGACATGGGCTTCGATGAAGTCCGGAACTTTCTGCGATGGCGTGCATGTGGCGAAGATGAGGCTGGAGCTGTTGAGCACGCCCACGAACAGCTCGACGAAGACCTTTTCCTGTGTGGTGACGTTGAAGTAGAACGGCCGCTCGCCCGAATAGTCGACGGATGCTCGTTCTCCTGGCGGATGGCTTTGGCGCATGCTCTCAGGCAAGGTGGCGCGGAATGCCTGGAGCTTGGCTGCCAGCTGCGTGTAGGAGAGCGCGTCGTCCGGGGTTTCCGCGACATATTCGGCCCACAGGCGATGCAGTGTTACCCCCTTCTCTTGCAAGCGGTCATGGAGCAACTGAAGGTCCGGAACGGCCTTGGCAGGCCGGCCCGCTTTGCGGTTGAAGAGGCCGCGGATAGCCGATGGCGTTTTTTGGCTGACGTCGCCCCAGACCATTTCTCGCTGGTCGGCCAAACGCCTATAGCGGCGGACTGTGGCGGGGGACAAACCAGTGGAGCGGGCCACTTCCGCATCGGTGAGTGGCGTGGTGAGCACGAGGCGTAATGTGTCGAACACTTGCATGTGATGTCCTTTCCGCCCGGTCGGGCGGCCTGCGCGGGCAAAAGGTGCCCGTGCCCAGAATTTGTGTTCGGGGCGGTTGACAGAACAGGGGTTCGGACTTAGAAAGGACTCGCAGGCGTGTTCACAACTGCGCTATGAAGGTCGGGGGTTCGTGCCCTCGGCCTTTTTCTTTTTCCGCGCCCCAACGAGGGTAAGCGCGACGGGCCTTACATACCGCCCCCCTTCCACATGCCGCCAATGGAAGCCTGGCGTCGGTCAGACACTAGCTCCTCTTTTGCTGCGCTCATGGTGTGGCCTTCATCAATGACAGACCGCACGTCTAACGCGCATTTCGCTCGTGTCAAGCAATGGACTCGAAATGGAAAATGTCGATTCCATCGCATATTTGGCCCCTATTTTTAAGGGTCCAGGCCAGAATTATTGATCACGGAATGGTTGTCAGTTCTGTCATGGAATTCGGCGAAGCACGGTCGTAAAAAATAACGTCCGGTTGGGCGGGCTGGGCTTGCGGAAACCGCGTGCCGAAGGCATGGTGCAATCTCACCTTCGCTGCGGCGTCGTCCGTTGTGCTAGCGCAGGAAATGCCCACCATCGACGAAGGAAGCGCAGCATATGGGCTGGTTCAATGCACTGTTCGGCAAGCGCCCACCGGGCCCACCGCCGCTGCCGTCGACCGCTATCCCCGTGCCGGCTGTCGTCGAGGACCGATTTTTCAGCTTGGAGAAGCCCCAGTGGTTCGGTCCGTCCACTTGCTCCCCCAATGGCCGGTGGCTGATTTCATGGCGGGACAGTGACCCGTCGGGAAGCACCGGGGGCGCACGCACGCGCGGGAAGGGCGCATATCTGCTCTACGATGTCGCGGGCAAACGGGTGGTTCTGCAAGGCCGCTTGGAGCGGCCCAATAGGGGGCACGTGGCGGACAACGGCACCTTCGTCCTAGAAGACTGGCACTTCGCCAATGAGTTGGCCGGGACGCTTTACGCTTTTGATGCCCAGGGCCACAAGCTTCTGGCGAGACGGTTGTCGGCGAACCTGCTGGGCAATGCCGTCTCTGCCAATGGCCGTTATGCCGCGTGTCAGACCGCCAGTAGCTCGACGGACGACAGCGTGCGTCTGTTTCTCTTTGACCTGGCGTCGGGCCAGCAGATGTTCGCCGTGCGGCCGAGCGCCGACGCCTGGACTATGGACCTCGCCGTTGATGAGTCACCCGTGGGGGTCATTGCCCACATCAAGGGCTTGGGGGCATTTCGGTATGACGCCGACGGCACCTTCTTGGACCAAGTGGAGCTGGAGCAAGCTGGTCTGGCGAGGGGAGACTACAGCAGGGTCATTCGGATGGCGGAGACGCTCGTCCAGCGGGAAGGGGTGTCGCCGGCCCAGCTCCGCGAGGTGTTGACCGCCGTCCAGCGCGCTCGTCGCGAAGGAGCCGACGACGACCGCGGCTGGGCAGCGGCCGCATTGAAGGTCCAGGGCTTAGCCTACGAGGCGCTGGGCGACGCAGCAAACGCGATGGCCATGTATGAGCAGGCCTTGAGCATCAATCCCAAGGCAGGTCTCAAACGAAAGCTCGCGGCGCTACAGAAAAGGCACAAGTGAGCACCCATGCCGTTCTTCCAAAATTTTGGGAAACGGCTGCTATGAAACCAGTTTCTTGAACTGCTGGTAGAGT
Organism: Luteibacter sp. 9135; assembly: GCF_000745005.1. Lineage (NCBI taxonomy): Bacteria > Pseudomonadati > Pseudomonadota > Gammaproteobacteria > Lysobacterales > Rhodanobacteraceae > Luteibacter > Luteibacter sp. 9135. The sequence goes on along the minus strand of NZ_JQNB01000001.1, from coordinate 3,649,518 downwards.
AAGTTTTCACCCATGCCATCGGCCAAGATGTTGCCACGGTCCGCCACGAGACGCGGTAGGTCAGAGTCTTCAATCACTAGGATAAAGCCCCTGTGGTCGTTCGCGGTGTCCTTGCACCGTTTCAAAAACAATGCCCGATTTTCAAGCGAGCGGACCACTAGAATGCCCACCTGACCTCGCGACGGGGAGAACCGCCCTGAGAGTTGGTCCAGCTCCGGGTTGCCGACTTCCTTGCCGTAGTTTTTGCACTCGAAGAAGACGTGGGAAGAAGGGTGGTGCCGTGCAAGCCAGTCGAAAAACCCTTGCTTTGCTTCGTTGAGATAGGTTATGTCAATTCGCTTCCGTCCCTCGTGGATCTCATCCTGTTTCACGGGTGATGACAGCGATGGATAGAGCACGGCGGACAGCAACTTCTCGATGGCCACCTCGTAGTCATGGGCACCATCCCTGCCAGGCTTCACCGCTTTTACCGCATCGATAAGTGCGCCGAAGTCCGGTGGGGCGGTGCTTTCAAGCTTCGATAGGGCAATGTGGTCGAGCGGCTGCGTGGTATTGGATTTTTTGGTCTCACGGTAGTTGGCTAGAGCGCCTGGGTGCTCTGCTGTTAGCGTGGCAGCCGCTAATTTGTCGGCGCCATACGCCTCGTATAGGTCTTTTTTATAGACCTTTTTCTTGCCCTTATTCTTCTTTGAGCGCAGCACATGGACAAACTGCGAATTGATGTCCTTATGATGCTGCTGGAGCACAGGCATTAGAAAGTGGCGGTAATACTCGTCGGCACCATACGTTTGGGAAACACGGACAATCACTTTCGGCACCAAAATGACGGGGCCGGTTTTGGTGAGTGGCAGTTCGATGAGGTGGCTTTGCCACTTCTCCGCTTGGGGGTTCCATACGGGGCCAGAGTCTAATCCCGGCGTCAGTGGTATGCCGTAGTAGCTACACGCTTGCTGCGTGTATTTGATGAGCGGGCCGCGAATGATGTTGCACACAGCATCGGACAGCATATCCGGGCCAACACCGTCCACGAAGAGCACGGTGTCTTCGAGGTCTTCTAGAAGTCCCGAGGTCGCCGCTTTGCTCGAGACCAAGGACTTCCAAATGCGTTCGGCGGAAATCGGACCTAGCGCATGACCGCGTGATTGTTGCTTGGAAAACCCTAGGTGAAATTCGTTCCGCTCACTAAGGCAAGCCAACAGGGCTTTCGCCCGGACGTGATTTCCCTGCCTCATCGCAGCAAGCACTGTCTCGAAATAGGTCTGAAGAAGTGAAACGCAGTGGTGCCCCCATTCTGACCGCAACGTGCGTAAGGCCGAAGGGTCGACAAAGACGGGTAGGTCCTTGTCGATGTGGACATCGAGAAAGTCGAGCGTCGCCTGATGGCGGCCGAGCTTGAAGAACTTTGAAACAAGCATCCTGCCATCCCCCTGTTGGATGGCCTAAGTTAACCCGCGGGCCCAACGGACCGCCATAGGAGGTTCGCTAGGGCCTCAATGGAGGGTTATGACAACCGTGGCGGTCATTTCAGGCCTCTCGAACGTCACGGGGCCATTCGGCGGATGGCCGCACCCCTAGCTACGAAGAAACGCACTTAGTCGGGCAAACCACTCCTGCGCTTCCGCGGCATTCTTGGGCGCGCCCCATACCGTGTCCGGATGCCGGTTGAACTTGGCTGTGACGGTGGGCAGGTCAAGTGACGTCAACCGCAGCTCGATGGCGTTCCTGGCTTTATATTGTCCGTTCGCCACATAGCGATGAATCCATTCCTGCACCTCACTCTTGCGCACGATGACTTCTTTGCCGCTGATGTCGCGCACCCAAAGCTGCCCCGAGTGTTCGTTGAGGGCAAGATGGTCGTGAGCGTGGGTCGCGTCAAACGGCAACCTTTGCTTCAACCTGGGCGTTGCCAAATCGACGCCAGTGCTAATGACGGCCCCGACACCGGCAAGGTTCAGTAGCCCGGCAAGACCGACAAGCCCCGTGAGGACGGCAACGACACCAATGCCGGTGCCGAGCAGTGCGCCGCCGGCCCAGAGCGACGGGGAACGACGAGTGGCGACAATGGCGACGAGGGTCGCCATAAGCAAGAGAATTCCAATCATTGACGGCGGCTCCTTGGCCAACGAACTCGTTATGTGCGCCTCGCCGACGCATGTTTCGCGTTGCCGAACGGCGGTCGTCGTTCTTCAGCGCGACTGCATGGCGGTGTGTGACTCCAAGACGCCATGGCGGTCGAACACCAGGCTCAATGCTTGCATCGTGGGGTGGTTGGTCGCCCCAGCGAACGGGACGTAGTCGCGCACGGACGCCCTACTCTCGCTGCTCGAATACAGCCACATGACCGAGCCATCGCCACGGTCTTGGACGGTCTCGGGCTCGCCCAGGGCAGAGCGGACGTCGGCCTGAGTGGTCTTGCCGTCGGCGAAGTGGCTTGCGGCCTCCGCGTTGAAGGGGCGGCCAGTGGTCGTGGCGCAAGCCATCAAGGCAAGGCACAAAGTAAGGATGGCGGCGCGCAAAATGGTGGACATGGATGGGTAACTCCCTCTGTGATGGGCCTTTCGGCCCGATGCGGCCGTTTTCACGGCGACCGCTCCCGCTGGGCGTAAGATATCCCGATATGGGATGAAAATGTGAAAGGGGGATAAATAGGCGCGCTGGCTACGGTGTGCGCATGCCAAAGCGGACCCCCAAACCATCGTCGACCCATCGGCCTGAGCACGCGGTCCTGACCGGGCTGTTGCGGGAGCTTCGCTTGGCCGCCGGACTCACGCAGACCCAAGCCGCAGAAGCCCTTGGGTTGACACAGACCAGCCTTAGCGACCTCGAGACGGGCGACAGGGGTTTGGAGATGTTGGTCGTCCGCGACCTCGTGCGGATTTACGGTGCCGACTGGCTCGCATTCGTTGGCGAGCTGGAGCGTAGGCTGGCAGCCGGAGCCACCCCGGCATCGGCACTTATTACGCGATAGATTGCGAAACGCCTAACGTGGCAGCGAACAGGGAGCGATTGCATGACCGACGATTTTCCTAAATTCTCGCGAAGCGCAAAGCTAGGCGAGAAGGGTGTAAGCATTGTTTCGAAGGTCGTCAACGACGATTTTGGATGGATATTTCGACGAAACCCCCAAGAGCACGATTTTGGTATCGACGGGCAGATCGACATCGTTACTCCTGATGGTTCCGTTACAGGCCAGGTGCTGGCTGTGCAAATCAAATGCGGAAAGTCTTTCCTGGACGAGCGAAACCAGTGGGGATACGTCTACAGGGGTGAGCAGAAACACCTAAATTATTTGGCCAACTACCCTTTGCCGGTAATAGTCATCATTTGCGACCCCGAATCCGGAGAGGCTTTTTGGGAACTGTTCCAGGCGACGGCAGCGGAACCTACGGGCAAAGCTTGGAAAATTATGGTTCCCTTCTCCAATAAGCTTGGTGCCTCGAAAGAGGCCTTGTTGAACATCGTTGGCCCGGTTCGGGACGCTGCCAAAGAACTCGCTGATTATTGGGCACTCAACAAGATGTTGAAGCAGTCCGATATTATTTTCTATGCGCTGGATGCCGAGGATGTCCGAACATTAGAAGTTGACGCTCCTCGGGCTTTTTTTGATCGTTTGCGCAGCACTAGAGAAATCGCCGCCGATAGTCAAAGTAAAGTGGAGATCTTCTTTTCTGGCTACGACAACGACAGTAGGGAGCTTTTCGAAATTCCCGAGGTTCGTGCGTATGTCGCAAAGCTGGACCACGTTCTAGGTGACCTTTTCTTCTTTGTGCGCACCGCGCAGCCGACTCATACGCTCATAACATTCGCTCTGTGTCAGACCTCGGCGACCGTCATTGCAACAAATGCCGATAGGCGAAGCAAGAAGGTCAGCTTCGAGCCGCGACCTTTCGCTGATTTCATCCACCGCCATTGCGGGCCGTTGAATGAGCTTACGGAATGGATAAATATGCCAGAGGAGAAAGAAAAGGAACTTTTCTTTGACGTTGTTGATTGCCTCAAAGTGCCCGAAGCAAACGCAGCGGCAGGCCGAAGGCAACCGAAGAAGCGTAAGCGCAAATCCTAGGCGCGCCCTTGTCGAGCCTCTGGCCGCCTCATGCCGCGCGTGCAGCGGCGAAACGGCCCGCGGTGTTGGCAACGTATTTCTGTCCTGCTACGTTCCGCCCTGGACACTTCCCCTAGGCACTCAACCGCGGGCAGTCGCCACCGAAAAAGGCTTGTTTTGCAGGGTAGGGTGGAGCGTCGTACGGTCTCCCACTCTCTCCGCCAGCATAAGCCAAGCAACTGATACGCAAGGACTTTCCTTGCGATGACACGCTTTGGGGCATGGACTTCGTCAGCGATGCGCTATTCGATGGTCGTCGTTTTCGATTACTGACGGTGATTGACCATTTCACTGACGAATGCCTGGACATCGTGGTGGATCAATCGCTGCGTGGTGAACATGTGGCCGAAGCGATGACGCGCCTGATCGCTCAACGCGGCAAGCCGGCGGCCATCAAAGTGGATAACGGCAGTGAGTTCGCAGGGAAGGTCATGGATCGATGGGCGTACGAAAACGGGGTGGAACTGGATTTCTCACGCCGCGGCACGCCTACCTGTATCGATTACGACGATCCTGCATCATCCCCAAACGCGAAGCACGAAATAACCTTCGTCCCAATCCGATCGCTGAACACACGTGCACCGATGTCGGCGCCTGCGGCTCCAGCAGCAACCATCAGGGGGATCAGGTGTTCCTCGCGGGGATGGCAGAGCCTTGCCGATGGTGCTTGGGTCCATTCCGCCAGCCGCGCATTGCGCTCAGCCGGCTTGGCTTCGACGGTCTGGGTCAACCAGGTATCGAAGCGTGTGGAATGTTCTGTGTCGCTGCTGAAGAACCCACGTAAATCGTGGTAGCTGGACCCACTGCCGATGATCAGCACGCCTTCCTCGCGCAGTGGTTCCAGTGCTTGTCCGATGACGATATGTTCTCCCGCGGAGAGGTCGTTTCGCATCGACAACATGACCACCGGGATCTGTGCCTGTGGGTCGACAAATAGCATCGGAACGAATACACCATGATCGAAGGCGCGGTCGACGTTCTCGGTATGCGCAATCCCCGCTTCATCGAGCAATTGCCCTATGCGCCGAGCAATCTCGGGCGCCCCTGGCGCGCGATAGCTCAGTTGGTAGGTGTGTTCCGGAAAGCCGTAGTAATCGAACAGCATGCCCGGTGCCGGCGACGTACTGACCGTGGGCACGGATTCTTCCCAATGCCCGGAGATCACCAAGATCGCCTTCGGTCGCTCGTTCAAGGTATCGAGCAGGCCGAAGTAATAGTCGCGCAGCTTGTCAAAGCCGTGCGGCCCGATCGGCTTGGGCATCGTCATCCAGAAGCACGGACCGGCACCGTGCGAGATAAAGAGCGTTGGTTGCTTAGTCATGACGTGGAATGTTTTCTCGACCTAGAGCCCGCTTTCAACTGCGGGAAGCGATGGGCGCCTTGCGCGCACGGCCCCACAGGACGAATATCGACAACGCCAGCAGCACTGCGTTGAGCGGCAGTACGGCGAATTCACCCCGCGAGATATGGAAGATGCTGGCGAAGACCTGCAGGACCGTGCAGCCCAGCGCAGCCCATACCGTCAGGCGCGGAAGAATTCGGATCAATGCTGGCAGCAGGATGCCGATGCCGCCTGCCAGATCGATCACGCCGATGACGCGAACGAAGGCCTCGGGCACGGCACCCGTCCATGGCCACATGGCCGAGAGCGGCCCGATTGGGGTCGTGAGCTTGGTGAATCCGGCGAAGCAGAACAGAAGCGTTACGAGCACTTGTGCGATCCACAGGCCGATACGCAGTGCTTTGCCGGCATTCGGCGGCGCTGGCTGAGACTGTGCGATTGAAGACATCGAGATAATCCTTTGTTGGTTTCGTTAAAAGTTCTGATTCGCTATGCGCTACTAGATCGCAGCGACCTCTGCCAGGGCATCGTCGATAGCCCTGCTGCGTGACTTCCGGACCATAAGCGACACCTTCTACGCGGACAACGGTGACATTGGTCAGCCCGATGAAGCTCAGCAACTGCTTGAGGTAGGGTTCCTGGAAGTCCGCGGCCTGAGCAGGTCCCTCGGAGTACTTTCCGCCACGCGCTTCGACTACGAACACGCGCTTGCCCTTGAGCAGACCTTCCGCGCCGGTAGCGGCGTAGCTGAAGGTCAGGCCGGGACGAGCCACGTGGTCGTACCAGGCCTTGAGCGACGAGGAGATGCCGAAGTTGATCATCGGCGACGCGATCACCAAGGTCTCTGCGGCGACCAGTTCCTGGACCAGTTCGTCCGACAATGCCACGGCTGCCTGCTGCTCGGACGTGCGCTGCTCGGCGGGCAAGGTGCGGCCACTGACATACCCGGCACCGATGTGAGGTATGGCCTGGGCCCCAAGGTCACGCTCGATGACGCTCGCGTCCGGACGTTGAGTGTGCAGGTGTTCGGCCAGCTTCCTGGCGACACGGGTGGATACGGAGTCCTTCCTGTTCTGGCTGGACAGAAGCAAGAGGATGTTAGTCATGGTCTAGAGTCCAAAGATGTCGAACTTGCTCGGCGGGAACCGCGTAGCCACAGGACACAAAAGAAAGTAGGTTCTCTTTTGTTCCTTGAGCTAGACTCTAGGCTCGATCTGAAGGCGGCACAAGAAGGCACATTCATGTTACCGAGTCACATCGCATTGCTCGACGTCCCCGACCTGCTCGACCGGAGCACCTGTCCGTCTGTGCGGGAAATCCTCAACCGCGTGGGAGACAAGTGGAGTCTTTACATCGTGACGGCGTTGCATGGAGGGCCGCAGCGTTTCAACGAGATCAAACGCCAGGTCAGCGGCATTTCGCAACGCATGCTGACCTTGACGCTGCGGGGGCTCGAGCGCGACGGGCTGCTGACGCGGACGATGTATCCGACAATTCCGCCCCGCGTGGAATACGAACTGACAGAACTGGGCCGTACGCTCCTCATACCGATCGCCACGATTCTCGATTGGGCGCTGGAGAACAAAGGAAAGATTGAGCGCGAGCGAGCGGCATTCGACCGTACTAAGGGAAGCTTCGACTAGGTCACATCTTCGGTCGGGCTCACGATACGCATTGGTCGCGTCCCGATCTTCGCGCTGGTGACCTCATCAATAGCTACCGCCCTGATTTCGGTTCCGGTTTGCGCATCGAGGAATCGGGTCAGTTCACCGCCCTTGCGGTGTTTGTGAGCTTGCCCGGATTTGATGGACACCCATCGTGAGCCGTAAGGTTCGTTCAGAGGTGTCCCATGTCAAAAAGAATTCGTCGTCAGTTCACACCTGATTTCAAGGCCGGCGCGGTTGCCCTGGTCCTTGAGCGAGGTCAGCCGGTGTCTCGGGTATGCCGTGACCTGGATCTGGTCGAGAGTGTCTTCAGGCGCTGGATCGAGAAGGCTCAAGCCGGTTCTGGAGCGCCTTCGCGATCGACCCCCGCCGTTCCGCTGACGGCCGAGCAGGCCGAGATACAGCAGCTTCGACGCGAGAACGAGATCCTGCGGATGGAGCGTGACATCCTAAAAAAAACGACGGCGTTTTTCGCCAAGGAATCGAGCTGAGATGCCGGTTTATCGAAGCGGAGAGCGCGTCGTACTCCATCGTGGTCCTCTGCCGGCTGCTCGAGGTGGGTCGCAACAGCTTCTATGCCTGGCGGCATCGCCAAAAGCATCCGAGCCCCCGCGTGCTTCGTGACCGCCAGCACCTGGCGCAGCTGAAGCAGTTGCATGAGCGCAGCCGAGGGCTTTACGGCAGTCCCCGGCTATGGCATCTGGCTCGTGAGCAGGGGCTGAGCCTGGGGCGCCATGCGACCGCCCGCTTGATGCGTCAGGGCGGTCTCGTCGGGCGCAGCTGGCGTACAAGCCAGGCATCACGACGGGCCGCCACGGTGGCCGCGGTGGCCGATAACCATGTTGATCGATGCTTCACCACGGCCGCCCCTGATCAGGTCTGGGTAACGGACATGACCCAGTTCGCCACGCAACAGGGTCCAATGTATCTGGCCGTCGTGATCGATCTGTACGCCCGGCGAGTGATTGGCCACGCAACGGCTGCGACGATGCATACCGACTTGCCCTTGCAGGCTTTGCGCATGGCCGTAGGCCAGCGCGGTTCGGCGCAGGGAGTGCTCCATCACTCCGACCAGGGCAGTCAGTACACGAGCGCGGCCTATCAGGCCGAACTCGCTCGACTGGGTATGCGGGTGAGCATGAGCCGGCGTGGCGAGTGTTGGGACAACGCGGTGGCCGAGAGCTTCTTCAGCACATTGAAGTGCGAGATCGCAGCCCCACGCCGCTACGCCTCGATCGAGGAGGCACGCCACGTGATTTTTGCATACATCGAAGTGTTTTATAACCGGCAGCGCTTACACTCGACCAACGGCTATCGATCGCCTGCGGCGACCGAAGCTGCTATCCCATAACTTGAGTGTCCATTAAACCGGGGCAAGCTCATTTTGCCTGATTGAATCGGTAACGATCCGTGGCAGGTGGTCGTCGAAACAGCCGACCTCTCAGCGTAAGGTTGCGACCTTCCCGTGCTTTGATATCGCGCAGCCAGTTCCCGTTCGCTCAGTCTGATGTGCTCGATGGACCGCCTGGCCGCCACTTCGGTCCTGCCGAAGATCATTCGCAGCGATAACGGAAAGAATTTCTGTAGCAAGGGCATGGACGCATGGGCACACGAGCGCAGCGTATAGCTGTGCCTGATCGAGCTTGGCAAGCCGAACCACTCGACGGGTTGACTCCCGCTACTTACCCGAACAGTTACTTAATCTCGAATCAAGTCGGACGGCTACTGAAAGCGGGGTGCATCGGCCAGGGCGTCAACGTCCAGGAATTTGCCAAGGCGGCATTGATCCATCCTGGCTGTCAAAGGCCGCACGGGCTTCACGGACGGCATCAGCGTTTTCGACCACCCAGGTCCAGATGGGCGACATCCGGACCAGTAGCCCCATGCCCAGGGGTGTCAACTCGTATTCCACACGGGGCGGGACCTCACCATGCTCATGCCGGCGGACCAAGCCATCGCGCTCCATGGCGCGCAAGGTCTTGGTCAGCATGCGCTGGGTCACTCCGGTCATCTGTCTCCTGATCGCCGCGTGGCGCATCCTGCCGTTCACGCCCAGGGCGTGGAGGATGCCTAATGCCCAGCGGCTGCCTGCGTGGGTGAGCACCTCCCGTCTGATGCCGTCCTCGTCGTCCCCCAGGGTCCGGCACACCGCCTCGGCGTCGTAGAGAGTTTGTTCATCGGTCATCTTTCTCTCCTGGGATCACGCGTGTGCCTTCTTACGAGGCGTCGCAAATCGTGAAAGCATTTGTGCATCTTAACAAGCACAGGTCTCCATCATCCCGATGAGCGACATCAAATCCCTGCCTCCCCAATCCATCCTAGTCCTTGGCGCTGGTGAGCTTGGCTTCCCGGTGCTACGCAACCTCGCAGAGGTCGCCAAGCGGGCGCCCGGGTCCACTGTCAGCGTCCTTCTGCGAGCTTCGACCATCCACACCAGCGACACTGGGAAAAAGTCGGAGATTGACGAACTCCGAGGGCTAGGCATCCAGATGGTCGCCGCCGACCTCGTCAATGACACGGTTGATCAGCTCGCGGCGGTTTTCTCCCGCTTTGACACCGTCGTCGGTTGCGCCGGCATGGTCGCGGGCCCGGAGACGCCCATGAAGCTCGCCACGGCTGCCCTTAAATCTGGGATAAAGCGCTATTTTCCGTGGCAGTTTGGCGTGGACTTCGAAGTCATTGGTAGGGACAGCCCGCAGGACCTGTTTGATGCTCAGCTCGATGTGCGCGAGCTGCTCCGCTCCCAGGACAAGACCGAGTGGGTGATCATCTCGACAGGCATGTTCACCAGCTTTTTGTTCGAGCCCGTGTTTGGGGTGGTTGACTTCGCGCATGACACGGTCAACGCCCTCGGTAGTCCTGAGACCAGCGTGACCCTCACTACGCCCGACGATATCGGCGTGCTAACGGCAGAAATTGTTTTTTTTGAGCCCCGGTTCCGGAACGAGATTATTTACCTGTCGGGTGACACCCTGACTTACGGGGAGGTCGCGGGTATCTTGGAGCGTGTGCTGGGCCGTCCCTTCACGCAAAACGTCTGGACGTTGCCCCACCTGATGGATGAGCTGGCGAAGGATCCCACTCACCACATCAAGAAATATCGAGCCGTATTTGCTCAGGGAAGAGGGGTGGCCTGGCCGAAGGCGGGAACGTTCAACGCAACGCATTCCATCCCGGTGATCACAGCCGAAGCGTGGGCTCGTGAACACCTCGCGAGTAAGTGAGAAACGACACGCTGCCGGGTTCGGAAGAAATCGGTGGCCTCTGCGCGCGATACATCGCCGATGGCGATCCCGGCTTGCGTTGCTTACGGACGTGTTTGCCCGCCTCGGGTCAGCCGTGCGGTCGCACCAGATACAGGATCGCTTATAGGTGATCATGTACAAGTTCAGGTTTCAAGAATGCTCTGAATGTGTTGCATCTGGTATTTACGATCGTCATGGCGGGATGTGGTATCGCCAGTTGGCGCATCTACTTCCGTTACCAGAAATCCTTTGGACCGAATGTTTCGGCGTTCGCCATGATGCAGCAACTTCGCAAAGCGAAGAACCCTGATGGGACGTGGTTCTTGGTCGAATCGGTGGTCGGAATCGCCGCTGGATTGGGTTTATTCGTTCTCCTCTTTATACGTTAAGGAATGACGCTTGGGCACCTCCGTCAAGGTCATCCTGGTAACAATCGAGAATGCCTCAACGGTAAGGATCCTGCGCGGCACGATCACTTGCTCGGCGAGACGGACGAAAAGCTCCGCAAAACCATATCGACCACCCCCAGCAACTGCTCCCGGCTAGCGCCGGCCGCAGCCTGTACAGCTATGCCATTCGACGTGGTCGTGACAAGCTTCGCCACCTGCTCAGGCAAAAGATCCGGCGGCAGATCGCCTTCATCCCTGGCTCGCTCGAAGCGAGCGCGCAGACGGACCTCGGCAGCGGCGAGGCGATCGATCAGGGACTGGCGAATCGGTAGCGCATCATCGCTGCATGCGAGTGCACCATTGATCACCATGCAGCCACGTGGCGTGGCTTCTCCCGTCAAGGTATGCGCATTACCGCGCAACAGATGCTCCACCACGCCGCGCGCCGTGGGTTCCTCGAGCGCGGCGTCGAGCAGGGGATCGTGGATGACGCCGTACCGTTCGAGCGCGAGCCGGAAAAGGTTTTCCTTGTTGCCGAACACGGCGTACATGCTGGGCCGGTTCATGCCCATGGCTTCGGTCAACTCGGGTAGCGAGCTGCCTTCGTAGCCCTTCTGCCAGAACACCTTCATGGCGTTATCGAGGGCGGTATCCGCATCGAAGGTTCGCGGCCGTCCCGTTTTTCGAGTGGGATCTTTCATACCGATCGATAAAAAATGATTGACAGAAGAGGTTGAGGTCTAGATTATTACCGATCAGTAAGAAATTCAACTTCCTAAGAATCCCATGAAAAATCATACCGATATGCCTCGTCCGGTGGGCGAGGCGCAGCCGTCCTCCGCTGTCCATCACTCCCCCTGGCCAGGCGTGATTTCGATCGCGATCGGCGCGTTTGCGCTGGTGACGACGGAATTCCTCCCTGTCGGCCTGCTACCGGCCATTGCCGCCGAACTGGGTGTGACGGAAGGCGTGGCCGGCATGATGGTCACGGGGCCGGGCCTGGTCGCGGCATTGGCGGCTGTCCTGGTGACCGTGGGCATCGGCAAGACAGACCGCCGCTACGTGCTATGGGGTCTGACCGCCACGATGCTCGTGTCGAATCTGATCGTCGCGCTTTCGCATTCGTTCCCATGGGTGCTCGCCGGCCGCGCGCTGCTCGGCATCGGTGTGGGTGGATTCTGGGCACTTGGACCGGCGCTGAGCACGCGACTCGCGCCGGGATCGGAAGCGAGGGCACTCTCGATCGTCTTCGCGGGTGTCTCCCTCGGAACGGTGGCTGGCGTTCCCGCGGGCGCGCTGCTTGGCGATCTCTTCGGGTGGCGTAGCGCCTTCGAGGCTGGCGGTGTGGTTGCGGTGCTGGTGCTGCTGACGCAAATGCGGTTGCTGCCCTCGCTACCGGCGAAGCAGAGCGTGACCTTCAACCACCTGCCTCAGCTACTGCGCGTGCCGAAAGCACGGCTGGGCATCTACATCACGGTGCTCGTCTTCACGGGCCAGTTCGCCGCTTACACGTACATCACGCCGTTCCTTGCCCAGGTGACCCTGCTCAACCCGAAGACCATCAGCACGCTGCTTCTGGTCTATGGCGCGGCTGGCCTGGCGGGCAACGTCATCGGCGGCAAGATCCTTTCCCGCAGCGTACGGGCGGGCCTGATCACCACCGGCGTTCTGCTGGGCGTGTCGATGCTGGGCCTGCCGTTACTGGGTTACGGCTTGCCTGGTGCGTCGCTGTCGATCGCGGTGTGGGGCGTGGCCTTCGGCATGATGCCGATGTCGGTACAGACCTGGATCTTCCAGGCGGCGCCGGATGCCATGGAAAGCGGTGGCGCCGTGTTCGTCTCGACCGTGCAGATTGCACTGGCCAGCGGCGCGCTCATCGGCGGCGTGGCCGTCGATCACCTGGGCGTGTCGAGCGCCATGGTGGTTGGCGGCATACTGGCGCTGCTCATGGCGGCGACAGCGGCACGCTGGGCACATGACGGTACCCAGCCTGTGGGCAAGCTGCAGGCGGCGCATTGACCGAACCGCCTCTACGCTTGCGTGCGACCCGCTCAAATCACGCATCAGTGCATCGATTTCGTCCGGTGACGGGCGTGGAGTCAAATGCCAGGCGGACCGCCAGCACGGACTGCGTCACTAGGAAAACCATGCACTACATTTATCCAGAGGAGGGGGCGGCTGGTCGCCCCCTCCTTTTTTTCTGAAAGCACGCGTGGCGCGCGCACTGAGCCTCGCTTCAGAATTGGGCCGAGACCGTCAGCACGGCGGTGCGAGGGGCGCCGATGTAATAGTAGCCGGGCGTGGAGTCGTCGCCGAGCGTTGCCAGGTAACGCTTGTCGGTGAAGTTGGTAACGGCGAGGCTGAAGTCCATCGATTTCAGCCAGGAACCCAAGGCGTGCTTTCCGGCAAGATCCCAGTGGTAGCCGACGTTTGCATCGAAGACGGTGTAGGGATTCATCTTCTCGCTGTTATCCAGGGTGCCATACCGATCACCTACGTACTTGGCGGAAACTCCGGCGTGAAAGTTATCGTTGTGATAAGTCAGGCCCACGCCGAGCATGCGTCCCGGCTGGCCCGTGACCTTGTTGCCCTTTTCTGTGCCGTTGATACTTTGCAGGTAGGTGGAATGGTTGAGCGTCGCCGAGACGTAAAGATCGAGCGCCTTGGGGACGATGCTCCAGTTGAGCAGTCCTTCAATGCCCTTGGATTCGATGCCGCCGACGTTGATGTAGGTTCCCTCGGTGCCCACGGTGTAATTGATGCGGGTGTACTCGGACTCAGGCGTGATCTCGTTGATCTGATTGGCGAAGCGGACGTGGTAGAGGGCGATGCTGGCCTGCAACCTATCGGTCTGGTAGCGATAACCGAGGTCGATGTTTGACGACGTCTCCGGCTTCACTGAGCGGATGTCGGTGCCGTCGTCGGCCGCCTGTACGACGCTGTCCGAGGGAGGTGCGTAGTTCTTGGTATAGCTGGCATAGACCTGCGAATGCGGATCGATGTGCCAGACGGCGCCGGCCGACGGCAGGATGTCGGAATTGAAATCCTTCTCGGCAAAACGGTTGCCAGCGATGAGGTCGTCGCCGGAGATGTTCACGAGGTACTTGCTCACGCCGAGGGACACGTCGATCGGACCCAGTGTCAGGTTGTCTTGAAGAAAGAGCTTGCGCGTATCCGTCTTCAGTTTGTCGTCGAACTGCAGGAAATAGGGCTTTCCCGCGTAATGCCACGAGGCCGCCGTATCGAGCACGGCGTACCACTTGCGTCCGGCCTGGCGGTCCTGGTCTTCCAGCCAGGTGCCGGCATACAGATGGTTGCCGCCGATATCCCAATGGCCGTTCAGCAGGAACCCGTATCGGTTGTTCTTGTAGGTGCTCGCACGGAAGCTGTTGATCGGGTTTGAACCGGCGGGATAGCAACTGGCGTCGTAGGGATTGGCGCAACCTTTGGGTTGGGCCAAGGCGGTGCCCTCCGGGCAACGATAATACGCGTCCACGAAGTCGGCGCCCTCGGCGGGATACCGATTTACCAGCCCGCCGTCCGCATCGCTCGCATAGAGCTGATAGGGAGGCATCCAACCGCCGTAGCCTTCCTGGAAATGGTAGTACGGATAAAAGCTGACATCTGCATCGTCATTGACCTGGTAGTCGAACTTGATGCCAGCTAGCCCATTCTTGCGCTTGGTGTTCCATGCATTGACGTATTGCTGATCGGTGTTGGGGTCTCCCGTCCAGCGGGTCGTCAAGAAGTCGTAATTCGGATCGTCGTTAAACTGCGCCTTGGTGACGCTGTTGTAGTTGTTTTCGTAACTGTTGTCCCACGACACACGCGAAGTGATCGTCAGGCGATCGGTGGCGTATGTGACCAGCTTGGCGTCCACGTGGTCGCGGCTGGTATGCCCATTGTCCGCCTGGCCATGGCCGATCCAGCGGTCGTTATGCGTGCTGGAGTAGCTGATATAGCCATAGGTACTGCCGCCGAACAGAGCGCCCGTGTCATAGCGCGCGAACGTGCGCTTCGCGTTCCACTGACCGATCGACTCATCGACCCGTACGCCGGCTACCTTGGCGGGGTCGTTGGACACGTAACTCAGGGTGCCTCCCAGCGCCTGCAGGGACGGCGAGCCGATGTCGGCCGTGCCTTGCGACACGCTTGCCGCGCCCAAATTCTCGCTGTCCAGGAAGCGGTTCGGCTTCGAGCCACCGCCATAGCCGGCGGATCCGTTCGGCAGGCCGTCGATGGTGAAGCCCAACTGGTCCTGGGTAAAACCGCGCAACGTGATACCCGTGGAGTAGTCGTCGCTGTCGAACACGCCACCCTGGGTAATGTTTACGCCAGGTGCCATGTTGACCGCGTCGGTGACGCTGCTGAGCGGTGGCTCGAACTTCAGGACATCCTTCGGGATCTGGGTGTTGGTGAAACCTACGGCCTTGCCCGTGACCTGGACGGTGTCCAACTGGCTGGCCTTCGGTCCTTCGTGGTCGTTCGCCGGCTTCGGCGGGGCGGCATCGCCGTGATCTTCCTGCGACACCTGCGGTGTGACGTCGCTGCTCAACGGCTCGGTAGCCATGGCGAGCGTCGGCGTGGTCGTGGCGAGCAAAAGGAGACCGATGTGTCCTCGATGGATGAATTTCATGCGTGAGGCCTTTGGTATGTCTAAACGACCGGTGCGATCGGCCTGAAACAAGTGATGGACGGGCGGCGGCCGCTCGGACGAGGGGCCGCGGCGCGAACTATGACGGCCCGATGTGTCAATTCGTGGACATTGGGCAAGTTGGGTAGTCAAGCGGGGCCGCGGCATCATGGGCATGCGCATGGCGTGGCCTTAACCCGTGAAAAGTGCCTTGCGGATCTGTCGTGCTCCAGGCCAGCGGACACATCCGTCCGCCATGCGGCCGGCTCGGTCCACACCGGGCGGTCAAGAGGTTTTCGGAACGTCGGGTCTGCCGACAGATCGATGCGGCACGCGCCGCGTTCGACGAACGTGTCGCCGAAGAGGTCCTATCAAGGGAGCAGGCAGACGCGGCCTCCGCCATCGAACGTGAGGCGAGGGCGGAAGAGGGTGACTTCGCTTTTGACAGTTACGTGGAAGCGAATCCGCACGGCCAACGCACCGGACCGAGGAAATCCACGAGACCCCGACCGGCATCCGCACGCAACTCGCAGTGGATGTCGTGGGCATCGAGGGACCCGTGCACACCGATGAGATCATTTCTCGCATCCGCGACGCATGGGGTGCCAAGCGCGCTGGCAGCCGCATTCAGGAAGCGGTGGAATAAACCATTGATGTGGCGGTACGCCAGAACTACGTGTTGCAGGATGGTGTGTGGCTCACCCTGCCCGGTGTACCGATGGACGACGGCACCGCCTGTTATTTAGTGGCCTGGATTCCTTATATCCGCATGTAGCTGAGCCTCAATGGCGTCCTTGTCAATGACGGACCAGACCTCACGGATCCTTCCGTTCTCGAAGGCGTAGATGACGTTCTCCGCGAAGGCAACGCGCTTCCCATGGATGGGTAGGCCAAGAAAGTCGCCGATGGGCGTGCAGTCAAATGCCAGTCGGGCTGCCAGCATGGGAGGCTCGGCGACGCGCAATTCGGACACGAATTGCAGGTCGGGAATGTCCCTGAAATTCTCCTCCAGCATCCGTCTATAGCCAGCCAATCCCAAGGGGCGGCCGTTGTGAACGACGTCAGGGGCCACGAATTGAGCTAGGTTGTCCCAATCCTGCGTATTGAGGCAGGCGAGGTAGTCGGTATATAGCTCGGAAAGCGGGGCAGTCATGACCAAATCCTTCGATGGTTCGCATGCTGCAGACGGTATCATTGGCCGGATACCCTTGCTGTGAACCGGGCTGCTTCCGTCTTCGTGGCAACAAGCCGCGTTGGTTTTCTCCAGTTCCTCGGGACACTGACGTTTATCGATCGATCACTTGCTGACGAACGTCGCGTTGGCCGGTGTCGTAGCGTCGGCCGTCGAAGGGAGAGAGGCCTAAGCGTGGCCGGACCGCGCCGTGATGCCCACCGCCGGCGCCCAGCTGTAGTCATGGATATGCTCGACGACAATGTCCGTAAAGCCACACGATGTCAGCTCGTCTACCCAGGCGCCTGCTGTTTGCTCCCAGTTCGATGGTGTAGTGGCACTGAGCTGCCCCAAGAGCATCGGCCCGAGAAAACCGGCGGCTACAAGGGCGGCGTCGTCTCCGCATTCCTGGGCGGCCTGTTCGTAGCGGTGCGCCAGTGATCGGTAGAGTTCTTCACTCCGTGCCTCATGCACGGGAAGGTCGAACTCGACAACCACCAACACGTCGACGTGGGTCGCCAGACGCCGCAGCGCGTCTTTGCGGACGTCCGGTGAAACCGACTGCAGGGCAAACGTGGACTGCGCCATGTCCCACCGGTCATCGTCTGACAGGTCTTCCGCGAATGCTTCAAAGTTCACCGCATGCGTCCCGTGCAGCTCAACGCGTTTGGAAAGACTGCGAAGTAGCTCGGCATTGGGTTCTACGACATCAACGATTTTCGGCGTGTTGCGTGCCTGTGCGAGGGCAGGGGTGAGTGCCAACCCGTCGCCGACCCCGATATCCAGGAGCGAGACGGGGCCGTGGTGATCGTAGGCCCGGGCGAGGAAGCAACTCACAGTTTTGTACAGCGCAACATTGCCGCCGCTTCGAATAAATGCCTCAAATGCCTCGGCGTGGTCGTACGCGCCTTGCGGCGTATCGGAATCCAGGAGAGCCAGCAGGGCACGGGCCATGTGCAGCCCGTGCGCGTCTTTGAGCAATGTGGAAGCTTCGGTGCGGCGACCAAGGGCAAGTGCATGGAGCGCCGCCCCCAAGGTTTCTTCGCTTGACATGTCTGGGTGGCCTTTCGGCTTCTCAGTTCTGTACAAACGTCGTAACACTCTGCGGTTCGACATAAAACGAAGCCTGCCCGCCACTCAGAACGTACTTGCCACCATACCCCACGTTGACGCTCGACGACGTCGAATACTTGACGAAATCACCACTCCTGTCGTCTTTAACGTCGACCTTCAACTGGCGCTGATGCGTTCCCGTGTTTACCGCGATCAACACGATCTTCCCATCCGCCGACTTGTAAGCGCTGGTAACGATGTCGGCATAGGGTTGAGCGGTAGCACCAATGCGTACGGCACCGGGACGAACGAAGCGAGCGTACTGGGCCATCACATAGCCGCGCTTGCTGACCATGCCATTCTCACCGATCAAACCGTAGCTTCGCCGTATGTACCACCAGATATAACCGCTGTAATTGGACAGCATGCTTTCGTGTAACTCGGTGGCCACATCCAGCGCGTCCGGCCAGGCGTTACCGTCGATATTATCGACGTAATGCTCGGTCATCCAGAGCTGTTTTCCCTTGCTTCGCGCAAGCGGATACTCCTTCGGATGCGTGCCATACAAATGCCCGCCAATGATGGAAACATAGCGACCCGCCGTCGCGCTGTTGAGCAGCGGGTCGGTGATCGTGGTGTTGAAACCCAACGATTCACCAGCCACCAGCTTCAGTTTGCTGAAGTTGGAACCCTGATCATTGAGGAAGTTGACGAAGTCATCGCCGTTCCAGTCGGCTGATTCATAATCGGGATGCCAGTCCGGCTCGTTCTGCAGGGAGATGGCGTAAAGCGGTGCTCCCTGGGTGGACATGTAGTTCGAAAAATCCAACAAGTGCTTGGTATAAGCCGCGTAGTACTGCTTCAGCAGCTTGCCCCCGTTCCCGAGACTGTTGTTCGACTTCATATAAGCCGGTGGGGACCAGGGCGTCGCCAGAAGCTTCGCGCCAAGCGCGTGAGCGCGCACGGCGGACGGCACCTGCTGGTTCCAGTCAGCGTTGGATGGGGCGATACGCATGCGCATGATCGACAGCCCAATCTGGCCAGCACCGCTGCCGTAAGCCAGGTCGACCTGCGCCGGACTGAGATCCGATATCCATCCCGCCCCGTTCATGCCGCCGAACCCGTCGATGGTCTGGTAGGTCTGGCTCGGTTCGATGGTGACGTTCTGGGCCCGGACGGGTGCGATGGAAAGCATGGCAGCGGCTATGGCCGCTAGCGTACCCGCCAGTTTGGGTAGCGTCATATTCATCTCCGTTGGCGTGTTGCACGCTTAAAAATAGGGTTCGGCGTGAAGCTACACGGTCGCCATGACGTGTACAACCGCGTTTCACGCATTGTGCGACGCGTGACTCAGATGGATCGTGTTCTTGCAAACGTTGCTGGCCGTGCACAAGCGTCAACGCGTGATTTCGCAATATTTCGCTACCTCACGCCTTGCGTGAGGTAGCACGGCGGTAGTTTGGCTATGCTCCGGCCACGTAGAAGCAGCTGAAAGGATGCTTTGGACTGCGCATTCAAGAACAGTCCGTCGAGACGCTTCCACGTGGGCACCTTTCCATGAAGCGATCACGTATGTATCCGCTCGACTTCGAATCGTTACCTGGACAAGAAGCGCATGTGCTGGCTTCGCTGTGTGGGTTCGGCGAGTCGTCGGATATCGGCGTCGCTGATAAGGTCTTCGAAAGCTTATCGAGAAAGGGGCTGGTTGCCGGCTATGGCTATGGTGTATGGATACCTACGCAGCTCGGCAGAACGATCGTTCAACAAGCGAAGGCACATCACGGTACGGGCAATTGGCCTGATTTCTTGCGATTCATGTCGGGTGGGCTTCAAACCGGAGGCCTTCAACGGGGCCATGACGCAAAGGGTAGTGAGGCCCACACCCCGGCGCGTGATCTTGACGAGTGGCAAGATCGGATTCAAACCAACCGCCTTCGTAACTTCATGTCCATTCTCAATGAGCTGGGCGATAGAGATCTTCAGCTGCTTTTCCAAAAGCCAGGATTCTTGAGCCTGCCGCGAGAAGCCGTCATCAACGCATTGGCTGGGGGTAGTCTATCGGACGCCCAGGCTCGCGAAATTGAGTGGGCTGCCAATCGTCCTCGTGGATGGCTGGACGGTGACCATGTCCTGGCTCCATGGATGGCAAGGGACGAATAGTCAAATCGGTTCTATCGGCAAGGCCACGTCCCGGCCTCACCTTGAAAGTATGTATGGAAAGACTCGATAACCTGATCAGGTTCCGTCGAGCCCATCCCCTGCCCGTGGTGCGACCGACCCACGGCGCCCACGTTCCCTGGCGTCTGTACCGCCAAAAATTGAAAGATTGAATATCGCCGAGGGGCGAGTAAAGAATCGTTGCGAAACGGCCATGGAAGAAACGAGGGGGACGAGTGCATGGAGCCGTATCGAATTCTTGCCAGGCCAAACCCTACCGTGCTGGAAGTGAGCTGGAGTGACCGGAACCTTGGGGTCGCTGTCCTCCGGTATGCACACGCCTTCGCACTGGTAGAGACGCAGGAAGTCGAGCGTCTAGGTGTCGGGACCATGGTGAGCGCAACGCTCGCCGCTCGCGGGCGAATGGTCGCGACGGTTCTGCCTGCCTCACGGCCGATTCGGGTGACGGTCGAGGCCGTCGGCATGACCCGAGCGGAGGCTGACGAACTTATCCGTATCTTGCAATGCTGTGGCCAATCGCTGCAGTGCGCCAATCGTAAGAGCTGACAGGCGGAAGAACAGCCTGATGGGCGTGAAGCACCTACAAACAACGCTGCCCCGCGCCCGGAGGGCACAGAAATCGCTATACCGTCCGGAAAACAAGGCACTGAGTGCGAGTTTTCGGCAAATTCGCCTGGCAACCGGCCTGTCACAGCACGAATTCGGTAGCCTGCTCGGGCGCAATCAATCCTTCATATCGGCGGTCGAAACCGGTGCGATCCGATTGGATGCCTTGCAGATTCGTGACTGGTGCGATGCAGCCCATGTCGGCATGTCCGCATGGCTGCAATTGTTTGAGACCTTGCTTTTTCGACAGGCCGGAGACGAGTGATCAATGGAGTGAAGGCATCTGCCTCCCGATGAAAAGACAACGCCCGCATGTGCGGGCGTTGCTCCAAGCAGTCCCTATCGAGGGGGCGTCTTAGTTCGCAAACCCCGGATCAAAGATAGGCAAGCTATCCCGTTCCGTAAGCACTACCGGTTTCGGGAAGTTGTAACTCGCGTGCAACGTCAGGTCAGCCGACGAAGCCCCGACGGTGATGTCGTAACGCCCCGCATCCACCCTCCACCGCGCATTCCGGCTCACGTAATACGCAAAGGCACGCTGCGGAAGATGAACCACGTAATGCTGCGTGGCACCCGCCTTGATCACCTTCTTGTCGAAACCCTTCAGTTCGCGCACCGGCCGATCCACGGAAGGATTCGTGGCGCCTACGTACACTTGCGCAGCCTCGGCGCCGTCCACCTTGCCGGTGTTCGTTACATCGAAGGCCACATCGACGGAAGGCTGCCCGTCGACGTAACCGTCGGAAACGCTCAGGTTGCCGTACTTGAAGGTGGTATACGACAGGCCGAAGCCGAACGGATACGACGGTTCGACACCGATCCGGTCGTAGCCGCGGTAGCCGAAGTAGGGGCCTTCGTCATACCCGAGTTCATAGGTGCCCGCCACCTCGTGGTGGTTGATGGGCATGGGAAAGTTCTCGGCGGCGATGTTGTCGGCCACGCCCTTGTCGATCGTCAAGGGCAGCTTGCCGGACGGATTGATGGTGCCCAGCAGGATATCGGCGAGCGCCGTGCCGCCGTTCTGGCCCGGATACCACGCAAAGAGCAGGGAGGCCACCTTCGACTTGAACGGCCGGAGGTCCACGGCGGAGCTGGAATAGATGACCGCGGTGGTTTTCGCGTTCACGTCGGCGACGTTGGCGATGAGATCGCTCTGGAAGTCCGGCAGCGCGAATTCATGATCGATACCTTCGCCCTCATACTCGCTGCCTAGACCTGCCGACACGATGACGGCGTCGTAATCCTTCAGCGAAGCATCGGGGGTCAACGACGCAAACGAGAAGTGCGCGCCCTTGATGCCGCCCAGGAACGAGACCCAGGTCGGCTCATTGGTGTATGTGACGGTAATGTCGTAGCGATGGCCGGCTTCCAGTCGCACCTTGGCCGAGGCGGGCACCGGGAAGCCGATGGCGCCCGAGCCCGTGGCCAGCGTGCTGCTGGTGCGCACCACCAGCTTGCCGTCGATCACCACCTGCATCTGGCCATTGCCATGGACCTTGAACACGTAGTCGCTGGTGACCGTCGGTGTCAGGTGGTTTGTCCATACCGCCGAGCCGCAGCTGCCGGTGCCCGTGGCACACGCCGGTTCGTCGCTTGCCGCCCAGTCGAAGTCGATATGGCTATCCGTGCGCATGACTTCGGGGCTGCCCTGCCAGTTGGGCGTGGCGAAGTAATAACTCTGCCACGGCTCGTCCAGTGCGGCGGTCGCCGGATCGAGGGAGTTCGTCGTGATGTAATCGATCTTCGTGCCCGCGGGAAGCGCCGCCTTGAGACCGGCCAACTCGGAAACGTAATGCGCATACGGCGCCCAGCCGCTGCCGACGGGGCGGGCCGGAGGGCCATCGACAAAGCTGCCGAGCACGGCGACGGATCGAACGGTGGTGCCAAGGGGCAAGTTCCCCTGCCTGTTCTTCAGGAGCACCATGCCGTCTGCCGCCGCCTGCGTGGCAAGCGCTTCGCCCTCCGGGCGGGGTGCCACGGTGCGTGTGGCGGGAGAGCCGACGTTCGGGCCCATCTTGTAATAGAGCAGCTGGCGGATGACCTCGGTCACTCGCTGGTCGAGGTCCGCTTCGGTAAGGGTGCCGGCGTCGATCGCCGCACGGATGGCGCTCTCCGTGTAGGCGGCGCCGCCTGACGAGTCGATGGCGATGCCCGCCTTCATGGCCTTGCCCACGTCGTGGATGGCGCCCCAGTCGGACTGCAGGAAGCCGTCGAAACCCCATTTACCGACGATGAGGTCGTGATCGATGACGCCGTTTTCGCAGCTGTAGATGCCGTTGACCGACGTGAAGCCGCACATGATGGCGCTGGGTCGCGCAAGCTTGACCACGGCTTCGAACGGCAACAGGTACATCTCGTGCAACGTACGCTCGTCGATCGTCTCGTTGATATTGGTGCGGTTGGATTCCTGGTCGTTGGCGACGATGTGTTTCAGTTCCGCCATGACGCCCGCCGATTGCTGGCCTTGTACGTAGGACGTGCCCAGCACCGCGCCCAGGATCGGGTCTTCGCCGCTGAGGTATTCGGCCTCGCGCCCACCGTAGGGCGTGCGATACATATTGAGCCCCGGGCCGTTGACCAGCTGGACGCCGCCCATCTTCGCGTCGAGCGCGAGCTGCCGTCCGCGTTCGGCCGCCATGGCGGGATCCCAGGTCGCGGCGAGCGAGGCGGCCGACGGGTACACGATGGAGGGTGTCGCTGTCGCGGCGACGGCGTCGGTACCTTCCGCCGTCGTAAGGGCCGGGAGGTTGAATTGGGGTTGGGCGCCGAAATGGTCGCTGCCGAGGTAGGCCACTTTCTGGGCAAAGCTGAGGTTTGCCACCATGCTGCGGGCGAGCTGGTTGGCCTGCTGCTCTTCCGCGTCCGTCATGCGGTAGATGGACGTGCCTTCCGGTGCCTGCCAGGGGTCTTGCGGCACCTTCGCCTGCCTGGTGGCCTTGGCGAACGGATGCATTGACGATGCTTGGGTCTTGAACGCCATCCGGCCCTGGAGGAGGGCGGCATCCTGGGCGGAAGCGCTCGTGCAGGTCAGGAGCACGGCGAGGGCGAGCGCGCTGAGCGGCAGGCGGCACGAGTGGGCGCGTGCCACAGAGGAGGGGATTAAACGCATGGGGATTCTCGTTGGATGGGTCTGGCTTGGGCTGGCATGGCTTGCATCGCATCGAGGAGCCCCTGTTCTCCATCGATCCGCAAGGAATCGTCGCAGACATGCGCTAAATTGAGAAATTCGTTGTTTGGATATCAACTATCCACGGCGCGCCAGCGATAGCGGCGGCGCCGACTTTCAAGAGGTTGCCCCCATGCGTTACGACGGACTCGACCTGAACCTGCTGGTCGCGCTGGATGCGCTGTTGACGGAGCATAGTGTCTCGGGAGCGGCCGCACGCCTGCATCGAAGCCAACCCGCCACCAGCGCGGCCCTGAACAGGCTCAGGGACTATTTCAACGATGAGCTGCTGGTGGTTGAAGGCAGACGGATGCGCCCGACGCTGCGCGGGGAGCAACTGGTCGAGCCCGTCAGGCACATCCTTGCCCAGATCGAATCGACGGTGGTATCGCCACCCGTGTTCGATCCGGCCACGTGCATGCGCCGATTCACCATCGAGGCATCGGATTATGTGAGCGAGGTCTTGTTGGCCGATGTTTTCGACGACGTGATGTCCCGCGCCCCTGGCGTGACGCTTCATGTCACGGCACGCGCGGACGGCGTGTCCACCGAACCGTCGCTGGCCGATCTTGTCATCGCGCCGGACGTGTTTCCCGCGCCCGGACAGACGGCGGCACGGCTGTTCTCTGACGACTTCGTCGTGGTGGGATGGAAGGACAACCCCGCCATGCAAACGCGGATGACGCAGGAGTCGTTCCTGGAACTGGATCATATCGCGGTGGCTTTCGGGCGCTCCCGCTACGTGTCGTTCCCCGATGCCGCCCTCGCATCGCTCGCTGCAACACGCCGGATCGTCCTGTTCGTACCGCGGTTCACCGGCGTTTGCAGCTTTATTGCCGGATCGCAGCGGGTCGCGGTGATGCACCGCCATCTGGCACGCAAGATGGCCGAACTCTGGCCGTTGAGCATCGCGGAGGTGCCGTTCCGGATACCTGCTTTTCGGGAAGTGATCCTGCATCGCCCCGATCGTGAGGGTGACGAAGGACTGATGTGGCTACGTAGCGTGATCTTGCGCCACGCGTCGCGGCTTCCGCCGCCGAACAGGAAAGGGGCGGCTCGTCGCCGCCCCGGTGAACTGTCAGCAGATGTGTGATGCGGTGCCGTTACGGCATCAGCACCTTATCCACCACGTGGATCACGCCGTTGGACTGCAGCACATCGCCGATGGTGACATGGGCCACACCGCCCTTCGCATCGGTCACCGTAAGCGCGTTACCCGCCTGCATCACCGTCAGCGGCTCACCCTCCACGGACGTGAGCGAGGCCTTCCCGCCGCCCTTCGACACCAGCGCCATCAGGTCCTTGGCGGTGTAGCGCCCGGAGACGACATGGTAGGTAAGGATCTTGGTCAGGGTGGCCTTGTTTTCCGGCTTGACCAGGGTGTCTACCGTGCCCTTCGGCAGGGCGTCGAACGCTTCGTTGGTCGGCGCGAATACCGTGAACGGGCCCGGGCCGGACAGCGTATCGACCAGGCCGGCGGCCTTGACCGCAGCTACCAGCGTGGTGTGGTCCTTGGAGTTCACCGCGTTCTGCACGATATTCTTGCTCGGATACATCGCCGCGCCGCCGACCATCACGGTCTGATCCTTGCTCATGGCGTTCTGAGCGAAGCCCGGGGCCGAGATAGCCAGGCCGAGGGCCAGGGTCAGTGCAGCGATCGATGCGGTCTTCATGCGATTCGTCTTCATGGCAGATACTCCGTGGGCCCGTCATTGGGTCGTTAGTGATACGCAGGGAACGGAAGCGCGGATGCACGCCGAAGTGTGACGACGCCTTCACGTCGGTCGCCAATCTGGCCGGCCGCAGCGTCGGCGTGGCGGCCAGCCTCGACAAGGCGTTGCTGGCAAATCTACAGAAGCGCGCCGGCAAGTAAGCCGGTCGTCTGGACCAGGCCGCTCGCTTTATCCAGCGGCTCACTGTCCCGCGGTATGCACCTCAGCCACATACCCACCGGGAAACTGGATCATCGCCGCCCGGCGCTTGCCTTCCGCGTGCGCATCCACCACCACCTTGGCCCCTGAGACCCGCGCCCGCTGCAGCGTGGCATCCAGGTCGCCGACCTCATACCCCGTCATCTCCGTCCCATACGGCCAGGCGATCTGCCCGTGGGTGACCAGCACGGCCGCTTTGCCAAACCGCGACGACAACCGCACGCGACGGTACGTGCCGTCCTTCTGCCCGACCTCGGTCCCCGGTGCCGTCTCGTCGGCGTCGACCTTGCCGTGCGCGAACGCCACGAACGCCTTGATGAAGGCGTCCGCACTCTGCGGTGGCAGGTAGATACGATTCTCCGGAACATGCTCCAGCGCCGGGTAGTTCGGTTTGGTCGTGTGCCAGTACAGCTGCATGTTGACGCCACCGGGCCAGGTAACCACCGCGTCCCGTCCGATCGGATCGTCGAAGGGTGCGACAAGGGTGGCCGCGCCGTGTGCATTGGCCGCCACCACCGCCTTGTCGACATCGGTAACCAGATAGCCCGTGCGTTCCTGCCCGAACGGGTAGGGCACCGGCGTGCGGAAGCCGAACACGGAAATCGAGCCGACCGGTGTCTGCACCAGCTGGGTCGAGGTGCTCGACGGCGTCGGGGTCACGGTGGCGATGCCTTGCCGGGTCGACTTGCCGCCGAAGGTGGTCGCGAAGCTTTGCACGAACGCATCGACATCCGCCGGGGCCACATAGACATGGGTGGTGTCGTACTGCGGGCCGACGGAGACGTCCTCTGTTGCGAAGGCGGCCGGTGCGGCGAGGGCCAGGCCGAGGAGCAGGGTGAGCTTGCGCATGGAAGGTCCTTGGTCGTGATGGCGGAGCACGCTGACGTCGCCGCATTGGACCACGCGAACGCCACGAGGACCAAGGCGGCGGGTTGGCGTCGCGGCGTTCATCGCCCTCTTCCCAGGCTCAGCCGGTTGAACCCATGGCCGGGTAATCGGTCAGCCCGTGCGCGCCGCCGCCGAACAGGGTCGCCCGGTCATGGCTGGCCAGCGGCGCACCGATACGGAGGCGTGCCGGCAGGTCGGGATTGGCGACGAACGGCCGGCCGAACGCGATGAGGTCGGCCCAGCCTTCGGCGAGCGCAACACGGGCCCGTTCGGGCGTGTACATGCCCGCGTAGATCAATGTGCCGGAGAACGTCTCGCGCAGCTTCTGTTTGAAAGCCATCGGCATGACGGGGGCGTCGTCCCAGTCCGCCTCCGCAATGTGGATGTACGCCACGCCGAGCGCATCGAGCACGTGTGCCGCCGCCAGGTAGGTCGTTTGCGGATCCTCGTCGACGCAGCCGTTCAACGTGGTCAGCGGCGCCAGGCGCACGCCGACGCGGCCTGCGTGGCCCACGCCTTCGATCATTGCTTCGGTCACTTCGCGCAGGAAGCGCAGGCGATTATCCAGCGAGCCGCCGTAGCGGTCGGTCCGGTCGTTCGCGCCCGAGTCGATGAACTGGTTGACGAGGTAGCCGTTGGCCGCATGCAGTTCCACCCCGTCGAAACCGGCTTCCACGGCATGGCGGGCGGCAACGCGAAACGCGTCGACGACGCCGGCGATCTCGTCCGTCGCCAGCGCCCGCGGTACCGAGGCCTGCACGAAGCCCGGCGTGCCGTCGTCGGCGGCGACGAACACGTTCACGCCGTCGGCTGCGCGGCCGGTCGACGACACCGGGGCGTGCCCGTCGAGGAGCCGGGTGTGACTCAGCCGCCCGACATGCCACAGCTGCGCGAAGATGCGCCCGCCGGCGTCGTGCACCGCATCGGTCACGCGACGCCAGCCGTCCATCTGGGCGGGGGTGTGGATACCCGGCGTCCATGCGTAGCCCTTGCCCAGCGGCGAGACCCAGGTGCCCTCGCTGACGATCAGCCCCGCGCTGGCACGCTGGGCGTAGTACTCGGCCATGAGCGGGCCGGGTACGTCGCCGGGCTGGCTCGCACGCGAGCGGGTCATCGGCGGCATGACGATGCGGTTGGGCAGGGACAGATCGCCCAGCACATGGGGTGCAAAAAGCGGATCGGCAGGGGAAACGGTCGCCACGGCGTGCTCCTCGTCAGGCGGAAAGGAGGCGAGTGTGGGCCGTTTACCCTTGCGGAATAAGCGGGTTATAAGGGAATGACTTTTCCTGCAAGGTGAAAAATGAAGACGACCCTCGACGAACTCGCCGTCTTCGTGGCCGTGGTCGATGCCGGTTCGATGACGGCCGCCGCGGAACGGCTGGGGCAGGTCGTCTCGGCGACCAGCCGCACGCTGGCGCGCCTGGAGGCCAAGCTCGAGACCACCTTGCTCCGGCGCACCACCAGGCGCCTGGAGCTGACCGAGGAAGGGGCGGCGTTCCTGCAGAGCGCACGCGCGATCCTCGCCTCGGTGGACATGGCCGAGGAGCAGATGTCGGCACGTCGCCTGCGGCCGTCCGGACGTCTGCGCGTGGATGCCGCGACGCCGTTCATGCTCCACGTCATCGTGCCCCTGGTACCGGCCTTTCGCGAGCGCTACCCGGATGTCGAACTGGAGCTGCATTCCAACGAGGGCATCACCGACCTGCTGGAAAAGCGCACCGACGTCGCCTTCCGCATCGGCCCGCTCAAGGACTCGAGCCTGCACGCCCGACCCATCGGCCACAGTCGTCTTCGCGTGCTGGCCAGTCCGGCCTACCTGGCACGCCATGGCGTGCCGACCCGGCCGGCCCAGCTCGACGGGCACGTGCTGCTGGGCTTCAACCAACCCGAGTCGCTCAACGACTGGCCGCTTCGTGACACGGGCGGTGCCGTCGTGCACATCACGCCGACCGTCGCCTCGTCCAGCGGCGAGACCCTGCGCCAGCTCGCGCTCGCCGGTGTAGGCATCGTCTGCCTGTCGGACTTCATGACCCGCGACGATCGTGGGGCAGGCCGGCTCGTGCCCTTGTTCGGTCGCGCGTCGCTGGATGTGCGGCAACCGGTCAACGCCGTCTACTACCGGAACACCTCCCTTTCCGCGCGCATCACCTGCTTTGTCGATCACGTCGTCGAATCGCTCGGAAGACGGCCGTTCGACGAAGCCTGACATGGTCGCCGCGGCGACCCATGTGTGACGCAGTTCGCGGATGAAGAACGTCGGTCGAAATAAGCGCTGTGGGGACCCCTGTGCCGTATTGAGCACCCCGTTTCATTGGTGCCATCATATTTGTCAGACAACACGCGCAAGGTCACGGCCGTCGCCATGATCCGCCTGGGGTCGACCACAGGGGATCCCAGGCATGACGACTCACTCCGTAGCGGCGCGCACGCGTGCGCGGCATCGACGGCTGGCCGCGCTCGTCGCCGCGCTCTGCCTGGCAACGACGGCCAACGCGACCACGGTCGTGCCCTCCGACCGGCTCGACCTGGACCTCGGCGCGCAGCCTTGGAAATACATCAAGCAATACGCGAACCAGAGCGGCCATGCCGCGGTCCCGGGGGGCGATGCCGGTGCCGCACCCACCTTCGACGATACGGCGTGGGAGACGGTGGGCATTCCCCATGCCGCCAACGACTTCACCACGTTCATCAACCAGGAGTCCGGCGGCGGCCAGGGCAGCCTGGACGGTGAGACCAGCTGGTACCGCACCACGTTGAAGGACAGTGCGTCTTACCGCGGCCGCAAGGTCATGGTCGAGTTCGAGGGCGCCCACACGGGCGACCGTGTGTACGTCAACGGGCAGTTCGTCCCGGGCACCGGCGTGCTCAACCAGACGGGGCAGATCGACGCCAACGCGACGCACGTCGTCGGCTTCGTGCCGCACATCGTCGACCTGACGGGGTTGCTCCGGTACGACGGCACCGACGTTATCGCGGTGAAGGTGAGTCGCGGTGGCGGCGGGTTCTTCCAGGACCCCGGCTTTTCCGGGGCGTTCCGCTTCGGCCAGTCGGAAGCGGGCCTGTTCCGGCCGGTCCGGCTGCATGTCACCAACCTCGTGCATATCCCGGAGAACGTGTACGCAGGACAGAACACGTGGGGCACGTACGTCGGCACGCAGTCGCTCAGTGCCGACCACAAAACCGCCTTGATACGCGTGCAGACCAATGTGGTCAACGATCGCGACACGCCGGCCACGGTGACGCTCACGACGCAGATCGTGGACGCGAACGGCAATGTGATCGTCAGCGAGCAGCAGGACAAGACGCTGGCCGCGCACGTGGTGCCGGGCGATGCCACGCCGGTGTTCGACGAGACGTTGATGATCGCCAACCCGACGCTGTGGTTCCCGAACAACTCGCCCGATGGCCGGCCGTACCTCTACAAGGTGGTGCATACGGTGAGCATCGACGGCGCCGTGGTGGATTCGAAGCAAAGCTCATTGGGTATCCGCATCATCACCTGGGACAAGGATTTCCCGTACGTCAACGGCAAGAAGCAATACACCTGGGGCGCGTCGGGCCGCTACGACTATCCGGCCCTGGGATCGTCCGTGCCCGAGGAGCAGCAATGGCGTGACCTCCAGCAGCTGGCGGCGGCCGGCGGCAACCTGTGGCGTCCGGGCCATTCGCCGTCCAGCCCCGAGTTCGTCGAGGCGGCCGATGCGCTCGGCGTGTTCATCGTGCAGCCCAGTGGCGATGGCGAGAACGGTTTTTCCGACCCCTGCGCGGCCGGCAACACCCCGTGCACGAACATGTGGACGCTGAAACGCGAGCTCCACCGCGACATCGTCATTCGCGATCGCAGCCATCCGTCCATCCTGGCCTGGGAGTCGAACAACGGCAAGATGTACACGCCGTTCGCCCAGGAGCTGCGCACGCTGGCGCGCACGTGGGACGCCATCGCCCCGCGTGCTGCGGCCGACCGCTCGCCCGATGCCAACAACGGCGACATCCTGAGTTGCTCGAAGGCCGGTTGCGAAACCTACCTGCACGCGACCCAGTTCCCGAACAAGCCCGCGTGGGGAGCCGAGTACTGGGGCTATGGCTCGCGGCGCCATGCGTTCGACTACGAACTGGCCTTTGCGCTGAACTACCTCGTCCCGTATTCGCAGGCCCGCAAGGCCGGTACGTTCGGCATGGCGCAGTGGTACTTCGCCGATACGCCGGGGGAGACGATCGAGTTTTCCGAAGGCACGGAAGACGCCACGCACTTCACCCTCGACGCGAACGGCCGAAAGGCGTTCGTACACAACGTGCGCTCCATCGGCAGCTCGATGGTCGACCAGAACCGCTACCCGCGCCTGCTTTACTACATCTACCAGTCCGTATGGGTGCCGTACGCGATCAGGCCGGTGGTCAAGCTCGCCCATCACTGGAACCGCTCGGGCGATGTGCAGGTCAATGCGTTTTCGAACTGCCCCGCGGTGCGGCTGCTGGTCAACGGCGTGCCGCAGGGCGCGGACCAGAAGCCCAACACCTGGGACAGCATCGACGAGCAGAGCTACAACGTCGAGAACACCGGCACCGATCCGCAGACCGGCCACATCATCGGCACGGCGCAGGCACAGGGCACCACGAAACTGCCCGGCCAGGTGCACTGGAACCTCCCGTGGCAGTCCGGCACGGCCACCGCGCAGTGCATCGATGCGCTGGGCAACACGGTGGCCGACGCCCAGGGCGCGCCGGTGCAGGACAGTCTGACCACCGCCGGCAAGGCGGACCACATCGCGCTGCGCGTCGTACCGGCGGTGGTGCGCCCCGACGGCACCGCGTTCGCCATCACGGCCAATGGGTCGGATGCCGCTTTTATCGAGGCGCGCGTGGTCGACAAGGATGGGGTGGTGGTGCCGGAAGGTGCCGACGTCAATGTCACGTTCGACGTCACCAGCGGGGCGTCGCTGGTGTCCTACCAGGGCGGCACGCAGCAGCTGGTGGACTGGGCCGGCGGCCACACCACCAACGCCGACGGCAGCCAGGAGCCGGTGCACGGCTACCACGCGCCCGGCGATCACGAGCTGAAGTTCGAGGGTGGCTTGCAGAAAATCGCGTTGCGCACGCGGTTCGCTACCGGCACCGTCACGGTCACCGCGAGCGCGGCAGGCCTGGCGGCGGGTTCCGCCTCGTTCGACATCGTCGGTGTGCCGCAGCCGTCGTCGGGCGCCTCCGGACCGCCGTCGATCATCGCCAACCCCGTCGAGGACCAGGTGACCGCGGGCTTTGCCGGGCATTTCTCGGTAACCGCCACCGGCGCGCCGCCGCTGACCTTCACGTGGAAGAAGAACGGCCAGGTGATGCCGTCCGCGAACGCGGCGATCCTGGACACGCCGGCCACCACGCAGGCCGATGACGCCACGACGTACACCGTCGTCGTCCACAACGCGCAAGGGGATAGCGAGTCCACGCCGGCCGCCCTGCGCGTGTTCCCGGCACGGCAGGTAAGCATCACCCAGCAGCCGGCGGCCCAGTCGGTGGACGTGGGCCAGCAGGCGCACTTCAGTGTGGCGGCAGTGGGCTCGCCGAAGGTCACCTACCAGTGGATGAAGGGCAGCGCCGCCATCCCGGGGGCCACTGCGTCCACCTACGACACCCCGGTACTCACCGCGGCCGACGGCAACGTGGATTACGCCGTGGTGGTGACCAATCCGCTGGGCAGCGTGCCGAGCGCTCCGGCGACGTTGACCGTCAACGCGGCGCGTCCGCCGGTGATCACGGCGCAGCCGGGCAACGTGCGTGCCAACCCGGGTCAGCCTGCCCAATTCACCGTGGCCGTCGCGGGCACCGCGCCGTTCCATTACACCTGGCTGCACGACGGATCGCCGGTGGGTGACGATGCCGCCACGCTTACCCTCGCCGCCGTGGGCCAGGCCGACGTGGGTCGCTACACCGTCGTCGTCAGCAACATCACGGGCGACGCCGCGGCGGTGACCAGCCAGGCGGCGGTACTGATACTGGCGCCGCCGGGTGCCAACCTCGCCCGCGAGAAGGTCACCTATGCCAGCGGCGTGGAGAATGCCCAGGGCACGCCGAGCGCCGGCGCCGTCGACGGTAACGAGACCAGCCGCTGGGCGTCGGAGCAGGGCAACGACGCGGCCTGGCTCACGGTGGACCTCGGGGCCGTGCGCTCCTTCAACCGCGTGGTCCTCAAGTGGGAAGCGGCCCACGCATCGCAGTATCGCGTGCAGTACTCGAACGACAAGGACACCGGCTTCAAGGACGCCCTGGTCGTCGATACCAGCCTCGGCGGCACCGAAGACAACACCTTTGCCCGCGTGTCGGCGCGCTACGTACGCATGCAGGGCGTCAAGCGATCCAGCGCCTACGGCTACTCGCTCTACGAGTTCGAGGTGTACGACTCGCCGACGTGCTGCAGCGTCGATAACAACGACCGCTATACGCTGCAGGACACCAACCATGTGCTCGACCGCCTGAGCGGGCTGGTGTGGGCGCGTGCCCAGCGTGGCTTTGCCGACCAGGGCGCGCAGTACAAACAGTCCAACGCGATGGCCGACTGCAAGGCGGCCGGCGCGCGGTTGCCGACGCTCGACGAGGCCCTGGCCGTCGCCGGCCCGAATCTGTCCAGCGGTGCTTTCCCCACGGCGTGGACCATCTGGACCTCGACCAACGATCGCACCGACCCGACCTTTGCCTGGCAGGTGGCATCGGACGGCACGCCGAACCGTCTGGTGGCCGAGAACAATCCCTCCCACGCGCTTTGCGTGACAGGTGCGACCGTCTCGGCGCCGGTGGTGACGGCCGCTCCCGTCGCCCAGAAGGCCGGGGTAGGCCGTTCGGCGCACTTCGCCGTCACTGCCACGGGCGTGGGTCCGCTGTCCTACCAGTGGTACCGCCGCACGATGGCTGCCGACGGCACGCCCACCGACGACTTCGTGGCGTCCACCGCTGATGGCACGTATGCCACGCCCGCCCTGTCGCTGGCCGACAACGGCGTGGCGTACAAGGCGCGGGTGATCAGCGCGCAGGGGCTGGCCACCGAGACGACGCTGGCCTCCCTCACCGTCGCGGGTTCCACGGACGGGTTCGATCCGCCAGCATGGCAGAACGGCGGCCCCACGGGCGGCACCACGCCCCAGCCGCCCACGACGCCGGACAACCCGGACGGACCGGGCACGCCGGGCGACGGGCAGGGTGGCGTCAACCTGGCGGTGGGCGCGAAGGCTACCTCTAGCGGTAACGAGAACGATGGCTACCTGGCACCCGCGGGTGCGGTGGATGGCGACTTCACCACGCGTTGGGGCTCGAGTTTCACGGACCCGGCGTGGATTCGCCTCGACCTCGGCGCGGCCAAACGTTTCGATCACGTGATCCTGCGCTGGGAGCGTGCCCATTCGATATCGTACGAGGTGCAGGTGTCGAACGACGACCAGACCTGGACGTCGACCACCGCCACGCCGGTCACGGGCAAGGGTGGCGTGGAGCGGGTGAACTTCAGCGCGGTCACGGCGCGTTACGTGCGGGTCTACAGCACGGCGCGCAGCACGGACTACGGCATCTCGCTGTGGGAGTTCGAGGTCTATGCGGCGCCGCCGCCGGTCGTTGTCCAGCCGCAGCCGCAGGCACCGGTAACGACACCGACCGACGATCCGTCGCAGGGCTTCAACTACGACGTGTACCCCGGCGTCATCGGCACGCAGCTGCGGAACACGACCCACGGCCGCTGGCCCGACGACAAGGTGTTCGTGGCCATCATCGGCCGCGACCCGAAGACGCAGGTGTTCTCGTGGGTCACGCCCGATGGCACGGTGGTGCCGGTGCGCGTCGAAGACAACGATGGCGCGGGACACCTGAGCAAGAACGGCCAGAACTATCCCGATTACTTCTTCACGCTGGCGCAGACGAAGTTGCTCAAACTGCCGAAGCTGGACTCGGCACGGATCTTCGTCTCGGTCGGTGAGCCGATGTACATCAAAATCGTCAAGGCGGCGGACGGCTCCCTCGGATTTGCCGGTCCCAATCCGCTCAACGCGACCGATCCGAACATCGGGGTGCATTACGACTGGTACGAACTGACCTGGAACGACGACGCCATCTTCATCAACACGACGCAGGTGGACCAGTTCTCCCTTCCGCTGTCGCTCGATGTCTACGGTGGCAAGAAGACCCGCCACGTCGCTTCGGGTATCACCCAGACCCGCGCGCAGATCTTCGCCGCGTACAACCAGGAAGTGCCCGCCGAGTTCCAGCTGACCGAGGCCGATCCGATCCGCCTGCTGGCGCCCGGCAAGGCCGCGTTCGACGTGGGTAAGCCGCAGCAGCACTACTTCGACGGCTACATCGACGAGGCGTGGGCGTACTACGAAAACCACGTCCTCACGATGAGCATCGGCGCGAAGCAGTTCGAGGGATCGGTGGTCGACGGTGTGCTCAGCGTCCGTCACACCAACTGGGCGCAGACGCACGAGCCGGACGAGGCCGAGGGCAGGGTGTTCACCGTCGGCAAGCCGACCACGCAGGACGTACTGGAAGGCAAGGGTGCCCTGGCGCACTCGACCGATCCGTGGGGTGTCGAGGGCCAACTGGAAGCGCAGATCTGCGCGGCCTTCAATCGGCACGTGATGGAAGACACCTCGCGCTGGAAAGATGCTTCGTCGTTCTACCAGGCGTCGCCGGCCAACTATTACTCGCGGTTCTGGCACGTGCACGCGATCGATGGCAAGGCTTATGGTTTCGCTTACGACGATGTGTCGGACCAGAGCTCCACACTGATCGAGACGGATCCGGAGCACCTGGAGCTGGGGATCGGCTGGTAACGGCTCGCAACGGCCTGGTCATGGGCATGCATCGCGTGCCCATGACCTTCCGTGAGGTTCCGAGAGCTTCCGTGCGTGACATTCCTATGTCGGTTCTGTGAACGTTGGCCCTTCTTCAAGGGCGAACTTCGCGGGGGCGAGAAATGAAAGGTACTGGTAACGATACTGGCCGCAACGTGGCCGGTCGGGGCGATCACACCCGTGCATCGGGCAACACGCTGCGACTGAGCGTGATGGCGTTGTCCCTGGCACTGGCGATGGGGCAGCAAGCCGTCGCGAATGCACAGACGGCTTGCACGGCCAACACATCGGGATCGGGCAATGCCGATGCCACGATCTGCGGGCAGGGTTCCACGGCCACGGGGGAGCAAGCGACCGCTTACGGCAACAGCTCGCTCGCCAGTGGCGACCGCGCCACGGCCATCGGCGGCAGCGCAATCTCGAACGGACAGGATGCCACGGCGCTGGGCGGCAACGCGCTGGCCCGCGGGCAGGGCGCACTGGCGCTGGGGGCGTCGTCGGTCGCAGGCGTCATGAATGCCGTGGCCGTCGGCGTGGGAGCGCAGGTCACCGCGGTCAACGCCGTGGCGATCGGCGCATCGTCGGTCGCCTCGCGGGAAAACACCGTATCGGTGGGTGATGTCGGCGCGGAGCGCCAGCTCGTCAACGTCGCCGCCGGTACGGAAACGACCGATGCGGTGAACGTCGGCCAGCTCCAGCAGGCCACGCATGTCGCCGGCACGTATCTCAGTGTGGGTGCGGCTGCCGACGATACGTCGCAAGCCGTTACCGATGGCGACGGCGCGGTAGCGCTGGGTCGTTCGGCATTTGCTTCCGGTAGCGAATCGTCCGCGCTCGGCTCCTCGTCGCTGGCCCTGGGCAACGGGGCGGTTGCCGTGGGCGCGCAGGCATCCTCGATCGGACAGCTCGCCTTCGCCGGCGGTTATGGCGCCTCGGCGTCGAACGCGAATGCGGTGGCGGTGGGCGGTAACGCGAGCGCGTCAGGGATGGCCTCGGTGGCGTTGGGCGGCCGTAACGAGACGGCCGATGGCGCTCCCGTCTTCGGCACGGCCACCACCACGCAGGCCAACGGACTCGCATCGACCGCGCTGGGCGCAGGCGCGCAGGCCAACGGCATCTTCAACACGGCGGTCGGCTCCGGTTCGTATGCGAACGACCGCTCCGCGGTGGCCGTCGGCGGTGTGGTCGACGTGCTGGTGGACCAGCTGGGCGAAGACTTCGCGGGCGTCCAGCTGCAGAACACGCAGGCCACCGCGCGGCTCTCCAGCGCATTCGGCGGCGGCGCTCAGGCCACCGAATACGGCTCGACCGCCATCGGCGCCATGTCGGCGGCCTCGGGCGTCCGCTCGATCGCCATGGGCTACTACACCACTGCCACGGGCTACGACTCGTTCGCCGCCGGCGACCGGACCGAGGCCAACGCGGACTGGGCGACCGCGCTGGGTTCGGGTAACAGGGTCCATGGCCAGGGCTCGACCGCGGTGGGCTCCTTCAACACGGTGTATGGAACAAACGCGACGGCCGTCGGCAACGGTAGCTACGCGACCGGTAACTATGCTGCCGCGCTGGGCAACGCCGCCTGGGCGCAGGCGGACTACAGCGTGGCCATCGGCTCCAACGTGATGGTGTGGCGCCAGAACATTCCGGAAGGCGACGAGGCACCCGTGGTGTTCTCCCGCGATGTCGCCATCGGAACCGATAGCGAGATCAACGGTAGCCGTTCCGTCGCCATCGGGTCGGGCGCGAAGGTCGGCGACAGCAGCCAGCCGGTCGGCACGGCAGGCATCGTCGACGACGCCGTCGCACTGGGATCCAATGCGATCGCGAACCGCAACAATACGATCTCGGTCGGCAGCGCGGGCCACGAGCGCCAGATCGTGAACGTTGCGGCCGGTACGCAGGATACGGACGCGGTGAACGTGGCACAGCTGCGCACCGTGGTGGGAAACCAGCAGGCGACCAGCGGCGGGCAGCTCACCCAGTCGCTGAACTCGGTGGCGGGCGTCGTCGGTGGCGGTGCCTTCGTCGATTCCGCGGGGCAGCTGGGCGCATTCCACGTCTCGGTGCTGGGGCAGGACTTCACGACGATCGCCGGCGCCATCGGCGCGCTGGATACGGCCTTGGGCTCGATGGGCTCCGGCCCGGCAGGCGCGGCTTCGGGCGTGGCGATGGGCAACGGTGCCTCGGTGGCGACATCCACAAGCGTGGCGGTGGGCAATACGGCCAGCGCCGGTGGCGACAAGGCGACAGCGATCGGCGGCGGTTCGAAGGCCGTCGGTCCGTCGGATACGGCGATCGGCGGCGGTGCCATCGTCGGCGCGGACCAGAGCACGGCGGTGGGCGCCAACGCGACCATTGCGGCTGCGGCAACCCGCTCGGTCGCCGTCGGCGAAAGCAGTTCGGTGCAGAGCCCGTCGGGCACGGCGCTGGGGCAGGGGGCGCAAGTCACCGCGGCCAATGCCGTGGCACTTGGTGCGGGGTCCGTGGCCGACCAGGCCAACACGGTCTCGGTGGGCAGTGCCGGGGCGACGCGGCGGGTGACCAACGTGGCCGCAGGGCAGGGCAGCACCGATGCGGTGAACCGCGGTCAGCTCGACACGGCCACCAGCCAGGCGATCCAGGCGGCGCAGACCTATGCGGATCGCGGCGACGCGCAGACGCTGGGTTCGGCCAAGGCGTATACCGACACGCGTGCCGCGGACATGGTGAGCCGTAGCGACTTCAACGGTTTCGCCAACAGCGTGCAGCAACGCCTGGGCACGTTGGACACGCGTGTTTCCCGGGTCGGTGCGATGGGTGCGGCGATGAGCGGCATGGCCGGCGCCATTGCGTCGGCAGCGGGAACCGAAAACCGCGTGAGTGCGGCGGCGGGTGGCTATCACGGTCAGAGCGCGCTGGCCGTGGGTTACGCGCACCAGCTGCCCGGCAGCGGCGCGATCCTGGTGGGCGGTTCGCTCGCGGGCGGCGGTGAAAGCAGCGGCACGGTAGGTGTCAGCTTCGGCTGGTAACGGGCATCGGGGGAAAAAACATGACTCATCCAAAGAACGGAAAACGGGGAAATCACGTGAAAAGATCGGTATCCATGGGGTGGATCTGCGGCGTCGCGCTGTCCGTGCTCGCAGCGAACGTGTCCGCACAGGCGGTCGATACGACGCTGAAAGTGGCCAGCCTTCCGCTGGCCGCGAGCGACCGGATCGACGGCTTCATCGTCCGTTTCAAGCCGGGCACGGCCGTACAGGGGGCCATGGCCGTGCGCACGTTCAGCGCCGCGCGATCGGCGATGAATGCCAGGGCGACCTCGGTCATGACCAGCGCCATGCGCTCGGCCGATTTCCGTTATGCCCGCACCACCGCTACCGGCGGCATGGTCGTGCGCACCGGCAAGGCGCTCGACGGCAAGAGCGCGCTCGAACTCATGAAACAGGTGGCTGCCGATCCCACGGTCTTGTCCATCGAGCCGGACGTGCGCATGCATGCCTTCCGCGACCTGCGTCCCGCGGACGCGACCACCGGCACGCCCAACGATCCCAGCTTTTCCTACCAGTGGCACTTCCGCGCCGGCGACGGCACGATGGAGACGATCGGCAAGGACACGCAGGCGTTCGCCAATTACGGCGGTTCGAACGCGGTCAAGGCGTGGTCGCTCGCACAGGGTGACGGCGTCGTGGTGGCCGTGATCGACACGGGCGCGACGCAGCATCCGGATCTGGATACCAGCCTGACCGACGAGAGCTACGACTTCATCTCCAATGCGTTGATGTCCGGCCGGTCCGCCGACGGCCGCGCCAAGGGCGCGTGGGATACGGGTGACTGGACGACGGGCTCGACGTACCTGGCCAGTAACGGCGGTTGCGTGGACAACGTGAACGTGACACCGGAGAACAGCACCTGGCATGGCACGCACGTGATGGGCAACGTGGCGGAGCTGACCGATAACGGCGTGGGCATGGCCGGCGTGGCCTATAAGGCACGCGTCCTGCCGCTGCGCGCGCTCGGTCATTGCGGTGGCAGCACCTCGGACATTACCGATGCGATCGTCTGGGCGGCCGGTGGCCACGTCGACGGACTGGACGACAATACGCACCCTGCGCAGGTCATCAGCATGAGCCTGGGTGGCGACGGTGTGTGCAATGCATCGACCGATATGGGCAAGGCGATCGCCGATGCGATCAGTCGCGGCGTCACCGTCGTGGTGGCGGCAGGCAACAGTGCGCAGGATGCGTCGACCACCAGTCCGGCCAGCTGCCCCGGGGTCATCACCGTGGCCTCCAACGGCATTACCGGCAAACCCGCGTTCTACTCGAACTACGGATCGGTCGTGACCTTGTCGGCCCCCGGCGGCGGTGGCTACGCCAACGATGCATCGTCGGGCACGCTGGTGGCCGCCGGTTTCGCGTGGTCGGCGATCAATGCGGGTACCACCGTGCCGACGACGCCGACCTACGGCAGCATGGCGGGCACCTCCCAGGCCACGCCCGAAGTATCCGGAGCGATCGCCCTGATGATCAGCGCCCGCGCCAAGGCCGGGTTGACCCCACTGACCCCCGGGCAGGTGAAGACGTATCTGGCACGCACGGCGCGCTCCTTCCCGCAGCAGCCCACGCTTGCCTACGGCGCAGGCATCCTGGACACCTATGCGGCCGTCAGTCGCGCCATGGTGCAGAGCGACCCGGCGGCGGATGCGTTGCCGCTGTCCAACGGTGTGACGACGAAGTACCAGGCCGACGGCACCATCTCCGAAGTGCTGTTCAAGCTGGTCGTGCCGTCGAAGGCACGCGCCCTGACCCTGCGCACGCTGGGCGGCAGCGGCGACGTGACATTGCTGGTCAGCAAGGATACGGCGCCGGCGGTGGGCTCGGCCCAGTACACCTCGGCGCACGTGGGCAACAACGAATCGGTGACGTTGACCAACGCGGCCGCCGGCACGTACTACCTGCTGGTCTCGGGCATCTCGGCCGGTACGTCGTTCTCGGCCATGGGGCTGTACACGCTGTAATCGGCCCACGGACCCGTTGCCACGCCCCAGGCCACCGCCACCCGCTCGGGTGGCGGTGGCTTTCTACCCGTCGTGCGGGTAGCTTAAAGGCACATATTCGGTAGCCTGGGGTTCGATGGTGCTGGCAAGGGTTGCATTGATCGAAGACGACGAGGAACTGCGCGAGAAGTTGCTCGGTCCTGGCCTGGAGTGCTACGGGTTCGCCACGAGCACGTTCCCCGATGCCACCGAGTTCTACGAGCAATGGACGGCCGACGCCTTCGATCTGCTGGTGGTCGACGTCAACCTGCCCAGCGGCAGCGGATTACGGGTAATCCAGCACCTGCGGGCGAGCGGATCGCAGATCGGCATGGTGGCGCTCAGTGCGCTTCCCATCGAGTCCGCCGGTCTGTCGGCCTTCCAGTTGGGGGGTGACCTCTACCTCATGAAGCCGGTGACCGTGGGATTGCTCGCCTCGGCGCTGCACGCCGTGCTGAGGCGGACGTGGTCTGCGACGTCCGCCGGTGGCGGCACCGTGGTCAGCGATGCGTCCGATCGGGAGGGCTGGTACCTCCATGGCCCCGATGGCGAGTTGATCGCCCTGACCGAGGCCGAGCGCACCATCATCCAGCGGCTGCGCCGGGAGCAGGGGCGGCCGGTGGAACGCGAGGCGCTGATCGAATCGCTCACCGGCAATACCGCGGATTTCGATCCGCACCGCCTGGACGTCCTCATCCATCGCCTGCGTCGCAAAGTGGTGCGCACCACCGAGCCGAAGCTGGAAATCGTCACCATCCGCGGCAGCGGCTACGGGCTGCTTGAGTCGTAAGCCTCATCGGCACGACGCAGGCGCAGCTCGAAGCGTGCACCCGTGTCCGGTGAGGGGGCCAGGACCAACTGGCCGCCCAGCGATTCCGCCATCTGGCGTGCACTGAACAGGCCGAGCCCCGTGCCGCGCTCCGGGCCTTTCGTCGTCCAGAACGGTTCGAAAGCCGTATGCCGCTGGGATTCCGGGATGCCCTTGCCGTTGTCGGTGAAGATCAACACGGACTGGCCGTCGTCGGCACGGCAGGCCAGGTCGACCACCCCTCGACCGTCGATCGCGTCGCGCGCATTGGTGGCCAGGTTCAGCAGGATCAGGGCCAGGCACGGCTCGTCGAACGCCACCCGGTGATCGCCGGGCCCGATATCGACGCGCAGTTCGATGGCCTGGCCCAGGGTCATGGCGAGCAGGGGCACGATCCCGGGCAGCACCGTGACCAGGTCGATGGGCGTGGCCTGGCGCGGCGTGGCGCGTGCCAGCGAGGTGATGCGCCGGTTGAGGTGCACGGCGCGATCCGCGGCGGCCTCGATGCCGTTCAACGAGTCGGCCAGCACCCCCTCCGTATGGCGTACATGGCCCCATGCCTTTTCGACGTAGGCGACGATGACGTTGAGCAGGTTGCCCAGGTCGTGCGACACCGCCGTCGCTAGCGACGCCGCCGCCTCGGACTGGGCGGTCCGGCTCACCTGGCGCTGCAGGCTGATGGTGATTTCCGCCTGTTCGCCGAGGCGAACGAAAAGCTGTTCCGCCTTGCGCCGCTGCTGATCGGAAAAGTCTAGGGCGTTGCTCAGCACCACGACCGTGCGGTCGACCAGCACCGCGACGAGGGCGATCTGGAAGACCTGGCGAAGGAACGCGACGATGAACGCGGGATCGATGTCCAGCGGCGCCTCCGCGCCGGCCAGCTCGACGGCGGCGGAGAGCACCACCACCACCTCGGTGGCGGCCATGAAGATCCACAGTGCCCTGCGTCCCGCCACATAGGCGGCGATGATCATGATGACCAGGGGCAACAGCGCCGAGGGCAGGCTGACGACCGGTGTGAGCGCGTAATACCAGGCAAGGTACACGAGCAGCGACGCCGACAACGTCCAGCCGGCCGTACGGACGCTGCGAAAAGTGAGGCCAAAGGCCGCGAACGCCGCAAATCCGGTGAACAGGTCCTTGGCGAACCGCAGGAAGGTGAGGTCCGCGTCGGTCTGCAGGTTGACGACGAAGCCATACGAACCCACGCCGATCACGGCGACGCCGACCAGCAGTCCCAGCACGCGCACCAGGACGCGCCGATGCGCATCCAGCCCTTGCACCACCATATCGCCCCCTTGAGGATGAGAAAACTGTAACAACCGATCGCGACAATACCCGGCGCAAGGGGCCCTTCCCAGCGCACGGGTATACGCATGACTGATCGCCGGCATTTCCTCAAGCTCTCCCTCGGTGCCGCAAGCGCCGCCCTGGCGGCGACGGCACTGCCGATGTCGATCCAGAAAGCCCTGGCCGTGCCCGCCGCACGGCGTACCGGCACACTGAAGGACATCGAGCACGTGGTGATCCTCATGCAGGAAAACCGCTCGTTCGACCATTATTTCGGCAGCCTGCGCGGTGTGCGCGGCTTCGGCGACCCGCGGACGACCACGCTGGCTTCCGGCCGCACCGTCTGGCACCAGCCGCTCACCGCCGGCAGCGACGACTACGTGCTGCCGTTCCGCCCGCAGGCGGACAACCTGGGGCTGCAGTTCATCGAAGACCTGCCGCACGGCTGGAACGACACGCACGCCGCCTTCAACGCAGGCCGCTACGACCAGTGGGTGCCGTCGAAGGGCACCACCACCATGGCCTACCTCACCCGGGAAGACATCCCTTTCCACTACGCCCTGGCGGATGCCTTCACCCTCTGCGACGCCTATCATTGCTCGCTCCTGTCCTCCACCGACCCCAACCGTTACTACATGTGGACCGGGTACGTCGGCAACGACGGGCAGGGGGGCGGCCCCGTCCTGGCCAACGACGAGAAGGGCTACGGCTGGACCACCTACCCGGAACGCCTCGAGGCGGCGGGGGTTTCCTGGAAAATCTACCAGGACATCGGCACCGGACTGGACGCGGCGGGCAAGTGGGGTTGGGGCAAGAATCCGTACATCGGCAACTACGGCGACAACTCGCTGCTGTATTTCAACCGGTTCCGTGACGCGGAGCCGGGCAACCCGCTCTACGACAAGGCCCGCACCGGGACACAGACCACCACCGGCCAGTCGCTGTTCGACATCCTGCGCAAGGACGTCATGGCCGACACGCTGCCGCAGGTGTCCTGGATCGCCGCGCCGGAAGCCTATACCGAGCACCCAAGCTGGCCGGCCAACTACGGCGCCTGGTACATCGATGGCGTGCTGGACGCCTTGACGTCCAATCCCGAGGTGTGGAGCAAGACGGCGCTGTTCATCACCTACGACGAGAACGACGGCTTCTTCGACCACATGGTGCCCGCTTATCCGCCGACCTCGCGCGACCGTGGCCTGTCCACCGTGAATGCGGACAACGAGGTGTATCCCGGGGGCAAGGGTTTCGATCCCGGCGTGTATGGCCTCGGCGTACGCGTGCCGATGCTGGTCATTTCGCCGTGGAGCAAGGGCGGCTGGGTGTGCTCCGAGACCTACGACCACACGTCGATCCTGCGTTTCCTCGAGCAGCGGTTCGGCGTGGCCGAGCCCAATATCTCGGCATGGCGCCGTGTTGTGTGCGGCGACCTGACGCGTGCCTTCGACTTCGATGGCCACGATGGCCGCGTGCCGTCGCTGCCCCCGACCAAGGCCTACGAGCCCGATCAGGCCACCCATGCCGACTACCATCCGGTGCCGCCCGGCGAACAGCGGCTGCCGCGGCAGGAACGCGGCCAGCGCCCGGCGCGTGCGCTGGCCTACGATCTCGAGGTGACCGGGCGCGTCGATCGCGAACAGGGGCGCTACCTCCTCGACTTCGGCAACCGTGGCGCGATGGGCGCGTGCTTCCATGTCACCTCGTCGCTGCGCAAGGACGGGCCGTGGACCTACACCGTGGAAGCCGGCAAGAAACTGTCCGATCACTGGACCAGCGCGTACAGCGGCGATGCCTATGACCTCGTAGTGCATGGACCCAACGGCTTCCTCCGCCAGTTCAGCGGCAAGCAGCCCGACAAGGGCAACGACCACCCTGGCATCGCACTGCCCGAGGTCACGCTGGTCCGCGGCCGACGTGCCGGCGAGCTGCACTTGGTCGTCAGCAACGACGGCGGCCGCCCCTGTGCAGTCACCATCGCGCCCAACGACTATCTGGACGAAGTGCCCCGACGGTACTGGTTGCTGCCGGGCCAGCGCGTGGAGAGCCACTGGGACATCGGCGGCTGCGACCATTGGTACGACCTGACCGCCACCAGCGACGCCGACCCGCTGTTCCTTCGACGGTTCGCGGGCCATCGGGAGGACGGGCGCCCGTCCGTGTCGGACCCTGCGCTGGGGCGTTGACGTCCGGTCGGGCCACGGGACTGCCGTCGGCGGCGACTTCACGTTCCAGTGGCTTGTCCAGTGATGTCATTCGGGCGATGCCGGTCAGGCGACCGGACGCCCACGTCGCAGGCAGGCCGTGAAACGAAAGGATAACCACGACGACACAACCCGCGACACCGACGCGCCGGCATGGCGGGAGCATCATGACGATCGGGAAGCCGCCGTGCGCGTGGGATGCGCCGGCTGGTCCCTTTCCTCGAAAGTCGCATCGGCTTTTCCCGGGGACGGCAGCCACCTCGAGCGTTACGCGAAGGTGTTTCCCTGCGTCGAGATCAACTCGTCGTTCTATCGCCCGCACCAGGAAAAAACCTACCGCCGCTGGGCAGAGAGCGTGCCTGAGGCCTTCCGCTTCAGCGTAAAA
Organism: Luteibacter sp. 9135; assembly: GCF_000745005.1. Taxonomy (NCBI): domain Bacteria; kingdom Pseudomonadati; phylum Pseudomonadota; class Gammaproteobacteria; order Lysobacterales; family Rhodanobacteraceae; genus Luteibacter; species Luteibacter sp. 9135. Next base: position 3,604,624 of record NZ_JQNB01000001.1, on the reverse strand, counting down.
ATGCCCCGCACGATCACGCACGAGCGGCGATTGCAGGCGATCGAAGAGCCCCTCGAAGCGTTTCTCCAGCAGGCCGGCGGGCTGGGAAGCCACCTCGGCTGCCTCCTCGTCCAGCTTCCGCCCAGTCTTGCACTGGACGTGAAAACAGCCACGGGCTTCTTCGCGGCCCTGCGTCGAGCGACACGCGTGCCGGTGGCGTGCGAACCGCGCCATGCGTCATGGTTCACCGATCGGGGTGCCGCCGTTTTCGACGAGGCGGGCGCCTCATGCGTATGGGCGCACCCGTCGCCGGTGGTGGATGCCGAACCGCACGACGATGGGCGCCTGTCATACATACGACTGCACGGTACGCCGCAGGTTTATTACTCCGCCTACGACGAGCCCTTCATCCGGAGCATCGCTCAGCGGATGGAGCAGGCCCGTCACAGTGGTAAAGACGTCTGGTGCATTTTCGACAACACCGCGCGAGGCGAGGCGGTACCCAACGCGCTCTCGCTGTTGGGCATGCCTGACCTCACATAATGCCCTTCGCGCGTAACCGGGGCCCGTCCCGAAGCCGAATCCGGGGCGGCTGTCGCTTGCATGACGCGGGGGATGGCATGGCGCCGGAAGGAGGCGCCGGGTGATCACCCTCTGCGCTCGAGCAGCGGCCGCAAGCGGCCGAACTCGCTCAGAGGATGACCACCCGACACCTCTCTGACCACTGAGGTTGCGGGTCGGGAGAGCAAAGCCCGCGACTTGGCACCGAGTGGTTTTGCACCGGTCGGCAGGGCCAGCGTGACGCATCCAAGGTCGTCACCGCTGTGCTCGCCACCCATGATTGCCTCTGCGGTCGCGGAGGTGCTGGGTGGTTACGCTCTGAGCGAGTTCGGCCGCTTGCGGCCGCTGCTCGAGCGCAGAGTGTGACCACCCAGCGCCTCGTCGCCGCGCCATCCGAGCCACGATTGCTTCGACTTCGGCTTAAGGCGAGCAGGCCCCGGTCATGGCGAGCGCCCATTAAAAAGCCCGCGGAGGGGACCGCGGGCTCAGGGACATCCATCGATGCAAAGGCAGCAGGGGAACTGCCAGATATGCGTGGGACCGGTGCCTCTCGGCAACCTTGAGAGTAAATTTAAACCCCCGCAGATGAATCGGTCATGAGCCGATTAGATCGATTGATCCCGAAAGATTTCGCCCGCCAGGCCATGGACCCTGGCCGGATGGCCGGTCCAGACTGGCCCGGCAGCGCTTTTTTGCCGGGCGCCTCTGTATGATGTCAGCGCGGTGTGACGCATCACACGGGCTAGGGGAACGCATTGGAAGACGCACAGATCTGGCTTGGCCTGAATGGCCAGCGTTTCGGACCGTACGCGATGGACACCGTCCGGCGCTGGCACCGGCAGGGCACGCTCGACAGTGCCGCGCTGTGCTGGCGCGAGGGCATGAGCGAGTGGCTGCCGCTGGACACCTTCCTGCGCGAGCATCCCGCACTTGACGCCGCCTATGCCGAACCGCCCTCGCTGGAAGTGCCGCCGCCGGGCCTGACGCCCCGCGCCACTACCGTGGCGACGGCCCCATCCCGCAACGCCGACCCGATCGCACCGAACCTCCACTGGGGCTGGGTCGCGGTGCTGACCGTCGTCACGCTGGGCATCTTCGCGCTGGTGTGGATGTTCGTGCAGTCGGTGTGGGTGAAGAAGATCGATCCGCGCAGCAAGGTCACCGTCTACTTCATCATCGCGCTGGCGTGCGGGTTCGCCGCCGGTGTCATCGGCGACCGCTCGCCGATCGCATTGCTGTTGCAGGTGGTCGACGTGGTCTTCATCTACATGGGCTACTACTCCATGTCGGCATCGCTGAAGCGCTTCGGCGCCGAGCGCGACCTGCCCATGGACATCGGCGGGGTCACCCTGTTCTTCTTCACCACCTGGTACCTGCAGGGGCAGATGTCGCGCATCGCCCGCTGGCAGCAGACCGGCATGATCGAGGACGCGCCCAAGGGCATCTTCTGGGCGATCTACGGCGTGCTGATGGTCCTGCTGGTCCTGGGGATCATCGTGGCGGTGCGCCTGTTCAGCTGAGCCGGGTCGTCATCCAGGCCTGGAACATCAGGATCGGCCACAGGTGGGTGTGCCATTTGTTGCAGCCGGACTGGAAGTCGCGCCACAGCGCGGTGACCTTTCCCGCATCGAAGATGCCCTGGCTTTCCAGTGTCACCGGATCGAGATGATGTTCCGCCCAGTCGCGCAGGGGGCCGCGCAGCCACCGCGAGACAGGTGCACCGAAGCCCACCTTCGGGCGGTAGACCAGCTCGCGCGGCAGGTACTTTTCCAGCACCGCCTTGAGCACGGCCTTGTGTTCGCCGCCGGCGAAGAGGTGCTGGGCCGGGATGCGCCACGCCGCCTGCATCACGTCCGCATCCAGGAAGGGGTGGCGCGCGACGATGCCGTAGGCGGCCGCACAGCGGTCCACCTTGGTCATCAGCCCTTCGGCGAGGTCCATCTTCAGGTCGAGGTACATCACCCGCTGCATGTCGCTGCCGCCGACGAACTGCCGGACGGGATCGGTGAACACGGTGCCGGGCTCCGTGCTGTTGCGCACGACCTGCTCGGGATGGCGCCATTTCGACACGCGCTGCATGTAGCACTGCTCCAGCGTGGACAGCGACGCTTCGGCGATGACCGCCGGCACGCCACCCAGCCGCGAGCGTTCGCCGCGCGCCGAGGTATACCGCCCGGCGGCACGCCGTAGCGGACCCGGTATGCGTTGCGCCAGCCGCGCGTTGCGCATGGCGCGGCTGTAGGACGAGTGACCGAAGAACAACTCGTCGCCACCGTCGCCTGTCAGCACCGCACCGACCTCGGACGACGCGAGTTGGCAGGCCAGCAGGGACGGAATCTGCGAGGAATCGGCGAAGGGTTCGCAGAACGCCGCGGGCACCTTGCCCATCAGGTCCAGTACCTGGTGCCCCGCCAGCGTGGCATGCGTGTTGCGCACGCCCAGTGCGGTCACGACCTTGGCCGCCCACGCGCTCTCGTCGTGGCCGGGGTCGTCGAAGCCCACCGTGAAGGTGTCCACCGGCGTGGCGCTGTGCGATTGCAGGACAGCGGTGACGATGCTGGAATCCACGCCGCCAGACAGGAACGTGCCTGCCCCGAACGACCGCCGCGCGACGGACTGGTCGATGGCGCGGTGGGTGGCATCGACGCTTTCGTCGAAGGTGAGCTGCCGGCCTTCCTGCTCGGAGCGGGCGATGTGCTCTCGCGTATCCCAGTAGGGGATCTCGTCGACCTGCGCCAGATACGCATGCCCCGGCGCACCGGTCGGCTCGAACCGTTTCAGCGTACCCGGCTCGAGTTTGTAGACGTCACGGTAGATGGACAACGGCGCGGGAACGTAGCCGAAACGCAGATAAGCGCATACCGCATCCGGTGAAATCGTCGCCATGTCGCCGGGGCAGTCGGCGATGGAGCGCAGGCAGGACGACACCGTGAACTTCCCCAGGCCGGGCCGGTAGTAGAGGCTTCGCTCGCCGGCGCGATCGCGGAACAGCCACAGGCAGCGTTCGTCTTCATCCCACAGGCAACCGACACCGCCGGCGTCCATGCTCCGCACGGCATCGATGATGCCAAGGCGATCCAGTGCCTCGGCGAAGGTCTTCAGGCGGCAGCGATAGGGCACCACGCTACCATCGGCCGGGTGCCCGCGCCTGCCGTAGATATCGCCGGAAAGGGTGAACACGTACCGTCCACTGGGGGAGCGCAGCGTGCCCCCGTCGGCCCGGCGGGACGACGAGAACGACGACAGGGACAGCGACCCGCAACGTGACAGGGCCTGCGGTTCCCGCGTGGTCGACGCACCGGCATGCATCCTTGCGAGGATGCCGTCGGCGTCTTGTGCGGACGACCCGAGCGACTTCCAGCATCCCAGCAAGCCAGACATGTAATACCTTCCCGTTGAGGAGAAGTAACGCCTTCTCCGTGAGCGGGATCACGATATGGCGTCGTCGCTTTCGCGCTCCTTACGAAATTGCGGATGTCGGCATGGTTCTTGCGATCACTCCGCAAGCAGGCCCGCCGCCCCCAGCTGCGCATAGAGGGAGAGCCGCGGGTCCGGATCGCGCGCGAGGCTGGCGAGGCGCTGGGCACCGTCGGGCCACGCGCCCATGCCGCGAAGGAGGCCCAGGGTGTCGCCCCACCAAAGGTCGTCGTCCTGTTCGATGGCGCGGCTGACGATGGCCTTTCGCACGAGCCCGAAGGCGCGGTCGCGTAACGCACCCGCAGGCATCGATTCCAGTACCGGCGCCAGTTCGTGCAGCACGGTGCGCGGCATGCGTGCTTCGGCATCGTGGTCGTCGGCCTGGGCGAGCGCCGTCTCGCTGCGGTCCAGCAGCGCCACGACAGCCGCCTCCGTCGCCGCGGCGCTTACGGGCGGGGTGCCGTCCGTCGAAACGAGCGCCTGGCGCACGGCAAAACCCGCCTTGCGCAGTTCGCTGGCGTCATGATCGTGCGCATCCGGTGCGGGAACCGTGGTGTCCGCATCCGGCGTGCCTTCCACCCCGGCCATGAAACGTTGCTCGAGCAGCCAGTGCTCGCCCTTCGTGCTGGATTCGCAACGCGTCGCCGCGAGGTGATCGGTGACATAGCGGATATAAGCGTCGTTGAGACGCTTCTGCAGCTCGGCCGTGGCGTCCAGCCGTGCGACGACCAGGGGCAGGTCGCCGGCCATGCTCAGCGACGTCAGGGCGAACGCTGCATCGTCGCCGCGGGCACGATCCAGCAGCGCGACGAGGGCCGGTACCATGCGCGGCACGGTGGCTTCGGGCACCTTGGTCAGCGCGTGCAGGGCCGCCGCGGCTTCCGTTTCGCGCCGCGCGGTGGCCACGCGTGCGTCCCATGCCTGTTGCAGCGGCTCGCCCGGGGGCGCGCCTGCGGTGATGGCCTCGAACGCGGGTTGCGGGTCGTCGGCGTAGTGGGCCGTGCAGGTAGTGGCTTCGGGACGGGGCAGGGCGCGCCACGCATCGGCGAGTGCGGCGCCTTGCAATCCACGCTGGTGCGCGTTGCGCAGCATCAGGTGAGTGGTGTCCAGGCCGGCCGTGAACGGGCGGTGCAGCGGGTCGGCGGTTTCGTCGTTGACATAGGCAAGCGTGGCCAGCCCGGGCAGGCGGCGCTGCGCATGGGCCGCGGCGATTCCCGCGCGGTCGAGCAGGCGGTCGATACGCACGGTGTCGCCACCGGGCAAGGCGGCGGCGAGACGAAGCAGCACATCGGCTTCGAGGCCGGGGGGCAATTGGCGGGCCCGCGCGGCGAGTTCGTCGGTCCAGGCGCCCAGGCGATCGGCCGCGATGCCTGCCACGGGCCGGGCTGGCGAGGCATCCCGGGCGGTCGGGGTCTGTGTCGCTTGCGGGCTTTGCTTCGACGCGGCGCCGGCTTCGGCGGCAACGGCGGCCGACGGGTGATGGAAGACGATAAGACCGGTGATGATCAGCCCGGACAGCAGTCCGGCAGCCATGAACGAATAGCGCATGAGGGAGCATCCGGTGGGGGGTGGCCGGGAGCACGTGCTCCCGGCCACCGGTAACGCTTACTGGTAGCGCGACGTGTCGCGGTGAACCGCCGGGATGACGCTCAGCGGGTCGTCCGTGATGACGTTGGTGGCGCCGGTGAAGACCTGGGCGGCGAAGTTGGGACGGTCGTCCCGTGTCTCGTTGCCGAAGTAGCGCGTGCGGCTCAGGTAGTCGCTCAGTGCCGCGCAGCACGTACCGTTGCTGCGGACGAAGTGATACCCGTCATGCATGTTGACGCGGTATTCGATGACGGGCGAGAACGCGCCTATGGCTCGCTTCAGGCCGGCCTCGGCACGCAGTAGCCCGTACGTCGGGTCGCCCGCGACGGGCTGCTTGTTGCCGATCTCGACCCAGGAGGCGCCGATGCCCTTTGCCTCGTTGACCCACGCGTTCACGCGGCACTGCGCCGATTCCGGCGTGATCGCACCGCACAGCCCGTTGTAGTGGGTCGCGATGTTGTCTTCGTCACCCGCATAGACAGTCGGCGCGAAGGCGACGCCCTTGGTCGCGCCGAGCATGGCGTTGGGATTGCTGGCGAACAGCGACGAGCTGAACTTCAGCACGACCTGGTTCTGCATGCCCAACTGCTTGGCCAGGTTGGCCGCCTGATTCACTGCGGTCACGGTCTTGATGTCGAGCACGACCAGCATGTGGTTGGCCTCGGTCTTCACCGTCGCCAACGCGCGCGCCACCGTGACCGGGTGGTACCCGGTCTTGGAGAAGTTGCGGTCACGCAGGAAGGAGCCGAGCAGCTCCTGTGACGTCATGGTGCGGATGTCCGGATCCCAGCCCTTCGGGTTTTGCGCCGGCTGGAAGATATCGAAGTTGGGCAGGTGGAACAGCATGCGGCCGGCGTTCTGGTCGTGGAACAACCAGAGCGTGCCATCGGCGTCTTCCTTGACGTCCAGTTCGATGGCTTCGACGTTGTGGTTGTACGTGTTCAGTATGGAGCACGACGAGTTTTCGGGACAACCGTTGTCGACGATGCCGCGGTGGGAAATGACCCCGACATCCTTGGTGTTGCCGACGTAGGGATTCTCGAACGCCGCGAGGATGCGGCTGGGGTTCCAGTTGTTGGCGGCCATGGCCGTGATGGGGGCGACCAATGCGGCGACCGAGAGGGCGACGCAGAGGGGAAGGGTGGAACGGCGTAGCGATCTGCTGAAACGACTCATGTGTGTGTGTCCTAAGAGGCAGAACGAAGACCGTGGGGCATGCGCCGGCACGGGTGTATCCATGCGGAAGCACCGCAGGATGCGTGGCGGCGGATGTCGGTCGTGGATGCCGGATCGCGCCAAAAGCCCTTATGCAATCGTTTGCATAGTAAGCCAGTGCGATATGACATCCAAGCGACCGCAGAGTTACCGGGGTGGCGCGCCGAAGCGGAAGCTGGACACGGTGATCGCACCCATGAACTCGCGCTCGTGATAGATGCGTGTGCCGGAATCGTCGCCGGCGGCGCCGACGGCGACCATGAGCGGCAGCAGGTGGTCTTCGCGTGGATGGGCCGCGCGTGCCGCCGGTGCGTCCGCCCAGCGCAGCAGTTGCGCATGTCGCATGGCGGGCGGCGCATCCACCAGGACATCGTTCAACCATTGGTCGAACAAGGCCGACGCGGTACCGCCCCTGCCGTTCATGAAGCTGCGCAGGTCATGGAAGCTGAGGCCGCTGCCGACGATCAGCACGCCCTCGTCACGCAGCGGGGCAAGCAATTCACCCACGCGCAGATGCGTCGCCGGGTCGAAGTCCGCCCGTAGCGACAGTTGAACCACGGGCAGCGCCGCTTCCGGATACAGCGTGTGCATCAGGGAAAACGTGCCGTGGTCGAAGCCACGGTGGGGATCGAGACCCGAGGGCACGCCGCCGTCCGCCAGCAGTCGATACACGCGTTCGGCCAGTACCGGATCGCCTGGCGCGTCATAGCGGATGCGGTAGGTATGCTCGGGAAAACCGTGGTAGTCGAAGATCATCGGCGGCTGGGTGCCCGAAGACACCAGGAACCGGCTGGCTTCCCAGTGGCCGGAGACCATCAGGATGGCGCGGGGCGCGTCACCCAGTTCACTGCGAACGGCGTGCAGCGAGGCGTCCAGGGCATCGTAGGCACCGCGCTGGTCGTCCTTGAGCCAGGGCCAGGGGCCGCCGCCGTGGGAGAGGAAGTAAGTGGGAAGTCGCATGCCGGCCGTCTCGCATAGAAGCTGATCGGGCTATCGTAATCCCCGCGCTGCACCCCACGTAGCATTTCCCTTGACGCGGGTTGTGGCCCACTCCAGTCGGCAGCACAGCCAAGACGAGGTAGACCAGGATGGAAGCGCGCGATTTAGGGAACACCATTACCCTGTACCTGCCCCAGGGCGGCACGGGAGCGGAAGCGTACGCGGTGCTGCAGGAACGCGAGCGCATGGGCGGCTTCGCCAGCCGTGCCGAGTCGGTTCAATTCGCACTGGCGCTCGCCCTGACCCTGCACCGCAGCCGCAACGTGCCGGTGCGCATGCGGGTGGAGGACGATTCGGGCATCTGGCAGACCACGGATGCGCTGGCCGGCGCGATGCCCTGACGCTGGCTAGCTACCCCTTACGACCCATAGCATGCCGTAAGGCATCAATCCCGCCCCCCGCTGGCCGTGAAGCACCTCGTCGCGCGCCTGCAGCCGAACCGGCAGATCGTCCAGCGGGATACGCGATCCGCTGAAGTTGAACACCGCCCAGGCATCCGGGCCACGCTGCAAGGCGAGTACGGCGGGATGGCCGCTTTCGATCACCGTCACCGGTGCCTGGGGGTCCAGGCGTGTATCGGCGCGTGCATCGAGGAGGGCGCGCATGGCGGCGAAGCTCGCAGCCGGCAGACCTTCACCGATCTCCATGTCACGCAGACGCGTGTCGTCGAAGCGGGGACGTTCGGTCCATCGGCTGTCGGCCACCATGGCGGCGACGTCACGTGCATCGTCGTTGTTGCCCTGGACCAGTTCGTCGCCCATGAAGATCATCGGCACGGCGCCCGCCCAGCAGGCCAGGCCGTAAAGCAGCTGGAACCGGGCGAGGGCCAGGCGCTGCGCCGCGGGATCGTTGCCGGGCAGGCCCACGAGCGCGGCGGTCATGCCGTTGGTGCCGTGCAGGGTGCGCTCGCGTCCGCGCTGGAACGCGACGCCGCGTGCATAGCTGCCCGGCACGCAACCTTCAAGGAAGTCCGCGACGAAGCCGATGCGCTCGCGAAAGCGCCGGCCACCGGCCGCCACGTCCTGCTTCAGCACGCTCCACACGATGTCGTCGTGGCAGCGCACATAGGTCATCCAGCCGGTGCCAGGCGGCGGTGGGGGGGTGGCCTTCATGACCGTTTCCACCATGTCAGCGCGTTGTTCCACCAGCGCCGTCCACGCGGCGGCCATGAGGCCACTGTGGTACGCCAGGTGACACTCGGGATGCTGCGCGTCGCCCAGGTAGCGCGACACGTCCGCCGGCGGCATCACCGCCTCGGCCTTCAGCAGCACGCCCGGCGCGACCAGTTCGATCACCGCACGCAACGCCTGCAGGATGACGTGCACCTCCGGCTGGTTGGTGCACGAGGTCCCGGCGCGTTTCCACAGGAACGGCGCGGAGTCCAGGCGAAACACATCGATGCCGCGGTTGGCCAGGCCCAGCATGGTCTCCGCCATCGCGGCGAACACGGGGAAATGGGCGTAGTTGAGATCCCACTGGTAGGGATAGAACGTGGTCCAGACCCACCCGCCCATGGTCGGGATGTGGGTGAAGTTGCCCGGCGCGACTTCGGGGAACACCTGGTCCAGGCCGACCTCATAGGCGTCGCATGCCTGCCGGTCGGGCAGGATGTGGAAATAGGACCGGTACTGCGCATCGCCCGCAGCGGCGGCGCGTGCCCATGCATGATCGTCCGCGACATGGTTCAATACCAGGTCCGAGCACAGCATGATGCCGGCGGCGTGCAGGTCGGTGCACAGCGCTTCCAGGTCGGCCATCGTGCCCAGCCGGGGCTCGACCTCGTCGAACGCACGCACGGCAAAGCCACCGTCGTTCTCGCCATGGCGACCACGCAGGAACGGCAGCAGGTGCAGGTAGCTCACGCCCAGTTTTTGCAGGTGCGGTATGCGCGAGCGCACCCCCTTCAGATCCCCGGCGAAGCGGTCCACGTAAGCCATATAGGCGACGGGGCGATCTTCCAGGAACCAGCCGGGCCTAACGGCGCATCGTTCATCACGAGCCCGCAGGGCGGCGGGGCGTGCGTTGGCGAGGTGGCCCAGGCGATCGCAAAGATCGGCGAAGTGGTCCGCGAACCCTTCGCTACGGCCGTAGAGTGCGTTCAGCAGCCGATGAAGACGGCGAATTGCCTCCGCGCTCGCCTGCCGACCTTGCCGGGGCGTCCTGGCCAACGCTTCGTGGAACGCATCCGCACCGGCTTCCGCGGCGTCGCACAACATGCTCATCGCTACTCCGTCGGCCCCGGGCGCCTGTCGATTCAGGCGAGGCCCGTGCCGTAGCCCTTGATCGTGCCGTGAGGTGCAACCGATTGCAAGGCCGCGATCAGAGCCAGCGGGTGACGCCGCCATGATGGGAGCAGGTGCCGCGGCGATTCAGACTGAAGCTGAAGGAGCCGTCGCCGCATTGTGCGGATGCACCAGCGGGCGGCTGGTCGTTCGTCGTGTGGGCGGGTCGGTGCACCTGAATGCCGTCCCGGTTCGTGTAATAGCCGCCCTCCACCATAACGGCACCCGGTGCGGCGCGGTGAAAGGAGGAAGGTCGCGCCTGTTGGGGAACGGCCTGCTGGGCCAGCGCAGAGGTGGCGAAAAGCGCGGTGGCGGCGAGGGACAGCAGTAGACGGGCAAGCATGGGCGTTCCTTGGTCAGCCGGTGAGTCCGCCCGGAACGACGAGCAAGCACCATGCCGCGCGTGCCGCGGATGGCCGGTTCGTGTGACGATGTGCCGTATTTACCTGCAGGTCGTCGGCACATGGACTGCCGCGGCAAGCACTTGTTCGCTTCCACCGAAACTGGGTAGGCTTTGACCCGTTCCGAGGGGTGTCCTGCGATGGCAGGGCTGAGATGGCAGCGGCCGGACCCTTCGAACCTGATCCGGGTCATGCCGGCGAAGGGACGGGAATGCCAAGCACGCCATGGGGCGTGCACCCCTGTTTATCGTCGCCCCGGGTCTCCCATCCTCCAGGAGAAGAGATCCATGCTTTCGAACACGCCTGCCCACGCGGATGCGCCCGCAACCGTGACCACCGGCCCGATACGCGGCTCGCGCAAGGTCTACCTTTCCCCGCCCGGTCATCCCCACCTGCACGTTCCTTTTCGCCAGGTCACGCTGAGCGACCCCCGCGAACCGCCGCTCAACCTGTACGACGCCTCGGGCCCCTACACCGATACTGAAGCGGGCATCGATCTCGCCCGCGGCTTACCGCCCGTGCGCGAGGCCTGGCTGGCCAGGCGCGACCTGGTCCGTATCGAGGGTCGCGACGTGCGGCCCGAAGACAATGGCAACCTCAGCGCCGATGCCGTGGTGCCGGCCTGTCCCGCACCGGTTGCGTTACGTCGTGGCCTGCCCGGGCGCCTGGTGACGCAATACGAATTCGCCAGGGCCGGCATCGTCACCGAAGAGATGGTGTACGCGGCGTTTCGCGAAAACCTCGGCCGGGAACAGGCCTTGAGCGATGTCACGGAGCGACTGGCGGACGGCGAGAGCTTCGGTGCCGAGATTCCCGATGTGGTCACCCCCGAGTTCGTTCGCGACGAGATCGCGCGCGGGCGGGCGATCCTGCCCGCCAACGTCAACCATCCGGAACTCGAGCCCATGGTCATCGGGCGCAACTTCCTGGTGAAGGTCAACGCCAACATCGGCAATTCGGCAGTCAGCTCCGGCGTGGCCGAGGAGGTCGAGAAGCTGGTGTGGTCCACCCGATGGGGCGCCGATACCGTCATGGATCTTTCCACGGGCCGCAACATCCACAACATCCGCTCGTGGATCATGCGCAACGCGCCGGTGCCCATCGGCACCGTGCCGATCTACCAGGCCCTGGAGAAGGTCGGCGGCGATCCGCTGAAGCTCACCTGGGAGGTGTTCCGCGACACGCTGATCGAGCAGGCGGAGCAGGGCGTGGATTACTTCACCATCCACGCGGGCGTGCGCCTGGCGCACGTGCCGCTGGCGGCGCGACGCGTCACGGGTATCGTCAGCCGCGGCGGCTCGATCATGGCGCGCTGGTGCCTGGCGGGACATCGCGAGAGTTTCCTCTACGAGAAATTCGAGGAGATCTGCGCCATTTGCCGGCAGTACGACGTGTCGTTGTCGCTGGGCGACGGCCTGCGTCCGGGTTCCATCGCCGATGCGAACGACGCCGCGCAGTTCGCCGAGCTGGAAACGCTGGGCGAGCTGACCCGCATCGCGTGGGACCACGGCTGCCAGGTGATGATCGAAGGGCCGGGTCATGTGCCGATGCACAAGATCAAGGTGAACATGGACAAGCAGCTGGCGCTGTGCGGGGAAGCGCCGTTCTACACGCTGGGGCCGTTGACCACGGATGTGGCGCCCGGTTACGACCACATCACCTCGGGTATCGGCGCGGCGATGATCGGCTGGTTCGGCACGGCCATGCTTTGCTACGTTACGCCGAAGGAACACCTCGGGCTGCCCGATCGCGATGATGTCAAGGTGGGCGTCATCACCTATCGCATCGCGGCGCACGCCGCGGACCTGGCCAAGGGCCATCCGGCCGCGAAGCTACGCGACGATGCGCTGTCGCGCGCGCGCTTCGATTTCCGCTGGGAAGACCAGTTCAACCTGGCGCTGGACCCGGACACCGCGCGTGCCTACCACGATGCCACGCTGCCCAAGGACGCGCACAAGGTGGCGCATTTCTGCTCGATGTGCGGCCCGAAGTTCTGTTCGATGAAGATCTCGCAGGACCTGCGTCGCGAAGCGGAAGCCATGGAGGGCATGGCGCAGAAGTCCGAGGAATTCCTGGCCGGCGGGGGCGCCTTGTATGTCCCGGCCGCTTGAGGGCACGGAGGTCGCGGTGATCGGCGCGGGCGTGGCCGGACTGACGGCCTCCCTGGCGCTGGCCGAGCGTGGTGCGAGGGTGGTGCTGTACGAGCGCTCGGCGACGTTGGGCGCGCAAGCCTGTTCGTGGATGGCGGGTGGCATGCTGGCGCCGTATTGCGAGCGAGACGGCAGCGAGCCGCGCGTGAGCGAGCGCGGCATGGCGTCGCTGGACTGGTGGCCACGGCATGTGCCGGGGGTGACGCGCGGCGGTTCGCTGGTGGTGGCAGCTGCGCGGGATCGTCCGGACCTCGTGCATTTCGCCGCGCGCACCGAACATCACGAGGCGCTGGATGCCGACGGTCTTGCCGCGCTGGAACCCGATCTGGCCGGCCGCTTCGGACAGGCCTTGTGGTTTGCCGATGAAGCCCATCTCGATCCGCGACACGCCCTGGAGGCACTGGCCCTTGCCTTGCGCCACCTCGGTGGTCGCCTCGAACTGGACGCCGACGTGCGTTGCGACGACTTTGCCGACCGGCCGGTGATCGACTGCCGTGGGCTGGGTGCGCGCGACGCGCTGCCCAGCCTGCGTGCCGTGCGCGGCGAGATGATCCTGCTGCGCAGCAGAGACGTCCGCTTGCAGCGTCCGGTGCGTCTGCTGCATCCACGCACGCCGGTGTATGTGATTCCCCGTGCGGATGGCCTGCTGATGCTCGGTGCCACCTCGATCGAGAGCGAGCACGCGGGACCGGTGAGCGTGCGTTCCGCGGTGGAACTGCTCAACGCCGCTTACCTGTTGCATCCGGCCCTGGCCGATGCCGAGATCCTCGAGCTCGGCGTCGGCCTTCGCCCGGCCTTTCCCGACAACCTGCCGGCCGTGGTGCGCGATGGCCACGTGCTGCGTTTCAACGGTCTTTACCGGCACGGCTTCCTGCTGGCTCCGTGGTATGCGGAGCGCCTGGCGGATGGGCTGGCCGATCATTTTGCGGAGGCGGCATGAGCATCATGGTCAACGGCGAACCACAGGCAGACGCATGCGACCTTGCCGCGTTGCTCGCGCGGATGGGTCTGCACGAAGCGGTGGTCGCCACGGCGTTGAACGGCACGTTCATACCTTTGGCGCGCCGTGCCGCGACGACCTTGCGCGCAGGCGATCACGTCGAGATCCTCGCTCCGATGCAGGGAGGCTGAGCGTGGATATCCTTACCCTCTACGGCCAGGACTTCCATTCGCGGCTGCTGCTGGGCACGGCCCAGTACCCGTCGCCCGCGTGCCTGGCCGACGCCGTGCGTGCCGCCGGCAGCGAGATCGTCACGGTGTCGCTGCGCCGCGAATCGGCCAGCGCGCAGAGCGGGCAGCAGTTCTGGCAACTGGTGCGCGAACTCGGCTGCCGGGTGCTGCCGAACACGGCAGGCTGCCATTCGGTGAAGGAGGCGGTTACCACGGCACGCATGGCGCGTGAACTGTTCGACACGCCGTGGATCAAGCTGGAGGTGATCGGCGACAGCGACACGCTGCGCCCCGATGTCTTCGGCCTCGTGGACGCCGCGCGCATCCTCGCCGCCGAAGGCTTCGAGGTCTTCCCGTATACCACCGACGATCTGGGCGTGGCCGAGCGTCTTCTCGATGCCGGATGCCGCGTGCTGATGCCGTGGGCGGCGCCGATCGGCAGCGGGCGCGGGCTCAGCCATCCCTACGCCCTGCGCACCCTGCGCAGCTACTACCCCGGCGTGCCCCTGATCGTCGATGCCGGCATCGGGCTGCCGTCGCAGGCGGCCGCCGCCATGGAGATGGGTTACGACGCGGTGCTGCTCAACACGGCCGTGGCCAAAGCCGGCGATCCCGTGGGCATGGCCGGCGCCTTCGCGCACGCTATAACGGCCGGTCGTGCCGCCTGGCGGGCCGGCCCCATGGAAACGCGCGACATGGCGGCACCGTCCACGCCCGTGATAGGTATGGCGCAATGGGGATGAGGGTTTTGCTTCCCGTCAGGTGGCTCGCCGTGCAAGGCAATGCGCCACGACCCAGCTCGCCGGCTTGATCTGTCCGTGCGGCCCGAACACCAGCGGCCTTTGGGCCGCCGGGCCCGTGGACGGGGTGGCGCCGGTGCGGTGCGCGCTGTCCCACACGCCCCAGGTCAGCACGGCCGACACGGTGCCGGTGCCGAGCACCAGGTCGAGATAGCGCTTGTACGTATCGGCCACGATGGCATCGCGTTCGGTGAGGGTGCCGGTCAGGTGGCTGTCGTCCACGTCCAGTTCGGTGACGTAGACGCGAAGACCCAGGTCGCGTACCTGTCGCAGGAACGCGGCGAGGCCGGGGCCGAAGCTTTGCGCATCCACGGCGCGCAGGTGGGACTGGATACCCAATGCATGGACAGGCACGCCACGTCGCTTCATCTCCCGCAGCAGGGTGAGCACGGCGGCGCGCTTGCGCATGCCGGACGGGGCGTCGCTCTCCAGGCCGTAATCGTTGTAGCAGAGCACGGCGTCGGGATCGGCGCGATGCGCGGCCCTGAAGGCCACATCGAGGTAGCCCGGACCGAGCATCCGGTACCAGAACGCGTTGCGCAAACCGCCGGGCTGTCCGTCATCCACCTGGATCGCCTCGTTGACGACATCCCACGACACGATCCTGCCTCGGTAGCGCCCGACCACGGCGGCGATGTGTTGCGTCAACACGCTTTCCGCGTTGGCGGGCGTGACGCTGCGCTCGACCCAGTCGGGCAAGGCGCGATGCCAGCACAACGTGTGGCCGCGCATGCCTTGACGGTGGGCGGCGGCGAACGCGGCGATGCGGTCGGCCGGTGCGAAGTCGTAACGGTCCTGCGCGGGATGTACCTCGGCCCATTTCAACGCGTTTTCCGGGACCACGATGCCGGCTTGTTTCGCCACGATGTCCTGGTAGGCCGGGTCGTTCGCGAGCGGGGCAGGATCCACCGCGAAGCCGAACGACAGCCCGTGCTCCGCGGCCACGGTGCGCAACGGACGGAAATCGTCGTCCGCGACGGCGGGACCCACACGCAGCAGCGGCGCGATTGCCAGGGCCCGCAGCGCGGTGGTGATGAAGCGGCGGCGATCAAGCGGTGTCATGTGTGGGCTCCCGGGGTATGGCATTAACGCGCACGCGCGTCATCACGATCACGGCACAGGCCAGTGCGAGCACGCCGGCGATGAGGAACGACACGCCTGGAAACCGGTGATCGATCCCCCAGGCCAGCACCTGCGTCAACAGCAACGGGCCGACGATCTCCGTCACGCTGCCCATCGCGCCCAGCCCACCCTGGAGTTGCCCTTGCCTTGTCGCGTCCACCATGCCCGACAGCATGGCCTGCATCGCGGCCATCGCCAGTCCGGACAGCGCGCTGGTGCAAAACAGGACATAGACCTGCCAGCTGGCCGTGACCACGGAAAACGCCAGGAACGACAGGCCGCCGGCTATCACGCCGATCAGTACCGCCTTGCGCTCGCCGAAGCGTGCGATCGCCGCCCCGGTCAACCCGCCTTGCACGATGGTGGCCGTCAGGCCGACGAAGGCCAGGCTCCAGCCGATGGCCGTCGCATCCCAGCCGAAGCGTGCCGTCGCCCAGAAGCTCCACGTGGCCGGGTAAACCATCTGCGCCAGTTGCCAGAGGAAGACGGCCACCAGCAGGGGTGCCGCATGGCCCGCATGGAAGAGCGGCCTGAACGCCCCGATGACATGGGCGTCGCGAAGGCGGAAAGGACGGCGATGCTCGCGGGCCAGCGTTTCCGGCATCGCCACGAGCATGACCAGCGCGTTGACCAATGCCAGCGCGGCGGCGGCATAGAAGGGCGCGCGCGGTCCCCATACCGAGAGCAATCCCCCGATCGCCGGGCCGATGATGAAGCCCAGCCCGAACATGGCGCCGATGAGCGCGAAAGCACCGCCACGTTTTTCCGCCGGCATCACGTCCGCGACCACCGATCCTGCCGGACCGTACACCGCGCCCGCGGCGCCGGCGATCGCGCGCCCCAGGAAAAGCCACGCGATGCTCGGCGCCAGCGCCATCACCGCATAGTCGATACCGAAGCTCAGCATCGAGGCGATCAGCACCGGTCGTCGTCCGAACCGGTCCGACAGGTTTCCCAGTATGGGACCGGCGATGAACTGCGCTCCCGCGTAGGCGACCAGCATGTAGCCGGCGAGTCGCGTCGCGTGCTCGATATCCGTGTGACCGAGGCTCGTGAGCAGGGCAGGGAACACCGGGATGACGATGCCGAAGCCGATCGTGTCGATCAGCACCGCCGCCAGGACCATTCCTATCGCCTTGTTCTCGATGCGCATGCGGTCTTCCGGTAACGGTGCGGGTCGATCAGCGCTGCACGGAGCATGTGGCGCCGGCAGTCGCGGGAGCCGGACCGAAGGACGCGGCGGAGCAGTCGACGGCCTGCCCGACGCCCACCTCGCGGTAGTGCCACATTCCCCGGGCCCCATACGCTACCAGACCCGTTCCCTCGGCGACGTGGCAGACCGCGCCCTCCGAGGCGCAGGCGGCAAAGCCCTGCGGCACGTCGCCCGTACCCCTCGGCGCCATCTTGCGCGTGAGATCCTGGGAGAACATCAAGGTGCCGAATCCGTTGTTGTCGGCATTGGGCGTGCGCCCCTCCGGGCGAAGCTTGAGCGCGGCCTGCTGCGTGTACGGTGCGGCCACGTCGCTTCGGTGGAGGTAATGGTTGGCTACCATTTCGTACACGGGACGCAGGTCGCCCCGGTCGATGTTCGAGATACTGTCGTGGCGGTATTTGCCGGTGGTATCCACCATCGGGGTGAAGATCACCTCGTGGAAGAGGTTGTACGACGCGACGTATTCGAAGCCGGCGAGCAGGCGGTTCCCGTGCGCGGCATACAGGTCGAAGCCCTGGGCCCAGGCCACTTCGGCCACCTCGGCGAGATTGCCGATGCCCAGCTGGGTATGCGCCTGGTCACGCCCGCTCTCCTGGGTCTCGCCCTTGGCGTCGATGACGTAATGCGTCAGCGATCCGTTGGACGGTCCGTTGTAGTAATAGTCCAGCGCGCGGTTGAACATCGGCCAGTCGTTCGTATACACGCCGATGGCCATCATGGTCTTCATGCAACTCGAATCCCAGTTGCCGTTGGCATAGGGGGCGAAGTTGCCGATGACCGGATAGAAGACGCGGCGGAACATGTCTTCCGACGCCTTGACGTCGGCGTCCGCCCAGCGGGCGTCGCTGTGGCGAATCAGTTCCGCGGCGGCGACGAACTTGAAACCGTCCAGGCCGGCCGCCAGTGGCGCATCGGCTCCTTCGATCGAGACCAGGTTGCCGGACCACGCGTTCAGGATGTTCATGGCGTTGGCGGCGTAGCGCGGATCGTCGCTGAGCACCCACATCACCGCTTGCTGATAAGCCGCATTGGCATCGTCGTCGAACTCGATCATGCACATCGCTTTCGCCGGCACGTCGCGCACCACGTGTGGACAATGGCCGCCCCGTGCACGATAGGTCGGCGACGAAAGCTTGTCGGCGTGCAACGCCGCATAGCCGCTGGCCCATGGTTCCTGTGAAAGATGCGATTTGATCCGGGCGATGTCGCTCGCGGTGTGCATGACGCCCGGGTGGACAAAGGTAGCCGCGGCCTGGGCCTGCACGGTGCCGGCGGCGCACGCCAGCAACGCGGTGGTCAGGGAGGCCAGATACCGCGGGACGTCGCGACGGATACCGGTGAGACGGTGGCGAGTCATGGGGTGTCCGATGGGAGTTGTCGGGAAGTTGCGAAAAATCGTTTTTTATTGCGCTAGCGGCCGTCTAGATCGCAAGCGCGTGGCTGCGTGTGTTCACGGTCAGGCAGGCGAGGGCGCCGACAATGACAGCGCCGGTCATCGCCTGCAAGACGCCGTGACTATTCGCGGCGTGGTAGTCCGATCCATGCAGCACCCAGCCGCTGGCCAGCGCGGAAGCCGCCAGGCCGAGCTTGGCGGTGAAGGTCAGCCACGCCATCGTCGTGGCCGGAGCGAAGCGGGTCGATCGCTCGGTCGCCATGCCCGCTGCCAGCGACCATAACCCCAGCAGCACGCCGCCGCACGCCGAGCCGTAAACGAAGCCGGCCAGCAGCAGTACGTCGCCGCCTTGGTCGGCGACCCCACGGAAGACCACGACGGCCGCCAGCATGGCGCCGGCAGCGATGCGCAGCATGCCGGGCAGCGTGGTGCGGCGGGATACCCAGACCCACGCCGGTTGCGCGATGACCGTGCCGGCCGCGATGGCCAGCAGCAGGTAGGCCACGTGCGCGTGATCCGACGAGGCGACGAAATAGACCTCGAGGCGGCCGAACAGGGAGGTTCCCGCCGAGACGATGAACATCGCCGGCAGCATGCGCGAAGGTTGCATGCCATCGCGCGTAGGCGAGGTCGCCGGTCGCGCTGCGAAAGGCGTCGCGTCGCCGACATCGCGCGATCCCGCATCCAGGTGCCGACGCAGCACGACGGCGGTCAGCGTCGCGATCAGCGATACGGCGATGGTGAAACCGGCGAAGATCAGGCCCGCCGACGCTTTTTCGTGGACCAGCAGTGGCGCAAGCACCCCGGTGACCAGCATGGCCGCGACGCCACCAGCTACGTAGCGGGTCGAGGCCAGTGCGGTGCGTTCGCGATCGTCTTCGGCCAGCATGGCCAGCAGCGCGTTCTGCGGCACGTCGATGAAGACATAGGCGATACGAAAGCAGACGACGCCCGCGACGGCCAGCGCCCCGTGGGCGACCGGCGGCAGCAGGCCCGACAGGCCGAACGCCACGAAGGCGGCACCGCAGGCGAGCGTGGCCCATGCCTGGACCTGGCCGGCCTGCGGCACACCAAGGCCCCGTCGGGTCAGGAGCCATGCGGCGACGATGTCCAGGACGGCGGACAAGGCCATGCTCACCGCGAGGACACGCCCGGCATCCAGGGGCGGCATCTTCCATGCCTCGGTCAGTACATAACCGAAAAGCAGTTCGGCCGTGTGCCAGAAAAGGCTTTTCCCGCCATGCGCGCCGCCGTAACGGATCAGCCGCTGTCGTTCCAGGTTCACCCGAAGCCCCACTTGTCGTGCGGAAGGGTGTCCATGGTAGGGCCCTAGTGTTTCACCAGAAAAAACATTCCTTGAAGGGCAGGCTGGCCGCACCGAGCGCCACGGGGTCGTGGGGGGCATCGGCCAGCACCACGGCCGGCAATGGGCGCCCATGGCCGCGGCGCGACACGTTGTCGATGACGATGCGCGCGGCCAGCCGTGCCGCCAGGTCGGCCGGGGCACGTCCACCGAGCACGATGGCGGCGGGGTCCGCGATGGCGACCACGGCCGAACTCACGGCGGAAAGGCCCGGCGCCACGCGGTCCAGCCAGTGTTCGATGCCGGGCCACGCCGGGTCGTAGCCGTCGATCAGGGCCTGCACGGTGGGCAGGTCGTGGCCGTCCTCGACCAGCATGCTTCGCAGGGTTTCCAGGGCGGCGCGCTCGTGCCCCAGCGCGGGCAGCATGCCGGCAAATTCACCCGAGTTGCCGTGATGACCGCGGTAGCAGCGCCCATCGAGGATCATGCCGCCGCCGAAACCGTGGCCGAAGAAATAATAGGCGAAGTCCCGATAATCACGGCCGACGCCGTAAAGGCTTTCGCCGATGGCCGCCACGCTGCCGTCGTTGTCCAGCCAGACCGGATAGCCGGTAGCCTCCGACAACAACACGTCCAGTTCGATCAGCGCGATATCGTCGAGCGCCGAGGGCGGGTTCATCCGCGATCCCTCGCCGATGAAGAAGCCGGTGGTGCCCACGCCCACGCCCAATACCCGTTCGACCGGCACGCCCGTGCGCCGCACCAGCCGGCCCAGCAAGGTGTCGATGCGTTTGACCAGTGCTTTCCGGCCGGTCGTGGCTAGCGTCTCGTCGTGGCGGATCAGCACGTTCCCCGCGAAATCGATCAGGCACAACGACATCGAGTCGGTGGTGATCGATACGCCGGCCGAATAGGCGAACGCCGGGTCGAGGGTTATGGCCACCGCCGGCTTGCCACGTCCTACCGAGATGGTTTCGCCCATGCACAGCATGCCGCGCTCGACCAGTTCGTCGACCAGCCGCTTGATCGACTGGGCCGTGAGTCCCGTGGCCCGGCCGAGATCCGCCCGCGTGGTGGTGCCATGGTGGCGGACGAGGTCGAGCAGGTCGCGCTCGTTGTGGGAAACCGTATCGGCGGAGTCCGGCGCACGCAGGAACTGCGGCGCCACCTGGCTGGCAAGGGGAGTGGGAGCGGGCATGGGTGGGCAGGGTTCCTCGTTTCGGCGGCGCTGGCCGCATCGATTATGTCACTGCGGATCGAAGCGCAGGCCGAGGTGGTTGCCCACGGGTCGCTCGCGACCGGGAATGCCGGTGTGGATGGGACTGTTGACGATCGCGGCCGCGCCGTTCCGGCGCAGCACCATCGTCGACGAACCTCCCCCGTCCAGGTTCATGGCCGAGCTGGCCCCGAGGTCGCGCAGCAGCGCGGTCATTTCCTGCAACGGCATGCCTTCGCTGTAGCCGGTCTGGCGACCGTCGACGATCACCAGCCACAGGCGTCTGGCGGCCTTGTCGATACCGATCGCCGTGCGTGGCTCGTTGTCCTTGTAGTAGTCCACGCGTGGGCCTCCCAGCAGACGCTCCTTGCCGTCCAGCATCAGGATCGGGCCGGCACCGACCGCCTCGGTGGTTCCAGCGGGGCATGCCTTCGCGGCAATGACCAGGCGGGCACCGTGGATGCACAGCGAGCCGTCCGAGCGCGCGTCGGTGTTGTCGTAGCCGGAATCCAAATGACCCTGCGACATCGACACGCCATCCACCGTCACCGGCTGTCCGGCCTGCGCGACGTATGGCTTGTCGAGCAGGTGGCCGCCATCGAACGGCAGGAAATAGGTGGCATTGACTGCGGCGTCCAGGTGTTCGCTCTTCGCGAAGGCGGTCGTCTTCGTGGCGACGAACTCGGTCGGCTTGCCGTCGCCATCGTGTCCCGGTTGCCCGGGCGTCACAACGAAATGCAGACCGGGCCGGGTGAGGTCGACCTCGAGGATATGCACCATCATCGGCCGGGGCGACGACACCTGCCGGCACGAGTAAAGCAGCCCCGGTCGTACCTTCGTCGGCGCCACGTCGCCCACCGGCCGGTCGATCATCGGCTGGACGATGACACGGCCGACGGATGCATGGCCGGCGACGGCGTGCTGCACCGTATCGAGCAGGTCCGGCGATACCTGGAGCAAGAAACGCGGTGCGCCCGTAAGGTCCAGCACCTCGCCCAGCGGCACGCAGGCTGTGCCTTGCACGCAGGGCGCCGTGGCGTAGGTGCTGGCGGCCATGGCGTCACCGTTCGCATTCGCACGCACGGACAGCACCAGCCAGGGTACGTGTCGGCGGCTGCACTCGGCGATGGCGGCACGTACGTCGTCGGGCTGTGCGCCCCAGCACCCTTCAGTCGCCAGTGTGGGCAGTGGGACGAATGGCGCAGGCGTGGCGGTACCGGCAAAGGCTACGCCGGCGACGGTAAGGCACGCCACGGCGTTTGATACGGCAAGCGCCAGCGCGGTCATGCCACGGCCGGGCGAAACACGCTTAGAAGACATAGTTGACGCCCACGAAGTACGCACGGCCGTTGTCGAGTTCTTCCTTGACCAGGTCCTGCCCCGGCCCGAGCAGGCGCGTCGGTCGTGCATTGGTGAGGTTCTTTCCCTGCACGAGCGCGCTGAGGTGCGGAGTGAAGGCGTAGCGCACCTGGGCGTCGTAGGTCAGCGTGCGTGCGTAGTACACGTCGTTGACCGCATTGTCGGTAGCGAAGCTGATCGGCATCTTGCCGGTTCGGTTCGCGCTCAGCTGGGCATTGAACGCGCCGGCCGTGTACAGCAGCGAGGCATTGAACACCGCCTTGGCAGCGCCGGTCAGGGCAGGCAGTGTCCGCTGGCTGCCGTCGCTCATGGTGATCGACGGGCCGGTCATGTCCAGCAACGTGGCGTTGAAGGTGCCGCCCAGGGCCTGCAGCGGCCCGGGCAGGAAGTCGAAGCGCAGGTCGACCAGACTGAACTCGAGGCCCTTGACCCGTGCACTCGCTGCATTCTGCGCCTGGGTGGTGGTGACCAGGTAGGTGCCGGGCAGTCCGGCGGGATCGACCTGCGACTGCGTGCTGGAGAGGTTGATGATCTCGTTGCGGATGTGCTTGTCGAACGCGGCGAGCGACAGCATCGCGTCCGGCGTGGCGTACCACTCCAGCGACAGGTCGTAGTTGCTCGACTCACGCGGCGCCAGTGCCGGATTGGCAAGGGTCTGCGAGATCGTGCCGCCCGCCAGGCTCACCGTCGGTACGCCATTCTGCGCAAGCGCGGCATACGAGGGACGCGCCAGTGTCTTGCTGGCGCCGCCGCGCAGCACCAGCGTCGGATCGATGGTGTAGGTGAACACGGCCGATGGCAGCCATTTGCCGTAGCTGCTGTCGCTGGTCTGCCGCACGGTGCGGGTCAGGCTGTTCGCCGGCTGCGGCACGGCGTTGATAATGGTCTGGCCGGTATGTTCATAGCGCACACCGGCCGTGGCCGAGATCGCATCGCCGCGGTAGCCGACCATGCCATACGCGTTCTGCGTGGTCTCATCGAGGTTGAAATCGCCGATGGCGCTGTTACGGGCGTTGGTCGATGCCAGCGCATAGTTACCCGGATGGGCGAGGAAATAGGCGGTTGCCTTGGCTGGATCGATCAGCAGCAGGGTCTGGCCGGCGCCATCATAGGGACGGTACAGGGTGTCCTCGATGCCGATGGTGCCCAGTGAGACGAGGCGCGTCGGTACGTAGCCGACCTCGTCAAGGTCGTAGCGCTGCTGGCGGCGAATCGATTGGGCGCCTGCCTTGTAGCCCCAGCCGCTGGCGTCCTCCTGAAGGTTATGCGTGAAATCGGCCTTGAGCGTGCCGGTGCCCAGACGACTGCGCTCGTCGCGGGAGAGATAGCTGGTTTGCGCGTAGCTAGCGGGATTCATGAAGTACGCCGTGTTGAACGGCGTGAACAGGCCCGTGTCGCCGGGTGTCGCGCCGTAGCCGAAGCCCAGACTGGGTGATGACGCGCTGGTGAAGACATCCTCCTGCGTGGTCTGCCGGTAACTGCCCACCGCATAGTTGGCCGTTACGTCGAGCTGGCTGTGCTCGGCCGGCTCGTAGGTGCCGCCCAGTTCCGCGTACTTGATGCGGCGTACCTGGTCGTAGTGGTCGAAGTCGGCCTGCGCGGCGCCTCGCGCAAAGCTGCCGGTGGTTGGCGAGGTCAGCGTCGCCGGGCCGACGCGCGAGAGGAATTGCGAGCGCCGCTGTTCGTCGTTCTCGTGCTGGAAGAAACCGCCGGTGAGGTGCGCGCGGGCGTTTTCCAGGTTGTCCCACTCGAGCTTGCCGAACACCGACTCGCGCGTGCGGACGTTGTCGTAGCTGAGCCAGCGGTGTCGATCGGGTACTGCCACCAGGTCGTCCACGTTATCGGATGGACGCAGGACCGAGCCGGTGCCGGCCGCGTTCTGGCGCAGGGAGGCCAGCCGTTGCGTGCCACCGCTGTAGGGGTAGTAGCCGTTGCTGTCCATGGCCGTGTCCAGCGACGATGAATCGCGCCGGAAGTAGCTGGACGACAGCACGAAGCCGAGGTGCTTGTCCGGGCCGAAGCGGTTGCTCACCGTGACCTCGGCCTGGCCCGATGGCCTGGAGCTGCCTACCACGCGCTGGTTGGCCCAGCGCGACAGGTTGGCGCGCGCGGAAGCGAACAGGCCCGGCACATCGAACGCGCTGCGTGTGCGCAGGTTGGTCACACCACCGATGGCATCGGCGGGGAGGTCCGCTGTGACCGACTTGTAGATGCTGACCTGCTGCGCCAGCGAAGAGGGCAGGACATCCAGCGATACGTTGCGCGTCGTCGTCTCCGTGGAGGGCAGGGCGATATCATCGACCGTGACGGTGTTGTAGTCAGGGTTGAGGCCACGCAGGTTGAGGAACTGGGCCTCGCCACGCCCGTTATTGATGGTCATGGCCACACCGGGGATACGCTGCACCGCCTCACCCAGGCCGAAGTCCGGGATGGAGCCGATCTCGTCGGAAGAGATGCCGTCGGAGATGACCGGCAGAGCACGTTTTTCCGCCACCGCTTTCTGCAGCGACAACGCTTTGCCCGTGACCGTTACGGCGTCGAGCGACGTGCTGGCCGTGGACGGGGCGGTCGTCGGCGGCGTGGACTGCGCCATCGCCTGCCCGATGGCAAACGACAGGATGGTGCCGGCCCAGGGCCAGCGGGCGGAGCGGCGTCGCCCCGGATCGGAACACTGATGAGCCATGCGATTCCCCGTTGAGTTCGGCACAGGTATCTGTGCACGCCGGCATGTTACTCACGTAAAGTTACTTAATTCTTACGACCCAGGGATGTGAAGGGTTTACCTCCGCGGTTCGACCTGTGTACGCGCGTCGGAGCGGCATTTACCCGTCGCATGGAAACGTGGCGCACTGGCGACTACATCCGCTTTCACACCGAGGTGGAGGCCGCGCTGACAGAAGCCGTGCTGGCCTGGGTAGGGGGCACCGTGGACTCACAACGTCGGCAGCGGACACGTGAACTGTCGACCATGATCGATGGCGCCGGCAACGTGCTGGGCCATGCGATCGAAGGTCTGATCCGCCGCCGACGGACGGAGCAATGGCTGCGTGACGCGCCTCGCCGACGTGGTGAATGCGAGCGACATCGTGCTGCACTCGTTCATCGAGGAGGTACGGCGCTTCTATCCCTTTTTCCCCGCTGCGGGCGGACGCGTGGCGCGACCGTTCACATGGCGCGGGATGAGCTTCGACAGGGACGAATGGCTGCTGTTGGATCTGTATGGCACCAACCACGATCCCCGTATCCATGATGATCCCGGCCGCTTTCGGGCGGATCGTTTCCTGCGTCAGCCGAACACCTGCATGGTCGCGCAAGGTTTCGGGCCGCTGCGCCAGGGTCACCGGTGCGCGGGCGAGGGTGCCACCGTCGCGCTGCTGGCGACGCTGTTGCGTACATGGCGACACGCGTCTCGCGTGACGTTGCCCGATCCGGATGCGCCCATACCTACCTGGCGGATTCCGACGCTTCCGCGCCACGGCGTGCTGATGCGCGTCGAAGCGGACTGAGCCTCGATGCGACAGCCCCTGAATCTTTTTCCGACCATCGGCAATTTCTTCCTGGAACCCTGTTAAGGGGCGGGTGTAACTAATTGATTATCAGTGACTATGTGGCATGGCATGCATTTTGGTTAGGGACCGGTATGACTATCTCTCCCAATCATTGCGAAACCCTCTATCTCCCCCTGGCGCAGCCCAATCGCGCGTTCGCCTGGGAGGTGTTCCACGGCTCCCATCGCATGGGCGCGTTCTCCTCCCAGGACGAATGCTTCCGCCATGCGCTGTACCTGGCCGGGTGCATCGGTCGACAGAAGAACCGTCCGGTTCGCCTGAAGATCGAGGACGGGGTCGAGGGCTGGACCACGATCGAAGGCTATGTCCCGGGCGGCCCGGTGTGTCGGCCCATGCCTGTGAGCGCTTGACCGCTTCACCCCCACCCCGAAGAGAGGAACCCATGGCTATCAAGTCTATCGACGACCTGTTCATCCACGAGCTTTCGGACATCTACAGTGCCGAGAAGCAGCTGACCCGCGCGCTGCCCCGGCTTGCCCGCGCCGCCACCGCGCCTGAACTCAGGCAGGCGTTCGAGACCCATCTGGAAGAAACCCAGGGGCAGGTAGAGCGTATCGACCAGGTGGTGGAGACGCTTGGCATACGCCTCAAGCGAGTCAAGTGCGTAGCGATGGAAGGCCTGGTGGAGGAGGCAAAGGAAATTATCGACGGCATCGTCGAAGGCCCGCTGCGCGACGCGGCATTGATCGGTGCGGCGCAGAAGGTCGAGCATTATGAGATCGCGTCGTACGGCACGCTCTGCGCCATCGGCAAGCAACTCGGTTACAAGGATACGGTGGGTCTGCTGCAGGACACGCTCAAGGAGGAGAAGGCCACCGACGAGAAGCTGACCATGCTGGCCGAGCGGGCGGGCAACCAGAGGGCGGCCGAGCAAGGGTGAGTGTGGCCTTTGCACGGTCATGTGGTCTGATCGATTTCGCCCGGTCCGTGGACCGGGCGTCTTTTTTTACTGTCTCAGCGCGCCCGCACCGGGGCGGTCCACTCGGTTCGTCCGCAGTGTGGGCACATGTTGCTATCGGCGTGGGCGGGCGCGCCACAGCAGGCGCATATCGACATGCATTTGCCTAACGATGTCGGCGCGGGCCACGCGCCTCTGCGTTCAGCGTCGTCGAAAGCCTCCGCACGGACCGTTCACGCGTTTTAACGCCTCGGCTCCGATGCTGCACGCTGGATATGTCCGACCCTGTCGGCGCGGAGCGAACCGAAATGAACCTGAGCACCAACGAAAGAAACGGTGTCACTGATGCGGGTGAGGTGGGCCGGATCAAGGCCCTCGTGCGAACGCTGGCCTTCAACGCGAAGGTGCGCCTGCATCTTCGGGACGGCAGTACCGTGTTGGGCATCGTCGCCGTGCCGCCGACCGTGCAGACGTTTCGCGATGCCCAGGGCAACGAGGGCATCGACGGCACGGTGAAGCTGGAGGACCCGCAGCAGCCTGGTTGGGACGGACTGGTCTGGCTCAACGACATTGAGTCCGTGGAGCATCTGGACTCGGTGACGATGGACGCGAACAAGGCATAAAAAACCTGTCGCGCCAGGCACTCTGGGGGGGAGGGAGGGAGCCTGGTGCGGCAGGGCGACCATGACCAAGACGCAGGTGCAGTGTGTCGCCCGCGCGGCTTTGCTCGCGACCCTGCCAGGTGAAACTGCCCTCACTAACCTGACGGCGCGAGGACGGGCGCCCCTCGCAAATTCCGGTGTCCGTTTACAGGACACCGCCCCGTCCCCACAGGGGACACCGGTGCCTCTCGTTTCCCCCGGTGCCGCGCAGGCACGGGGCATCTGCCGCATGGCACGCTTGCTGCAACCGGTTTCGTAGCGGATCCCCACCGCGTCGAAACGGAGCAAGTTCATGCGAATGCTGACCTGGATCCATGTAGGTGACCTGCATGCATCCGACGAAGACGGCTACGAAAGCCTGTCCCACCTTTCCGCCGTCGTGGACGACATCAATGCGCGCATGCGGCATGGCGTCGATTTCGCCTTTCTCCCCGGTGACAACGCGAACCATGCCACGGCCGAGCAATACGCGCGTATCCGCGCCGTGCTCGAGGGCATGCCGCTTCCGCTCCACGCCATCCCTGGCGACCACGATTTCGAGGATGGCGACCTGGTCGCGTTCCATGAGGGCCTGGATGCCGACCCCTTGCCGCGCCGCGTCGCGATCAACGGGCGCGCCTGCCTGTTCCTGGATGTGGTGTCGGCGGGAGCGGGAGGCCCTGATTTCCGGCTTGGCGACGCCCAGCATGCGTGGCTGGCGAATGAGCTGACGCAGGCAAAGGCCAGCGGCGCTGCGCCGCTGGTCTTCATGCATGCCTATCCTGGCGATCTTGCCGAGGGTGGCGAAGCGGTCGCTCGCCTGTTCGCCGAGGCGGGCGTGGCGTTCGTCGACACCGGGCACACCCACTACAACGAGTTGCTCAACGACGGTGCGGTGCTGTACGGCGCCACGCGTTCCACCGGGCAGATCGAGGAGGACGACGGCGCCCCCGGCTACACGGTGGTCAATGTCGACGAGGGCGTGGTCAGCTGGCGCTTCTGTCGTCTGCGCGATCCGCGGCCCTTCGTCATGATCACGCAGCCGGCGGATGGCCGGCTGGTGACCGACCCGGCCTCGCGCCAGGTCGTGGCGGCCTCCGGCGCGATGCGCATCCGCGCCAAGGTGTTCGGGGAGGACATCCGCTCGGTGACGGCGAGCTTGCCGGGTGGCCCGACGGTCGCCATGTCGCCCGTGGCGGGCGAGCCGTGCGTCTGGGAGGCTCATGTGCAGGGGTCTGCCGTCGAAACAGAGGCGGATATCACCGTCGTGGCGACCGATCGCCACGGCGCCGTGGGCGACGACACCATTCAGGCGCTCACGGCCGCGGAAGCGACCCGGCGGGAGCGGCAGGACGCGGCCTTGGGCAGCGACGCGCATGCCGTGGAGGCGTGGCCCGCGCACGGCATCCTGGGCAGCCAGCTGGGCCCCAACAAGAACGGGCGGCACTGGTGAGCGCCGTGGATCGCGCGCCGGCCGCTCACATGCCCGGGCAGCGTCCTCTGGAGGCGCTCAACTTCTTCATCGCCGACGTACAAGCGGGCATCGGCCCCTTCCTCGGCGTCTTCCTGCAGTCGCTGGGCTGGACCACGGGTGCCATCGGCAGCGTGATGACCATGGGCGGCGTGGCTGGCCTGCTGGTGACGGCGCCCGCAGGCGCGGTCATCGACGCCACGCGCGCGAAGCGCATGGCCGTGGTCGTATCCGCCCTGTGCACGGTGCTTGCGTCGTGCATCGTGTGGTTCACCCATTCGTTCGCCACCGTGGCGATCTCGCAGGTCGCGACGGCGATCGCCGGTGCGCTGATCGGTCCCGCCATTGCCGGCATCACGCTGGGCATGGCGCGTGCACGTGGCTTCGACCGGCAGTTCGGGCGTAACCAGGTGGCCAACCACGCAGGTAACGTGATCGGTGCTTCCTTGTCGGGCTATGTCGGCTGGAAGTTCGGGTTCGGCGGTGTGTTCGTCGTGGCCGGTGTCTTCGCCGCGCTGTCGATCGCCGCGGTGCTGCTCATCCCCGCCAAGGCCATCGATCACCGCGCCGCGCGCGGCCTGGAAACCGACGCCGACGATGACGCTGCACCCTCGGGATTTTCCATCCTGCTGACCTGCCGGCCATTGCTGCTACTCTCCGCGTCGCTCGCCTTGTTCCACCTCGGCAACGCGGCGATGCTGCCGCTGTATGGCATGGCCGTGGTCGCCGGTCACCAGGCCGATCCCAGCGCCTTCACGGCATTGACCATCATCGTCGCCCAGCTGGTGATGGTGGTGGCGTCGCTCGTGGCCATGCGGATGATCCGTTCCACCGGCTACTGGTGGGTGATCCTCATCACCTTCCTGGCGCTGCCGGTACGTGGTCTCGTGGCTGCGCTGTTCATCGGCCACTGGGGCGTGTACCCGGTGCAGATACTGGATGGCATCGGCGCCGGCCTGCAAAGCGTCGCCGTGCCCGCGCTCATCGCGCGGCTGATGCAAGGCACCGGGCGTGTCAACGTGGCCCAGGGCGCCGTCATGACCATGCAAGGCGTTGGCGCGGCGCTCAGCCCGCTGCTCGGCGGCATGATGGCCCAGTCCATCGGCTACCGGGGCGCGTTCCTGGTCCTGGGCGGCATCTCCGTGGGCTCGCTCGCCCTGTGGTTCCTCAACCGTCATGCACTACATGAGGCATGCGGTCATCCCGGCAGCGTTACGCGCGATCCTCGCCTCGCTAACGCAGGGGGTGCGGCATGAGCGCGCCGTGGCTTGCCTGGGGGATCGTCGGCGCGGCTACTGCGGGCGTCGTCGGCCGTCCGTTCAAGTGGCCCGAAGCGATCTGGGCCGTCGGCGGCGCCGTGGCCGTGGTGGTGCTGGGTTGCCTGCCGGCCGGGGCTGCCGCCTCGGCCGTCATGAAGGGCATGGACGTCTATCTGTTCCTGACCGGGATGATGCTCCTGTCCGAACTGGGCCGGCGCGAGGGCCTGTTCGACTGGATGGCCGCCGTCGCGGTCAACCACGCACACGGGTCGTCCACCCGGCTGTTCGTGCTGGTGTACCTCACCGGCATCGTCACCACCACGTTCCTGTCCAACGATGCGACGGCGGTCGTACTCACGCCCGCGGTGTTCGCCATTGCGCGGCGGGCCAAGGCCGAGCCGCTACCGCTGCTCTTCATCTGCGCCTTCATCGCCAATGCGGCCAGCTTCGTGCTGCCGATCTCCAACCCCGCCAACCTGGTGCTGTACGCCGGCCATGTGCCGTCGCTCGGCGCGTGGCTGGCACGGTTCGGCCTCGCTTCGCTGGTATCCATCGGCGTGACCTTCGCCGCGCTGTACCTGACCCAGCGTGGCAAGCTGCGCGGATCGTGCGAGACCCAGGTAGACGTGCCGCGCCTGTCGGGCCACGGCAAGCTCACGCTGGCCGCCATCGCCGCCACGGCCGTGGTGCTGATGGCCGTGTCCGCGTGGGACGGCAGCCTCGGCCTGCCTACCGCGATCATGGGCGTGCTCGCCCTCGTGGTCGTGTCATGGCGGAAACGCGAAAGCCCGCGCGCCGCCATCGCTGGCGTGTCCTGGGGCGTGCTGCCGCTGGTGGCAGGCCTGTTCGTGCTGGTGGAGGTGCTGGTCACCACCGGCGTCGTGGGGATGCTGGCGCACGGCCTGCAGGACCTGGCCTCGCGCAGCGTCACCCTCGCCGCGTGGGCGGCTGGCGCGGCCACCGGGCTCGGCGGCAACCTGGCCAACAATCTCCCCGTCGGCCTCCTGGCCAGCGCCACACTGGCCCAGGCGGAGGCCACGCAGCACGTCGTGGATGCCACGCTGGTCGGCGTGGACCTGGGCCCCAACCTGTCCATCACCGGCTCACTCGCCACCATCCTCTGGCTGCAGGCCATCCGGCGGGAAGGGGAGGCCGTGGGCTTCTGGCAGTTCCTGAAGACCGGGACCGTGGTGATGGTGCCCGCGCTGCTGCTGACGCTCTGGTGCGTGATTCGGTGAAGCGGTAGGCAGGGGCGTGGCGTACGAGCGCACGCACGTGCGCGACATACGTCCCTAGCCCCCCAAGCCCAAGGAAATAATTCCGCAACATCCCCTGGTTAGCCTTGATGCAATCGGTTGCAATACATTCCATTCCAGGGGCTTCACCGTGAACGACACTCGTATCCTCCGCAAAACCATGCTGGCGTGCCTCGTTGCGGCGTGGTGCCAGGGCATCGCTGCGCAGTCCGCTTCCGTGCCGCCCGTTGAGGTGCCGCCTACGCCGGCACCGGCTGACGACAAGGCGCAGGCGGGGGATGCGCAGAAGCTCGACGGCATGGTGGTGACCGGTATCCGGCGCGCCAATGATGCGGCCATCGACAGCAAGCGTGCCAGCACCAATATCTCCGATGTGGTCAGCGCGACGGACGTGCGGGCCTTGCCCGATGCCACCATCGTCGAGGCGCTGCGTCGCGTGCCGGGTATCTCGGTTCTGCCGGCGACGGACAACGAGCACCCGCGTGACGAAGCGGCTACGCCGGTTATCCGGGGCCTGGGCCCTTCGTACAACAACGTGACCATCGACGGTCTGACCATCGCGTCACCGGGAACGCCCAACGGTAACCTCGGCTCGATCACGCGCGGCGTGCGGCTGGACATCCTGCCATCCTCGATGGTCAGCGAGCTGCAGGTGGTAAAGACCTTCACTCCCGAGTTGGATCCCAATGCCACCGGCGGGGCCATCAACCTCAAGACGCGCAGCGCGTTCGAGAACGGTGGCAAGCCCTTCTTCACGATGGAGACCTCGGCGGGGCACGCGAGTGAGAACGGCCGTCCCGGCAATCAGGACGATCCGGGCTATCGCTTCAACGCCACGGGCAGCACGACGTTCGGCGACGAGCACCAGTATGGCGTGACGCTGTCGGGTAACTACCAGACGCTGAGCAGCTACACCGAAACGCACATGACCACCGACACGATCCAGGAGAGCTTCTACGGCAACAACGGCCTCCTGCAGTCGGGCGCCGCGCTCGGCAACGGCTACGCGGTGCCGCAGCAGGACAAGTACTGGTACGTCGACGACAAGCGTGACCGTTACGGCCTCACCGGCAAGTTCGAGGCGAAATTCAGCGACGACGTGCAGGGCTACGCGACCGCCGGCTACTACTCGTTCAAGGACGATATGCAGCGCAACGAAGTCATCATCGACCCGCGCAACCGCAATGTCGTGGCGAACCAGACCCCGACCTCCGGCACCTATCCGGTGGGCGATGTCGAGGTGGGCTATTCCAACCAGGTAATCACCTCGCGCACGAAGCTCTTCCAGACCGGCCTGGACTGGCATGTGGACGATCGCCAGGTGCTAAGCGCCAAGGCGTCGTGGTCGGATGCCACCTATGACGAGCCGATCCAGATGTACAAGTACATCACCGGGGCGGTGCGCCCCGCCGCGGTACCGACCGGCACCACCGGCCCCGGCGTGACCGTCAACCCGACGTCGGCCTATGGCTTCACCTACGACACCTCGCAGTTCAACCAGCGGTTCCCGGTGTCGCCGCAGTCGTACTACAACTACGGCAACTACAGCCTGCTGTACTGGCGCCCCGACTACAAGCGCACCGCGGAGGACAAGATCCTGACCGGGCGGCTGGACTATGCGTTCAACCGCGACGAATCCGATCGCGGCTTCGGTTTCGGCGCCGGCGTGTCGTATACGACGGACAAGCCGGGTTACAGCGTGTACCGCGACGAGTTCCAGCCGAACGCCACGGCGCCCGCGCTGAACATCGCCGATGTATTGGCACCGTCGAACGCACCCATGCGTTACCTCGGTCTCAACCTGATCACGATCGATCCGAAGAAGGCCAACGCCGCGTTGCGTGCGGTGCCGCTCAGCGCCTTCAACGCGACCGACCAGTCGTCCTTCAGCAACCAGGACAACTTCTCCCACCAGGAGAAGATCTTCGGTGCCTACGGTGACGTGGGCTATCGCTCGGACAACCTGGATATCCTGGCCGGCCTGCACTACGACGGCACGCGCCAGTCCACGGTGGGTCGTGAGCGCCAGCTCGATCCGAGCACGGGCCTGTACGGCTACGTGGATGCACCGACCCACTCGCGGTACAGCTACCTGCTGCCGTCCGCGATCATGACCTACCACATCAACGACAACCTGGACCTGCGCGCGGCGGCCAGCCGCACGCTCGGTCGGCCGCCGTACGACGCGTACGCAGCGC
Organism: Luteibacter sp. 9135; assembly: GCF_000745005.1. Classification (NCBI taxonomy): domain Bacteria; kingdom Pseudomonadati; phylum Pseudomonadota; class Gammaproteobacteria; order Lysobacterales; family Rhodanobacteraceae; genus Luteibacter; species Luteibacter sp. 9135. Next base: position 3,571,165 of record NZ_JQNB01000001.1, on the reverse strand, counting down.
GCACCTCGATCGGTTTCGTCAACACGGGCGATGTCGGCAACCCGAATGCCCAGGGCGTCACGGTCACCATCGGCAATCCGCAGATCAAGCCGCGCGTGTCGACCAACCTCGACCTGGCGCTGGACTGGCAGCTTCCCGGCGACTACGACGGCATGCTGTCGGCGGCGGTGTTCAACAAGCGCATCCAGAACGAGATCTTCACGCTGTCCAGCCTGGGCACGTTCGCGTACAACGGCACCACGTACAACAACGTGTTCATCAGCACGCCGTCCAATGCGTCGAAGGCGCACATCCGCGGGCTGGAACTGTCCGGTGTGCTCAACTCGCTCGAACCAATCGTGCCGTGGCTGTCGTCGTTCGGCGTCAGCGGCAACGTCGCCATGCTGGACGGTGGCCTTGAGGTGCCCTACAGCACCGGCACGACGACCATCGCGCAGCAGAGCCGGCATATCGACCGCCTCGTCGGGCAACCCAACTACACGGCCAACGCGTCGGTGTTCTACACCCATGACGGCCTGGAACTGCGCGCGGCCTTCAACCGGCAGGGCAAGGCGCTGCGCTCGGTGGTCAGCAACATCGCCTGGCAGGACCTGTACTGGGCACCGCGTTCGCAGCTGGACGTGTCGGCCACCTATGCGATCACCCCGTCGCTGAGCGTCCTGGCGCAGGTGAGCAACGTGACCCATACCCGCATCACCAGCTTCGTCGGCCCCCGCGAAAACCTGCTGAAAGACAGCTACTCGGTCCCCACGACATACTGGTTCGGCGTGCGTTACACGCCCAAGCTCTGATCCCGAGGAAAGATACCCATGCATCCCACGTTTCCGGCCCTGGGCATCGCCCTGTTGGCGATGGCCCTGCCGCTGCAGGCCGCCCCCACGTCCATGCAGGCGACCCAGGCGCGGCTGGCGCGCCCGGACGGTGGGCTCATTGTCGTGGCCCACCGGGGTTGCCATAACCCCGCGCCCGGTCATGGGCTTGCCGGCCATGCGCCCGAGAACTCGCTGGCCGGGTTGCAGCGCTGCATTGCCATCGGTGCGGACATGATGGAAACGGACGTGCGCAAGGCGGCCGACGGCACCCTGGTGATGTTCCACGACGATACAGTGGACCGGACGACGGACGGCCACGGCAAGGTGGCCGACCTCACCTGGGCCGACCTCTCGCAGCTGCGCCTGAAGGACGACGAAGGCCAGCCGGGCATGGCCCTGACCGACCTGCATCCGTTGTCGCTGGCGCAGATACTGGCCGCGGCGAAGGGGCGCATCATGCTCAACCTCGACGTGAAGGCGGCCGTCTACGTCGAGACGGTGGACGCGGTGCGCCGCGCGGGCATGGAGCGGCAGGTGGTGGTGAAGACGGAAGTGGGCGTGGACAGCAGCCCGTTGGCGGCGATGTCGCCGTTTGACCACGTCAACTTCATGCCCATCCTCATGAATGCCCACGGCGACGCCGACCTGGCCGCGATCGCGACGAAGCAGGGCGAGGGCGGCGCACGACCGGTGGCGTTCGAGCTGCCGCGCATGCAGGCCGCGCAGCTCGCACCCGTGGTGGTCGCCGCGCGCCGCCTGCACGTGCGGTTGTTCGTCAACACGCTGTGGCAGGGCTTCGTGGCCGGCTACGGTGGCGACGCCGATGCCCTGGCGAATCCGGATGCCGTGTGGGGGCGCCTGTTCCGCGAAGGCGTCAGCATCATCCAGACCGACGAGCCCGAGGCCGTGCTGCGCTACCGCGATGGCCTGGAGGGCGCGGCCCATGCAGGCTGATACCCCAACGACGGGAGACGACCTGCCGGATGCGGCGCGCCGGAACTGGATAGCCCTCGGCGGCTCGGCCCTGGCCGGGTTGTCGTTGCTGGCGCCGATGGCGCCCGTGGTGGCCACGCCGCGCACGGTGGGCCACAAGTTCCTGGCCAACCGCCAGGTGCATGCCTTCGCCGGCAATACCGTGATCTGCCATGTACCGCAGCAGGATGCCGGCTTTGCCGCGTTCGACGCGTTGCTGGATATCTACCGCGAGTTTCCCGCCCAGGCCTTCATGGAAAAGGTGGCGGTCCTGCCGCCGTCGAGCTACCACATGACCGTGCTGGGCTGCGCGGACGACGAACACCGCACGGCCGGGGTCTGGCCCCAGGACGTGCCGACCGACGCCACCATGGCGCAGTGCGACGCGGCGCTGGCCGGCAAGCTTGCGCTGTTCGACCTGGGCTGCGCCTTGCCGCTGCGGATGCGGGTGGACACGCAGCGGGCCGGGCCCACCGAGGGCCTGCGCATCGAGATGGTGCCCGTGGATGGGGCGGAGGAGGCGAAGCTGCGCCGGCTACGCGACCGGTTGTCGGAGGTCACCGGCATCCGCGCGCCCGACCACGACAGCTTTACCTTCCACATATCGCTCGGCTACCTGGTGGCGGACCTGACCGCCGACGAGCGCAAGGCGTTCGAGGCGGCCCGCCGGCGCTGGCATGCGGACCTGGCAAGCAAGGTGCCGGTATGGAACCTGGGCGCACCGGAGTTCTGCACCTTCAGGGACATGTACGCCTTCCGGCGGCGCTTCTACATCACCTGATGACGAAAACCATCCAGAAACGGGTACGGCGGCCGATACACGGGGTGTAGCCTTGGTAAGAAGGGCTCGCTCTATACTTCGCGCCGGGCGAACGCCCGTCACTCGTCAGGGTTGGTGATCTACGTGGAATGGCTCGCGGCGCAGGCGCATGCCGGCACCTTGCTCATCATCAATGCGTTGTTCTCGACGCTGTCCGCCATCATGTTCGCGGCCCTGCACGTCGCGCTGCGCAAGCGTCGCTACATCCAGGGCATGCTGTGGATGGCGGCCAGTCATGCCGGCATAGCCGCGGGCTTCATCGTGTTGATCGTGCCCGCATTCCGTGTCGTCGTGATCGGGTCGAGCGTGGTGGGCAACCTCCTGATCGACCTGGGCACGACGTTCTCGCTCGTTTCGTTCTGGCTGTATCTCGATCGCCCGTTCCGGATATGGCCGCTGATCGTCCTGGTCTCGGTGATGGGGCTGCTCGAAGTGATCTACGTGGGCGTGGTGGGCCAGCTTTACCAGTTCATGATCCCGGCCGGCACCACGCTGCGCGGCATGCTCACCGTGGCGGCCGGCGTCATGCTCTGGCAATGCCGTGACGAATCCCGTCGCGCCGCGGCACGGGTGGGCGCCGCGTTCCATTTCCTCTGGGCGCTGGCGCTGCTGGCGCGTTGCCTGTGGTGGCTGGCCCATGCCGACATGGTTATCGGTGTCGATCCCACCGCGAACTTCGGCCTGCTGACCCGGCTGCTCCTGACCTGGGTCATCACGCCGGGGTTCCTGTGGATGCTGACCCGGCAGTTCGATGCCGAACTGGTCCGGTATGCCAGCCAGGATGCGCTGACCGGGTTGTCCAATCGCCGGGTCATCTGGGAGCTGGGCCAGCGTGCCGCCGTGGATGCGTCACGACGGCGCCAGCGGATCGGGGTGGTGATGATCGACGTCGACCATTTCAAGGGGATCAACGATCGCTGGGGCCATGTCGGCGGCGATGAGGCCCTGGTCGCGATCGCCGACCGGCTGCGCTTGCATGTGCCGCCGCCGCACCGGTTGGGCCGCGTGGGCGGCGAGGAATTCATGGTGTTGCTGCTGGATGCCGACGATTGGGCGGCAGGACTGGTCGCCGAACGACTACGCCAGGCGGTGGAAGGCGAACCCATCCTGCTCAACGCGCGCGACAGCCTGGCCTGCACGGTCAGCGTGGGGCTGCACGTGGCGCAGCCGGGCGAGGCCTGGAACGACATGGTCATGACGGCCGATAGCGCCCTGTACGCGGCCAAGCGGGGCGGGCGCAACCGGGTGGTGGTGTCATCGGCCGGCGGGTCGCCCACGGTGGCGATCGAGTCGAGGACCGCGACGGGCCAGGGTTACTGAGGTCGCGGCGGCAGCTTCAACTGCTGGCGCGCGCGACCAGTTCCGTCGGCAGCATGGGCTCGTCCGCCACGGCTTCGCCGGCGATGAGCCGGGTCAATGCATCGACCAGCGCCACGCCGCCGGCATGGATGGGCTGTCGCACCGTGGTCAGCGGCGGATTGAAGTGCGCCGAGATGCCCACGTCGTCGTAGCCGATGACGGATACGTCGCCAGGTACAGAGATGCCGTGCTCGTGCAGGACGCCCACGGCCGTCATGGCCAGGAGGTCGCTGCTGGCGAAGATGGCATCGATGGCATGGCCTTCTTTCATCACCGCCTGCATGACCTCGCGCCCCGAGTCCGGCAGGAACGACGTCGCCTTGATCCGGCGCGCGCCGAGGGATGCGCCGCCGGCCTTGAGGGCCTCGGTGAAGCCCTTGAGGCGCAGGGCCACTTCCGGTAGCTCGCGGTCACCCAGGAAGATGGCCTGCGTGCGGCCCTTCGCCACCAGATGCTCGCCGGCAAGGCGGCCGCCCAGCCGGTTGTCGCCACCGATGCTGCAGTATTGCTGCCCGGGAAGGTGGGCACCCCAGACCACGAACGGTACGGACCGGGCGGCCAGTTCGTTCAGCGCCTCGTGCTGGCGCCACTGGCCGATGAGGATGACGCCTGCGGCGCGGCCGCCGTCGACGATGGCGGCGATTGAATCGATGTGGTCGGCGGGAACGCGCGTGAGCAGCATTTCCAGCCCGCGCTCGGTCAGCGCGTCGGCCAGGCTGCCGATCATGGCGTGGAAGAAGGGGTCGGCGAAGGTCTGGCGGCAGTGGTCCTCGTAGGGCACCACGACGGCGATGGTGCGGTTGGTGCCGGAGCGCAACTCCACCGCCATCCGGTTGATCGTGTACTTGAAACGGGAGGCGACCTCGCGGACGCGCTCCCGGGTTTCCTCGCTGATGAGCGCGCTGCCGGCCAGTGCGCGCGATACGGTGGACTTGGACACGCCGCTCAGGCGGGCGATGTCCGCCATCTGCATCTTCTGTCTTGCCTTCGCTGGAGCGGTCTTCTTCGGCGTGCTTTTCTTGGGCGGCATGGCGGGCGCGTAGGGAACCTGACGGGAATACCGGGGATAGTGACCGCCCGGCCCGTTAAACTCAATTCCGCTCCGGCACGTCATCGGCGCGATGCTGAACGCCTTGGCGAAGCTCTCCCAGGGACGTGGTAGCGCCCCGAAGCCCGAAGGCCGCCCACACTTTCGCAAGTTCCTGAGGAATGACGCCTGGGGCTTGATTGCGATAGACGTTATAACATAACGTCGCAGCCGGACGCCTCGTGGGGTCCGGCCCTTTTCGTTTGCAGGCGTCGCACATGCTCCCGTATTCGCACGCTGGTGACCGACGTCCGTCGCCATCGGTCCCCTGGATCATGCCGGTGGCCGGCACGCTTGCCTTCATCCTTTCTCTAGTCGCCCTGTCGGCCGACGCACTGGCGCTCCGCCTGGCCGGCCTGTCCCTGCTGGCCGCCGCCACGGGGTGGTTCGCCGAAGGTCTGGTAGCACGCGTGCGTGCACGGCCGGACGGTTGGGTCGGCCCGGCCCGGGCCATGGCCTACCCGAAGCTGCCGTCGTCGCCCTGGCTCGCACAGGCCACGCTTGCCTTACGCCGGCTTCGGGCACGGTTCGACGCCATCGACTGGACCGGCGACTGGTTGCCGGGGATCGTGGCCGTCGCGGGCAACCTCGTCGTGCTGCTGGGCGTCGTCGGGTTCCTCCGCGTGCCAGGCTGGATGGATACGCCGCCGCCCCTGTGGACCGCGGTGGTTCTGCTGCTGGCCACGCTACCCGCCGTATTCCTGCAAAGGCTGGCGGCGACCTGGTCGCCTGGAGACGGGCCGGGCGTGGGCGATCTGCTGCGGGCGCCGCTGCTGTCCCTGGCCGCGGGCGGCGTCGCCAGCCTGTTCGCCGCGCAGGGCTACCTGTGGGCCAACGGCGTGCTTTACGTCGTCGGTGGCGTCATCGGCGCCTGTGCGGTCGAGTCCATCCTGCGCGCGGCGCTGCAACTGTTCATGCCGCTGGGTCCCACGTCCACGCGGCGCAATCCGGCCCTCCCGTGGCTGACCTCCGTGCTGCGCATGGCATGGCCGCGTCCGGGCCATGCGGCGCGCTGGTTGCGCGATGCCTACGGGATCGACCTCGCGCGCAGCTGGGTACTGGCCTTCCTCGCCCGCGCCGCGTTGCCGACCGGACTCTTCGTGCTGCTGCTGGCGTGGCTGTCCAGCGCCGTGACCGTCCTGGGCGTGTCGCAGCGCGCGGTCGTCGAACGCTTCGGCGTGCCGGTCGCCGTCGTCGGACCGGGCCTGCACGTGCACCTGCCGTGGCCGCTGGGGCGCGCACGCACGGTGGAGTTCGGGGTGATCCATCCGCTGCCGATCGTGTTTTCCGGCAAGCCGGGCGGTCGCCTCATGGCCGAACTGGCCAGTGCGGGTGCCGACGATGCCGAGGGCGCGATGGGCGCGGAGGCGATTCCGGCCGCGACGGCGGACCGGCTGTGGGATGGCTCGCACCCGGGCGAGGCCAGCTACCTCATCGCCAGCCGCTCCGGTGACCGGCAGGGCTTCCAGGTGGTCAACGTCGATCTGCGCGTGGTGTTCCGCGTGGCCGACGACGACGACGGCGCGATGGCCTCGGTGTACGGCGCCACCGATCCGGCCGCGCTCATCCGCGCCGAGGCGGGGCGGATGTTGGTGACCCATTTCTCGTCGTCCACGCTGGACGAACTGCTGGGCGAAAACCGCGCCGGTTTCATCGAGCGCTTTCGCGACGACCTGCAACGGCGCGTGGCCGCGTTCCATGCGGGCATCGCGGTGGTCAACGTGGTGGTGGAGGCGATCCATCCGCCCAGCGGTGCCGCCTCGGCATACCACAACGTGCAGGCGGCAGGCATCCGCAGCGACGCGATGCGTTTCCAGAGCGAGGCACGCGCGTTCGCCCTGCGCGGCAGTGCCGCCCAGGACGCATCACGAACCGTCAACCAGGCCCGCGCCGAGGCCAGCGAGAAGATCGGCGGCGCCCAGGCTACCTTCGCCACCTTCCAGGCCAGCACAAGAAGCCTGCATGCGGGGCCGGACGTGTTCGTTTTCGAATCCTGGCTGACGCACGTGGGCGACGCGCTCAACCGTGCCCACCTCACCATCATCGATCACCGCCTCGACAGCGAGAAGGCCACGCTCGACCTTCGACCCGTCGCAGCCGGACCAGGGGACACCTTGTGAGCATTACCGAAGCATCGGCCACCTCGTCGCCACGCGCCCGTACCGTTCGCTGGTCCGTGGCGGCGGCCATCGTGCTGCTGGCCGCGGTCTGCGCGTGCATCGTCATCGTCAGCCCGGGCGAGGGCGTGGTGGTCACCCGGTTCGGCCGTCCGGACCGCGTCCTGCTGGCACCGGGCGCGGCCTTCAAATGGCCTTCGCCAGTGGAGGCGACCACGCTGGTGGATCTTCGGCTGCGCACCACATCCAGTGGCCTGCAGGACGTGGGTACGCGCGACGGCCTGCGTGTCCTGGTGCAGGCTTACGTGGTCTGGTCGGTGCCGCATCGCGCCGACGACGTGCAGCTGTTCCTGCGTGCCGTGCAGAACGATCCGGACGTGGCCGCGTCGCAGCTGCGCAGCCTGATGGCGTCGTCGCTGGAAATGACGGCCAGCAGTTTCGACCTGGCCCAGATGGTCAACACCGATCCGGGACACATCCGCATCGATGCGTTCGAGGCGCGGCTGCGTGAGCGCGTGGGCGAGCAGGCCCGGCGTGTCTACGGCGTGGATATTCGCCAGGTGGGTATCGAGCGCCTGACGCTCTCCAGCGAAGCCTTGCAGGCGACGATCGACCGGATGAAATCCGAGCGCGACACAGCGGCCGCGCAGCGCTCCGCCGAGGGCCAGCGGCAGGCGGCGCAGATCGTGTCGGAAGCCGAGCGCGATGCGCGCATCGCCGTGGCCGGGGCCAAGGCCGAGGCGGCGGGTATCGAGGCGGACGCGCAGACGCAGTCCACCGCCATCTACCAGAAGGCGTACACCACCGATCCGAAGCTCTACACGATGCTGCGATCGTTCGACACCATGGATGCCGCGGTCGGGCCGGGCACCCGGATCATCCTGCGCACGGATGCCGCGCCGTTCCGCATGCTGGTGGACGGTCCGGCGGCCGGGCAGGGCGCGAAGAAGCCATGATGCCCATGCGTGCACCCGTCCTTGCCGACACGCTGACCTGGTCGTTCCGGTTGCTCTTCGCGTTGGTTGCCCTGCTGGCCGGCGCCTGGTTGCTGCACGGCGTGCAGCGCGTGCCGGCCGACAGCCGCGCGGTGGTCATGCGCTTCGGCCAGGTGGTCCGCACGGCGGGCCCCGGCCTGCTGCTGACCTGGCCCGCGCCGATCGACGCCGTGATCCTGCTGCCTTCGCAGGGGCGCCAGGTGCAGTTCGCGCCCGACGTGCTCGAGGCGCGATCGCCCATGGACGAAGGCATGCAGGACGTGCCGGGGCAGGGTGCCGCCACCTCGCCGAACGCGCGCGACAACACGTGGTTCTTCATGACCGGCGATGGAGCCCTGGTCCACCTGCGCACCATGCTGTTCTACCAGATCGACGATCCGGTGGCCTTCGTGACCGCGGGCGACCATATCGAGCCGCTGCTGCGGCGTGCGCTCATCGCCGCCGCCGTGCACCTGTGCGCCAGCCGCTCCCTCGACGGCATCCTGGTGGCACGGCCGGAGGCAGCGGGCACGCCACGGCTGGCCACGCAGCGTGAGCGTTTCGCGCTCGACCTGGTGAGCGAGGTCAACCGGCGCCTTGCCGCCGCGGCCGATACCCACGGCGGCATGGGCATCCGCGTGGCGCGCATCGACGTGGTGCCGTCGATCCCCGCCGGGGCCAAGGAATCGTTCGACAGCGTGCTGACCGTCGCCCAGCAGGTGGAGCGCTCGCTGGCCGATGCGCGGACCACTGCCGAGAACCGCCGCCAGATGGCCGAGCAGAATCGTGAGCGTGCCCTCGACGAGGCGCGTGCCCGCGCGCAGGAGGCGGTGCACAAGGCCGAGGAACGTTCGGCCGTGGTGCTGTCGCTGGGCCGCGACCCCTCGCTGGACCGGCGCACCGTGGTCGACCAGATCTATCGCGAGCGGGTCAGGTCGATCTTCGACATCGTCGGCCGGGTCGATACGGTGCCTGCCGGCGATCACACGCATGTCCTGATCTCCGGAGCCAGCCCATGACCGTTACCGCCACCGTCGCCTCGCCGGGCGCGATGCTGCTGACCGGCAGCGAACGTCGCCGCTGGCGCCTGCGCATCGTCGCGGTGTTGCTGGCCGCGGGCCTCATCGCTTTTTCGTTCGTGCTGGCCGCGTTGTTTCCCGAGCGCACGGTCGAGGTGGGCCTGCTCCAGGCCGTCGCCGCCGTGCTCGTGGCGGGACCCGCGTTCGCCTCGGCCCTGCGCAGCCTGCATCAGCCCGACCTGCATGGCGTGGTCGACCAGCTGGTGGCGCTGGCGATCCTGGCCTGCCTGGTGTCGGCCAACTTCGTCACCGCCACGCTGCTGCCGGTCATCATGCTGGTCGGGCAGATGCTGGAAGACCGCTCGCTGCTGGGCACGCGCGAAGCGGTGGAGGCCCTGACCGCCCTCACGGCCAGCACGGCGCGCATGGTGCGCGACGGCCAGGTGGACACGGTGCCTGCCGAGCGGCTGGTGGCCGGCGACGTGATCGAGGTGCGGCCCGGCGATCGCATACCCGCCGATGGCGTGGTGGTCACGGGAACGGCCAGCGTGGACACCGCATCGCTCACCGGCGAATCGTTGCCCGTGGAAGTGGCGGTGGGCGACACCGTGCTGGGTAGTTCGCTCAGCCTCAACGGCCTGTTGCACGTGCGCGTGTCGCGCGTCGGCTCGCAATCCGCGCTCGGTCGCGTGGTGGCGCTGATGCAGGACGCCGAGCGGAGCAAGCCGCCGATCACCCGGCTGCTCGAACGCTATGCGGGACGCTACCTCGTGCTGGTGCTGCTCGTCGCCCTGATCCTCTGGTTCACCACGCAGAGCATGGGTGCCGTGCTCGCGCTGCTGGTGGCCGCGTGTCCCTCCGCCATGGTGCTGGCCGCGCCATCCACCGCGCTGGCCGCGGTGAGCGTGGCCGCGCGCCACGGCATCCTGGTCAAGAGCAGCATCGTGTTCGAACGCCTGGCCGAAGCCGACGCCCTGGTGGTCGACAAGACCGGCACGGTCACTACCGGGCGCCTGCGCGTGGTCCGGCTGGCGCCATCGCACGAGGACGATCGCGCGCGCCTGGCGTCCGTCGCCATGGCGCTGGGCGCGGCCAGCACCCATCCGGTCGGGCGTGCCATCGCGCAATGGCCGGGCACGCCGGCCGCGCTGGACGATATCCGCGAGGAGGCCGGCTTCGGCATGCGCGCGCAGGGCCCGGCGGGTCCCGTGTTCCTCGGTCGCGAAAGCCTGCTCGGGCAGCACGGCGTCGCGGTGTCCGCACCGCCGGATCATGACGGGCCGGTGGCGGCCGTGGCCGAGGCGGGTCGTCTGCTGGGCTGGGTGTGCCTGGCCGACGAAGTGCGCGAGGGCGTGGCCGATACCTTGCTCGCGCTGCGCGGGCTGGGCATCCGCCGGCAAGCCTTGCTCACCGGCGATCGTCCGTCGGAAGCCGCCCGGGTCGCCGACATCGCGGGCCTGGAGGATGTCGTCGCCGGGGCGCTGCCCCCAGACAAGCTGGCCTTCGTCCAATCGGTGGTCGCCGCAGGGGGCAAGCCGCTGGTCGTGGGTGACGGCATCAACGATGCCCTGGCGCTGCGCGCAGGCCTGGTCGGCATGGCGATGGGCGGGCAGGGTAGCGACATCGCCCTGGCCTCGGCGGATATCGTGCTGGCGGGCGACGACTTCTCGCGTATCGCCACGGCGGTGCGGCTGGCGCGTCGCACCCGGCGCACGCTACGGGTCAACCTGGGGCTCAGCGCGGCCTGGACACTGGCCCTGGTCGGCATGGCGCTCGGCGGCGGATGGGCCGGCAACGGCGCACTCGCCGCCGCGATGCTGCAAAACCTCGGCGCGTTCATCGTCATCGCGAATGCAGGAAGACTGCTCAAATTCAACGAAACATGACGCTATCGCTCGCTTCGAGTGTTATATTATAACAATACTCACCCGGAGACGAACCCATGAATATGTCGATGATGGTCTTTCCGTTCCTGCTTGCGCTGCTGCCCGCCGCCGCCGGTGCCGAGGAACGTCACCTGGGGCCCCATGTGCATGGCCAGGCCAGCGTCGGGGTGTCGATGGAAGCCGACGCGCTCGACGTGCAGTTGAGTCTGCCCGGCCATGACGCCGTCGGCTTCGAGCACCCGCCGGGTTCGGCGCAGGAGCACGCGGCGCTGGACAAGGCCCTTGCCACGCTGAAGGCGGGAACCTGGTTCGTGCCCGCCGCGGCGGCCAGCTGCACGCTCGTGTCCGCGACGGTGTCGCCGCACGGGTTCGGCGGTGCGACCGAGCCTGGCGGCCATGCCGATATCGACGCGGCGTATCACTACACCTGCCACACCGCTGCGCGGCTGGATCACGTCGACGTCCGTCTGGCGGCGGCGTTCCCGGGGCTGCAGAAGATCGTGGTCGACACCATCGGTGGCTCGGGCAGCAATCAGCAGACCCTGCAGGGCACTGCCAGCCACGTGGACCTGCAGCCATGAGCGCGCCCTTCGCCGCCACGCGCGCGAACCGGTTGCCCGTCACCGTGCTGTCGGGTTTCCTCGGCGCGGGCAAGACCACGCTGCTGAACCATGTGCTGCACAACCGCGACGGACGACGGGTGGCGGTGATCGTCAACGACATGAGCGAGGTGAACATCGATGCGTCGCTGATCCGCGACGGCGGTGCCGATCTCAGTCGCACCGAGGAAAAACTGGTCGAGTTTTCCAACGGCTGCATCTGCTGCACGTTGCGCGACGACCTGATGCAGGAGGTGCGCCGGCTGGCCGACGAAGGACGCTTCGACTACCTGCTGATCGAATCCACGGGCATCGGCGAGCCCATGCCCGTGGCAGCCACCTTCCACGTGCGCGACGAGGACGGCTTCTCGCTGTCGGACCTGGCGCGGCTGGATACGATGGTCACGGTGGTCGACGGCCCCAGTTTCCTCGCCGATTTCTGTTCCACCGATTCCATCGCCTCGCGTGGCCAGTCCAACGGCGACGACGATGATCGCTCGCTGGTCACCCTGCTCACCGAGCAGGTGGAATTCGCCGACGTCATCGTGGTGAACAAGTGCGACCGGCTGGACAGCGTGGCACGGCGGCAGGTGCGCGCCGTGCTGCGTGCGCTCAACCGTGACGCGCGGATCGTCGAGGCGGCGTTCGGCGAGGTGGACCTCGCGCTGGTGCTGGACACCGGCCTGTTCGATTACGACAAGGCGCAGACGGCGCCCGGCTGGGTCAAGGAGCTGATGGGGGCGCACACCCCCGAGACCGAGGCCTACGGCATCACCAGCTTCGTCTATCGCGCCACGCGGCCGTTCCATCCGGCACGTCTGCAACGGCTGTTCGACGAGGGCATCCGCGGCGTGCTGCGCGCCAAGGGCTACTTCTGGCTGGCCTCGCGCATGGACTGGGTAGGCAGCCTGGCCGTGGCCGGCGGTGCCACCGAGGTCGCCGCCGCCGGTCACTGGTGGGCCAGTCGTCATCGCGTGCGCGCCGGACTTCGCGTGCCCTTCGACGAAGGCGATCTCGGGGTTTCCCCGCCGGATGCCGACGAGCTGCCGGGCGACGACCAGCGCCGGGCGGTGCTGGCGCTGTGGGACGCCCGTTACGGCGATCGGCGGCAGGAACTGGTGATGATCGGTGTCGATCTGCCTGAGGCGGTGGTGCGCGAGACACTGGATGCCTGCCTGCTCACCGACGAGGAAATGGTCCTGGGTACCGTCGGCTGGCGATCGTTGCCCGATCCGTTCCCGGGCTGGTCACTGTCGCGCGAAAATAATTCGTAAAAAACGCCCTTCGGAAAGACGACCGAAAGACGGCTCGGCGTTAATCGCGCTGCTGCGGTGCAGCGACCATCCCTGGAGCGGCGCGATGTATCCAACGAGCTATAAACGCAGGGGCATGCAACCGCCACCATCGGCCTGACCGCACGGCCATGCCACGGGTGGCCCGCTATCGCGGGTGCCCTTCGTTTTCCATGACACGTATCGCGTCGCACGCCCGAGCCTCCGCATCGGGCGGTGCGCGTCTGCGTGTGCGCTCGAGATCGCGCCATGACATCCCTTGCCCTTCGCCTTGCCCTCGTCCCGTTCGCCCTGGTCACCCTCACCGGCGCACTCGCCGGTTGTTCGCACCCGCCGTCGGCTGCCCCGCCGGTGCCCGCTTTTACCGTGGAACACGGCGTGGTGAAGGTCGGGGCCGGATCGCCGTTGCGTCGGGCCCTCACCATCGCGCCGGTGCGGGTGGATACCGCTGCATCGCATGTCACCTGGCCGACCACGGTGGAAGCCGATCCGGTGCGTACCGTTGCCATCGTCTCGCCCGGCACCGGCCGGATCGCACGGATCTGGGTGGGTCTGGGCGATCGCGTGGAGAAAGGCCAGGTGCTGCTCACGCTGACGTCGGTCGATATCGCCGATGCCCGCGCGGACGAACGCAAGGCGGTCGATACGCTAGGCCTGGCCCGTGAGGCCCTGGATCGTGCGCAGAAAGTCAGCGACGCCGGTGGCGCATCCACCCGCGACCTGGAAGCCGCGCGCAGCGCCTCGGCCCAGGCGATCGCCGAGGAAGCCCGAGCACGGGCACGCCTGGCCGCCCTGGCCGGCGGGGCGGATGCGGTGGCGAAAGACGGCAGCGTCGCGGTCAGGGCGCCGCTGGCCGGCGTCGTCACCGCACTCGGCGTCGCGCCGGGTGCGCTGGTCGCCGATGCGACCACGGCGCTGCTGACGATCAGCGACACCGGCCATGCCTGGGTAACGGCCTACGTGCCCGAAGACCAGGCCGGCTGGGTCCATCGCGGCAGCACGGCGGCACTGACCTTCATCGGCTTGCCGGGCGTGGTGCTGCAGGGTCGCGTGGAGGCGATCGATCCGGCACTGGACGGCGACACGCGGCGGCTGAAGGCGCACTTCGTCGTGGCCGGACAGGAGGATCACCTGCGTCCCAACATGTTCGGGCAGGCCACCTTCGACGCGCCCGATAGCCCCCACGTCCTGGTGCCGCAAAGCGCGCTGGTCATGGACAACGACCGGCTGAGCGTCTTCCTCGAACGCGCGCCCTGGTGTTTCGAACGACGCACGGTGGAGGCCGGCCGCGAGGTGGGTGCCGACGTGGAAATCGTGCAGGGCCTGAAGGCCGGCGATGCCGTGGTCACGCGTGGCGGAGTGCTGCTGCAATGATCGCGCGCCTGATGACGTTCTGCTTCCATCGCCTGGGCGTGGTGGCCGCGGTGATGTTGCTCACGCTGGGCTACGGCTATTACGCCGCCACCCAGATCGCCATCGAGGCCTACCCGGAGCTGAGCGACGTGACCGCGCAGGTCACCACGCAGGCGCCCGGCCTGGCCGCCGAGGAGATCGAGCAGCAGATCACCACGCCGATCGAACGCGCGCTGGCCGGTGTGCCGGGCCTGGCCACGATGCGGTCGAGCAGTTCGTTCGGCCTGTCGCTGATCACGCTGACCTTCAAGGAAGGCAGCGAGGACTACTGGGTACGCTCGCGCATCCGCGAGAAGCTGGCCGACGTGTCGTTGCCGTCCGGCGTGTCCGCCGGGTTGGATGCCGTCTCCGGACCTGCCGGCGAGATCTACCGCTACACGCTGGAATCGCCGTCGAAGAACCTGATGCAGTTGTCCGAGCTGCAACGCTGGGTGGTGATCCCGGCCCTCAAGCAGGTACCCGGGGTGGCCGAGGTGGACAACTTCGGCGGCTTCACCAAGGAGTTCCAGCTCACCGTGGACCCGGCCGCCCTGCAACGACTGGGCGTCGGCATGAACGACGTGATCGCCGCGATGGCCGCCAACAATGCCAACGCGGGCGGCGGGCGTATCTCGCGCGGCGAGCAGTCGTACGTGGTGCGCGGCATCGGGCTGGTCCGGTCGCTGGACGACATGGGCGCCATCGTGGTCGCGCACAACCACGGCGTGCCCGTGATGCTGCGCGACGTCGGCCGGCTGTCGTACGGTCACCAGACCCGCGAGGGCATCCTCGGCAAGGACGGCAACCCCGATGCGGTCGAGGGCATCGTCGACATGCTGCTGCACGAGAACGCCTCGCGCGTGCTGCAGGGCATCCACGCGACGGTGTCGTCACTCAACCGGAAGCTGGCCGCGGAAGACGTGCGGATCGTGCCCTACATCGATCGCGACGACCTGGTCCAGGCCACCGTGCACAAGGTGCAGCACACGGTAGTGGAAGGCGTCGGCCTGGTCTGCCTGGTGCTCATCCTGTTTCTCGGCAGCCCGCGCAGCGCGCTGATCGCGGCCGTCACCATCCCGTTTTCGCTGGTGGTGGTGTTCATCCTGATGCACCTGACGAAAACGCCGGCGAACCTGTTCTCGCTCGGTGCGATCGATTTCGGCGTGATCGTCGACGGCGCCATCGTGGTCACCGAGACGATCCTGCGACGTCGCGAGGCGCATCCGACCACCACGCTGTCGCCGGAGGAAGTGCTCGAGGCGACGGCCAAGGTGGCCCGGCCGATCTTCTTCGCCACGCTCATCATCATCACCGCCTACCTGCCGCTGCTGGCGTTCGAGCACGCGGAAGGCAAGCTGTTCGCGCCGATGGCCTATACGGTGGGCTTCGCGCTGATCGGCGCGCTGCTGACCACGCTGGTGCTGATTCCCGGCCTGGCGTACCTCGCGTTTCGCAAGCCGCACAAGCTGTTCCACAACAAGCCGCTGGAGTGGCTGCAGAACCGTTATGCGGGCGCGCTCGGCCGGTTGCTGGTCAGGCCATGGATCGCGGCGGTGGCCGTGCTGGTCACCCTGGCGTGTGTCGCCGTCATGGGCAGCAACGTGGGGCGGGAATTCCTGCCGGATCTCGACGAGGGCGCCCTGTGGGTGCAGGTGCAGCTGCCCTCCGGCCTGTCGCTGGAGAAGGCCAGCGCCATGGCCTCCGATTATCGGGCGGCCGTGCGTGCCTTCCCCGAAGTGTCGTACGTGGTCACGCAGCTGGGCCGCAACGACGACGGCACCGATCCGTGGACGCCCTCGCACATCGAATCCGGCGTGGGCCTGACCCCTTACGACACCTGGCCCGCCGGCGAGACCAAGGCCAGCTTCGTCGCCCGGTTGAACCGACGGCTGAGCGCCATGCCGGGTATCAGCGTCGGTATCAGCCAGCCCATCGTGGACGGCGAGAACGACAAGATCGGCGGGGCGCACAGCCCGCTGGTGCTGCGCATCTACGGTGACGACTTCAAGGAACTGCGGCGGATCGGCAACGGTGTGGTCGATGTGCTCAAGGGTATCGACGGCACCGCGGACGCGTCCATCTTCCAGGAGTCGCCCGTGCCGCAGATCGCCATCGAGGTGGACCGCGAAGCGGCCGCGCGTTACGGCATCAACGTGGCGGACATCGATGCGCTCATCCAGACCGGGCTGGGCGGTGCCCCCGTGTCGCAGGTGTACGTGGACGATCGTGTCTACAACATGACCGCCAAGGTGCCGCGCGACGTGGCGGGCGACCGCGACCGGCTGGGCACGTTGACGCTGCGCAGCGCCGATGGCGTGCAGGTGCCGCTGTCGATGGTGGCGCATATCCGCGAGCAATCCGGCGAAGCCACGGTGGCGCACGAGATGGGCCGGCGCAACCTCATCGTGCGCGTGGACAACGAAGGGCGGGCCCTGTCCGATTACCTCGCCGAGGCCAACCGGAAGATCCAGTCCGATGTGCATTTCGACCGCAGTCGTTACCGACTGGAGTGGGGCGGCCAGTTCGAGAACCAGCAACGCGCGCAATCGCGCCTGGCGCTGGCGTTGTGCATGGTGGTGGCGGTGATGACGATCTTCCTGTTCGCCGAGTTCGGCAAGCTGCGCCAGGCCGCGCTGGTCCTCGGTGTGGTGCCTCTGGCCGCCTTGGGCGGCATGCTGGCCATCGTGCTGCGCGGGGAGACGCTGAACATCGCCACGGCGGTGGGCTTCATCGCGCTGTTCGGTGTCGCGGTACAGAACGGGGTCATCATGGTGTCCAACTTCAACCGGGTACGCGAGAAGGGTGTGGGGATCGTCGATGCCGTGATGGCCGGCGCGACGCAACGTTTCCGCCCGGTGCTGATGACCGCGACGGTCGCCACCGCCGGCATGCTGCCCGCCGCGCTGGCCACGGGCATCGGTACCGACGTGCAGCGTGGGCTGGCCACGGTGGTGGTGGGAGGGCTGGGCATCGCCACGCTGCTGACGCTGTTCGTGCTGCCTGCGCTGTATTGCCTGATCGAAGCGCGCGCGGAGCGCCGTGCCGCCCGCCGGAGGAACGACGCATGATGCCGTTGCATTCGTACGTACGCCGCATGGCGATCCTGGCCTGGCCGCTGTTGGCTGCGGGCTGCGCCGTCGGGCCCGACTTCCGGCACCCCGACCTGGCTCGGGACTACCCGTCGCCGGATGCCCTGGCCGCGCCGGTACGGGACCTGCGTGCCGACTGGTGGTCCGGTTTCGGCAACGCGCAGCTGGATGCGCGCGTGGCGCGCTCCCTGCGCAACAACCCCGACGTGCAGGCCGCGCAGGCGGCGTTGATGGCGGCGCGTGAAACGGCCGAGGCGCAGCGCGGCAGCTTCTTTCCTGCCGTGAGTGCGGAGGTGAACCCCACGCGGCAGAAGACCTCCGGCGCTCTCTCCAGCGTGCCTGCCGACGGCAGTTACGTGTACAGCCTGCACACCGCTAGCCTGACGATGGCCTATACGCCCGACCTTTTCGGCGGCAACCGCCGGAGCGTCGAGGCGCTGGTCTCGCAGGCCGATGCGCAGGAAGCCCAGTGGCAGGCCACGCGGCTGACCCTGATTGCCAACGTGGCCGTCGGCTTCATCCAAGAGGCCGGGCTGGCCGCGCAGTTGCAAGCGGTCGATGCCGCGGTGCAGACGCAGCAGCATTCCCTGGAGATCGTGCAGAAACGCCTCGCGCTGGGTGACGCATCGCGCGGCGACGTGCTGTTGCAGACCGCGGCCCTGGCCGCCGTGCAGGCGCAGCGTCCCGCGCTGGAGAAGCAGCTGGCCCAGCAGCGCGACCGCAATGCCGTTCTCGAGGGCCTTGGCGCGGCGGCTCCGGATGCCGATCCCGCCACGCTGGCATCGATCCGGATGCCCGCCGACCTGCCTGCGAGCGTGCCCTCGGCATGGCTGGAAGACCGGCCGGATATCCGCATGGCCGAAGCGCAGTGGCATGCCGCGCGGGCCCAGGTCGGCGTGGCGACGGCGATGCGGTTGCCGTCCTTGACGCTGACGGCCGGGGGCGGAAGCTCCGCGGCCAGCTTCGGCAGCTTGTTCGGGCCGGGCACGGCCTTCTGGAACCTCGCGGGCGACCTGGCTGCGCCGATCTTCGACGGTGGTGCATTGCGGCACCGGCAGCGTGCCGCGGAAGCGACCGACAGGCAGGCGGCAGCGACGTATCGCAGCACGGTGATCAATGCCTTTGCCAACGTTGCCGATGCCCTGCATGCGCGCGAGGCCGACGAACGCGGATACCAGTTGGCGCTGGCCGCGCGTGACGCGGCGGCGCAGAGTTACCAGGTGGCACAGGCCCAGTCCGCCGACGGCGACATCAGCACCCTTACGCTACTGGCCGCCGAGCAGACGCTGCGCAATGCCGACCTCACCCTGGCAAGCGCGCAAATGCAACGCCTGGAAGATGCGGTAGCCCTCCTGCAGGCCATCACCCCAAGGTAGGAGCGCACGCGCGTGCGCGATCCCCTCGACACCAAGATCCCTCCACCCCAACGACGATTCCTGCACAGCCCTTTCATGACACGCATGAGACACCACCCGGTACCTCATCTCCACAGGAGCCGCCATGAACCGTCTCGCCCCGCGTTACCTCGCCCTTGCCCTCGCCTTGGTCGTGGGCACCACCCCTATGGCGTTCGCACAGACCAATGAAGCCCAGGCCGACCGCGCGGCCCCCAATCCGGCCACGATGACCAACGCGCCGGACGCCAAGTTCGTCGAAACCGCCAGCGCCGCGGGCCTTGCGGAAGTGTCGCTGGGCAAGCTGGGCGCACAGCAGGGCCAGTCGCAGGACGTGAAGGACTTCGGCCAGAAGATGGTGGAAGATCACACCAAGGCCAACGATGAACTCAAGACCATCGCCGCCGGCAAGTCCATTCCCGTGTCCACGTTGCCGATGGCCCAGGACGCGAAAGCCGCGACCATGATCGCCAAGAAGCAAGGGGCGGCATTCGACGAGGCCTTCAAGAAAAAGATGGTAGCCGACCACGAAAAGGTGGTGATGCTGTTCACGAAGGAATCGACCAGCGGCAAGGATCCTGATCTGAAGGCCTTCGCGGCCAAGACGCTGCCCACGCTGCAGCATCACCTGGAGATGGCGAAACAGCTGCCCGCGGGCAAGTAAGCCGCGCTCCTGATCACGTATTCACGCCTGACCCCGGGCCCGCTACGATAGATACCGTAGCTGCGCCCGGGGTCTGCGCGTTTCACGGAATCCGATCGCCATTTATCCATGCACGCTGCCGGCAGGCCCGGCAGGTCAAAGTACGAGATCCGAATGAGCGACGAACCCCAGTGGCTTGCCGACGCGGCAGGCAGCGGTAAACGCGTGGCGTTGGGTTACACGGGAATGGACCATCCCGAGCACGACATCTTCTTCGCTGCGGTGCAGACCACCCGCATGCCGATGATCGTGACCAATCCCGGCCTGCCTGACAACCCCATCGTCTTCGCCAACGAAGCGTTCATCCGCATGACCGGGTATTCCTCGGCCGAGCTGCTGGGCCAGAATTGCCGATTCCTGCAGGGCAAGGACACGGACATGGACACCGTGGCCGAGATCCGCAAGGCGGTGGAGGAGCGGCGCGAGATCGCCACGGAGATATTGAACTATCGCAAGGACGGCGCGACGTTCTGGAATGCGCTGTTCATTTCACCCGTCTACGACCGTGCCGGCAAGCTGATCTATTTCTTCGCGTCCCAGCTGGACATCAGCCGGCGGCGCGATGCGGAAGATGCCCTGCGCCAGGCGCAGAAGATGGAAGCCCTGGGGCAGCTCACCGGCGGTATCGCTCACGATTTCAACAACCTGCTGCAGGTCATCACCGGCTACCTCGAGGGCATCGGCATGACCGCGTCGCGCCCGGAGCCCGATGTCGACCGCATCCAGCGCCAGGTGGATTCGGCACAAAAGGCGGTGAAGCGTGCCGCGACGCTCACTCAGCAATTGCTGTCTTTCGCACGAAAGCAACGGCTGGACGGCCGGACCGTGAACGCCAACTCGTTGATCTCGGGCATGCACGACATGATGCTGCGCGTGCTTGGCGAGGCCGCCGACATCCGGCTCGATTTCGACGACGACCTGCGTCTTTGCCGCATCGATCCCACCCAGGGCGAGGTGGCGCTGCTCAACATCGTCATCAATGCACGCGACGCCATGGCCGGCCGCACCGGCCAGGTCATTACCATCGGTACGCGCAACGTCAGCATCGGGCCGTCGGACGGGCGCTCCTTCAGCGACCTTCGCCCGGGCGACTATGTCGAGATATCCGTAACCGACACGGGCAACGGTATGCCGCCTGACGTGATCCAGCGCGTCATGGAGCCCTTCTTCACCACCAAGGAAGAGGGAAGGGGCACCGGCCTGGGGCTATCCATGGTGTACGGCTTCGCACGCCAGTCCGGCGGCGGCGTGCACATCTACTCGGAAGAGGGCGTGGGAACCACCGTGCGCCTGTTCTTCCCGGCGGCCAGCGCGGATATCCATCATCCGATCGAGAAGCGTCCCGACCCCACCGTGGAGCGCCGCGGTCACGAACGCATCCTGGTCGTCGAAGACCGCGAGGACGTGGCCGAACTGGCGCGCGATATCCTCGAGGAGAACGGCTATACCGTGCACGTGGCCACGCAGGCGCTGGAGGCACTCGCCTATCTTGACGAAGGCCGCAAGTTCGACCTGTTGTTCACGGACCTGATCATGCCCGGTGGCATGAACGGTGTGATGCTGGCCCGGAAGGTGAGGGAGCGGTTGCCGCGCGTGCGCGTGCTGCTGACGACGGGCTATGCCGATTCGTCGATCGAGCGCCAGGATGCCGGCGGCAAGGAGTTCGACATCATCCACAAGCCGTACGGGCGCGCGGAACTGGCAAGGAAGATTCGTATCGTCCTGGAGGGGCACACGGGCGTCAGCTGACCGTTATGGACGGCTAAATTTTTCCTGAATCCGGCCCCTTGAACTTTTTTCGGAAGTTCATAAATTACGACCGCTGGCCGCTTCGGGGCCAGCCTCGCCGCGGCCCATTCCGGGCGTGGCGCCGAGAACTCATTACCATGTTGCGAGGATATGGCTATGCGAACTCTTCTGAATGTGGCTCCGCTCCATCGTTCGAGTGTCGGCTTCGATCGCGTCTTCGACCTGCTGGAGGCAGCCACCGTGCGCGGCCAGTCGGCCGACAACTACCCGCCGTTCGATTCGGTGAAGCTCGCCGACGACCAGTACCGTATCACCATGGCCGTCGCCGGTTTCCGCGAGGATGAACTGGAGATTTCGACCCAGGGGAACTGGCTGCTGGTCAGTGGCGAACGTCAGGCCGAAAGTGAAGGTGAATACCTGCATCGCGGCATCGCGACACGCCCGTTCCAGCGTCGCTTCGAACTGGCGGAGCACGTGCATGTCACCGGCGCGACGCTCCGTGACGGGTTGCTTTCCATCGAGCTGAAGCGCGAGGTGCCCGAGGCGATGAAGCCGCGGCGTATCGACATCGCGTCGACGCCGCATCCGAAGGAAAGCGTGCGGCACCTGCTTGACCAGGCGGCATCGTGATGTGCGTTTCGTGACATGTGTATCGGGAGCCCCGCGTTTGCGGGGCTCTTTTGTTCGATCGGCGCACGTTCGCGCCGATCGACACCGCGCGCCGATCAGGGCGTGCCGTAGGGCAGGGTGTGCTCGGAAGACGTCACGGCGGTGCCGGGGAAGGCGCCGTAGGGCAGCATCGTACCCGCTGCGGGAGCGCGGGCAGGTGTCGTGGCTGCGGCATCCGCCGAATACGCCGAAGACCTTTGCTCCGAAGCGACGAGGCGATGCCACTGCGGCGCGGTGGCCATGACACCGAGGGCGAGCACGATCAACGCGAGTGGGAACGCGTGGCCGGCGGGGCGGGCGGAGACGGAGGTGTTCATGCAAGGTCCTGCGCCAGGGCGGTGCGCCCTGTTCTTCAGGTAAAAGCTTGCGCGCTTGCTCGCGTGCGATCCAATCGTTCGTTGCTATGGACGCGATAGGGGCCGCGAATGCGGTCAGTCGCGCGCGATGGCGAAGTCGCGGGGCACAGGTGCCTCCAGCGCGCGGACGATCGATGCGACGATCCGGGCGAAGGCTTCGGGATCTTCCAGCACCATCAGGTGACCGACGCCGGGCATCACGTAGGTCTCCACCGCCATGGCGGCCAGCCGCGTGGGCACGCCGAGGGCGCTGGACGAGAGTTCGCCCTGGATCAGGTAGGTGGGCGTCTGCGCCATGACTCGCGACACCGCCGTGGCGTAACCGGGGTGCACGGTTTCCACCAGCAACGCCCGGGCCATCGCGTGGACCGCGGTGGCGGACTGATGGTTTAGCCATTCGCGCACACGATCCAGCTGCACGGGATCGCCCCGCAGGTGTTCCGGGGCCAGGAAGACGCCCGGGTCGGCCTGTGCGCGGTCCAGCCATGCCTGGATCTGTGCGGGTCCCATGGGGGCGAGGCGCGACGACAGAAAGGCGTCGCTGGGGGCGAGATTGCCTTCGGCGCTGATCAGGCCGGCTACGCGATCGGGCCAGCGCTCCGCGAAACGGATGCACAGGGGTGCGCCGCCCGAATGGCCGGCGAGCACCACCGGCTGCTCGCCGAAGGCCTGGCGGATCAAGCCGTCCAGGTGGGTCACCTGCTCGGCGATCGAGGGCGGGCGTTGCCCCGCATAGGCTCCGTAACCGATCAGGTCCGGACTGAGCACCCGCGCCGGGTCCATGCCGGTG
The DNA here is from genome assembly GCF_000745005.1 of Luteibacter sp. 9135. NCBI lineage: Bacteria > Pseudomonadati > Pseudomonadota > Gammaproteobacteria > Lysobacterales > Rhodanobacteraceae > Luteibacter > Luteibacter sp. 9135. The sequence goes on along the minus strand of NZ_JQNB01000001.1, from coordinate 3,548,086 downwards.
AGCAATTGCGGGAACCTGAGATGGCCGATGAAGCCGTGTACGTAGACGAGCGGTAGTGGCATCCGGACTTCCTCCAGGGAAGTTATCGGCCGGCGTCGTCGTCTGCTTGAGGGGCCGGCATCCCTTTAAGCTTTCCAACTCTCCCTCAGCCGCCCTGCGCGTTCCCGGATGGCCGCCAGCTGCGATTCGCTCAGGCGGTCCAGGGAGCGCCACTGCAGCGCGGCACGTGGGTGGTGCCGGAATCGGTCCCGATGGCGGTCGAGGAAATCCCAGTACAGCGTGGTGAAGGGGCAGGCCTCCTCGCCCGCGGCCTTGCCCGGCTGGTAGCGGCAGCCCTCACAGTAGTCGCTCATGCGCTCGATGTATCGCCCGGAGGCCGCGTAGGGCTTCGAGACCATGCGCCCGCCGTCGGCGAACTGGCTCATGCCGAGCGTGTTCGGCGCCTCCACCCACTCCACGGCATCCACGTAGATCGCCAGGTACCAGGCGTGGACCTGCGCCGGTTCGACCCCCAGCAGCAGGGCGAAGTTGCCGGTGACCATCAGCCGCTGGATGTGGTGGGCGTAGCCGATGCGCAGGGTCTGCGTGATCACCTCGCGCAAGCACCGCATATCGGTCTGGCCGGTCCAGTAGAACGCCGGCAGCGCCTGCCGCGCGCCGAGCGCATTGGAGGCGAGCAGCCGCTCGGGCGCCAGCCAGTACACCCCGCGCACGAATTCGCGCCAGCCGAGCACTTGTCGCACGAAACCTTCCACGGAAGCCAGGTCGGCCTGGCCCTGGCGGTAGCGTGACAGGGCGGCCTCGATCACCTCCGCCGGCGATATCAGGCGCAGGTTGAGGCTGGTGGAAAAGCGCGCGTGATAAAGCCACGGCTCACTCGTCCACATCGCATCCTGCCACGGCCCGAAGGCGGCCAGCCGATGGTCGAGGAAGTCGGTCAGCGCCTGCAGGGCATCATCCCGGGTCACCGGCCAGTCGAAAGCGCCGGTTTCGCCGGGATGATCGGGAAACATCGCCTCCACATCGTCCAGGGCGGATCGCGTGATGGCATCCGGTGCGAACGGCATCGGTGCCGGCAGCCAACCCGGCCCCTGCCGTCCGAAGCTCTTCCGGTTCTGCGTGTCGTAGTTCCACTGGCCGCCCAGCGGCTCGCCGTCGTCCAGCAGAATGTCGTGGCGTCGGCGCATCCAGCGGTAGAAATGCTCCATCCGAAGCTGGGTCTTGCCCTTAGCCCAACGGGAAAATTCGTCCGCGGATACGAGGAAGTGCCGGTCGGGTCGTTCCACATAGGGCAGGCCGTGGGCATCCGCCAATGCGCGCAGGCCGGCGCGGAGCCGGTGCTCGCCGGGACGGACGGCAAGCAGGCGCTGCGGGCGTGCCGAAGCGATCGCCTGGTCCAGCAGGTCGAGCAACGCGTCGGGACCGGGCGCGTCGATCGGGGTGTAGTCGAGCGGATAACCGCGTTCGCGCAGGCCGGCCGCGAAATGGCGCATCGCGGCCAGGAAGAGGGCCGTGCGTGCCTTGTGCGACCACACATGCTCGGATTCGCCCCGACGCTCGGCCATCCAGACCCGGTCCTGCCCCGGGTCGAAATCGTCGAAGACGGCCGAATCCATGTTCAGCTGGTCACCAAAGACGATAACGAGGTGACGCATCCCTTGCCCCTGGTGCACCGAAAGGAAGAGTCCAACAGCCCGCGCGTCAAGCGCAGGCGAATGTCGCAAGGGATCGCGGTGGTTCCCGTCACACCTCGCGTTCGTCAGGCGCTCGCGGCGTCGGGGTCTTGGTTGAAGACGCGGTGTCGTGTCGATCGCCGTCGCGGTGCCTCACCGAGCCAGCCCGCATCCGCCTGCGTATCGTCCAGCCACTCGCGTGGCAGCCCGAGGACGACCTCGATATGGCGGGCCACCAGGACGGGTATCTCGCCGCCCTGCGCCATGATCTCCAGGCGCTTCGCCGTCACGGGATTGCCGAGGTAGTCCACGCGGGCCTCCCACGTGACGATGTCGCCTTCGGTCATCCACTGAAGGATGCGGGCGAGCTGGGCATGGCGGGCGATTTGGATGGGCATGAAAAGATATACGTAGATCGGGACTATACGGATGTAACGGCCGACAGGCGGAACCCTGCAGTCGGATTGCCGATATCGCGCCTTGTTCGCCTGATTCGATTTACCCGCCACCACGGGCGGCAGCGCCACCACCCTGGATACCGTGAAGGTGAGGGGCCAGGCCGCATCGCCCTACACGGCCGACCATAGCGCCTCCACCACGCGTCTCCCGCTCACCCTGCAGGACACGCCACAGTCCATCAGCGTGATCACCGAGCAGCGGATCGCGGACCAGAACCTCACCAACCTGCGCGACGTGCTGGACAACACCACCGGCGTCTCGTCCACGGCATACGACTCCGAGCGCGTCGTGTTCTGGTCGCGCGGCTTCCAGATCGAAAACATGTCGTACGACGGCGTGCCGGTGGCGTCCAGCCTCAATATCGGCTCCGCCGATGCCTCGCTGGACACCTCGATCTACGAACGGATCGAGGTGATCCGCGGCGCCACGGGATTGCTCAGCGGCTCGGGCAGTCCGTCGACCAACATCAATTTCGTGCGCAAGCATGCCGACAGCCGCACGGCGCAGGCCAACGTGACGCTCAGCTATGGCAAGTGGAACACCCAGCGTGAAACGCTGGATGCCTCGGCGCCGCTCAATGCCAGCGGCAGCGTGCGCGGGCGTTTCGTGGCCGCGCACGAGGAGGGCGACAGCTACCTCGACCGCTATCACCAGCAGAAGAACGTGGCCTATGGGGTCATCGATGCCGACCTGGGCGAGGATACGACGCTCAGCGTGGGCTACGACTGGCAGAAAACACGGCCCACCGGCGTGACCTAGGGCTCGTACCCCGTGTTCGACGATGCCGGCGGCTTCATCACCTGGCCGCGCAGCTTCTCGCCCGCGGCCGACTGGAGCCACTGGAACAACACCACGCAGACGGCCTTCGTCGACCTTACCCATGCCTTCGCCAACGGCTGGCAGCTGCATGCCATGGCCAGTCACCGGCAGACGGATGCCGACTCCGCGCTGTTCTACGTCTACGGCTGGCCCAACCGCACCACGGGGGAGGGCATCACCCCGTATGCGTACAAGAGCTTCCAGCGCGGCAGCCAGAACAACCTGGATCTTTACCTGTCCGGCCCCTTCAGCGCGTTCGGCTGTGACCACGAACTGGTGGTCGGGCTGACCGGCTCGCAGTACCGCACCGATTATTTCGATGACCCGCATGGCGACCTGCCCGACATCGGCAACTACTTTTCGAGCAGGCCAGCAAGACCATTCCCTATGCCGGGCTCATCTACGACCTGACCCCCATCTACTCGGCGTTCGTCAGCTACACGCAGATCTTCGATCCGCAGAACAACCGGCGGCGGGACGGCAGCTACCTGGAGCCGGTGCTGGGCACCGGCCGCGAGGCCGGTATCAAGGGCCGGCACTTCGACGGCGCCCTGAACACCTCGCTGGTCGTCTTCGAAACGAAACAGGATCACGTGGCGGATGCGTTGCCGGCCTTGCGTCCCTCGTTGCCACGCAGCTTGGTCAGGCTGTTCAGCACGTACACGTTGCCCGATGCGTGGCATCGGGTCACCGTGGGCGGTGGCGTGAACTGGCAGGGGCCATCGAAGGCCCAGGTGGACGGGCCGTTCGGGCCCCAGCAGCTGGCGCAGTCGTCGATGACGCTGGTGAGCGCCATGGCGCGGGACTTCAGTAACCTCTATGACGCGCCCGGCGCCAGCTGGAACGTCACCTTCACCTACCGGTTCTTCTGAAGCCATGGGCCTGCGCGCGTCACGGGGCGTTCGCAGGCCTTTCGCTTACGCTTGCGCGCGGTGCCCCGGTCGACGACTCAAGGGGGCGCGGCTCCTGCCGATATCGGTAGGATGATTCGGGAGCGCGGATGACACGACAAAACACCTGTGGCGCCTGCCGCGATGGACACGGCTTCGCGCAGGCGATCACCATGGCCTTCCAGCCGATCGTCGACGTGCGCGACAAGACCGTGTTCGCTTACGAAGCGCTGGTGCGCGGCGAGGACGGATCGTCGGCGGCACAGGTGCTGGCCTCGGTGGATGCGGACAACCGCTACGCATTCGACCAGGCGTGCCGCATCCGGGCTCTGGAGTGTGCGGTCGAAGCGCGGCTTCCGGCCATGGTCTCGATCAATTTCCTGCCCAATGCCGTCTACAACCCCGAGCACTGCCTGCGCGCCACGCTCGGGGCGGCACAGCGGGTGGGCTGGCCGTTGAAGGATGTCATCTTCGAGGTGACCGAGCACGAGATCATCACCGACCACCAGCACCTGTTGTCCATCCTGCAGACCTACCGCCAGCGTGGTTTCAAAACGGCCATCGACGACTTCGGCGCCGGTTACGCCGGGCTGAACCTGCTCGCCGATTTCCAGCCCGATCTGCTGAAGCTGGACATCGGCCTGATCCGCCACGTGGACACCGACCGCGTGCGCCAGCGAACCATTCATCACATGCTGCGACTGTGTGACGACATCGGTGTGCAGGTCATCGCCGAAGGTGTCGAAAGGGCGGAGGAATCCGCCGCGCTGACCGATCTGGGTGTGCGCCTGCAGCAAGGTTTTCTGTTCGCCCGGCCCGAGGTCGGTCGGATTCCGCTCACGCATTTCCCGTCGTAAGACAGCGCGTTCACGAACGCTGCCCCGCAAGTTCACACGGTCATTTCCATAGTGTCGGTCTGTTACCCAGAGGCCCACCCATGGCTGAACGTCACGATATCGTCGCTGCATTTTCGGAGCACCTGGCGGGTGCCAACTTTCCCTGCCTGGCGGCCAAAACGGCCCATGCGCGCGATCAGGTCACTCATGTCGAGGCCGGCGATATCCGCTGCGGCCGGAGCGATGCGACCGTCGCCCAGGCCATCCAGGCCTTCGCCGCACGGCGCAAGCCGGAGCATGTGTTCCACAGCCTGGTCATCCATTTTCCGGACTCTCCCGCCCAGGACGAGGTCGCGTTCGAGACGGCCCTGTTCGCGCGCCTGCAAGGCATCCATGAGGTGGACCGCCAGTCGTTCGTCTGGGATCCGACCGTGAGCGCCGACCCGGGCTCGGACCAGTTCAGCATGAGCGTCGGCGGACAGAGCTTCTACGTGATCGGCCTGCATCCCGGCGCCAGCCGCGCCGCACGGCGACTGGCCCACCCGGCCATGGTGTTCAACCTGCACGCGCAGTTCGAATACCTGCGTGAGCAGGGTCGCTACGACCGGTTGCGCGAGGCCATCATCGAGCGCGACGTGGCTCTCAATGGTTCCGCCAATCCGATGCTGGCTGTCCATGGGCACAGTTCCGAGGCTCTGCAATACAGCGGTCGCCACATCAAGGGGCCGTGGGAGTGTCCCTTCAAGCCGAAGGGGACGCGCCAATGACAGCCGCGGCGATCCATACGATTCCACCACAGAGCGGCGTGGCCTTCGCGTTGAAGGCCGGCCAGCGCCTGACGGTGATCGACCCGATGGGGCAGCAGGTTGCTGACCTGCTGGCGTTCAATGCCGACGATGTCGAGGAAGCTATCTCGTCAGGACGGACGCTGGACTATGCCAGCAAGATCTACCTGTCGACCGGGGATATCCTTTATTCCAATCGCAGCAGCGAAATGCTCGAGATCGTGGCGGACGAGGTCGGTCGGCACGATTTCCTGCTGGCGCCATGTTCCGCTGAGATGTTTCGCAGGCTTTACGGACACACCGAACCGCATAAGGGCTGCTTCGGCAACCTGCGCGATGCCTTGGCTCCCTACGGCGTCAAGGCAGACCGCATTCCCACCGCCTTCAATGTCTTCATGAACGTGCCCGTCAACGGGCAAACGGGCGCTCTGACGGTAGAGCCACCGCTGAGCAAGGCCGGCGACACCACGGTGTTCCTCGCACGCATGGACCTCATCATCGGCCTGACCGCGTGCTCCGCCGGCATGTCGAACAACTTCGCCTTCAAGCCGATCCACTACCGCATCGACGATTGACGTCGATGCGGTATCGCGTCCTCGTGCTCAGGGGGTGAGCACGACCTTGCGGCAGTCTTCTTCCTTCTTGTCGAATATCTCGTACCCACGCGCCGCGTCCGCGAGCTTCATGCGGTGCGAGATGATGATGTCCGGCTCCAGCTTGCCGGCCTCGACGAATTCAAGCAGTTCGGGCAGGAATTTCTGCGCGTGCGTCTGGCCCATGGCCAGGGTCAGACCCTTGTCGAAGGCATCGCCGATCAGGAAGGCATGGATGAAGCCGGCATACACACCCGGAATGCTGACCACGCCACCGCGTCGCGTGGCGCCGATGCACTGGCGTAGTACTTCGCCCGAACTGGTTTCCAGCTTCAATGCGCTGAGCACGGTTTCGGTGGTGCTTCCCTTGGCTTCGAAGCCCACGGCATCGATGGAGGCGTCGACGCCGCGGCCCGCGGTTTGTTCGAGAATGAATTCGGATGCGTCCACTTCACTGAAGTCCACAGGGATCACGTCATACGCCGTCACGGCGAAATCCAGGCGATAGCGCTCGGAATCGACCATGTAGATACGTTCCGCGCCCAGCATCCTCGCGCAGGCGGCGGCCATGAGGCCGACGGGGCCGGCGCCGAAGATGGCCACGGTGGAGCCCCGCTCGATCTTCGCGTTCAGCACCGCCTGGTAACCGGTCGGCAGGATGTCGGAAAGAAACAGCACGCGCTCGTCGGACAGGCTGCCTGGCACCTTGAACGGGCCGACGTTGGCCTTGGGCACGCGCACGAACTCGGCCTGGCCGCCGGGTACGCCACCATATAGGTGGGAATAGCCGAACAGGGCAGCCGGCGGGGTCATCTTCGCGCGTTTGCGCAGGCTGGCACCCTGGTCGGGATTGGTCGTCTCGCAGGCGGCGAACTGATCGTTCTCGCAGAAGAAGCATTTGCCGCAGGCGATCACGAAGGGGATGACCACGCGGTCGCCTTTTGCGACGTTGGTCACTCCAGAGCCAGCCTCCTCCACGATGCCCATGAATTCGTGGCCGAAGATGTCGCCGTGCTGCGTTTCGGGAATCTTGCCGTGATAGAGGTGCAGGTCCGAACCGCAGATGGCCGTGGCCGTGACGCGCAGCACGATGTCGTCGGCGTCGACGATCGACGGATCGGGCATCGTCTCGACGCGAACGTCCTTGGAGCCGTGATAAGTGAGTGCTTTCATGAAGTCGTCCGCAGGGGAGGGTATTCCCGAGTCTCGACGTGGAGAGTTGAACGATCGGTGTTCAAACGTTGACGACGCGCTGATGATGCGCGACACGTGGCGGTCGCTGCGCAGAGCCGACGTGTCGTTCAACGTGAAAGCGCGGTGAAAAACGGGCGAGTTTCACGGTGCGAGCGGAGTGGAACACGGCCCTTATCGGTTCGACCCAGCGCCTCGGCATGATATCCTAGGCAGCTATCATCACGGTCTGGACAGGGGCGGTATGACTTCTCAGGTTTCCGGCGCAGCACGGTCCCGAAAGATGGATCGGCGGACGTCGCTGGCGCTAGGCGCGGTGGTCGTGTTTTTTGTGATCACCGGGTTCGTGGCCTACCAGAACATCGGCAGTATTCGAGAGAACAACCAGAAGGTCATTCATTCGCAGCAGACCGTCACGGGGCTGAGCGAAATCCTTTCTGCCGCGCAGGATGCCGAAACCGGGCAGCGTGGCTTCCTGCTCACCGGCAACGACCGTTACCTCGAACCCTACCGCGCGGCCCTGGCCAGTTCGGCGTCGCGGCTGGACGCCGTGCGCGAGGATGTGAAGGACAACGCCGCGCAGCAGGCCCGCCTCAGGGCGCTGACCGTCCGTTTCAACGACAAGCTGGCGGAGTTGAAGGAAACCATCGACCTGCGCCGCACGCAGGGCACGGACGCGGCGGTGGCCGTCGTCAACAGCGATCGCGGCAAGGCGGCTATGGATGCCATCCGTTCCCAACTGTCGGCCATGCAGGCCGCGGAACTGACCCGGCGCGATGCGCGGGTCGAGGAGATGGCCAGCGCCTACAGCAGCGCGCTCACCGGCGGTATCCTCAGTGCCTTGCTGGGCGTTGCATTGACTGTGTTCGTCGGCGTGCTGATCCGCAGCGCCTCGCGCTCGCGCCAGCGCAACGAGTGGATGCAGGAAGGGCAGCTCGGCCTGGCCGCGGCGATGCAGGGCGACCAGGGCACGCAGGAGCTGGGCGGCAATATCCTCGCCTTCCTCGCCCGTTTCCTGCATGCGCAGGCGGGTGCCATGTTCGTCGATACCGGCGCCTTCTACGAGCGCATCGGCGAGTACGGCCTGGCGCCGGGCAACGATACGGTGAAGCGCTTCGCGCCGCCGGAGGGCCTGCTGGGCCAGGCGGTGGCCGAGCGCCGTCTTCTCGCCGTGGACGACGTACCCGATGGCTACCTGTCGGTCGGCTCCGCGCTGGGCAGCGAGAAACCGCGCCAGCTGCTGATGCTGCCCAGCGTGGTGGATGGCGAGGTCAACGGCGTGCTGGAACTCGGTTTTTTCCGGCCCGTGGACGAGGATACCCTGGCCCTGCTCGGCGAGATGGCCGCGGACATCGGCGTCGCGCTGCGTTCGGCTACCTACCGTGCCGAGCTCAATCGCCTCCTCGAGGAGACGCGCCGCCAGTCGGATTCCCTTCAGCAGCAGAGCGAAGAGCTTCGCGCTTCCAACGAGGAACTGGAAGAACAGAGCCAGGCCCTGAAGCAGTCCCAGCACGAACTGGAACAGCAGCAGGCCGAACTGGAGCAGACCAACGCCCATCTCGAGGAACAGGCCAGCCAGCTGGAGGTGCAGCGCGACGACCTGGCGCGTGCCAACCTCCAGGTCGAGGCCAAGGCCGAGGAAGTGTTGCGCGCCAGCCGCTACAAGTCGGATTTCCTGGCCAACATGTCGCACGAGCTGCGCACGCCGCTCAATTCGGCGCTGATCCTCTCCAAGCTGCTCGCCGACAACCCGCGGGGCAACCTCACGGAGGAACAGGTCAAGTTCGCGCGCACCATCCATTCGTCCGGCAACGACCTGCTCACGTTGATCAACGACATCCTCGACCTCTCCAAGATCGAGGCCGGGCACATCGCCATCCGTCCGGAGCCGTTCACCATCGACGCGATGGTCAAGGGCCTGGTGCCCGGCTTCCAGCCGGTTGCCCAGCAGCGTGCATTGTCGTTCGAGGTCACCGTGTCGCCAGAGTGTCCCGCCGTGCTGAACAGCGACCGCCAGCGCGTGGAGCAGGTGCTGCGCAACCTCCTGTCCAACGCGTTCAAGTTCACCGAGCAGGGCGGCGTGAAGCTCGACGTTGCCGCGGGTGCGCAGGGCGAGGTGGTGTTCGCGGTGAGCGATACCGGCATCGGTATCCCGGCCGAGCAGCAGCGGCGCGTCTTCGAGGCGTTCCAGCAGGCGGACGGCACCATCAGCCGCAAATACGGCGGCACCGGTCTGGGGCTTTCGATCTCGCTCGAGCTGGCACGTCTGCTGGGCGGCAGCATCGCCGTGCACAGCGAGGCTGGCAAGGGCAGCACCTTCACGCTCACGCTGCCGGCCACGTCGCCGGTCGGCGACAGCGCCGGCGACGCGTCGCGGGTGGGTGGCGCCGTCGACGCCGGCCAGCCGGCCCGGGCGCCCTCGGCTACCGCGTCACCGGCCGCGTCGCTCCTTCCTGTCGCCCCGGCGCTCGCCCAGCGCATTCCCGACGATCGCGACGCCGACGACGACGACGCGCGGCGGGTCATCCTGGTGATCGAGGACGACGAGGCGTTCGCCCGCATCCTGCTCGACCTGACCCGCGAGATGCGTTTCCGCTGCCTGGTCGCCACCAGTGCACAGGAAGCCCTGGCGCTGGCCCGGCAGTTCCTGCCGCATGCCATCGTGCTGGACATCGGCCTGCCGGACCAGTCCGGCCTGTCGGTACTGGACATCCTCAAACGCGACGTGCGGACACGGCATATCCCCATCCACGTGGTGTCCGCCGAGGATCATTCCCACGCGGCGTTGTCGATGGGCGCGATCGGCTACCTGGTCAAGCCGGTGCAGCGAACGGAGCTGGTCGAGGTGCTGGACAAGCTCGACGCGCGGCTCTCCACGCATGTCCGGCGCGTGCTGGTGGTCGAGGACGATGCCGTGCAGCGCGACGCCATCCGCAGCCTGCTGGCCTCGGTGGACGTGGAGACCGTGGAAGCGGGCACCGCGGCGCAGTGCCTGAGCCTGCTGAAGGATGAGACCTTCGACTGCATGGTGCTGGACCTTTCGCTGCCCGATGCATCGGGTTTCACGCTGCTGGAAAACCTCAGTGCGGAAGGTATCCATGCGTTCCCGCCCGTGATCGTCTATACCGGGCGCGACCTCACGAGCGAGGAGGAATCGCGGCTGCGCGTTTACTCTCGCTCGATCATCATCAAGGGTGCCAAGTCGCCGGAACGCCTGCTGGACGAGGTGTCGTTGTTCCTGCACCAGGTGGTGACCGACCTGCCGGCGGAACAGCAGCGCATGATCGAGCAGGCCCAGCACCGCGACGCCTTGCTGGAAGGCCGCCGTATCCTGGTGGTGGAAGACGATGTGCGCAACGTTTATGCGCTCATCAACATCCTGGAACCGCGCGGGTGCACGCTCACCGTTGCCCGCAACGGCCAGGAAGCCCTGGATGCGCTGGCGCGTGCCGCCGGGCCCGACGGTCAGCCGATCGACCTGGTGCTGATGGACGTGATGATGCCGGTCATGGACGGGCTGACGGCGACGCGGCACATCCGCGAGGACCACCGCTGGCGGAAGCTGCCGATCATCGCGCTGACCGCGAAGGCCATGCCGGACGACCAGGACACCTGCCTGGCTGCCGGTGCCAGCGACTACATGGCCAAGCCGCTGGACGTCGATAAACTGTTGTCCCTGGTGCGCGTATGGCTGGCCCGATGACCTCACCCGCCACGCAGGCCGACCGCGTCGAGGCCATCGAGATCGAGCTGCTGCTCGAGGCGATGTACCAGCGGTTCCACTACGACTTCCGCGGGTATTCCCGGGCGTCGGTGAAGCGTCGCCTCAGGCAGCTGCGTGAGCGGCTGGGCTACCACACCTACTCCGCACTGCTCGAGGGCCTGTTGCACGATCCGGCCGTGGTGCCGCAGGTGATCGCCTATCTCACCGTGCAGGTCAGCGAGATGTTCCGCGACCCGTCGTATTTCCGCGCGCTGCGCGAGCACGTGGTGCCGCACCTGCGTACCTATCCCTCGCTGAAGGTATGGGTGGCCGGGTGCAGCAGCGGGGAGGAACTGTATTCGCTGGCCATCCTGTTCCGCGAGGAAGGGCTCGAACAGCGCACGCTGTTCTACGCCACCGACATCAACCCCGGCGCGCTGGAAGCGGCCGCCTCGGGCGTCTACAACCTCGACCGTATTCGCGGTTTCACCGAGAACCACCAGCAGTCGGGCGGACGCTCCTCGCTATCGGACTACTACACCACCGGTTACGGCAAGGCCACGTTCGACCGCCGCCTGCGCGAGCGGGTGGTGTTCTCCGACCACAGCCTGGTCACCGATGCCGTGTTCGGCGAGATGCACCTCATTTCCTGTCGCAACGTGCTCATCTATTTCGACAACACGCTGCAGGACCGTACCCTGAAACTGTTCAACGATTCGCTCATCCGCAAGGGCTTCCTCGGGCTGGGTTCCAAGGAGAGCATCCGCTTCTCCAGCCAGGCCACCGCCTTCCAGGATTTCGTGCCGGGTGAAAGGATCTACCAGAAGACGTCAGACGATGCTTAAAGAAGCCGATGCCACCCTGAGCCCGGTGTATGTCCTGCTGGTGGACGACCTCGACGACAACCTGCTGTCGCTCGAGGCGCTGCTGCGACGCGACGACCTGGTGCTGCTGAAGGCGCGATCGGGCGAGGAAGCCCTGGAGCTGTTGCTGGTGCACGACGTGGCCCTGGGGCTGCTGGACGTGCAGATGCCCGGCATGGACGGCTTCGAGCTGGCCGAACTGATGCGCGGCAACGAGCGAACGCGCCATGTGCCGATCATCTTCCTCACCGCCAGCACGACGGACAACCAGCGCAAATTCCGCGGCTACGAAGCCGGCGCGGTCGACTTCATCCAGAAGCCCATCGAATGGGACATCCTGCGAAGCAAGGCCAACGTCTTCTTCGACCTCTATCGCCAGAAGCAGCAGATCGCCGCCCAGCGTGATCGCCTGGAGGCCTACGCGGAAACACTGACCCGGTCGGATCGCTACAAGGACCAGTTCCTGGCCATCCTGGCGCATGAACTGCGCAACCCGCTGACCCCGTTGCGCATGGGCCTGGATGTCTTGCGCGGCCACCCGTCGCCCGAGCGTGTCGAGCAGATCCACGGTGTGATGGATCGTCAGCTGGTGCACCTGGTGCGACTGGTTGACGACCTGCTGGATGTGTCGCGGGTCAGCCAGGGCAAGATCACCTTACAGCGGCAGAAGGTCACGGTGGCCGAGATCGTGCAGGCGGCCCTGGAAGCGAGCCAGCCGTTCATCGACGGTGGCAGGCACGCGCTGCGCGTGGACGTATCGCCGCAGCCGATGTGGCTGGAGGGCGACAAGACGCGCCTGGTGCAGGTCGTCGGCAACCTGGTGAACAACGCCGCCAAGTACACGCCGACCGAGGGGCAGCTCGGCGTCGAGGCCTTCCGCGAAGGCGACGAGGTGGTCATCGTGGTGTCCGATAACGGCATGGGCATACCGGCGTCCATGCAGGCCAACATCTTCGAGTTGTTCACCCAGGTCGGTGAGCACCTCACCCGGTCGCAGGGTGGGCTGGGAATCGGCCTGGCCCTGGTCAGGCAGCTGGTAGGCATGCACCGGGGCACCATCGCGGTCAGCAGTGTTGGCGAGGGCCAGGGCAGTCGCTTCACGGTCCGCCTGCCGCTGTTGCCGCTGGAGCAGGTCGACGAGGCCTCGGCGCGCGCGCCCGATGAGGCGCATGGCCGGTCACTGAGCGTACTGGTGGTCGACGATAACGCCGATGTCGCGCAGACGCTCGGCTGGCTGTTGCACGACATGGGGCACCGTCACCAGGTAGTGCTCGACCCGCGCGAGGCCGTCGCGGCGGCGCGGACGTTCCAGCCGGATGTAGTGCTCCTGGACGTCGGCATGCCCGCGATGAGCGGCTACGACCTGTGCCGCGCGTTTCGCCAGGATGCCGATCTGGGCCACCTGCCGATCATCGCGCAGACCGGCTGGGGCCAGGCATCCGACAAGCTGGCCAGTACGGGCGCCGGTTTCGACCGGCACCTGGTCAAGCCGGTCGGTGCGGCCGAGCTGGCGGAAGCGCTCGATGGCGTGACCCGTGTGCCGGCACAGGCCGATCACCAGCGATAGGCCACCCGCGTGTACAGGTAGCGACCGCTGTAGCCGAACGGCGAGTAGTCGGGATACGGCCACGTGCCGCCGACCGCGCCGTCGCTGCCGGTCTTGTATTTCTGCGGATAGACGTTGGTGAGGTTGTCCACGCCGGCCGTGAACGTCCAGCCATGGGTCGCGTAGCTGGCGGACAGGTCGAGCAGCCAGCGTGCCGGAAACACCTGGTCGAAACCCGGGTTGCCGACCGGGTCCTGGTTCACGGTGAATTCGCCGTAACGGGTCAGGGCGCCGTGCAGGTTCCATCGGCCCCGCCCGTAATCGGTGCCCAGTGCGATCTTGTCACGCGGCGCGCCGCGCGTGATGTAACCCTGGGCGATGTGGCCGACGCGCACCAGTTCCAGCCCGTTCTGCGCCAGCGACGCCGGGTTCGGCGCGACCGAGAGGATCGATGTGTGGTTGCGGTTGTAGGCCGCGGTGAACTGTAGTCTGCCGGCGTCGCCCAGGTCGAGGCGGTAGCCACTGCTGAGGTCGACGCCGCGCGTACGCGTCTTCAGCGCGTTGGTGAAATAGCTGCCGCCCTGGATATGGGCGAAGCCCTGGCTGTCCAGGTAAGCCCGCACGGCATCGCCCACCAGGTTTTCGGATGGCACGACGCGGTTGCCGATGGTGATCTGGTACAGGTCGAGCGATAGTGTCCATGCGCCCGGCGCATAGACCGCGCCCAACGTGTAGTTGTGTGACTTCTCGGGCTTCAGCGGCTCGGCGCCGAGGGCACGCGCGACGGGGTCGCTCACCGCGAAGTTGCGGATCTGCGTCGGGACGCCGCCGATGACGTTGGTCGAGGTGGTGGTGTAGAACTGCTGCGGTAAGGACGGTGCGCGGAATCCCGTGGCGGCCGTGCCGCGCAGCGCAAAGGCATCGGTGAAGTCGTAGCGGGCCGAGAGCGTGCCCGACGTCGTGTTGCCGAAGTCGCTGTAGTGCTCGTGACGCACGGCCAGCGAGCCGCTGAGTTTATCGGTGATCTGGTTTTCCAGGCTCAGGTAGCCCGCGACATCGTGGCGGGCGTGGCTGCCGGCGTCGCCTGGCTGGAACCCCGGGAAGCCTTGCGCGCCGGTGCCGAGGTACGAGGACGGATCGCCCGCATCGATGGCGTACTGCTGGTGCAGGTATTCCAGCCCGAAGGCCAGCGTCAGCGGATTGCGCAGCCAGCCGACCTCCAGGTCGCGCGCCACGTCCACATCGAAGGCTTTCTGCGTCGCGGTCAGCCGCCCCGCGTTGAATCGCGTCGGGCTGGCGTCGCCAAGATCGACGTTGAGCGTGTGGATGGGGTCGATCCCGACCCTGTCGCGGCCGTAGTTGCCGCTGATGTCCCAGCGCCACCCGTGGGTGGTGGTGCCTCTCACGCCGGCCACGAGCGCGCTGTCGATCGAGCGTACGTCGTTCAGGGGCAGGTAGCCCTCAGGATAGATCGACCGCACGTTGCGCGCGCTGTCGTAGGTGCGGAACAGGGCGGGGGAGGTGCCCTCGCGGCTACTGGTGCTGGCGAACGCGTAGGCGTCCACGCCGGCCGACAGTGCGTACTGCACATTCAGAAGAGCCTGGTGGTTGCGGATATCGGGCTCGCCGATGCGCTGCGTGCGTTGGCCGTAGACCGGTGACGACGGGTCGCGATAGTCGCGGCCGCCGCGGTTGGTCGCATCCGCATGGCCCTGGACCAGGCTCAGGCGTGCCCAGCCCTTGTCGCCGCCCAGCGGCACGCCCAGGCTGGCCTCGCCCTGCCACTGCCGGCCGTCGCCCGCGCTGTAGCGCCCCGCGGTGATGCTGGCGGTGTTGGTACCCGTGCCCGCCGCGCCCTTGAGCACCACGTTGATGACCCCCGCGATGGCGTCGGAGCCATATTGCGCGGAGGCACCGTCACGCAGGATCTCGATATGGTCGATCGCCGAGACCGGAATCGCGTTGAGGTCGGCCGGGGCCGAACCCCGCCCGAGCGCACCCTGCAGGTTGAGCAGGGCACTGGTGTGCCAGCGCTTGCCGTTCACCAGCACCAGCGTCTGGTCCGGCGACAGGCCGCGCAGGGCGGCCGGACGAACGATGCCGGAACCGTCGTTGCCCGGCGCACGGGGAAAGTTGAGCGACGGTGCAAGCCGGGACAGGATCGCACCCAGCTGCGTATCGCCGAAGGATTGCAGGTCCTGGGCCGACACCACATCGATGGGCGAGAGCGAACTGCTCTGGCTGCGATCGACCGAGCGTGTGCCGGTGACCACCACGGTCTGCAGTTTCGTGGTGTCGTCCTGTGCATGCGCGGCGGAAACGAGGGTTTGCGCCGCGACCAGGACGGACAGCGACAGGCGCACGGGCAAGGCATGCTTCATGGGGCGGTTTCCTTGGTTTTTCAGGGGCGACCGCGCGCCGACGCGAAGGCGCCGGGCCGCCGGGTGAACGGGGAAGGGTGCCGCGCCGGCGACGCGCGCCGGCAGCGAAACATCAGCTACGACAACAGCGACACGCCACGATCGACAGGGCGATCGTGGAAGGCGTGTGGATGGGCTGCTGCGTGGTCACGATGGATTTTTTCCCCGGAAGCGTCGTGGCTTATGGACGTCTGGAAGGCCGAATGAAAATCCATGCTCGTGCACTATTCTGCGAATGTCAACGTGGCGCCGGGGTTTTCCGGTGTTTCGCTGCGTTCCGCTGGGCTGAGCCCGGGTTCTTTGGCGGGGCTCGGACGTCGGTGGCACCGACATATCGCCGCTCATGGCCGGTGCGACGTGCCTGCCGTGGATAAAAAGTGACAAAAGTGGCCATGAATTGACCCGGCATAGGGAACTGGGCGATCTAACCTGTTGAATTGAAGATAGGTTGGTGCGGCACGGCTCTTGCTTTACACCTCATGTCGGCCCCCTTGCCGGCCTTCGGATCGGGAGAGGCGACATGGTGGTGCTGCGCGAACTGGTGGAGCGTCTGGTCTGGCGGATGACGCTCCAGCGTCGTCTCGGTGAAGTCTTTGCCCTGCCGGGTGGCGCGTCGCTGGCCAGCCGTGCCGCGCCGTGGATCAGCGAAGGCGTCTGGTGGGGCAGGCACGATGCCGCGACCGAGGCCTCGGCACTGTTCGCTGCCCTGCATCGCGACGACATCCACGAGGCGGCCTTCCGCGCCCATCGCCTGCAGCGCGCCGGTCGTCGGCGCGGGTTGTCGGAGGTGGCCGTCGAGGCCGAAGCCCTGGAGATCGCCCTGGTCTCGCACGACACGTGCGGCGCGGTGGCTGTCTGTCATGCTTCGGTTCGCCTGGTGCGTTCGCTGACCGGCGAGGGCATACTTCTTACCTCGCAGCCCTGAAGGACTGTCGTCTTGACGCGATCTTGCCACCGTGGGCGCGATACCGGACCCGAGGTCCTGCCGGAGCGTGACGATGCAATGACCCCGGGCGTCACGGGCATCACGGAAAGCGAGCGCCTCGCCACCCTGCATGCCTTGCGGATACTGGATACGCCATCCGAGCCCGTCTTCGACGAACTGGTGCGGGCTGCGGCGCTGGTCGCCCGGCGCCCGATGTCCCTGCTCAGCCTGGTCGATGCATCGCGGACATGGTTCAAGGCCAACGTCGGCCTGGAGGGTGCGAACGCGGCACCGCGGGAATACGCCTTCTGCCAGCACGTGGTGCACAGCGGGCGGGTTTTCGAGGTGGCCGATACGCTGGACGATCCGCGTTTCACCGCGAACCCCCTGGTGATGGGCCAGCCCCATATCCGCGCCTACACGGGGGTGCCCATCGACCTGGCCGACGGCACGGTGCTGGGCGCGCTATGCGTCATGGACAGCGCGCCCGGTAGCCTGTCCGCGGAGCAGGTGGGTGTCCTCAAGCATCTGGGACATGCCGCCGGCCTGGCCATCGCCCAACGCGCCGAACTGGTCCGCCAGCGCGAGGCCGCCGAAAGCGAGTCGGCCCACGCACGCCACCTGGAAAGGGAACTGCGCGCCAGCGAGGCGTTCCTGCATCGCACGGGCAACGTGGCCGGTGTGGGCGGCTGGGAACTCGACCTGGCGAGCAGCACGGTGCGCTGGTCGGAACAGACCTGCCGCATTCACGAGGTGGCGGCGGGCTACCAGCCGTCACTCGACGAGGCGGTGGGTTACTACGCGCCCGAGGCGCGACCGCTGCTGGCCGAAGCGATCGCCGCCGCCATGGAAAAGAATCTGCCATGGGACATGGAACTGCCCATGGTGACGGCCCGCGGGCGGCCGATCTGGGTGCGTGCCGTGGGTGCGCTGGAACGGGAGGACGATATTCCCGTGAAGCTTTCCGGCGCGCTGCAGGACATCACCGACCGCCGCCGCGCCATGCAAGCGCTGGAAACGAGCGAGCGGCGTTTTCGCAAGCTGTTCCAGTATTCGCTGGGCCTGATCTGCACGCACGACCTGGAAGGCATCGTGCTCGCGGTCAATCCCGCCGCCGCCGCTTCGATCGGTTACGGCATGGGTGACATCCTCGGCCGCAGCCTGGGCGACTTCATGCGGCCGGAGCGTCGGGTCTACCTGGACCTTTATCTGGAGCGTATACGGGAGCACCGCATCGATGCCGGCATGTTCGAACTGGTGGCGCAGGACGGTTCCATCCGTTACTGGCGCTACCAGAACGTGCTGGATACCGACGCGGAAGATCCCTACGTGCTGGGCCACGCCCAGGACGTCACGGCCCAGAAGAGTTACGAGAAAACCCTGCTGGACTGGTCCACGCGCGACGCGCTCACCCATGCGATGAACCGGCGCTACCTCGCCGGGTTCGAGGCCGATCAGGGCGACGACATGCGCTGGGCGTGTATCGCCGTGGATATCGACCACTTCAAGCAGGTCAACGACACGCACGGCCACCAGCGTGGCGACGAATTGCTGCTTGCCGTCGCCGATATCCTGCGCGGCGCGTGTGTCCCGGGCGACGTGGTGGTGCGCATGGGTGGGGACGAGTTCATCGTGATCCTGCGCGATCCGCAGCGCGTCGACGAGGCACTTGCCCATGTCGCCCGCGCGCAGGCCGTGACAGGCGTGTCGCTCAGCATGGGCGTCGCGCTGCGCGAGGCGGGCGCGTCCGTCGATGAAGTGATCGCCGAGGCCGACCGCGCGCTGTATGCCGGACGGACGCATTCACGGCGCGAAGCGCGTCATTGATACACTGGGGTTTTGCGCAGGTCATACCGGATGCTCAGGGTCGATGGACTGGTCAAGACGGTGCCCGGAGGCCGCACGCTGTTCGATGGCCTCGATCTGGCGCTGGCCCCCGGTGAATTCGTCGCCGTCACCGGCGAATCCGGTGCGGGCAAGTCCACGCTGCTGAACCTCATCGCGGGTCTGGATACCCCCGATGCGGGGCAGGTGCGTATCGGCGGCACCGACATCGCCGGCCTGGACGACGATGGCCGCACGGCGCTGCGTCGCGACAGCATCGGCTTCGTGTTCCAGGCGTTCCATGTGCTGCCGCACCTGGATCTGGCGCACAACGTGGCGTTGCCGCTGGCCCTGCAGGGACGCGAAGCGGGCGAATCCCTGCTTGCCGCCGAAGCCATGCTCGTGGCGGTGGGCCTGGGTGGCCGCGGCGGCGCCTATCCGCGGGAACTGTCGGGCGGCGAGTTGCAGCGCGTGGCGGTCGCGCGGGCCCTGGTCCACCGACCCGGGTTGATCCTGGCCGACGAACCCACGGGCAACCTCGATCCCGAGACCGCGGCGCGCACGCTCGCGTTGTTCGTCGAGCGCGTGCGCGAGGCCGGCGCCGCGGTGCTGCTGGTGACCCATTCCGCCGTGGCGGCGGCCGCGGCGGATCGCACCCTCGTGTTGTCGCAGCAGGGTCTCGTGCCGCGTGGCTGAGCGCCGACTGCTGCCCCTTGCTGGCCGCTGGCTGCTCGGCAGCGAGTGGCGCGCCTATCCCGGCCGCGCGTTGTCGGCGGTGCTGGCCATTGCGCTGGGCGTCTCGCTCGGCTTCGCGGTGCACCTGATCAACGCGTCGGCGCTGGGCGAGTTCGACAAGGCCGTGCACGCGGTCAGCGGAGCGGCGGATCTCACCCTGCGCTCGGCCAGTCCGCTGGGTTTCGACGAGATGCTTTATCCGCGGGTGGCGCGCCTGGCCGACATCGACGTATCACCCGTGGTGGTGTTGCCGGCCACCCTCGACGGCACGACGCCGGTATCGCTGGAGGGCGTCGACCTGTTGCGCCCGGCGCCCACCGGACAGGCCACGGGGCCGATCGATGCCGGTGCCATGGGCGGCCTGCTTGCCGGTGACGCGATCTATCTTTCCCAGGGCATCCAGAAGATCGTCGGCCGTGCGCCGGGCGAGACAGTGACCCTCACCGCCAACGGGCGCAGCCGCCAAGTGCGCATCGCCGGCAGCCTTCCCGAGGGTGCCCAGCCGCGCGCCGTCATGGATATCGCGGCGGCGCAGTGGCGTTTCGGCGCCCTGGGCAGGTTGCAACGGTTGGACGTCCATCTGGCACCGTCGTCCGATGGTGCCGCGGTCCGGCGGGCCATTCGCGAAAGCCTTCCGGCCGACGTGGTGATCGCGGATGCCGCCAGCGATGTCGCCCGTAACGACGGCCTGTCCGCGGCGTATCGGGTCAACCTCGACATGCTGGCGCTGATCGCCCTGCTCACGGGCGGCTTCCTGGTCTATTCCGCGCAATCTCTCTCGGTGGCCCGACGACGGTCGCAACTGGCGCTGCTGCGGGTACTGGGCATGGCGAAGGGCAGCCTGCTCGCCCAGATACTTGGCGAGGCGCTGGCACTGGGCCTGCTCGGCGCGGCGGCAGGCATCGGCCTGGGTCTGGGCCTGGCCCAGCTGGCGCTGACGATGCTCGGCGGCGACCTGGGTGGCGGATACTTCCACGGCCAGGCGCCCCGGCTGGTGTTCGCGCCCTGGCCAGCGCTCGTCTTTGGCGCGCTCGGCGTCGGCGCGGCCGTGCTGGGCAGCATGGTGCCCGCACTGGCGGCCTCGCGCATCGCGCCGGGCATCGCGATCAAGAACGCCGGCGATGCCGTCGATCCGCGCACGCCCGCGCGGGTGCGGCCGGCGCTGGTGCTGCTGGCCGCGGCACTCGGCGCGTCGTTGCTGCCCGCCGTCGGCGGCATCGCCCTGTTCGGTTACATCGCCATGGCCCTGCTGCTGGCCGGTGGCGTGATGCTGATGCCGTGGTTGTCGCGGCTGCTGGTGGCACCGCTGCGCCTGCTCCCCGTGCGCTCGGTCGCGTTCCGGCTGGCGGCCGCACGGTTGTGGGGCGCGCCGTCGCAGGCCTCGGTCGCCCTGGCGGGCGTGCTCGCCTCCACCGCGCTCACGGTGGCGATGGCGGTCATGGTCACCAGCTTCCGGGGCTCCGTGGAACGCTGGCTGGGCGATGTGTTGCAGGCCGATCTCTACGTCGTGGCGGGGACGGGGGCGGGCGGCAGCTTCGACGCCGCGACCCAGGCGCGCATGCGCGCCGTGCCGGGCGTCGCCTGGCTGGGCACCCTTAAAGAGGTGCCGTTGCAGTTCGATGCGAGTCGACCCGCGGTCACCCTGGTGGTCAGGACGCTCGACGGACCGGGCGCGCGGCTGGCGCTGATCGGCCCCCAGCGGACGCCTCCGTCCGGTAGCCTTCCGGTCTGGGTGTCCGAGCCTGCCTCGCGCCTCTATCACTGGGCGCCCGGCGATACGCTGACCTTGCCGCTGCCGGGATCGCCGCGTGCAACCGTGGCCGGTGTGTGGCGCGACTACGCCCGCCAGCAGGGTGCCATCGTCATCGATGAGCGCGCGTATACGCGGCTGACCGGTGACCGCTCGCGCAGTGGCGTATCCGTCGGCGTGATGCCGGGTACGCCGGTCGGTGCCGTGGCGGACGCATTGCGCACGGTCGCGCAGGCAGGCGGTACGGCGGCGACCATCAGCCGACCAGCGGACATTCGTGGCACGGCGCTGCGAGCGTTCGACCGCAGTTTCCTCATCACCTACCTGCTCGAGGGCATCGCCGTGTGCGTCGGCCTCGCCGGCGTGGCGGCCACCATCGGCGCGCAGGTGCTGTCGCGCATCCGCGAGTTCGGCATGTTGCGCCACGTCGGTGCGCTGCGCGGCGATCTTGCGCGCATGCTGCTGATCGAAGGCACACTGCTGGGCCTGGTCGGTGGCGTGGCG
Organism: Luteibacter sp. 9135; assembly: GCF_000745005.1. Classification (NCBI taxonomy): domain Bacteria; kingdom Pseudomonadati; phylum Pseudomonadota; class Gammaproteobacteria; order Lysobacterales; family Rhodanobacteraceae; genus Luteibacter; species Luteibacter sp. 9135. Next base: position 3,526,570 of record NZ_JQNB01000001.1, on the reverse strand, counting down.
GGTGTCGCCCTCGGCCTGGCCATGAGCCAGGTGCTGATCCGGGTGGTGAACCCGCAATCCTTCCACTGGACGATGGATACCCTGCTGCCGTGGCCGTTGCTCGGCGGTGTCGTCGTCGCACTGGCCGTGGCGACGGGAGGCACGGCGTTGCTGGTCGGACGCCGCGTGCTTTCCACCGATGCCGTGCGTGCCGTGCGGGAGGACTGGTAATGCGGATGACATGGCCGCGCCGGCTGGCGCTGTGGATGCTTCTCGGCGTGGGCCTGACCGCCGGCTCGTGCCCGGCGGGCGATCGTGTGGCGTACACGCCCGTCTCGCCGGTGTCGACCGTGGTGCTCCCGCGCGACCACGCGGCGCATCCGGGCTACAAGACCGAATGGTGGTACGTCACCGGATGGCTGCAGACGCGCGGCGGTCCGGTTGGCTTCCAGGTCACCTTCTTCCGCTCCCGCCTGCCGTTCGACGACGGCAACCCCAGCCGCTTCGCGCCCCGCCAGGCAATCATCGGGCACGTGGCGCTGTCCGATCCTGCCACCGGCCATCTCCTGGACGCACAGCGGCTGGCGCGCGAAGGATTCGGCCTGGCCGGCGCGTCGACGGAAGCCGCCGACCTGACGCTGGGCGACTGGCGCCTGCATCGCGAGGCGGACGGCCGCTTCACTACGCAGGTGCATGGCGAGGCTTTCGCGCTGGACCTGACGCTCACGCCGACCCAGCCGGCCCTGTTGCAGGGCGATGCGGGCTACAGCCGCAAGGGACCGGCGCCCGGTCAAGCCAGCGCGTATTTCAGCCAGCCGCACCTCGCGGTTTCGGGCAGTCTTTCGCGCGGCGGCCACAAGGAAACGGTACGCGGTGAGGCGTGGCTCGATCGCGAATGGTCGTCCAGCCTGCTGGACCCGAGGTCGGTCGGCTGGGACTGGGCGGGCCTGAACATGGATGATGGCAGTGCCCTCACCGTCTTCCGCGTGCGCGACGCGCAGGGCCATGCCGTGTGGGCCGGCGGCAGCCTGCGGGCCGCGGACGGCAAGGTGACGGTGTTCGGTCCCGCGGATGTCGTGTTTGCCCCGCGTCGTCGCTGGCGCTCGCCGCGCACCGCCGCGGAGTATCCGGTCGAGACCGACATCACGGTGACGCTGCCCTCGGGACCGTGCCGCTTCACCCTGCGTCCGCTGTTCGACGACCAGGAACTGGATACGCGGCGCACGGGCGGCCCGGTGTATTGGGAGGGAGCCGTGCAGACCGAGGGCGGGCGTGGCTATCTGGAACTGGTGGGCTACGGCGACAAGGTCAGCCTCTAGCTTCGCCTTTCTCGCCTTCGTGCCGGGCGAGTGCCCGGCTGCGCCAGTTCATCAGCGGCGTGGTGCTGGCGCCATGCGCGACGATGCTGAGCGCAACGACGGTCAGGACGGCGGACGCCGCGGTGCGTGCGTGCGGCCCCGCCAGTCCGTGGACGAGCGCGTACGCCAGGTAGTTCAGGCTGCCCAGCCCGCGGATGCCGAACCACCCGAACAACAACCGCCGCTGCCATGGCGCACCCGAACGCACGGTAGCGATCCACACGGCCAGCGGCCGGATCACGAAGAACAACGCCGCCGCCAGCAGCACCCCGTCGAGGGTGAACAGCGGCAGCACGCCGATGCCCACCATGAACACCATCGCCGCGCCGATCAGCCGCTCCATGGTCTCGCCGAAGGACAAGGCATCGGATACCACCCAGCCGACCGCCTGCGCCGGATGTTCCGCTTCCGCCGTTGTGCGCTCGTTGGGATTGACCAGGAATTCGGCCGGTGCGCGGACGCCATCGTCCTCGCGTGCCTCGGCGTTCTCGTCCACCGGCGGATGCCCATGGGTGACCCCCATCTCCACGCGGCGCAGGCCCACTCCCGCGGCGAACGCGGCGAGGAAACCGGAGCCATGCAATGCCTCCGCCGCGCCGTACGCCAGCGCCATGGTGCCCAGCGCGAGCAGGTCGCTCGGCGCCACCCCCTGCGCGGCATGACGAAAACGGGTGCCGATATGGCCCAGGCCCCAGCCGATCAGGAAACCGATACCGATACCGCCGAGCCAGTCCCAGCCCAGTTCCACGGTGAACCAGTGCGGCCAGAAGCCCGGATCGCCGGTTGCCTCACCGGTCATCCAGGCCAGCGCCAGGACGAGGAAGGGCAGGGCCGTGCCGTCGTTGAGACCCGCCTCGCCGGACAATCCGACCCGTAGCGCATCGTCGTCGCGTGCATCGTCCACCGACACCAGGCTGGCCAGCACCGGATCGGTGGGAGACAGGATGGCGGCGAGGGCAAGCGACAGCGGCCACGGCCAGCCGAACACCACATGCCCGACGACGCATACGCCGCCCACGGTAAGCACCATGCCCGGCAGCGCCAGGCGTATCGCCATGCGCCAGCCCGGATCGTTGAACGGCAGGCGCAGCTTCAGCCCCGTGATGAACAACGACACGATCATGCCCATCTCGGTCGCCGGACGCAGCCACCCCGTGCTTCGCCCGTCGAAGGCGAGGGCGGTCAGAGAGAGGACGGCCGGGCCCACGACGGCACCGGCGACGAGATAGATGGCGAACGTGGTGATCGGGCTTCGCCGGATAAATCCCGCACTGGCCGAGGTGGCGACCAGCAATCCACCGAAGAAGATGATCCAACCCAGATAGCCCATGGATGCAGCATGGAGCCTGGGGGATGAAACAGCCGCGAATATCTGCAGCTCCGCGCATGGTCGCGGCTTGTTGCGACGTCGATGCCGGAGCAACGGTCACTCGCATGGTAAGGCGACGAGGCGGCGGGTGGTCACACTCTGCGCTCGGGCAGCGGCCACAAGTGGCCGAACTCGCTCAGAGCGTAACCACCCGCCGCCTCTGCGACGCCATCGGCCATCTGGGTGGAGAGCAAAGTGTTGGCAACCTAGGGCGCTGAGCCCTGGAGAATCCGCCGCGCGCGATGTCGCGAGCGTTGCTTTCCCGACCCGTTACCTCAGTCGTGAGGGAGGTGTCGGGGGGTCATCCTCTGAGCGAGTTCGGCCGCTTGCGGCCGCTGCCCGAGCGCAGAGGGTGACCCCCCGACGCCTCCTTGCCGATGCCCGCCAGCCTTCCCAGCCATCGCAGAGCAACGCATGTCGTTTAGCCGTCTCGAACGCTTCACCGTCGCATGGTCAATCTGAGCGGCTGCATGCGCGTCACGATGGTGCGCAAGAACTTACGAGGCAAGCATGGCGAAGTCGATTCCACGCACACTGGAGGAGCGGGCTCCCCGGCTGGCCTCATTGCGCAATTTGAAGATGGCGAAGTCGGCGCACGCTTTTGTCCGTGGCAACACGGTGCAGTTCTACGAATGGCTGGAGAAGTCCGGGCGCGCGTTGCCCAAGGGCCCGGACCTCTGGATTTGCGGCGACTGCCATGTCAGTAACATCGGTCCCGTGGCCGACATGGAAGGCGGCATCGATATCCAGATCCGCGACCTCGACCAGTCCGTGATCGGCAATCCCGCCCACGACATCGTCCGGCTGGCGGTGTCGCTCGCCACCGCGGCGCGCGGCTCCGACCTGCCGGGCGTGGTCACGGCACACATGGTGGAGCAGTTGATCGACGGCTACGAACGCGCGATGGGCAGCGGCCGCAAGGTTTACCGCGTGGTGGAACGACCGGACGCGATCAAGCTGGTGATGAAGACGGCGCTGAAGCGACGCTGGAAAGACCTGGCGCGCGAGCGCATCGAGGGCAGCCATCCGGTCATTCCCGAGGGGCGTCGCTTCTGGCCGGTCACGGCCGAGGAGCGTGAGGAATTGCATGCGCTGGTTTCCACGGAGGGCATGCGCTCACTGGTGACGCAGATCGTGCATCGCGCCGACGACGCCGCCATCGAACTGGTCGATGCCAAGTACTGGGTCAAGGGATGCAGTTCGCTCGGGCGCCTGCGCTATGCGCTGCTGGTACGCGTCGGGCAGGGCAAGGGTGAGCTGTGCCTCGTCGACGTGAAGGAAGCCCTGCGCGCGGCCGCGCCCCGCAGCGCCGATGCCGTCATGCCACGCGACCACGCATCGCGGGTCAGGGAGGGTGCGCTGCACCTCGCGCCCAATCTCGGCCAGCGCATGCTGGGTGGGCGGGTACAGGGAAGGTCGGTGTTCGTGCGCGAACTGCGCCCGCAGGACCTGAAGGTCGATATCGAGCGCATGGACGGCGACCAGGCCATGGACGTGGCGCGTTACCTCGGCAACGTGGTCGGTCGTGCCCACGCGGCGCAGCTCACCCGCGAACAACGCCGCACATGGCTGGGCGAACTCGCGCGCAACCGGCCGGCAAACATCGATGCGCCGTCATGGCTGTGGCGCAGCGTGGTCGAACTTGTCCAGGCGCACGAGGGCGGCTATCTCGAACATTGCCGGCGCTACGCCACCGCGGCGCCTTGACGGCTTTCACACGGCGCCCTCACACGAGATGCTCCACTCCGCACCAAAATCAACCGAGTTCTCAGGGGAACCCATGAACAGCAGCACGCCGCCCACGAAACCGACGGTCGAACCGGAGGTTTCCACAGTGCTGGACTCCGCCGTCGACGACGCCGAAATGCCCTTGCCGAGCGACCCGAAGACGGTGTTCCTCGGTGGCCTGTTCATCCTTGCCGTGCTGGCGGGTGCCTTCGTCGCCAAGGAAGTCATCCTTCCCGTGGTGCTCGCCTTCATCCTCAAGCTGCTGCTCCAGCCGGTGATGCGGCTGCTGGCGCGGATCAAGGTGCCCCGGGTGCTGGCGTCGCTGCTGATGATCCTGGCGCTGTTCGGCATCCTGGCCGGTCTGGGCAGTGCGCTCAGCGGCCCGGCGAGCAACTGGGCCAAGCGCCTGCCCGAAGGCCTGCCGCGTCTGCAGCAGCGTGTGCAGGTGATCAGCGGTCCGCTCGACAGCCTCAAGGGCATGCTCGACCACGCCAAGGGCATGGTGGGTGGTGGCACTCCGGCCAGTGCCGGTGCCGTCACGGCGGACGAGAAACAGGCGGCTCCCGTCGCCGCGGGTTCGTCGGATATCCAGTCGACCATCCTTTCCGGCGTGCAGACGTTCGCCTCGGAGTTCCTGACCACGTTCCTGGTGCTGTTCTTCCTGCTCAATTCCGGCGACACCTTCCTGCGCCGGCTGGTGGAGGTGATGCCGCGCTTCAAGGACAAGCGCCAGGTGATCGACATCTCGCAACAGGTCGAGTCCGATGTGTCGTCCTACCTGGTGACGATCACCGTGATGAACGCGGCGGTGGGCGTCGCCACGGGCCTGGCCATGTGGGCGCTCGGATTGCCCGATGCCGCCCTGTGGGGCGCGGTCGCCTTTCTGCTCAACTACGTGCCGATCCTGGGGCCGCTGGTGGGCGTGGTGACCTTCCTCGGGGTGGGCATGCTCAGCCTCGATCCGCTCTGGAAAGCCTTCATGCCGATGGTCCTCTACGGCGCCATCCACATCATCGAAGGCGAGACGGTCACCCCGATGCTGCTGGCGCGTCGCTTCACTCTCAATCCGGTGCTGGTCATCGTGGCGCTGCTGTTCTGGGACTGGATGTGGGGTGTTCCCGGCGCGATCCTCGCCGTGCCCATGCTGGCCATCACCAAGATCGTCTGCGATCGCATCCGCCCGCTTGCCGCCTTCGGTCACTTCCTGGAAGGCGAAAAGCACGGCATCGACCCCTGACGAAAAGGTTCTTCGTACGGCGATCTAGAGTCGCAGCAGGGAAATCGCGATCTCGACCACGATGAGGATGACGATCGCGATTTCCAGCAGTTCGGAGCGTCGGCTCGACGCTTCTTCATACAGGGCCGCATAGGTGTCGCGCACGATGGCCAGCTTGCGATCCACCGAAGCACTGAGCGTCGGCACACGAAACAGCGACAGTGCGCTGCTGTATACGCGCGCCAGATAGACGTCCTCGGTGACCTGCAGCGCGTTGTCCACGCGCTCGGTCAGCTCGGTCACCTCGGCCACCAGCGTGTAGAGGCGCCGGGCAAGGTAGGCGAAGCGACGCGAGGCGAGCAGCGAGGCCGCGGTGCGTGCGTTTTCCACCTGGTCGTACATCAGCGGTAGCTCGTCGTCCAGCAATGTGTCGTAGTAACGCAGTTCCACCAGCTGCGCATTGGCCACCTCGATCACATCGGCCACGTCGGTGTCGCGGCGTGGTTCGTAGATGAAGGCGCGGTCCCAGTTGAGCACCACCAGATCGTCGGCGTAGTAGGAAAAGCTGCGCGACAGCAGCTCGCTGCGTGCTGCGCGCGAAAGCGGGCGGGTTTCGCCGGAAAGCACCTGGGTCAGGTCGATCTGGCTGCGCAGCGATTCCGCATCCACCGGCGTGTCGAAGGCATGCACGGTGGCGATGAGGTAATCCTCGTCGATGGCGCTGGTGGCAGGCCGGTCCAGCGAGGGCAGGATGACGTCGCGCACACGGGCCAGCAGGTCGGTCCAGAAGGCCGGGTCGGCCCCGGCGCCGACGCGTGCGTCGAGTGATTCCACGTCGCGCGCGAACACCTCCCACGGATGGTTCTTCACCGCGATGCGCAACGACAGGGCCGCCACCCCGAAATCGTACAGCCGCACCGAGAGCACCGCCGTGGCGTCGCGGTCCGCGAGCGGAAAGGCGATTTCGCCCAGTGCCAGCCACAGCGGCGCAACGCCGAACGACACGGCCTTGGGTGGCGTGGACAGGTGCGAGCGATTGAAGGCCTGGCCCGAGCGTTCGGCCCATAGCCGCTCGGCATGGGCAAGATCGATGCTGTAGGCGATGTCGATCAGGCGCAATGCCGTGAGTTCGCCATCGGCGACGGCCGGCTCGTTGGGATTCACGTGCTTGCCTTGACGGGAAAGACGCAGTGTAGCGCCCGGTTCTTGCCCCCGCGTGTCAGCGGGCGGGATAGCCTTCCGGACCGTTCCGTCTCGCGCGCCCCACCAGTACGAGCCCGACGCGCAGCACGCAGCCCATCGCTGCCAGGCCCAGCACGCTTGCGACCGCCAGCAGCCACAGGTCGAGGCTTTCGACGGGATCGCGTGCCTCGGATGTCGCGCCCAGCGGCGCAATGACATCGAACAGGCGCCACGCCATCCAGGCAAGTACCGGACCCAAGACCGCCGCCGCGCAGGTCGCCTTGCGCGAGGCCGGTGGCGCCAGCGTCGCGACGAAAGCCAGGACCACGGCGACCGAAGCGGTGGTGGCCAACAGTGGCAGGGGGGACATGGCACATCCTCAGGGCATTGACGAAAACTAAGCCGATGCTAAGCATGTGGGATGACATTCGTGTGGTCTTGCGGCAGCTTCTTGCGCCCAATCATGACTTTTGGCCTATTCAGGTCCCTGTGTGCGGTGCCGATAGCCTGCAAACGTGACGGGGGTCACAGTCTTGGGGGCAGGGCGATGGGGACGCGCGGGTCGTCGCTGAGGGAAATTCCGACGGGGAAGCTCCGGCTCGGCATGTTCGTCCATGACGTCGGCGTGTCCTGGGTGTCGCATCCGTTCTGGCGTACGAAGTTCCTGCTCGAGACCGCCGACGACCTGGCGACGCTTCGCGGGCTGGATGTCGCCACGGTCTGGATCGATACGTCCAAGGGGCTGGGCGAACTGGTGACGGCGCCGGCACCCGCCGCCCCGGCTTCGTTGGCGCCGGGGGACGATACGGCGGTGGCAGAACCGGGCGCGCCACTCGCGCCGTCCGTTCCCGATCCTGTCCTTACCGCCCAGGCCTTGTGTGAGCGCGCGCGCGGCGTGGTCGTGCGGATGTTCCAGCAGGCGCGTCTGGGTGGGGGTATCGATGCCACGGCGGCGCGCGAACTGGTCGACGACATGTCGCGGTCGATCGAGTCGCATCCCTCGGCCTTGCTCAGCCTGGTTCGCCTGAAGACGGCTGACGATTACACCTATATGCATTCCGTGGCCGTGGCCGCTCTGATGATCAGCTTCGCCCGGCACCTGCAACTCGACTCGCTTCGCGTGCGGGCGGCGGGCATGGCCGGCCTGTTACACGACGTCGGCAAGTCGCAGGTGCCGCTGGATGTCCTGAACAAGCCGGCCGAACTCAGCGCGACGGAAACCGCGCAGGTACGCCGGCATCCGCAACTGGGCCATCGCCTGCTGGTGAGCCGCGGCGGCGTGGACCCGGAAGCCCTGGACGCGTGCCTGCACCATCATGAGAAGTTCGACGGCACTGGCTACCCGGATGGCCTGGTCGGCGAGCAGATCACCCGCCTGGCGCGCATGACGGCCATCTGCGACGTGTACGACGCGATCACCTCGGACCGGCCGTACAAGCGGGCCTGGGACCCGGCGCATTCGGTACAGCGCATGGCGAGCTGGCACGGCCATTTCGATCCGCGCCTGTTCCGCGCCTTCGTGCGCACCGTGGGTGTTTACCCCATAGGTGCTCTTGTGCGGCTGGAGTCGGGGCGCCTGGCCGTGGTGCTGGACGGCTCGCGCGATGCACTCACCCAGCCGATCGTCCGTGTGTTCTATTCGATCGTCGAAGGCCGCCGGGTGGAGCCATTCGTGCTCGACCTCAGCGAAACCGGCTGCGACGATCGCGTATCGGCCAAGGAAGTGCGCGGCGAATGGTCGGATGCCGAACTGGCCGAGCTCGCCTTGCCCTAGATCGTCGTCGTGCCGAAGATATGCAGGGCGGCGTGCTGCAACAGCATGATCGTCTTCGCATCCACGATCTCGCCGCGGGCGACCATGGCCAGCGCTTCGTCGAATGGCGTTTCGACCACCTCGATGTCTTCACCCTCGGCGGCGATGCCACCGCCGCTGCCGACCTTGGCCGAAGCCTCGTAGGTGGCGACGAAGAAATGCAGTTTCTCGGTGACCGACCCGGGGCTCATGAACGCCTCGAACACCTTGCGCACGTCGTGGATGCGATAGCCGGTTTCTTCCTCCACCTCCAGACGGATGCGTTCCTCAGGCGTGGCGTGGTCGAGCAGCCCGGCAGGTGCCTCGATCAGCAGGTCGGCGTAGCCATTGACGAACGCGGGGAAGCGGAACTGCCGGGTGAGCACCACGGTGCGCGCCCGTTCGTTGTAGAGCAGCACCACCGCGCCGTTGCCGCGGTCGTAGGTTTCGCGTTGCTGGCGCTGCCAGCTGCCGTCGGAGCGACGGAAATCGAACACGGTCTTCTTCAACAGGTACCAGTCGTGCGAGAGCACGTGGCTTTCGACGATCCGTACACGCTCGGCAAGCGGGGGCATGGGCGCTCCTGGGACTCGACAACAAGGAGTGGGTACGGTAACGTGCAGTTTCGTGCAATGTCAATGAAGTTCGTGCAAACCATGCTGACGACCCATCGCAAACGGGCCATCCTCGCCGCCCTCCAGCGGGACGGACAGGTGATCGCCAAGACCCTGAGCGACACCTTCGGCGTGTCCGAGGACACGGTGCGTCGTGACCTGCGGGAACTGGCCGCGGAAGGCCTTCTGCAGCGCGTGCACGGCGGGGCCCTGCCGGCGTCCGCGGCCATGGGCGACTTCGTGCAGAGGCAGGACATCCAGATGGACGTGAAGCGAGCCATCGCCGTCCGCGCTGCCCGCATGATCCTGCCCGGGCACGTCGTGATCCTCGATGGCGGCACGACCTGCGTCGAGATGGCGCGCTCTCTTCCGCCCACGCTGGAGGCCACCGTAGTGACGCATAGTCCCAGCGTCGCCGTGGCCCTGGCCGCACACCCCCGCATCGAGGTGGTGCTGATCGGCGGTCGGCTGTTCAAGCATTCCGTGGTCACCGTCGGCGCCGCCGCCATCGAGGCGATGGCACACATCCGCGCGGACACGTATTTCATGGGCGTCACCGGCGTGCATCCCACCGAGGGCTTCAGCACGGGCGACCTCGAGGAGGCCTATGTGAAGCGTGCGCTCGCGGCACGGGCTGCCGAGGTGGTCGTGCTGGCATCCACCGAAAAACTCGGCGCGGCGTCGCCCTATGTCATCGGCGGCATCGACATGGCCCAGAGTGTGGTAATCGATGACGCCGCGCCGGATACGCTACGCCGCGCACTGGCCCAGGCAGGCGTGGCCGTCGTCGAAGCCTAGGGGCGACGGTCAGCCACGCCGTCCTGCATCCAGGCGCAGGCCGCTGCCCCGGCATACATCGATACCGGGGAACGTCAAGGCGGCCCCGTTGCGAAAGGTCACCCGGAAGTCGCGCAGGCAGTCGCCGGCGGGTAGCCGCACCGTGGCGTCGGTGCGTCCGCCCTGGAGGGGCGGGTCCAGCGGCAGCTCGGCGAAGGCGCCGCTACCCGCCGGCGCGACGTCCAGCGCGGTAGCGGTGTCGAAGGTGGCGTTGACCACGGTGAACAGGCGCGACGCGGAGACGCGAGCGGGCGATTCGACGGCGGCCGCGGGCAGGGCGACGAGGACGATGACGCAGACGAGCGCGATACGGAAGGACGACATGGGGCAGCTCCGGCGTGGTGTTGGCCTGAAGCAGAGCGCTTGCGCGGTCGTTTGCGTAGCGCTGCGGGACGAATCGTCGCCGCGCGCGGACGAATCGTAGCCGGTGCACACCGGCGTTGACGCACGTTGCGCGGCGTCCAAGACTGGGCCCTCTTTTCCGTGGATATCGCCATGAAGGTCCGCCTTGGAACCCTCGACATCGGCCTGGGCCGCTACCTGGGGGTATGGACCGTGGTGGCGGTGGTGTTCGCCGTGCAGCGCTCCATCCACGACGACCTGGACAGTCACGGGTTCGATGCCGTTACCTACCTGCGCTGGTCGCTGATTCAGTGGTACAGCTGGGCGGCGCTGGCGCCGCTGGTCTTCCGCCTCGCCGCGCGTTACCGCTTCGACCCCGCGTCCCGCCTGCGCGGGGTCGGCATCCATGCGCTGGCCAGCATCGTCGTCACCTTCCTGTCCATGCTGATCGGCGCGGTGGCGTCCACGTTCTTCGAGCCCAGCGGCCTGGGTGAGCAGCTGCACCAGTTCACCCGGCACATGGGCACGGGGCTGTTCACCTACTGGGCCTTGCTGGCGATCCAGCAGAGCGTGCAGCTGCATGAGGAAAAAACCCGGCGCGAGATCGAGGCCAGCCGCCTTGCCAGCGAGCTGGCCCAGTCGCGACTGCACGCACTGAAATCGCAGCTACAGCCGCATTTCCTGTTCAACACGCTGCACGCGATCGCCACGCTGTTGCGCGAGGACGCGCTGTCCGCCGAGGACATGCTGATCCGCCTGAGCGACCTGTTGCGGGCGTTCCTCGAAGACCAGGACGGCCAGGAAATCACGCTGCGGCGCGAACTGGTCCTGCTGGATCTCTACCTCGGCATCCAGCAGATGCGCTTCAAGGACCGGTTGTCCACGCGGATCTACGTGCAGCCCGATACGGTGGAGTGCGCGGTACCCAGCCTGATCCTGCAACCCATCGTCGAGAACGCGATCCGCTACGGGATCGGCGAGCAGGTGGGCGACGACCGGGTCGAGGTCGACATCCGGCATGAAGGCGACAGCCTGGTGATCGAGGTGCGCAACCACAACAGCACCCTGGAGCGGACCGGTCCGGATGCACCGGCGTCCGGTCACGGCATCGGCCTGCGCAACACCGCGCTGCGGCTGCGCGAGCTGTATGGCGACGCTGCTGGACTGCGCCTGGACATGATCTGGCCGCGCGGCGTGGCCTGCCGTATCCACTTGCCTTATCGCGACCTGGACGACGCCGACGACATGCCCGAGATCATGCCCGCATGAGCATCGCGACGCTGGTGGTGGACGACGAACCGCTGGCCCGGCATGCGATCGCGCGGTTGCTCCGCGATGATGCCGAGATCGAGATCGTCGGCGAGTGCGGCGACGGTTTGTCTGCCGCGCGTGCCATCCGGGAGCAGTCACCGGACCTGGTGTTCCTCGACATCCAGATGCCGGGCATGACGGGCATGGACGTGGTGGGAACCATCGGCGCATCGCGCATGCCGGCCACCGTCTTCGTCACCGCGTTCGAGCACTATGCCGTGCGCGCGTTCGAGGCGCATGCCGTCGATTATCTGGTGAAGCCGTTCAGTCGCGACCGCTTCGCCGAGACGCTGCGCCGCGCGAAGGCCCGCCTGCACGCGCGCCGGGGCGCGGCCGCGGTGCCGGACATGCAGGATGTGCTGGACGCGCTACGCGAGCGGAAGGATTACCTGCAGCGTCTTCCGGTCCGCGTGGACGAGCACATCACCCTGGTCGATGTCGACGATATCGTCTGGATCAAGGCCTCACGCAACACGGTGCGGCTGCACCTGGCCTCGTGCGAGTACGAAATGCGCGAGACGATGGCCACCCTGGCGGAACGCCTCGACCCGCGGCGGTTCGCCCGTATCCATCGGTCCGCCATCATCAACGTCGCCCGGGTCAGCACCATCCAGCCATGGTTCAACGGCTACCACGTGGTCACGATGGATACCGGCCAGAAGCTGCGCATGAGCCGCTACCAGCAGGCATCGTTCATGCGGCTGGTGTCCCCACGGGGCGACGCCGGCGCCTGACGCAAAAAAGCGCCACCGTTCGGCACGGCGGCGAGGGGGAGACTGCAATGGAAGCCATCCGTGGCCTGTGTCGTTTCTTGTTATGCGTGGTGTGGCGTCAGAAGTCGTACGTGGCCGTGAGGCGCGCGTAGCGGGGCGACTGGTAATAGATGCCGGCGCCATACGTGTTGGACACGGTGAACTTGTCGTCTTCGTAGGTGGAGTCCACGAGCAGCGGCTTGCGCTCGTTGGTCACGTTGAACACCGACAGGCCGAAGGCCAGCTTGTGGTCCGCGAACGACGGGCGGTATTCGACCGCCAGGTCCAGCTGCTTCACCCAGGGCAGGCGCGTGTCGCCCGGGGCGAACAACTTGCCGGCGCACGAGTGATACGCCGAGCCGTATCCGATCGGATCGCTGTCGTCCGGGCCGAAGTAGCCCAGGCACGAGCGCGGCGCGCCGGAGGTGAGCCGCATGGAACCGGAGAACATCCATTCCGGGGTCAGCTGGTAGGAACCGTAGGCCTTGAACTGGTGCGTACGGTCGTTGGCGAGCAAACCGTTGCTGTGGATCATCAGTTCCTTGGAATCCCAGTCCTGGGTCTTGGAGATGTCGTCCTGGCCGATATCCGACTTGACCTGTCCTTCCGTGTTGCCGTAGCTCCTGGAGAACGTGTAGTCGGCGCGGAACGCCCACTTGCCGTCGAACGGGTGCTCCATGTACATGTCCAGCGCGTAGTACTTGCGCTTGGCGCCGGAGGTGAAGCCCCAGTCGTCGGTGGACATGCGCACGCGCGTGCGGCCGTTACCGTCAGCATTGGCCAGGCTGAACGTGTTGGTCTCGCCCGGATTGAAGATGACGCAGCCGGGGATCGTCACGCTGGCCGGGTCGACACCCTCGGTCTGCAGCTTGTCGGCAATCCTGCCGGTGTCGCACACGTCGTCGATGGCGGTCTGCAGCTTGCGGTAGGTCAGCTTCACGCCGCCCACCCACTGGTCGCCCAGCGTCTTGTCGAAGCCGAGGATGGCTTCGTCCTGGTACTGCGACTTCAGGTCGGTGGCGGTGATCGACTTCGGATCGTTGGCCTGGCCGTATTCGCCACCCGACGAGACGGGGCCGGGGCCCAGGGCGGTGAGGCCCGTCGGGTTGCCGACCGGATCGATACCGGTATAGGTGAAGTACTCATCCGTATAGGTCGACGAGGACGCGCCGCGGATCGCCACGCTGTTGGGCAGCGCGAGGTAGTAGCGGCCGAGGTTGCCGTACACCTTCAGCGAAGAGTCGCCGAAGACGTCCCACGACGCGCCCAGGCGCGGCGCCCACTGGTTGCCGCTATCGACATACACCTTGTGGTTGTTGTTGTAGTTCTTGAACTTGTCGTTGCGCAGGCCGAACGTGAGCAGGAACCGGTCCGACACCTGCCACTTGTCTTCCAGGTAATACGCTTTCTGGTCGACCGCCATGCTGGTGATGGTGCTGAATATCTGCTTGTCGACGAAATAACCATCGCCACCCGGCGCGCCCACGCCCAGGCTTTCCGAAATGGCCTGATCCGGTGCACTGGTCTGGCGATAGCGATAGTAGTAACCGGGGCCGGTCGTCGTCTGGCCTTCGTTGTGGCCGTTGAACTTCATGTTGTCGATGCCGCCGGTAAGCCGGTGGTCGCCGACCTGCCATTCGAGGTCCGCGCGCAGGCCGTGCGTCTTGCTGTTCGCGTCGGGTGCGTTCTTGGTCGTGGTGGTGGCGCCGTTCGAGATCGGCGTGCCGCCGTTCGCCGCCGGATCCTGCAGGTCGGGGCGATTGATGAACGGCGTGATGCCGTCATCGCCGGGGTTGTTCACCAGGTCGTCGGTGCGGCTCTTGCCGTAGGTGGCCGAGAACGTGAGGTCGTCGGTGATGTAGCTGGTGTACTTGGCGATCGCGTACTTCGACGCGTCCTTGGTGCTGTTGGGGTACGTGCCGGTGAATGGCCCGGCCTTGCGTGTGGCGTAGTCGTAGTTGTAGTACGCGCCGCTGCGCTCGTCATTGGAACGGATGCCGGTCAACTCAAGGATGTTGGCGTCGTTGATGTTCCAGTCGAGCTTGGCGTAGTACTTCGGCAGGTTATAGGTGTAGTGGTTGTTGGCGATCGGGTTGGCGATCGCGGTGTTGCTGGACGTGCCCTCGGTCTTCTCCGTTTCCGCGGCCACGAAGAGATACAGCTTGTCCTTGATCAGCGGACCACCGACATAACCGCTGACGGTGCGGGTCCACTGCGTATTGCCCTGGCGGTTGCGGTAGATCGAACCGGCCAGCGACGGATCGGTGTAGCTGTAGCCTTCCGGCAATGCGCCATCGGGGAAATACTGACTGCCGAGGGTGGAGCGGGCGAACTTCGGCTCCCACAGCACCTGCGCGCCGAAGTGCCACTCGTTGGTGCCGCGCTTGCCGACCTGGCTGATGACGCCGCCATCGGAGCGGCCGTACATGGCGCTGTAGCCGCCGGTATAGACTTCCTGCTGGTCGATCGCGCCGTAGGGCAGCGACACGCCACCCAGGTTCTTCAGCGGGTCGGAGGTGCTGAAGCCGTTGATGTAATACGCGTTCTCCGACACGCCGGCACCGCCGAACGAAACCACGCGGCCGAAATCGCCCGAGCCCGTGACGACACCGGGCGCCAGCAGCGCGATGGCTTCGGCACTACGGCCCAGCGGCAGGCGGGCCAGCTGCTCGGAGGTGATGACGGTGCGCGAATCCACGGACGACACGTCGATCGCCGGCAGCGCATTGGCCGATACCGTGACCGAGTCCAGGGCCTGGGCGTTGCTGGCCGCGGCGGCACCGGCGAAGGACACCTCCGAGCCGGCACCGACGGTGAGGCCTACATCCTTGCGGGAATCGACGACCTTGCCATCCTGCATCACGTTGACCGTGTAGCTGCCCAGCGGCAGGCTGCCGATGCGGTAGCGGCCATCCTGGCCCACGGTGACTTCGCGGGTGATACCCGTGCTGCCTGATGCCTGCACGGTACTGCCCGGCGTGGCCTGACCGAAGATGGAGCCGGTGGTCGACTGCGCGAAGGCGGTGCCGGCGCTACCGAAGCCTACGGCCAGGGCGACCGCCAGTGCGGTATGGCGCAGCACGCGCGACGAGGTGATGTAGCGTGAAGTCATGGACGAAGCTTCCCCAGATGGGCCCTTGAAGGGCCGGAAATCGACCGAAGGCCGAAACCACCATGACTGCGATGTGGTGCCGCGCATTCCCCCGAACGTGCGGCATCGACAGCATGGCAATGTTGCACCGCGTCACTGAGCGGCTTGGCGCAACATTGGCGTAACAATTGAAAAGGGTCAAGCCAGGGAGCGGCGGAAAATCCGCATGGGTATGGGCACTTGCGCACGAATAACGCGTGAAATGGCCTGTTTGACCTTCATTTCACGCAAATCGGGCGTTTTTCCTACGAATCATTCCTAGAAATTACTCAAATAATTACGACCGCATGTTTATGCGCTGAAGGACGTCGATCCGACTCAACCTTCGCCGAAAGCACGGTCTATCTCCGTGGACACCGCGACCATCGCCGCACCGAACCCCGGCCGCGGTTCGGTGCCGGAGGGCCCAAGGAGGCAGAGCAATACGTTCGCCGCCTCGGCGATGCCGGTAAGGCCTTCGGGCGCCGCGAGGAAGGCGATGCGGCGTGCGCGACGGCGACTCTCGTCGAGGTCGCCGCACACCGCGGCTTCGTTCATGGTGACGGCATCGACGATGATGTCGCCCATGGTGTAGGTCGCCATGTCCTGGTCCTGCTCCATCTTCCCTCTCCCGGTGGCTCGGCCCGCAGCATAACGGCGCGGGCGTCGGCGGGATGTCGATCCTTCCAACGCGGCCCGGGCGGACAGCCGATCTGTGACGATGGTCGCATCGTACGTCAGCGTTCGGACGCCGTGTGCTCCGGAACGGAGAGATTCGGAAAGGTTTCGGCCGAAACGGTTACAGGTCGAAGGAAGCCGATACCAGGAACGTGCGCGGTGCGCCCTGGCTGAGGTATCCGCCGTTGGACGTGGCCCAGTAGCCCTTGTTGGCGAGGTTCTGCACGGTCAGCCGGAAGGTCACCGGCACACCTTCCAGGTGCGTGGTGGTCCGTGCGCCGACGTCGTAGGTGGTCCATGCCGGCAACGTGAGCGTGTTGGCGTTGTCCAGGTACTGCTTGCCGGTCCGCACGGCGCGCGCGCTCAGCGTCACGTCCGGTGTGTTGGGAATATCCCACTCCGCGCCCAGGTTGGCCTGGAAACGTGGCGTGCCGACGGAGTCCTTGCCTTCGTTGATGCCGTCCTGCGTACCGGTCTGCTGGGGCTGGATGTAGTTCGCGCCGCCCAGCAGGCGCAGGCCCGTTACGGGCTCGCCGAAGAAGCTCCACTCCACGCCGCGGTTGCGCTGCTCGCCGTTGACCACATAGGTGTTGCTGGACGGCTCCACATAGGCATTGGGCTGCTTGATCTGGAACAGGGCCAGCGTGCTGCCGAATTCACCGGCGTCCCACTTCACGCCCAGTTCGTTCTGCTTGGACTTGTATGGGGCGAACACCTGGCCCCTATTTGTAACTTCCTTTCCAGCGAACTCGTCCGGGGCCTGGCCACCCTGGGTCAGGGCCTCGATGTGGTTGGCATACACCGACCAATGATCGGCCAGGCGGAAGTTCACGCCGACGACCGGGCTGTTGGCGAACTGGCTGTACTGCGAGTTCTTCACCTCGGTGGCGTAGGCGTAGCCGATCACTTCCAGCTTCTGGCGGCGCGCGCCGAGGGTGACCTGGAGGCGGTCGTCCATGAAGCCGAACGTATCGGACACGGCCAGGCTGCGCAGGATGGTGCGCCCGGTGATGCCTGGATCGCTGATGGGGCCGATGTCGTAGACGAAGTTCGGCACGGGCACGTAGGTGGGGGCGTAGATGTTCGTATCGATCGGATGTGGATCGTTGTTACTGGACGAACTTGCATACGCTGCCTTCTTGCGGAAATTGAGGGCAGAAAAACTGACATTGACACGCTGGCTCACACCATCACCGTCGAACCTGGCGTTGAAGCCGGCTTCCCCGGTAGCGGTGTCCGCGATGTAGGGCACTGTAAAACGTGATTCCGTGGCGCGCCCGCTGCCGTCCAGCAGCGTGGGGCTCACGTAGTCGCCGTACTCGTTGCCGTGATGCGCGCCCGCGGCGACGTAACCCGTCAGCCACGGCGTGAAGTCGTATTCCGCACGCACCACGCCGAAGGTGTCTTCCAGGGACGAGTTGGACCACGGCTGGGCGTAGTTGGTCTTCGCCGAGGGCGCGCGCGGCACATAGGTAAGGCCGCTGGTGTAGACCACCGCGCGGCCGCCCGTGACGACCTGCTTCTGGTAACCCAGGTCGGTGGTGATGCGCAGGTTGTCACCCTGGAAATCGAACGCGACACCCAGCGCGGTGACGCGGCGCTGCTCGCCGTCGATCGCCGTGTTGCCGTCACGATGCACCGCGTTCACGCGCAGGCCGAAGGCATCGTTGCGGCCGAAGCGGCGGCCGATATCCACGCTGCCGCCGGTCTGGCTGTCGCTGCCCCAATCCAGGCCGATGCGGGTGATGGGGGTGGCCTCCGCCCGCTTCGGCGCGATGTTGATGTTGCCGCCGACGGCCGAACCGCCCGGGCTGATGCCGTTGAGGAAGGCGCTGGCGCCCTTGAACACCTCCACGCGGTTGACCAGCTCGGGGGCGAGCAGCTGGCGCGGCAGCATGCCGTACAGGCCGTCGAAGCCGATGTCGTCGCTGGCGACCTGGAAGCCGCGGATGACGAACGTCTGCGAGAAGTTGCCATAGCCGAAACCGGTGCGGACGGACGGATCGTTGGCGACCACGTCGCCCAGCGAACGCGCCTGCTGGTTGCGGATCAGCGTGTCGGTGTAACTGGTCATGTTGAACGGGACGTTCATCAGGTCCTGGTTGCCGAGCACGCCGAAACGGCCACCCTGGGCGACCTGGCCACCGGCATAGGCGGCGGTGGGCGGGGTGACGTTGGCCTTGACCTGCACGCCGGAAAGCGTGGTCGCGTTGTCGGCGTGACGCGCCTGGTCCTCCGTCGCTGCCTCGTCGGTTGCCTGCGCGGTGCCGGCGAGGAGGAGGGCGCCGATGAGGGCGGCGCGAATGGACACGGTGAGGCGGCAAGGCGCCTGAGAAGCGGTGGCGAGCATGAGGATCCCGGAGCGAGGGCGTACGACAAAGGCGAATGGAAATGCGAATCGATCGTATTATGATCGATCCGCGTACCACCCGCCAGTGGCGAGACGCCGCAAAGGGCCGTCCCTGGCCCTGGGCCACCGTTCCGGTCATGCGCCCGGCGCGGTGGCCCCGTTCCTCAGCGGCCTAAGTCACTCAGGAAACGCCGCGTGTATTGCAGCGCGCTGGTGCCCGACACCGAGTTGCATGTGGGCGAAGCATAGCCGCTGTTGTTGCCGTTGGCGCAGGGGGTATCGCGGTCCAGCGACCAGAAGTGCACGCCGGCCAGCTTGTTGGTCGCCGCGTAGGCCGTCACTTCATCGATGTCCTGCAGCGTGAAGGTCTCGCTGGACACGTCGTTGACCCCGATCATCGGCGTCAGCTCGATCTTCGTCAGCGGGATGCCGTAGGTGTGCTGAAGGTTCCTGGCCGCCTGGATGGCCGAAAGGCCCATGTCGCAGCTGCCGCCGCTCACCACGCAGATGGCCGGGCCGGCGGCGCCGTAATCCATGGTCATGAGGTTGATGGTGTAGTGCTGCAGGCCCGAGGCCAGCACGGCACGGACCACGGTATCGCCGGTGTTGTTCAGGCCGCCGTAGCTGCCGTCGGAGGCGGCCAGCGTAGCCAGCGTGAATGAGAAACGCAGGTTGGGGTACAGGCCCTCGGCGTATTTCGCGTTGGCGATCAGCGCACTGAGTTGTGCCGGGGTCTGCCCCGCCTCGATGTCGAAGTCGATGCCGACCAGGTGCGAGGACTGGTAGGTCTGGATGAACTTGGCCATGCCCGCGCTGCTGCCGCAGGTGAACGTGCCGGCCTGTCCGCCGGTGGAGACGACGTAGTTCACCCCGGCGCTGTTCAGGCGCGCGATGTTGGCGCTGGCAAACGCCGCGGCGGGCACACCGCCCCAGTTCTCGCTGCCGCATTCGCCGGTGGCGAAGGCGAGGGTGATCGCGCCCAGGTTGGGTACCTGCGTGGACACCAGGCTACCGCTGCCGACCACGGGGATGCGTGTGCCGGTGACCAGCGTGGACATGATGTTGGTGTTCCAGTCCAGGTTGATCGTGATGTCCTTGTACGGGCTGAACAGCAGGCTGCCCGCGGCCGGCGGCGGGTTGCTCGGCGGCGGATCGCCGGGAGGCGGATTGGTCGGTGGCGTACTGCCGCCACCGCTGCACGAGCCCTGCGATGTCCACGGCTGGCCGGAGCCCGCGGCACCGCTGTGTGTGGCCGGGTCGTCGCCCTGCGTCCACCAGTTCGCGACGTAGTTCGAGCCGTTTTCACTGGCCGTGTTGCCGCCGGTGTACACCGTGCCCGCCTGCCAGGCGGCGGCGCATGTGGTGGCGGCATGCGCGGACTGCAGGGGAACCACGGGAGAAAGGGCGAATGCGATGGCCAGGCCGAGGCTGCCGGTGCAGCCGCCCAGGGCCATGCGCGAACGAACGGGTGATGACGTAAGGAACATGGAGCGCCTCCAGATCGATGGTGTTGCCAAAGGAAGGGGCGCACCGGCCCTCGGCACCGTGCCGTAGCCTTCGTCCCCCGATCGCGTCCCTGCGCGACAGGCCCAACCGCGGTTGGGCAACTCCGGTCTAGTCCGGAATGACAACGTTGTCTATCCGCTTTGTTGCAAGTCGCAGCCGTGCGGACACAGGGTGGGTCCGGGCGGTTTGCCGCGATGCACGGCATTTTTACGGTGCAATCGTTGCGGGGAGGTATGGCGTTCGTGCTGCGCCGCGCCAGCGTCGGCACGGGCTGTCATGTCGGTCGTTGGCTCGTTATGACAACGACGGTCAATCGAACGTGGGGCGTGCGCCCGCGTGCCGTGCGGTCACTTGCCGAAAAACCGCTTTAGGCCGGTGGCGTGACCACGAGCGTCGGTGTATCGACCGGTATCCGGCGCAACTTCAGGGCCCGTGTGGTGGCGGCGACCAGGGCGGGCGCGGTATCCGCGTCCACGAGGGTGCGCAGGATGTCGCGAAGCAGGCGCAGGTCCTGGCGAGCGCCAATGGCATCGGACAGCAGGGACATGTCCTTCGCCAGTGCCTTTTCCCGATCGGCGTGATGGGGCGCCGGCAGGCCGGCAGCCTTGCGTGCCTTGCGCACCAGCTCGAGTTGCATGCGCAGGCGGCGGGCCCGGCGGCGCCAACGGTGGAGGTTGGCCACCGAGGCGGACTTACGCATGCGCTTGCGTGCCCTGGCCACGCGTCGTTCGGAGTGCGCCAGCGCGTGGTCGATCTCTTCCGTGGTCATCGCCTGCCACGGAAGCGCATGCACCTGGCGGGCCAACATCCGGACCTCGCTGCGGCGGCGTTCGAAGCCAGGGTCCTTGGTCAAAGCGGCGGTCAGGCGGCCTTCGCAGCGCAGCGTCAGCAGGTCGACGGCACGGCACCAGGATTCGGGACCGGCTACTGCACAGGCCTCCACATCGACGGCCAGGGAGCCGGCCAAGGAGGTCGCGGTTTCCACGGCCACATGGGCGTCGCGCAAGGGCGACAATCCGACGGCGAGACGGTCGATCGCCTTTTCCAGCGACGGCAGTGCATCGGCGAATGTCGTGGTACCCAGCCGCAGTAGGCTCTTTAGTCGTCGCAGGGATTTACGGGCCTCGTGGATGCCGCGATGGCGGTGTTGCGTGTCGCCCAGGGCACGCAGCGCGCGGCGGCATTCGCGGGACGCGGCGTCGGCGAGGGGCGTGGCAAGCGGGGAGGGCGTTCGCATGGGCGCATTCATACCACGGCCGGGGGCCTTCACATGCTGCCGCCCGCATTGACACGGTTGTGTCATGTGCCGTTGCTACCTCTGGGGGCCCACGACCGGAGGCGCGCCATGAACAGCACCGTCCTGACCGAACACGCCGAAGGGTCGCCCCAGACACGCCTGATCAGCCTTGGCGTCTTCGCCGTGGTACTGGTCGCCGCGGCGATCTATGTCGGCGTCCAGCTGGGCCATGACCTGCACGTGGCGCCCACCAGTCCCGTGTTCGAGTACGTACTGCTCGGCGTGGCGCTCACCATCGCCCTGGCCTTCGAGTTCGTCAACGGTTTCCACGACACCGCCAACGCGGTGGCCACCGTGATCTACACGCGGTCGCTGCCGGCCAGTTTCGCCGTGGTGTGGTCCGGCGGCTGGAACTTCGTCGGCGTGCTCGTTTCCAGTGGCGCCGTGGCGTATGCGGTGCTGCAACTGCTGCCCATCGGCCTGGTGTTGAACGTGGGTACGTCGACCGGCTTCGCGATGGTGTTCGCGCTGTTGCTGGCGGCGATCGTGTGGAACCTGGGCACGTGGTACCTCGGCCTGCCGTCGTCCAGTTCGCACACACTGATCGGTTCGATCATCGGCGTGGGTCTCATGAACCAGATGATGAACGCGGGTAACGCGAATGCCGCGGTCGACTGGAGCCAGGCGCTCAGCGTCGGCAAGGCGCTGCTGTTTTCACCGTTGATCGGCTTCGGTCTGGCCTTCGGCCTGCTGATGCTGCTTAAGACGTTCGTCAAGGCCCCGGAGCTTTACGCCGAACCCCACGGCGACAAACCACCGCCGTTCTGGGTGCGCTGCCTGCTCATCCTCACCTGCACTGGCGTGTCGTTCGCGCATGGCTCCAACGACGGTCAGAAGGGCATGGGCCTGATCATGCTCATCCTGATCGGTACGGTGCCGGGCGCGTATGCCCTGAACAAGGCGGTGACCCAGGGCGAGACGCAAAGCTTCGTCTCGGTGGCCCACCACGCGAGCGAAACCTTCGCCCGGTACGCGGTCGGTGCGGCACCGGTGGCATCGCCGCGTGGCGAGATCGAGCGCTACATCCAGTCGCGCCAGGCCACCCCGGCGACGATGGCGGCGCTGGTCAGCCTTTCCGACGCGATCGGTGCGCAGGTGGCGCACCGCCCGACGCTGGCCGACGTGCCGCAGCACGAGGTCAACAACGTGCGCAACGACATGTACCTCACGTCCGAAGCGCTGCGCCTGATGGAGAAAGACAAGAAGCCAGCGTTCACGGCGGAAGACAGCGCCGTGCTCGGCAACTACCACTCGCTGCTGGACAAAGCCACCAAGTTCATTCCCACGTGGGTGAAGGTGGCCGTGGCGATCGCCCTGGGCCTGGGTACCATGGTCGGCTGGCGACGCATCGTCCGCACGGTGGGCGAGCGCATCGGCAAGCAGCACCTGACCTATGCGCAGGGTGCGTCGGCGGAGGTGGTGGCGATGCTCACCATCGGTGCGGCGGATCGCTTCGGCCTGCCGGTGAGCACCACCCACGTGCTGTCGTCGGGAGTGGCGGGTTCGATGGTCGCCAACGGTTCGGGCCTGCAATGGTCGACCGTGCGCAGCATGCTGATGGCCTGGGTGCTGACCCTGCCGGTGTCGATCGCGCTGGCCGCGGGCCTGTTCTGGCTGCTGCGCCACCTGTTCTGAGCGCGGCCCGGGCGGCCGACCTTCAGGATTCCGGCGACGCCTTCTTGCGCGGCTTGCGCGGCTTGGGCTCCGCGCTGGCGATCAGCGTCTGCAGGTAGGCAATGCCTTCCTCGGGCGGAAACCAGGCCACCACGTCGGCCACGCTGAGCGTGTAACGCAGACGCAGGGCCTCGAACTCGGCCCGCGCGGGTGCCAGGGGATCGACCTTCGGCGGACGCCCACGGCGCTTGGGTGCTGCGGGCTCGGGAGCCGCTGGCGGCGCAACGACAGCAGGGGTGTCGGCGGACGGCTTTTTCGATTGCCGTTCCAGTGCCGCCAGTTCCTCCTGGAATTGCTTGAAATCGTACTTTCCGGACCAGTTCATGCTCATGCTTTGATCGTGGGTCGCACCATTATCGCACGCTGACCCGTCGCATCCCCGTCAGGCCGCGCGGAAAGTGACGACCAGCACATCGCGATGGGAGGCCTTCGAGGCGTCCAGCGGCGTGACGGGCGTGACGCCGTGGAAGACGCGGGGATCGTGGATCAGGGCGGCATCGAGCGGACGGGTGAGGGTGAATTCGCCCAGCGGACGCCCGTCCGGCGTATGGATGGTGGTGGTGCCGCTGGCGATGTTTTCACGATCGACCAGCAGTACCAGTACGTAGTCCACACCGTCCCGATGGCTGCCCTCGGGGGTGGGCTCGCCGGCCACGCCGGCGGTGGCCTCGATGCGGAACTGATGGACCTCGACGTGCCAGGTTTCCACGGTGGGCGAGAGGCCGCCGAAGATGTCGCGGCAGAAGTCGAGGATCGCACCCATCGTGGCACTGCCGACGATCTCGGGCAGCACCGGCGCGAACCACCGCGCGATGTCGCCTTGCAGCGCGTTGTAGGCCAGTGTCTGGAAGTGCGCCTGGTGCGGGCGCGGCTCGACGTGGCCGAACCGGGACGCGGTGAACACGGCGTGGCGACGACGGCGGAACCGTCCGGTGGCGGCCAGGTAGGTGTCGGGCTCGAGCGCGTTCCAGCTCGCGGCGAAGGTGTCCCAGTCGGCCAGCGGCGCGATAGGCGATACCAGGCCGCGCATCGCATCGCCTTGCACGAAGGCGAAACCCTCGTCGCGCACCTGGTCGTGGAGGGTCGATTCGGAAACGGCGAGGGGAGCGTTCATGACCTCAGTATACGGCCGTCACTCCGCGCTGCGCTGCGGCAAACGGCCTCGCTGGGCCGTTGTGCTCAGGGCACGCGTAACGGCTGCGGCTTGTCCAGCGCGGCCAACAAAGGACCATCGCGGTCGTAGACATCGGGCTTGTAGCTCAGCTTGCCATCGTCGGCGATGTCCACCGTCCAATAGGCCAGCAGCACCGGAACGGCGGTGGGCAGGGTCACGTTCTGCGTTTTCTTCGAGGCCAGGCGCTCATCGATGGCCTGCCGGCTGAACTTCTCCGGATCGTTGAACAGCCGTTCGACCAGTTCCAGCGGGTGCTCCACGCGGATGCAGCCGGAACTGGTATCGCGCTTGGCCTTGGCGAAAAGCTCCTGGTGCGGGGTGTCGTGCAGGTACACCGCGAAGGAATTGGGGAAGCGGATCACCACCTGGCCCAGCGAATTGCCCGGGCCGGCATCCTGGCGCAGCGTGATGCCGCGGGGGTTCTTCCAGTCGACGCTGGCGGGCGACACGATGTTGCCGGCGCTGTCGAGCACGCGGATGCGGTTGTTCGCCAGGTAGGCCGGGTTGCTGCGGACCTTGGGCAGCATGTCGTTCTTGAGGATGGTGGGGGGCACCGTCCAGGTCGGGTTGAAAGTGACGTAGGTGATCTGCGAGCGGAAGATAGGCGTGCTGCGGTAGGGCTTGCCGACCTGTACGCGCGATTTCCATACCGGGACACCGTCGCGATAGAAGGTGATCTTGTAGCCCGCCACATCGACCACCACGAACGTGCCCTGCAGGGAATGCAGGAGCCACCGCGCCCGTTCGAGGTTGGCCCGCACCTGGCCGATCCGATCCTGGACGGGGACATTCAGCGCCGCCAGTGTGCCGGCACCCACGCTGCCGTCGGCGTCGAGGTACTGATCGGCCTGGAAACGTTTGACCGCGTCGGCCAGCGGGTTGTCGAACGTGTGCCCGTGCGCGAGGGTCGGGTCGAGGTAGCCGCCGGCGACCATCCGGGCCCGCAGCGCCTGCACACGGGCGTCCTTCATGCCGGGCTTCAGCGTCGGACCGTCCGGGACGAGCGGCCAGCCGCCCTGAGCCGCCGTGGCCCGAAGCTGGGCCAGCGCGTCGCGAAGCTTCGTGTACAGCGGGTTCTGGGGCCGGGCCATGGCGAAGGCCTGGTCGACGCTGCGTTCGTCGATGGCGGTCTGCAGCATCGACATGCCCTGCTGGGGATCGATGGCCGCCGCGTCGAAGTTCCAGGTAGGGTCCAGCCGCACCGGGTCGACCTTGCCGCGGGCCAGCTGGACCAGGGCGGTGACATAGGCACCCGTGGCGGCGATCTCGAAATCCGCCTTCTGCTGCGGCGAGGCGTTGGCCCGGTCGGGTGCATCGGCCAGGGCCTTCAGCTCGTCGAGATGGTAATCCTCGGGCAGCAGGCCGTCGGCCTCGACGGAGGACAGCCCGGCCAGCAGCTGGCGGACGTTGGCGTCGTCGGACCACGCCGGCATGTAGCGTCGCTGCATGTAGAAGTCGTTGAGAGCCTTGCCCAGGGCCGCGTCCTGGCGCGGCAGAAGGCCGCCTTGCAGGGGCGTCATCTGCTGCAGGCGCGCATAGATGGCCTGGGCGAGCGGATCGTCCAGTACCGGCGGGGCAGGAACGGAAGCCGTGGTAGCAGGATCGGGCGCGACGATCGGTGGCGGTGAAGCAGCCGACGCGGCCGTGGTCGGGGCCGTCTGCGCACTGGCCCCGGCGACGATCGTGGCGGTAAGGAGCGCCCATGCGAGGGCATGGCGCCTTGCTTCCATAGTCATTATCTATCGCTTCCTGAATTCGCTAGCAGAACATCTAAGCCTTTCACATATATGAATGGCACAGATGTGACGGCTTTGTGGTCAATAAATGATCAGCGCGTTAGCATGCCCCGTCGCACTCCATCCGGCTGGCTGCATGATTCGATCGTTTCGCTCGTACCTCGCCTGTGTTCCCCTGCTTGGCGCCCTGTGTCTGCTCGTGACGCCTGCCAGGGCGACCGACTCGCTGGGTGAGGCGCTCTCCCGGCTGGCACCGTCGGCGGACCCCCGGGTGATCGACCTGGCCGTGAAGGCCTCCGAATGCGCGCAGACCCAGGGTGGGGTGCCCTCGGACCGGTTGGCGGTGATCGATTACTCCCGGCCGTCGTCGCAGCCGCGCCTGTGGGTGTTCGACACGGTGAAGCGCAAGCTGCTGTTCCAGGAACTGGTAGCACACGGCAAGAACAGTGGGGATGCCAACGCCACCCGATTCTCCAACGCGCCGGAAAGTCTCGCTTCCAGCATCGGCCTCTTCCGTACGTCGGATACCTACATGGGCAAGAACGGGTATTCCCTACGGATGACCGGCCTGGAGCAGGGCGTGAACGACCAGGCCCTGGCCCGCGCGATCGTGATCCACGGCGCCGCCTACGTGAACGAGGCCATGGCGAAGGTAGCCGGTCGCATCGGACGCAGTTGGGGGTGCCCCGCCGTGCGTACCGCGGTGGCGCACGAGCTCATCGACGCCCTGAAGGGTGGCCAGATGGTGTTCTCCTACTACCCGGATCGCCGCTGGCTCGCATCGTCGCAGTACCTCAAGTGCACGGGTGGGCAGCTGGCGAAGGCGGAAGCAAATACCGCCACCCGCGCCGGAATCTGATCCTCGGCCCCGGCTCGCGCTAGAATTCCCGGACCCTTACCGTGGAATTGAGCATGAAATACGTTCTTGCGATCGCTGCCTGTGTCGGCCTGGCCGGCTGCGCCACCAGCGGCATGACCGATACCCTGCCCAAGCTCAGCAGCAAGACGAGCAAGAGCGTCACGGCCTACGTGCAGTGCGTGGAGCCCAAGTGGCAGGCACTGGCCAAGGATGCCAAGGGCAACGCCAAGGACGACGAAGGCCGCGTGACCGCCAACGCCGACGGCAAGCACGAGCGCCTCGACGTCACTGCCAACGGCAGCGGCGCCCAGGTCGTCATGTACGAAATCCAGAAGGCCAAGAGCGGCGACTACGACAGCCGCTTCCGCGACGAAGCCATCGCCTGCCTCGGAGATGCGCCGTCCCCGGCATCGGTCTCGCCAGCACCGGCACCGGCGCCGGCCGCCTCACCGTCGATGTCCACGCCGTTGTCGCCGTCCACGCCGCCGTCGATGCCTTCGTCCACGCCTTCGTCAACCCCGTAGGAGCGGACGATGTCCGCGAACCGTCACGGCATCTACCGCGACTGAAGCCATGCACGGCATCCTGCCGGCGTTTCCGTGCCCCCCAGCGAATACGCGGGGGCGGCACCTCGGTCCGAAACGTGATTGACGTCGCACTTCACCCGACGCATCGGCGCGACCATGCCGCGACAGGGCGCACGGGTCGTCGAAGGGAGGTTGCATGGAGTCGGTTCGTTATCGGCGCACACGCGGGCTGCAGGCCGAATATCTGGTGGAATACGATCCCGACGGTTATCGCATCAGCCGCGATGGCCGGTTGCGTCGGGCCAAGCCGCTCGGTGCGGCCTGTCAGGCGATGGGGCGGCGCGAACGCAAGCGTGCCGCGCGCCAGTTCGCCATCGACGACATCGAAAAACTCATCGGCATGGAAGAGTAGCGATCAGGCGACGGGGCGGGCGCTGCGCGCTCGCTCGACGGCTTCCAGCAACTGGGCCCGATCGAACGGTTTCTCCAGGAACACGGCGGTGCGCGGGAACGGCGCCAGATCCTGCGGAAGCCGGCTGGAAATGACCACGATGGCCGTCGAGGGGCGCTCGCGCAACGTGGCCTGCAGGATCACGCTGCCGCGCCGTTCGCCGGGCGTGTCCGCATGGATGACCAGCAGGGCCAGGTCGTCCATGGCGTTGAACGCCGCCTTGGCCTCCCGGTAGGTCATGACCCCACGGGCGTCGAAACCCGCATCCGACAGGACCATCGCCACCGTCTCGGCGACCATGGCGGCGCGATCGTAGACGAGGGCGGGGGCGGGGGGACTGGCGAAGTCGTTCATGGCGCGATTCTATCGCTGCGCGCGCCGCTTTGGCAGAGCGATCTTACGTGGAGGCGGGTGGCCACGCCGCATTGATCGCCTTCATCCTGGCCATCAACTCGCGAATTTCCTCATTCCGGTCCGCGATGCGCTTTTCCTCAGCCGCCTTCTGTGCCGCGAAATCCTCGTTGGTGCCTTGAACGGCCTCGTTGACAAGCCGGCAGGTTTCCTCGGCGGACGCGGCCCGCGTGTGAAAACCCAGGCGATCGGCCAGGATTTCCATGCGCAGGCCCGGATGGGTCTGCTCCAGCGCACGGGCCCTGACCAGGAAGAACTGCTGCCAGTCACGGTCCGGTGCTCCGGAAAGCACGGCCTCGACCCGGGGGATGTCCGGCCGGTCGAACTGCTCCGTATCGTCCACCGCTTCGAAGGTGTCGATGTCGATCCAGTCTCTGCTGGCCATGGGGAGGTTCTCGTCGGGAGTGGGGCGCGATTGTTCGGTGTATCGTGTGCACGGTTCGTCAGCGGCGGGCGCCCTTTCACCGGTCGTCCACGGCGCCCGGCCAATGCTCTTCACATTACTTACCGAGGCTGATCCCATGCGCTATCTGGTTATTGCCGGCCTTGCCGGTACCGTTCTGCTTGCCGGTTGTGCCACCCAGAACGAACGCCATGTCGGTATCCACGACGTGCCGTCCAGCACGGTGCTGGGTAACCAGGCCCCTTCGGACGGTGACGCCACGCTGAGCATCGTGCGCAGCCAGGGCCTGTGGGGTGCGGGCTGTTCGAGCGCCATCTACCTCGACGACAAGATGGTCGCGGACATGGAGATCGGTGAGCAGCTGGTGCTGCGTGTACCCTCGGGCACGCGTAAGCTCGGCGTGATGCCCCACGGCGCGTGTTCTGCCGACCGTATGGACGTCGATGCCACGGTGGGTCAGGGCGAATCGCGCACCTTCGCCATCCCTGCCAGCGGCCTGGGCCTGACGACGCAGGCGCCGCCCAAGGGCTGAGGCCTTGCCAAGGCCATCGCGGTAGCGCAAGAATCAGGCGTTGCCGCGACATCGGCCCAGAGGGGATTGTTTCGTGCATCGACGGCTCGTGGGCAAGTATTCCGTGGAAGTCCGCACTCTTCGTGCGCCGTCGGGCGTATGGAAGTCGGCTTATATCGTCGAACTGGCCGTGCATGCCGGTCCGCGCGACTTCGTCATGATCACCCTTCTGGACGAGTTCGTGGACGAGCGCCACGCCGTGGACACTGCCATGGAGCGGGGCGCCCGCCATGCGCTATGGCTGGACGAGTCCCTCGCCGTCGCCGACGTGACTGCCGCGCCGACCCAGCCATAACGCGCTCGCGACGACCCACCGACTAGCTTCGCCGCCATGGGCCACCGGCCCCCTGAGGCGGAGCCAGCACCTTGCAGCAGACCACCCTGTACGTTCCTTTCAACGCGTCCACCCGCAGTCCCTGGATCTTGCGGCGCAACGCCGAACTCGTGGGCCAGTACGCCACGCGCGAAGAGGCGCTTCGCCACGCGGTCAGCCTGACGGCCACGCTGCGCGCGCAGTACGGTCACGTGGTCGATATCAAGGTGGAGGACGAAGCGGGCCACTGGTCGGCGGCGGGCGAGGCCAGGGAGGCCGGCGTCCCCGACTGAGTCGGTAACGCCCAGTCTCAGGATGTGAGATAGCCACGCGGGATAAAAGGGGCCCTCCTGTCCGGATGCGCCCATGGCCGCCTACCTCCAAGCCCGCCGCCACGACGAAGCGGATGCCGTACTGGCCAAGAGCCTCGACGGCCGGACCCTGGCCAGCCGCCTGACGGACAAATACGGCGACCGCGTGGCCACGGCGTTCACCGTGTTCGGACGCGAGGGTTCGCTGGTGCCGTTGCCGCCCGACCTTCCCGAGGGCGTGGCGCGGGCGCTGGCGTCGCGTGGCATCGAGCAGCTGTACAGCCATCAGCAGGAGGTCTGGGACGCCGCCCGGGCGGGGCGGCATGTGCTGGTGGCCACGCCCACGGCTTCCGGCAAGACGCTCTGTTACACGTTGCCTGTGGTCTCCTCCGTGCTGGAAGCCGGCGCGAAGGCGCTCTACCTGTTCCCGACCAAGGCGCTGGCCCAGGACCAGGTGGCGGAACTGCTCGAACTCAACCGTGCGGGCAACCTTGGCGTCAAGGCGTTCACCTTCGATGGCGACACGCCGGGCGATGCGCGCCAGGCCATCCGGCTGCACGGCGATGTGGTGGTCAGCAATCCCGACATGCTGCACCAGGCCATCCTGCCGCATCACACCAAGTGGGCGCAGTTCTTCGAAAACCTCCGCTATGTGGTGATCGACGAGATCCACACCTATCGCGGTGTGTTCGGCTCGCACCTGGCCAACGTGCTGCGTCGGCTGAAGCGGATCTGCGCGTTCTACGGCGTCACGCCCCATTTCGTGCTTTGCTCGGCGACCATCGGCAACGCCACCGAGCATGCCCAGGCGCTGATCGAGGACGACGTCGTCACGATCGCCGCCAGCGGTGCGCCCAGCGGCGACAAGCACGTGCTGCTGTGGAACCCGCCGGTGGTCAATCCCGACCTCGGCCTGCGCGCCTCCGCGCGCTCGCAGACCAACCTGATCGCCCGCGTGGCGATCAAGGCCGGCATGAAAACCCTGGTATTCGCGCAGTCGCGGCTTATGGTCGAGGTGCTCACCAAGTACCTCAAGGACGTGTTCGACCACGATACGCGGAAGCCGGCGCGCATCCGCGCCTATCGCGGTGGTTACCTGCCCACGGAACGGCGCGAGGTGGAACGGGCGATGCGGGCAGGCGACGTGGATGGCATCGTGTCCACCTCGGCGCTGGAACTGGGCGTCGACATCGGCAGCCTGGATGCGGTGGTGCTCAACGGCTATCCCGGTTCCATCGCGGCCACGTGGCAACGTTTCGGCCGTGCCGGACGACGCCAGCAGCCTTCGCTGGGCGTGCTGGTAGCCACCAGTGCGCCACTGGACCAGTACCTGATGCGCCACCCGTCCTTCCTCACCGAAGCCACGCCCGAGCACGCGCGCATCCAGCCCGACCAGCCGCTTATCCTGCTCGACCACATCCGTTGCGCCGCCTTCGAGCTGCCGTTCCTCACCGGAGACACCTTCGGCCCGGACGACGCGGAGCCGTTCCTGCAGGTGCTGGCCGAGTCGGAGGTGCTGCATCACGAGGGCGATCGCTGGGAGTGGATTGCCGACAGTTACCCGGCCAACGTCGTGAGCCTGCGCTCGGTCGCCGACGGCAACTTCGTCGTGGTCGACCGTACGGAAGGCCGGCAGACCATCCTCGCGGAGGTGGATTACTCCGCGGCGGCGCTGACCCTCTACGAAGGTGCCATCCACATGATCCAGTCGGTGCCCTACCAGGTCGAAAAACTCGACTGGGAAGGACGCAAGGCCTATTGCACGCGCACCCGGGTCGATTACTACACCGACGCCATCGACTACACCAAGCTGAAAGAACTGGAGTGCTTCGACGGCACGAACGCGGGGCAGGGCAGTGCGCGGCACGGCGAGGTGCACGTGGTGCGCCGGGTGTCCGGCTACAAGAAGATCCGCTACTACACGCACGAGAATATCGGCTATGGCCCGGTCAACCTGCCCGACCAGGAACTGCATTCCACCGCCGTGTGGTGGCAATTGCCGCAGACGGTGCTGGACGAGGCGTTCCGCTCGCGACAACACGCGCTGGATGGCTTCCTCGGGGCGGCCTATGCACTGCACACCTCCGCCATCGTCGCCGTGATGGCCGAGCCGCGCGACCTGCAGAAGGCGGTGGGCTCCGGCGACGGTGGCTGGTCCGCCCAGGTGGACGCCGGCGGGCGTGGGCAGATCCACGCCCCCGACGGCGGCATCGCCCTGCCGGATGCCCTGGAGCGTTTCCTGCCCACGGTGTATCTCTACGACAACTTTCCCGGTGGCGTGGGCCTGAGCGAGCCGCTGTTCCGCCGCGCGCCGGAGCTGCTTCGCCATGCACTGGCCACGATCGAGGGCTGCGAGTGCAAGGCGGGTTGTCCTGCCTGCGTCGGCCCGGTGCTGGCTGCGGACGAGGCGCGCGGGGAGCATACGCCGCGGGCACTGGCCGGGCGCGTGCTGCGCCTGCTCGGGGCGGATGCATGAGCGACCTGGCCGCGCGCCTGCGGGCGCTCCGCCAGCAGGCGGGTATTCGTGACGATGCAAAGGCCCCCCGAACTGCGGCGGCCATCGTCCCGCTGGCCGGCAAGCCGGCGGTGGACCTCGCCGCCCTGCGTCGCATGGCGGGTGTGCGCGAGCGTATCGCCCAGCCGCGGGCGCCGTTGCGCTCCTATACGCGAGATGTACCCGGCGACGAACTCTCGCCGGGGCTGCGTTACCTCGAGCAACGCTTCGGTGGCCACGAGCCGCCGGATACCTTCGACCTGGCCTTCGCCCGGCTGGACACCGCACGGAAGGAGTGCCTGCTGCATTTCGACACGGAAACCACCGGTCTTGCCGGCGGTACGGGCACGCGGGCCTTCATGATCGGCGCGGCCGATTGGCACAAGGGCGCCTTGCGCGTCCGCCAGCTGTACATCACAGCGATGTCCGCTGAAACCGCGATGCTGAAGACGTTTGCGACCTGGGTGACGGCGGATACGGTGCTGGTCAGCTACAACGGCAAGTCCTACGACGCTCCCTTGCTGGCAACGCGATATCGCCTGGCGCGCCTGTCCAACCCGCTGGCCGGATTGCGCCATGTCGACCTGCTGCATCCCGTACGCCGCCGTTATCGGCAGGACTGGGAGAACTGCAAGATGCAGACGGCGGAGCGTCGCCTGCTGAGCATCGTGCGGGAGGACGACCTGCCTGGCTCGGAGGCGCCGCGCGCCTGGTTGACCTACCTGCGCGGCGGTGCGTCGACCAACCTGATCCGTGTTGCGGAACACAACCTCCAGGACGTACGCAGCCTCAGCGGCCTGTTGGTCCATGCGCACGGCTGGGCGGCCCGCGATGCGCTCGCGGCTTTGCCCATCCATGACGAAAAATAGACGCCGGCCCGCGCAGGCTCGTTTGCGAGACTACCTACGCGGCGAGGCGTGTCCTTATGAGCGAAGCCATGAAGACCTGCGACCACGACGGCTGCAACTGTCATGTGCCGGTGTCCAGGGATTTTTGCAGCGAAAGCTGCCGGTTGGCGTCGGAGAGCCAGATGGGCGGAGCCGGATGCGAATGTACGCACGCCGCGTGCCAGCAGCGTCATCGATCAGGAGAACCATCCCGTGAGTAACGATTCTAAACAGCCCACGCCGGGCTACCGCGAAGACAATCCGAAGCCTTCGGGCGGCGAGCCCAAGGTGCCCGGTGAAGGGCATCCGGGCGAGTCGCAGAACATGCCGAAGGATAAGCCCGGCAAGCAGGGTTCCTGATCCGGGTTGAGCGGCGATGGGTGGTGCCCGTGAATCCGGCCATCCTTCTATGCGAGATATTGAAAAAAACGCGGCCTCGCAAGGGGCCACGCTCGTCTCGATCACAATGCCTTGCGCACCACACCCTCGATACCGGCCATGGCGCCATCGAGGGACTGGCGGCGGAACGCCTCGTCCTTGGCCATGCCTTCCGCGCGGATGACCTGAATGTCGGTCACGCCCAGAAAGCCCAAAAGGGCCCGCAGGTAGGGTTCCTGGAAATCCAGACCCGCCGCCGGTGCGCTGCCTGCGTAAACACCGCCGCGCGACGACGCGATGATCACCCGCTTGCCGCCCGCCAGACCTTCGGGGCCGGCGCTCGTATAACGGAACGTCTTGCCGGCCACGGTGATGCGGTCGATCCAGGCCTTGAGCGTGCTGGCGATGCCGAAGTTGTACATGGGCGCGCCGAGGACGACGACATCCGCCGCCAGGAATTCCTCCAGTACCGCGGCGTTGGCGACAGCCTGAGGGTCGTCTTCGCCTGCCGGCGGCGTCCAGTGGGGCAGGGCGTCGGCATGCAGATCCCGGTAGGTCACTTCCACCTGGGGGTGGCTGGCGACGAATTCCGCGACCACGGCGGCGGTGAGACCGCGTGAGACCGAATAGGCGCCCAGGGCGCTCGAATCGATATGCAGGAGTTTCATGGTGTTCCTCGAAGGGGCCGCCGTGGCGGCATGGCCACGACGATACGCCGGGGACGATGCGCCGATTAGGCGGCTTGTCGTAGACTCATTGTTCTAAACGAGAAACGACGGGCTACCGATGGAAGGCGCGCTGCAGGACCTGAACGATCTCTATTTCTTCGCCTCGGTGGTGGAGCACGGCGGGTTTTCCGCGGCCGGGCGGGCGCTGGGCATCCCCAAGTCGCGCCTGAGCAAGCGCATCGCGCAGCTGGAGGAGCGCCTGGGCGTGCGGCTCCTGCAGCGCACCACCCGTCGTTTCGTAGTCACGGAGATCGGCGAGCGATTCTTCCAGCACTGCCGGGCGGTGCTGGAAGAAGCCCGTGCGGCCCAGGATGCCGTGGAGGAATTGCGTACCGAGCCGCGCGGCGTGGTGCGGGTAAGCTGTCCCATCTCGCTGGCCCAGAACGTACTGGGGCCGATGCTGCCGGCATTCCTGCTCGAACATCCCAAGGTGCAGGTACGAATCACGGCCACCAACCGCCGCGTCGATCTCATCGGCGAGGGTTTTGACGTGGCCATACGCGTGCGCGAAAAACTCGACACCGACGCCACGTTGGTGCTGCGCAGCTTCGGTTACGCACGCAGCCTGCTCGTGGCCAGCCCGAAATTCCTCGATACCCACGGCAGGCCCACCACGCTGGAAGCGCTGTCCAGGTTGCCGGCGCTGTCGATGTTCGAGCACGAGGGCGCCCAGATCTGGGAGCTGCTGGACGCGCAGGGCAAGAAGGCCGCGGTGGAGGTCAGGCCGAGCCTGATCAGCGGCGACTTCTCGGTGCTGATCTCGGCGGCCTTGCAATGTTGCGGCGTGGCCCTGCTGCCTGAGGAATACTGCGGGCCGATGATCGCCGCGGGCCAGTTGGAGTGGGTGCTTCCGGAATACACCACGGCGCAGGGCACTCTGCACTTCGTCTATCCGAGCCGCCGCGGCCTGCTGCCGGCGATCCGCAGCTTCGTCGACTTCCTGGCCGAGCGGCTGCCCAAGGCCCGCTCGGATTTCCGCCGCGAGTGCGAGAAGGTGGCTGTCGATCCCAGCCTGGCGGGGGCATTGCAGGTCGCCCGCATGATAGGATCGGAGCAACCGGCGGCATTTGGCCGTCCAAACGAATAAGGGCGTTCGATGCAGCTCGAAACCAAGCTACCCAAGGTCGGCACCACGATCTTCAGTGTCATGAGCCAGCTGGCGCTGGAGCACAAGGCGGTGAATCTGGGGCAGGGTTTCCCGGACTTCGAGCCGCCGCAGGCTCTGCGCGACGCGGTCACCCGTGCCATGGCCGAGGGTCGCAACCAGTACGCGCCCGGTATCGGCATCCCGAAACTCCGCGAGCAGATCGCGGCAAAAACCGAGCGCCTCTACGGTCACCGGGTCAGCCCGGATACCGAGGTCACCGTGACCTCCGGCGCCACCGAAGCCCTGTTCTGTGCCATCGCCGCCGTGGTACGCACGGGCGACGAGGTGATCCTCTTCGACCCCTGCTACGACAGCTACGAGCCCGCCGTTGAACTGCAGGGCGCCGTCGCCGTGCATATCCCGCTGACGCTGCCCGCGTTCGGCATCGACTGGCAATGCGTGCGCGAGGCGATCACACCGCGTACCCGGATGATCCTCATCAATTCGCCGCACAACCCGTCCGGTGCGGTGCTCAGCCGCGCCGATCTCGACCACTTGGCCGAGATCGTGCGTGACACCGGCATCGTCGTGCTGTCCGACGAGGTCTACGAACACATTGTCTTCGACGGAGCGGAGCACCAGAGCGTATTGCGCCATCCGGAGCTGGCCTCGCGCAGCATCGTGGTGTCCTCGTTCGGCAAGACGTTCCACTGCACGGGCTGGAAGGTCGGCTACGCCATCGCACCCAAGGCGCTGACGGCCGAATTCCGCAAGGTGCACCAGTACATCACCTTCTGCACGTTCAATCCGGCACAGTGGGCGTTTGCCGACTTCCTGGAGTCCAGCCCGGAGCACTACCTCGAACTGCCGGCCTTCTACGAGGCGAAGCGCGATCGCTTCCGCGCACTGCTGGCGCCATCGCGGCTGACCCTGCTCGACGTGCCGGGCGGGTATTTCCAGCTGGTCGACTACAGCGCGATCCGCGACGTCGACGACATCGACTTCAGCGAATGGCTGGTGCGCGAGGGAGG
The DNA here is from genome assembly GCF_000745005.1 of Luteibacter sp. 9135. Classification (NCBI taxonomy): domain Bacteria; kingdom Pseudomonadati; phylum Pseudomonadota; class Gammaproteobacteria; order Lysobacterales; family Rhodanobacteraceae; genus Luteibacter; species Luteibacter sp. 9135. Next base: position 3,490,094 of record NZ_JQNB01000001.1, on the reverse strand, counting down.
CGTGGCCGCCATCCCGCTCAGTCCGTTCTACGAGACGCCGCCGGGTACCCGCCTGGTCCGCCTGTGCTTCGCCAAGAACGATGCCACGATGGAAGCCGCCGCGGAGTTGCTGTGCAAACTCTGACCGTCAGCCTTGTCCAGGGCGCCACACGCTGGCACGACGCCGCGGCCAACCGCGACTATTACGGTGCCCTGGTGCGCTCGGCCGCCGCCAGCGACCTGATCGTGCTGCCGGAAACCTTCCTGTCCGGCTTCACCAACGATGCGCTGGGCCAGGCGGAGACGATGGACGGCACCAGCGTCGCCTGGATGCGCGACCTGGCTGGCGAGGTAAATGCCACGCTCACCGGCAGCCTGGTGATTCGCGAAGGCGATACGGTGTACAACCGGCTCATCTGGGCGTCGCCGGACGGCTCGCTGGCGTATTACGACAAGCGCCACCTGTTCCGCATGGCCGGCGAACACACGCGCTACGGCGGCGGCAACCAGCGCCTTATCGTCACGTTGAAGGGCTGGCGCATCCTGCCGCAGGTCTGCTATGACCTGCGCTTTCCCGTCTGGCTGCGCAACGGCCGGCGTGCGGAGGCGGAGGGCGGCATGGACTACGACCTGGCGCTGTTCGTCGCCAACTGGCCCGCGCCGCGCCGGCAGCCATGGCGCACGCTGTTGCGCGCACGCGCCATCGAGAACCTTGCCTACGTGATCGGCGTGAACCGTGTCGGCATCGATGGCAACGACCACCCGTACGCGGGCGACAGCGCCATCATCGACCCGATCGGCGAAGCCCTGCTGGAACTGGGCCCGCAGGAGCAGGTGGTCACCACCGTGCTCGACCCGGCCCCCCTGCAGGCGCACCGCGAACGCTTCCCCGCCTGGATGGACGCCGACGCGTTTTCGCTGAGCCCCTGAGCCTCACGCTGGGGACACGTGACCGACCTGTAGGAGCGCGCGTTCGCGCGCGACATCTTCTCGCCATACCCATGGATTGTGCGCGCCAGCTCGCAGGCACGGCCCCAAAAGATGTCGCGCGCGAGCGCGCGCTCCTACCAAGGCGTAGCGTCGGCGTTCCCAGACCCGGCGTCGGCGTTTGCCGCGACGCGCCTTATTTAGCAGGCGCGAACGGAACTGCCGGGCCGGCCGGCGTCGTCTTGCGCCATGCGCCGAGTTTGTCCCGGATACCTTCGCCGATATCGATCTGCGGCTCCGAAGGCTCCAGCGAATCCCTGGTCTCCCAGCCGGCGATCTCCGCCCTGGCCTTGCCGAAGGCGTCGATGATATCGGGCGTGGCATTGAGGCCGTCGGCGAGCCAGGCGCGCCCAAAGTACGTGATGTCCGAATCGCTGCCGCAGCCGAACGACGTGCGGTCGGTGCGTGCGGAGGTCATCACCAGGGTGCCGGGGCCGCGCAGCTTCGGCACGAATCCGCCGGAGTAGCAGGCGTTGACGACCAGCACCTTCCAGCGGAACGGATGGCTGGCGAAGATATCGGCCAGGCCGTCGGCGTCCAGCTGGTCCAGCGGAATCGGATCCATGTCCACCAGCAGCGAATGGTCGCTGCCCCCGTGCGTGGCGATGTAGAGCAACAGCACGTCTTCCCTGGGGTCCATCACCCGGGCCACGCCGTCCAGCGCAGCCTCCAGGTTGGTCCAGCTGGCCAGCGGGTGGCTCGACAGCGTGGCGGGGTGATTCTCCAGCACCAGGGTGTGGCCGGGGCTGCCGAAACGCATGGTCATCAGGCGGTCGAGGTATTCCGCCTCGTTGCGGAACACGCTTTCCGAACCGTCGCCGGCAAACGCAATGGCATACACGTTGGTCTTGCCGGGCGTGCGGCGTGCCAGTCGCGACAGCGACGTCTTCATCTGCGCCGGTTGGGCGGCGAAGACCTGCTCCGGCGTGGGTGCGTCGTCCGGCCAGGCGCTGGCGTCCAGCAGCGTCGGGGCATCCGCATCCGGATCCGCCGCGGGGTCGGCCACGGCCGTCGTGGAGGACGCAGCCGCGGGGTGGGCGCCCGTCGCGCGGACGGCTTGGACTGTCGAGCCAGCGGCGGGCAGGGCGTGTCCCGCCACGGACACAGGCTGCGTGACGGGCCGTGCCGGCCCGAACTGCAGAATGCCTACGGTGCCCAGCGCACCGGCGGCAAAGGCCGCCAGGGCGTAGATCGCCGTGCGGCGACGCGGGTCAGGGAGCAATGGCATCGAAATCGGCGACAGCAGGATGTCCGGCATCCACCAGCGCCGTCGGCGGGCGCACGAGCTGGACGGTGCGCATGCCCGCCTCGCGGGCGGCGTCCAGTTCCTCGCGGATATCGGACAGGAACAGCACCTGGTCCGGCGGCAGGCCGATCGCCTCGGCGATCTTGCGGTATGAGGCCGTCTCGCGCTTGTGCCCGGTCTGGGTGTCGAAGTAATCGCTGAACAGCGGCGTGAGGTCGCCGTATTCCGTGAAGCCGAACAGCAGTTTCTGCGCCGGCACCGATCCTGACGAGTAGACGTAGAGCCGCAGCCCCTGTGCATGCCAGGCGCGGAGCCGCGCCGCCACTTCGGGATACATGTGCGAGGTGTACACGCCCGACTCGTAGCCTTCGCGCCAGATCATTCCCTGCAGGGCCTTCAACGCGGTGGACTTGCGGTCCTCGTCGATCCAGCGGATCAGCAGGTCGATGATCTCGCCGCGGGTGGCTTCGACGATGCCGGCTTCCTTGGCGGCCTCGTGCAGCCAGTGCTGCACCTCCGCCACGTCGGTGTGCGTCTCCACATAGGCGGGCAGGTGCTGCCGCGCATAGGGAAAGAGCACATCCTTGACGAAGTCGATCGAGCTGGTGGTGCCCTCGATGTCGGTGAGGACGGCGCGGATATCGGACATGCGGGGAAGCCTGTGGGCCGGGGAGACTCCGCAGGATAAACGACCGCGACCCTCCGCGGAACGGCTTACGCCGTGCCGGTTTCCTTGGCCGAGTCGTGGGGCGTCATGCGGGGAAAACGCTCGGCGATGTCGGTGCCGGTGAAATCGGCGACCCAGCCCTCGGTGTTGGTGAACAGGCGGATTGCCACGAAATAGGGCGATTCGCTCATGTCGAACCAGTGCGGCGTGCCATCGGGCACCCCGATCAGGTCGCCCTTCTCGCAAAGCACCTCGTAGACCCTGCCGTCGATATGCAGGGTGAACTGCCCGGCGCCGGCCACGAAGAAGCGGACTTCGTCCTCGCTATGGGTGTGCTCGTTCAGGAACTTCTGCCGGAAGGTGGCACGGTCCGGATGGTCGGGCTTGAGGCTGATCACATCGACCGAGCGATAGCCATTTTCCGCCATCAGGCGGTCGATGTCGGCATGATAGGCCGCGATGACCTCGTCCTGCGAGGCGCCGGGGGCGATCGGCTGGCTGGCCTCCCACTGCTCGAACCGCACGCCGACGGCCTGCAGGGCGGCGGCAATGGCGGCGTGGTCGTCGTGCACGGTGACCGGTGCGTCGTGGGTGTGGTCGTCGTAGATACGCAGACGGCTCATGGGGAAAGCCTCCTCAGGTCGAGTTCGCAGCCCAGCAGGAATTCCAGGGCCTCCAGGTGCCGGCGTGTCTCGGCCATGTCGCGGCCCCACGTATAGATGCCATGCCCGTCGATCAGGTAGGCATGCAGGGGCTTGCCGGCATCGATCCAGGCGTCCACGCGGGCTTCGAGCTCCGGCATGTGCTGGGTGTTGGGGAAAACGGGGATCTCGAGCACGCTCTCGTGGGTGGTGTAGCCGGTGATGGCTTTCTGCAGCTCCCAGCCTTCCAGGCGCACGCGGCCCTCGGTGGCGAACAGCCGCGAGCAGACGCTCTGCGTGCGCGAATGGGTGTGCAGCACCACGTTGGCCTCGGGAAACCGGCGGTACACCTGGGTGTGCAGGCCCGTCTCGGCCGAAGGCCGGTTGTCCGAGCCCACGGCCTGGCCCTGCATGTCCACCACCATGATGTCGTCGCGGCCCAGCCGGCCCTTGTCACGGCCCGAGATCGTGATGGCCGCCAGCGTATCGTCCAGGCGCATGGAGAAATTGCTGCTGGTCGCGGGCGTCCAGCCGAACGACGCCAGCTCGCGTGCGGCGTCCGCGATGGCGTCGGCGCGATCGGCGAGCAGGGCGGGATCGATGGGGGAAAGGCTGGTCGGCATGGGGATTTGGACGTCCAAACGGATGGGAAGTGTACCACGCGGGGATGACGGCCCCGCGGCAGCCCGCGCACGGTGCGGTGCGTAATGCGAACCACTGCCTTTCGGCAAAGCGCGTACGATCCCGGCCGTACGGCCCGCGGGCCGGATCATCATCGACGGAGGTTCACCTATGTCGCAAGACACCGAGAACGTGGAGGGGCGTCGCCGCTTCCTCAAGGCCGCCATGGGCGGCGTGGCCGCCGCGGCCGTGCTGGGCACCTTGCCGCGCGCCGCAGTGGCCCAGGACCTGCCCCATCTGGCCCCGACCGACCCGACAGCCGCCGCGCTGAAGTACACCGAGGACGCCAGCAAGGCCGCCGGCCGGGCGACCCCGAAGGACGCCTGCTTCAACTGCAACTTCTACCAGGGCAAGGCCGATGCCGCCTGGGGGCCGTGCCAGTTGTTCCCCGGCAAGGCCGTGGCCAGCAAGGGCTGGTGCGTGTCCCACGCCGTCATGATCTGAGGGGGAATCCGGGCAGGGTGCTCCCTGGAAAGCAAAATGCCGCCCGGCGCGTGGGTCGAGGAGCTGACCCTCCCGACGCGCCGGGCGGCAATCCGGGGCCCACTGCCAAGTGATTTACCCGCGGACTGAGGATCATACTCCCCTCCCGCGGCGGCCGGCCAATGGCAGTTAAATGACGGTCATGCTTGACTCATTTAATGCAATAAATCAATGAGTTGTAAAACCTACTTCGAGCCGGCTCGAAGTCGGCTGTGGCGATATCCGTAGGCGACGTACATCACCACGCCGAGCACGGTCCACACGCCCATCAGGACCCAGTTGCGCACCCCCATCGACCAGAGCAGGGCGACGCAGCTTAGGATGCCGAGCACGCAGGTGACGGGGGCGAACGGTACCCGGAACGTCCGTGGCAAGCCCGGGGCCGTCCTGCGCAGGATCATCACCCCCGCGCATACCGCGCAGAAGGCGACCAGCGTGCCCATCGAGGTGAGGTCGCCGAGCAGGTTGAGCGGAAACACCGCCGCCAGCAGGGCGATGCCCACGCCGGTAATCACCGTATTGATGTGCGGCGTGCGGTACTTCGGATGGATGGTGGTGAACACCTTCGGCATCAGGCCATCGCGACCCATGATCATGAAGATGCGCGGCTGGGCGATGATCATCACCAGTACCACCGACGACAGACCGATCAGCGCGCCGACTTCCACGATGCCGCGCAGCCAGCCCAGCTCCGGGTGCTGGCGGATGGCCGTGACCACCGGCTCGGAGGTGCCCAGTTCCGCGAAGGGCACCAGGCCGGTAAGCACGGCGGCCATGGCGATATACAGCACGGTGCAGATGGCCAGCGAGGCCAGCGTGCCGATGGGCATGTCGCGCTGCGGGTTCTTCGATTCCTGCGCCGCGGTGGAGGTGGCCTCGAAGCCGATGTAGGCGAAGAAGACCATCGAGGCACCGCGGAGAATGCCGGACCAGCCGTACTTGTCGCCGCCCTGGTTCTGCGGGATGAACGGGTGCCAGTTGGCCGTGTCGATGTGGCTGGCGCCCACCACGATCACGACGATGATCAGCGCCGTCTTCAGCAACACCATTGCCATGTTGATGCCCGTGGACTCCTTGATGCCCACATAGCAGAGCCAGGTAAGCGCCAGGGTGATGCCGACCGCCGGCAGGTTGAACAACGCGCCCGTGAAGACGAAATGGCCGTCGATGAAATCCAGCGGGGCGTTGGTCAGCGCGGTCGGGATATGGATGCCGACGTGATCGAGCAGGCTGACGAAATAGCCGGTCCAGCTGACCGCCACCGCCGAGGCGGACACGCCGTACTCCAGGATCAGGTTCCAGCCTATGAACCATGCCGCGCCTTCGCCCAGGGTGGCGTACGCATACGAATACGCGCTGCCCGAAACCGGGATCATCGAGGCGAACTCGGCGTAGCACAGCGCGGTGAACGTGCTGCAGATGGCGGCCAGGATGAACGAGATGATGATGGCCGGGCCGGCGTGTTCCGCGGCGGCGACGCCCGTGATGACGAAGATGCCGCCGCCGATGACCGCACCGATGCCCAGTGCCGTGAGCCCCCAGGGGCCGAGCGTGCGCCTGAGCGCGGGACCGTGAGCGTCGTCGGGTTCGGCCTGGGGAGCTTTCTTGGCGAGTAGCTGGGTGAGCATGGGCGGCCCGGAGGAAGTGACGTGGAGAGGATAGCCGTAAACGTAAAAGGCCGGCGGGAGCCCGCCGGCCTTTTACGTTCGCGCGAGGATCAGGCCAGCGACTTGCGCAGCTTGCTGTGCGCGTAGCCGTAGCCGAAGTAGATGACCTGGCCGATGACGATCCAGCCGCACATCAGGCGCCAGTGTTCCTCGAACGCCTGCCAGAACAGGTAGACGCAGGCCAGGGCGCCGATAATGCAGATCGGCCACACGAACGGCACGCGGAAGCTGCGCTTCAGTTCGGGGCGGGTGTAGCGCAGGATCAGCACGCCGATGCACACGGTGGCGAACGCCAGCAGCGTGCCCATGGAGACCAGCTCGCCCAGCACGCTGACCGGGAACAGGCCGGCCATGGCCGCCGCGGCGACACCGACGATCACGGTGCCGACATAGGGTGTGCGGAACTTCGGGTGCACCTTGGCCATGGTGGGCGGCAGCAGGCCGTCCTTCGCCATCGAGAAGAAGATGCGCGGCAGGCCCATCAGCATCACCAGGATGACCGACGACAGGCCGGTGATCGCGCCGAGGATCACCAGTGCCTTCAGCCACGACAGCTGCGGGTAGAGGCTGAGCGCGGTGGCCACCGGCTCCGGCGTGTTCAGCATGCGGAACGGGGCGATGCCGGTGAGGACCAGCGCCACGGCGATGTAGAGCACGGTGCACAGGGCCAGCGAACCCAGGATGCCGATGGGCATGTCGCGCTGCGGGTTCTTCGCTTCGCCGGCGGCGGTCGATACCGCGTCGAAGCCCACGTACGAGAAGAACACGATGGTGGCGGCGCGGAAGATGCCGCCCCAGCCGTACGTGCCCGGGCCCTCGGAGGCGGGAATGAACGGGTGCCAGTTGGCGGGGTTGATCACCTGCACGGCGAACGCCAGGAACAGCAGGATCACGGTGACCTTGATCGCCACGATGATCGAGTTGACGAAGGCCGACTGTGTGATGCCGACGTAGCACAGGCCCGACAGCGCGGCGATGATGCAGACCGCCGGCAGGTTGATCAGCGTGCCGGTGGCCTGGATGTGGCCGTCGACGAACTGGAACGGAGCCGAAGCCAGCGCGGCGGGCAGGGCGAGGTTGCTGTTGGTCATGTGCCCGATCATGCCGAGCAGCTCGTTGAAGTAGCCCGACCAGCCCGCGGCAACGGTGGCGGCGGCGAACAGGTACTCCAGAACCAGGTTCCAGCCGACGAACCAGGCGACGTATTCGCCCAGCGTGGCGTAGGAATACGAATAGGCGCTGCCGGACACGGGCAGCATGGCCGCGAACTCGGCGTAGCACAGGCCGGCCAGGGCGCAGGCGAAGCCGGCAATCAGGAAGCTGATGACCAGCGCGGGACCGGCATGCAGGGCGGCGGCCTGCCCGGTGATCACGAAGATACCTGCACCGATGACGGCGCCGACACCGAGAAGAATGAGGTGCTTGGCGGTGAGTACCCGACGGAGCTCGCCGTTACCGTGGGCGCTGGTGTCGATGTGCTCACCGGCGTCTACGTGCGGCGCGGCCTCGATCGGATGCGTCGCGAACAGGTGTTTCAACATGTGTCTCCCCTACTGCCGGAATGTAGCCTTTTATTATTTGGGACCGCCGCGTGAGTCACGGTGGACACGCCGCTGCCCGGAAGCGCTGGCACGGCACCATAGCCCAGCGGGCCTCGGGCGTACAAGCTGCGATGCGATGCGCGCCAAGGCGCTGCACGTACCGGTGCGGATGTCGACCATGACTTACGGCGGTTGTGCATGACGCGATGTGGCTCTTTCAGAAAACCATGTTGAGTGCGGCCTGCGGGGCCACGTAGTCGCCCGCGTTGCGCCCGGCCACCGTGAACTGCACGCCGGCGATCAGGCCCATGGTCGGGCTGAGGTGGTACTCCACGGCCGGTGCCAGGCTGATGTCGTGGCCTGCGGGCACGCGTTGGCGGACGTTGCGCCCGTGTTCGTCATGTCCCGCCACGGCGACGGCGCCGGCGCGGTTCCAGATGGCTTCGCCGACCAGCACCCAGCGCCGGTCGAGCACGTATTCCGCCGCGAGGGTGGCATTCCAGGCCTGGCCCGGTCGCGCAAACCCGCGGAAGCCGCTGTCGGTGGCATAGACGCTGCTGTCGCGCACGCGTACGTGACCTGGCGAAGGGCTCCACGCCAGCTGACCGCGCCAGCGCACCGCATGATCGTTGGCCAGCCAGCGGAGTTGCTGGGCGCCGAGGCTGACCGTGGTGCGGGCCGCGCCGTTGCCGGTGGCGTTCAGCGGGTTGTTGTCGAGTCGCTGGAAACTGCCGGTGGGCAGGCGCTGGGCGAGCGCCAGGGCCAGGATCAGTCCGGTACCATCCGCGGCCGGTCCCCGCAGGCGCTGCTGCACTCGCACCACGGTGTCGCCCATGCGCAGGCCGTCGGTATGACGACCCGCGCCCGAGGTGCGCGAGGCGTTGAGGGTGACTTGCACGGCGCTGCTGTCGGTCAGTCCGTAGGTGACCGGTACGGCGACCTGCCATTGACGGTACATCGCATGCTGTTCGCGGCGGTGCCCGTCGTTGTCGTAGCTGCCGCGGGTGTTGGTATGGATGAGGTAGGGCTCGACGTTTAGCATGCCGGCCGGCATCGTGTTGACAGCGGGCGTTACCAGCGGGCCGGTGAAGTCGGGCGATGCGTGCGGCGTGTCGGATGGCGCCGCGAGGGCGAGCGGTGCTGCAAGAGCTAACGAGAGGGCGGTGGCGGCGTGGAGGTGAGCGTTCATGCGATTCCTTGCGGGTGGATATCTGCCAGGCGCGTCATGCGCTTGAGATGCATCCTAGGCGGCTCCGCCCGCCCGATAACATCGGATTAGTCTGAAAATGACGTGCGACAATGAGCAGCCTGATCGCCGCCAAGCCTGCCCATGTCTACTGATCGCCTTGCCTTGATGTCCGCTCTGCGCCGATACGGTGAACGTCGGCCGGACGAGCCCGATGCCGACCGCTGCGTCGCCTGGCTGGAACGTGGTGAACGGCCGTTCGAGCGCGAAAGCCTTGAAGGTCATTTCACCGGTTCGGCCTGGCTGGTCAGCCGCGACGGCACGCGTGTGTTGCTGATGCTGCACGCCAAGCTCGGCCGGTGGCTGCAGCCGGGCGGCCACGCCGATGGCGATCCGGACCTGGCGGCGGTAGCGCTACGCGAGGCGGAAGAGGAAACCGGCCTGCGGGGGCTCGCGGTACGGCGGGAGATATTCGACGTGGATGCCCATCGGATTCCCGCGCGGGGCCACGAGCCGGAACACTGGCATTACGACGTGCGTTACGTCGTGGTGGCGGGAGCCGACGAGGCATTTGCCGCCAATGCGGAGTCGTTGTCGCTTGCGTGGGTGCCTATTGCGGATCTGGCGCACGACGAGAGCGTCGAACCGTCGCTGCGGCGCATGGCGGACAAGTGGTTGACCGCCGGGCATCTGCCTGCCACGGCCTGATCGGCCAGCGTCACCGGACTTGCCGCGGACACGGACGATCCGCACCGCGGGATCGATCAGTCCTTGTACCTGTCAGGCGCAGGATGCAGCGTGCCGCATCGCTTGCAGGTGCGCGCGTCGATCGAGCGGTAGAAGGTATCGAACACGGGCGGAAAATCCTTCTCGATGCTGTCGAGGGCGAAATAGGTCTCGAACAGTTTGTGGTTGCACCGCTCGCAGAACCACATCAGGCCGTCGCGTTCGCCCGCGAGGCGCCGCCGCTCCACCACCAGGCCGACCGAATCCGGCATGCGTTGCGGCGAATGCGGCGTACGCGGCGGAAGATAGAAGATCTCGCCGGCGCGGATGGGGATGTCGCGTGCCTGGCCATCGTCCTGCACCCTGAGCACCATCTCGCCTTCCAGCTGGTAGAAGAACTCCGGGCCTTCGTCGTAGTGATAGTCGGTGCGGGCGTTGGGGCCGCCGACGATCATGATGATAAAGTCGCCGTCGACGATGCACTTGTTGCCGACGGGCGGCTTGAGCAGGGCGCGGTTTTCCGTGATCCAGCGTTGCAGGTCGATCGGCGGCAGCAGGCTCATGGTCGTCGTCATCCGGTGCGTAGGAGCGCACGATGTGCGCGATGCTTTTTGCCCGGCCTTGCAGGCCTTTGAAGGTCCTTGAAGGTCCTTGAAGGTCGTCGCGGGATCGCGCACAGCGTGCGCTCCTACAATATGTGGGGCGCCGCACGATCATCGCGCACAGCGTGCGCTCCTACAATATGCGGGTTGCCGCATGATTATCGCGCACGGCGTGCGCTCCTGCGCAGACGTGGCGCCACGGGAGACGAGGATGGATGAGGAGACGAGGATGGACGACGAGATCAGCTGGGCCGATTTCGAGAAGGTGATGATCGTGGCGGGTACCGTCGTGCGCGCCGAGGTGTTTCCCGAGGCGAGACGGCCCGCCTACAAGATATGGGCGGACTTCGGCCCGCACGGCGAGCGCAAGACCAGCGCGCAGGTCGCGGCGATCTATCGGCCGGAAGACCTGGTCGGCAGGCAGATCGTGGCGGTCATCAATTTCCCGGAGAAGCAGATCGGCCCGTTCCGTTCACAGTTCCTTCTGACCGGCTTCCACACAGACGAGGGCGTGGTCATCACGACCACGGAGCGGCCAGTGCCGAACGGCACGCGGATGGCGTAACGGCACGAAGGGCGTAATGGCACGTGACAAGGTACACGGCCGTCGTAGGAGCGCACGGTGTGCGCGAATCCGGGTTCCGGTGCGCGTCCGGAAACGCCTGCACGGTTGTCGCGCGTGGCTTCTTTCGCCATGGGTGAGGGTGACGGATCGCGCACATCGTGCGCTCCTACCCCTGCCGCCTACCGCCCGCCGGTTGTCGGTGGCCGGGCGTTAACGGCCCGATGTCGCCGGCCCGGCTTGGTGGCCGGGCCGGCGATGTCACGAGGTATTACAGCGCCTCGAAGATGCCGGCGGCGCCCATGCCGGTACCGATGCACATGGTGACCATGCCGTACTTCTGCTTGCGGCGACGCAGGCCGTGGATCAGCGTGGCGGCGCGGATGGCGCCGGTGGCGCCGAGCGGGTGGCCGAGGGCGATGGCGCCGCCCAGCGGGTTCACCTTGGACGGGTCGAGGCCGAGGTCGCGAATGACGGCGAGGGCTTGTGCCGCGAACGCCTCGTTCAGCTCGATCCAGTCGAGCTGGTCCTGGGTGATGCCGGTCTGCTTCAGCGCCTTGGGAATGGCTTCCTTCGGACCGATACCCATGACATCCGGCGCCACGCCGGCCACCGAGAAGCCGACGAAGCGGGCCAGCGGGGTCAGGCCGTAGTCCTTGATCGCCTTCTCGCTGGCGATCAGCAGGGCGCCGGCACCGTCGGACATCTGCGAGGAGTTGCCGGCCGTGACCGACCCGCCGAACTGGCCATTGCGGAACACCGGACGAAGCTTGCCCAGCACCTCGAGCGTGGTGTCCTTGCGCGGGCCTTCGTCGGTATCGATGACGCGGCGGTCCTCGCGCACGCTGTGGTTGGCGAGGTCCGGGTAGCGGTCGTCGAGCTGGAACGGCGTGATCTCGTCCTTGAACTCACCGGCGGCGATGGCCGCGAACGCGCGCTCGTGCGACTGCAGGGCGAAGCGATCCTGGTCCTCGCGGCTGACCTTCCAGCGCTCGGCCACCTTTTCCGCGGTGATGCCCATGCCGAAGGCGATGGCGCGGTTCTCGTCGTTCTCGAAGATGGCCGGGTTCATGGCGATCTTGTTGCCCATCATCGGCACCATGCTCATCGACTCGGTGCCGCCGGCCAGCATGAGGTCGGCCTCACCCAGGCGAATGCGGTCGGCAGCCATCGCGATGGCCTGCACGCCCGACGAACAGAAACGGTTGATCGTGACGCCCGGCACCTGTTCCGGCAGGCCGGCCAGCAGCACACCGATGCGGGCCACGTTCATGCCTTGCTCGGCTTCCGGCATGGCGCAGCCGATGACGGCATCGGCGATCAGCATCGGATCGATGCCGGGCGCCTGTTCGATCACGGCGCGGATGACGTGCGCCAGCAGGTCGTCGGGACGGGTGTTGCGGAACACGCCGCGCGGCGCCTTGCCCACTGGGGTGCGGGTGGCGGCGACGATGTAGGCATCTTGCACTTGCTTGCTCATGGGGTGGTTCCTTTAAGGGGGAAAGTCGAATGCGTGAGAGCGCGTGGCGCGTCAGTTACGCAGCGGCTTTCCCGTCGTCATCGTGTGCGCGATACGGGCCTGGGTCTTCTCGGTCTGCGCCAGTTCCACGAAGTGGCGACGCTCCAGGGCCAGCAGCCAGGCTTCGTCGACCAGCGAGCCGCGCTCGATCTTGCCGCCGGCGAGGGCGTCGGCAATGCGGCTGGCGATGTCGATATCATGCGGCGAGGCGAAATAGCCTTCGGCCAGGTTGGCCAGCGACGCCTTGAAGGTGGCCGTGGCCACGTCGCCGCCCACCGGGATGGCGCGACCGGGCATCGGCGGGCGGTAGCCGGATTCCGCCATGGCCAGGGCCTGCGCCTTGGCCACGTGGAGCACTTCATACGTGTTGAAGACCACGATATCGTCCTTGCGCAGCAGGCCCATGGCCTTTGCCTCGATCGCGCTGGTCGACACCTTGGCCATCGCCACCGTCTCGAAGATCTTCTTGAGGAACTCGAACGGATCCTCCGGGTTGGCCTGTGCGGCACGCACGGCGAATTCCTTCAGGCCGCCACCGGCCGGCAGCAGGCCGACGCCGGCCTCGACCAGGCCGATGTAGCTCTCCAGCGCCGCCACGGTGCGCGCCGAGTGCATCTGGAACTCGCAGCCGCCACCCAGGGCCAGCCCGCGCACGGCGGCGACCACCGGCACCAGCGAATACTTGATGCGCATGCTGGTGGCCTGGAAGTTCGCCACCATGGCCTCGAACTGGGCCAGCTTGCCGGCCTGAAGCAGGCCCAGCGCGCCCTTGAGGTCCGCACCGGCCGAGAACGGCTCGGACGGCTGCCACAGCACCACGCCGCGGAATTGCTGCTCGGCCAGGCCGATGGCGTGCTGGATGCCGTCGAGCACCTGGTCGTTGACCGTGTGCATCTTCGTCTTGAACGAGATCACGCCGATGTCGTCGCCCGCATGCCACAGGCGCACGCCTTCGTTCTCCCAGACCGTGGTGCCCTTGTCGAAGGTTTCGCCCAGGATGGGGTCGGGGAACGCCTGGCGGGCATAGACCGGGTGCGTGGAGCGCGGCTGCTCGGCGTTGGCGCTGGCCGAATAGGACCCGGCCTTCCCATGCACACCGGTGCGACCGTCAGTGACCCAGGCGGGCAGGGGCGCGCTGCTCATGGTCTTGCCGGCGGCGATGTCCTCGGCGATCCAGCCCGCGACCTGTTGCCAGCCAGCGGCCTGCCAAAGCTCGAACGGCCCCAGCTTCCAGCCGTAGCCCCAGCGGATGGCGAAATCGACGTCACGGGCCGTCTCGGCGACGTCGGCCAGGTGAAAGGCTGTGTAGTGGAACAGGTCACGGAAGACGGCCCACAGGAACTGTGCCTGCGGGTCGGACGAGGCGCGCAGCTTCGCGAACTTCTCGGCCGGGTCACGGATGGCGAGGATGGCGGAGACTTCTTCCGAGGCCTTCGGCTCGGACGGTCGGTAGTCCTGCTTCTGCAGGTCGAGCACCACGATGTCCTTGCCGGCCTTGCGGTAGAAGCCCGCGCCGGTCTTCTGGCCGAGCGCGCCCTTGTCGATCAGGCCCTTCAGCCAGGCGGGCGGCTGGAAATAGCGGTGCCACGGGTCGTCCGGCAGGGTGTCGCCCATGGTCTTGACCACGTGGGCCAGGGTATCGAGGCCGACCACGTCCGCGGTGCGGAAGGTGGCGCTCTTCGGGCGGCCGATGGCCGGGCCGGTCAGCGCGTCGACGGTGTCGAAGCCCAGGCCGAACTGCTCGGTGTGGTGCATGGTGGAGAGCATCGAGAACACGCCGATGCGGTTGCCGATGAAGTTCGGTGTGTCCTTGGCGTAGACCACGCCCTTGCCGAGGGTGGTGGTGAGGAAGGCTTCGAGGCCTTCCAGCACGGCACCGTCGGTGAGACGGGTCGGGATCAGCTCCACCAGGTGCATATAACGAGGCGGATTGAAGAAATGCACGCCGGTGAAACGGTGACGCATGTCTTCCGGCAGCGCTTCGGCCAGGCCGTTGATCGACAGGCCCGAGGTATTGCTGGCCAGCACGGCGGTCTTCGACACGTGCGGCGCGATCTTCTGGTAGAGGTCGAGTTTCCAGTCCATGCGCTCGGCGATGGCCTCGATCACCAGGTCGACGTCGGCCAGCTGGGCCAGGTCGTCTTCGTAGTTGGCCGGGATGATCGCGGCGCCCAGCGATTTTTCGGCCAGGGGCGCGGGCGACAGCTTGGCCAGGTTGGCGATGGCCTTCAGCGCGATGCCGCTCTTGGGACCGTCCTTGGCGGGCAGGTCGAATAGAACGGTTTCCACGTTGGCGTTCGTCAGGTGCGCGGCAATCTGCGCGCCCATGACGCCGGCGCCGAGTACCGCGGCCTTGCGAATGCGTAACGGTGTTGCGGTCATGGTGATCTCCGGTGATGCGTGAGGATGCGTCCCGCGGTCAGCGAGCGGCGGGGGTAGGCGATGGGGCGGGCGAGACGGCCGGGCTGCGCAGGCCGGCCGCCGCAAAGCGGATCAGGTGCTCGGCGGCGCTTTCGCGGTGGTCGCGTTCGGCCACGTCGGTCTTGCGCTGGATGATCCCGAAATCGGCCAT
Organism: Luteibacter sp. 9135; assembly: GCF_000745005.1. NCBI lineage: Bacteria > Pseudomonadati > Pseudomonadota > Gammaproteobacteria > Lysobacterales > Rhodanobacteraceae > Luteibacter > Luteibacter sp. 9135. Next base: position 3,475,035 of record NZ_JQNB01000001.1, on the reverse strand, counting down.
GGCGTAGGTGAGGGCGCCGGTGACGATATCGAGCCGCCAGTAGATGTCTTCCTTGGGCAGGCCCGGCAGCAGCCGGGCGAACTCGCCGGCGAACTGGCGAAGCACGTGGCCGTAGTTCTCGGACAGGAACCGCCGCAGGGTCTCGTTATGCTCGGCATACGCCCGGGCCAGCACGCGGACGAAGGCGGCGCCACCGCCATCGTTGCGGGACAGGTCCAGCGCGGGGCGGATGTAGGCGTCGAGGACATCCTCGAGGCGGGTACCTTCGCCACCGGCCACCTTGCCCAGGGCGGCCAGGCGCCGGCTGTTCAGCTCGTCGAGGCGGCGACGGAACACTTCCTCGATCAGCTTGTCCTTCGAGCCGAAGTGGTAATTCACCGCGGCGAGATTGACCCGGGCCGCGGCGGTCACCTGGCGCAGCGACGCACCGGCGAAGCCGTGGGTGGCGAACAGGGCCTCCGCAGCACCGAGGATACGTTCCTTGGTGCTGCGCTCGCGCGACGCGTAGGGGGCGTTCGTCATTCGGCGGACTCCGCAGGCGGCAGGGTTTGAATCAAACGATCGTTTGAGAATACGCCCGGGCACTCGAAAGGGTCAATGTGCGACCGCACATGGCTGCAAGCAGCTTGCGATTGAGCTAGAATCTGTCAAGATTTCGTGAGCTAAGTCAGTCATTCCTGACGGCTTTGGCCTCAAACTTTCACCGGGCGTCCCCGCGGGCCCCGGCATACTTGTCTTTCTTTTTTCCATTTCCCGGAGCATCCGTATGGCGCTGGAGCGCACCCTTTCGATCATCAAGCCCGACGCCGTCAAGAAGAACGTCATCGGTGAAATCCTCGCTCGCTTCGAGAAGGCCGGTCTCAAGATCGTTGCCGCGAAGATGAAGCAGCTGACCCGCGAAGAGGCCGAAGGCTTCTACGCCGTGCACAAGGAGCGTCCGTTCTTCGGCGCCCTGGTCGATTTCATGATCTCCGGCCCGGTGATGATCCAGGCGCTGGAAGGCGAGGGCGCGGTCCTGAAGAACCGCGACCTGATGGGTGCCACCAATCCGAAGGACGCCGCGCCGGGCACGATCCGCGCCGACTTCGCCGACTCGATCGACGCCAATGCCGTCCACGGCTCGGATTCGCTCGAGAATGCCGCCAACGAAATCAAGTACTTCTTCAACGACTCGGACGTCGTTTCGCACTGAGGCACGCCGTGAACACGCCCGCCGACAAGGTCAACCTGCTCGATTTCGATCGCGCCGGCCTGCGCGATTTCTTCGCCCAGCTCGGCGAGAAGCCCTATCGCGCCGAACAGGTCATGAAGTGGATCTACCACCGTCTCGAAAGCGATTTCGAGAACATGACCGATGTCGGCAAGGCGTTGCGCGAAAAGCTCAGTGCCAGCTGCTACGTGGGCCCGCCCAAGACCGCGTTCGAGAAGACCGCGGTCGACGGCACCCAGAAGTGGCTGCTGGGTATGGATGGCGGCAACGCCATCGAGACCGTCTACATCCCGGAGCCGACCCGCGGCACGCTGTGCGTGTCGTCGCAGGTCGGCTGCGCCCTGAACTGCCAGTTCTGCTCCACGGCCACCCAGGGCTTCTCCCGCAACCTGTCCACGGCCGAGATCATCGGTCAGGTATGGGTCGCGGCCAAGCATCTGGGCAACGTGCCGCACCAGCAGCGCCGCATCACCAACGTGGTGATGATGGGCATGGGTGAGCCGTTGCTCAATTTCGACAACGTGGTCAAGGCGATGAGCCTGATGCGCGACGACCTGGGCTTCGGCCTGGCGAGCAAGCGGGTCACGTTGTCCACGGCCGGCCTGGTGCCGATGATCGACAAGCTGTCGGCGGAGAGCGATGTATCGCTCGCCGTGTCGCTTCATGCGGCCAACGACGAGCTGCGCACGGAACTTGTGCCCCTGAACAAGCGCTACCCGCTGGCCGAGCTGATGGCCGCCTGCGAGCGCTACATCAACCGCGCCCCGCGAACCTCCATCACCTTCGAATACACCCTGATGAAGGGCGTGAACGACCGGCCGGAGCACGCGAAGCAGCTGATCAAGTTCATGCGCCGACTGCCGGGCGCCAACAAGGTCAACCTGATCCCGTTCAACCCGTTCCCGGGCACGCGGTTCGAGCGTTCCAGCCCGGACGACATCCGCAATTTCCAGACCCAGCTGCTCAATGCCGGCGTGCTGACCATGCTGCGGCGCACCCGTGGTGACGACATCGACGCCGCCTGCGGCCAGCTTAAGGGTCAGGTGGTGGACCGCACGCGCCGCCAGGCCGAGTTCCGCCGGAAGCTGGAAGAGGGAGCGGTGAATGCGGCTTGAGCGTTGGGGTTTGCTGGCGGCACTGGTGCTGGCCTGCGCCGGCTGCGTGGCCGGCGAATCCGGGCTCAAGCCCTCGTCGGCCGCCGACGAGCGCGCCAAGGGCGCCGAGGTCCACACGGAACTGGGCCAGCGCTACATGCAGGATGGCGACCTCCAGGGCGCCATGGAAAAGCTGCAGAAGGCGCTCCAGTTCGATCCCAAGTACGTGCCGGCGCACACCGTGATCGCGGTGCTGTACGAGCGGATCAACGATCCGGTCAATGCCGAGTTGCACTACCGCAAGGCGATCGAGTTCGACCCGAAGAAGGGCTCGGTCAACAACAACCTGGCCGTTTTCCTGTGCAAGCAGGGGCGCGGCGTGGAAGCCCGGCCATTCTTCGATCGCGCCTTGGCCGACCCCTTCTACGAAACGCCTGACCTCGCGTTGACCAACGCGGGTACGTGCCAGATGCAGGCGAAGGATTATCCGGCCGCGGAGGATTACTTCCGCAAGGCACTGCAGCGTAACCCCAATAACGCCGATGCCCTGTATCAGCTGGCCGACCTGTTGTACCTTAAGAACGATGCTTTCCGGTCGCGGGCCTTCCTTCAGCGCTATGAAGCGCTGGGCAGGCCCAGTCCGGATTCGTTGAAGCTCGGTCATGACATCGAGCTCCGTCTGGGCAACGGGGAGGTTGCCCAGGACTACGCCAAACGTCTGCGCTCGCAGTTCCCGGATTCGGAACAGGCGCACACCCTCGAAGCCAGCGCACGTCAATGACATCCGTACCTTCGAATAATTCCGGTCGGGACGACCGCGAACAGGACCTGTTCGCCGGCATCGCGCCGAATGCACCTACGGAGCACGCCATGGAACCCCAGTTCGACGTGAACGCCGATGAGAGCGGTCGTGTCCTCATCGATCACGCCGCCGGGAGCGCCGGGCTCGGCGCCCGCTTGCGGGCGGCCCGCGAGGCCCGCGGCTATACGATCGAAGCTTGCGGCCAGGCCCTGCGCCTGCCGTCGCGCCTCCTGCGCCAGCTGGAAGCCGGCGAGTACGGCGGCATCGACTACCAGGTCTACCTGGCCGGCTACCTGAGCAAATACGGCGACCACCTCGGTGTGGATCCGGAAGCCATCCAGGCCGAGCTGGCCACGTTGGCGCCCCGGCAGCCGGAGCTGGTGGTCACGGGCGGCATCTCGCACTCGCGCTACCTCCTCGACCGTTACGTCACCGCCGCCACCTATGTGGTGCTGACCGCCGTGATCGTCGTGCCGATGGTCTGGCTGGGCGTGCGCGGCACGCTCGACCGTGACATGCCGCGTCTGTCGCCCCTGGATGCGTCGCCGGTCGCCCAGCAGGACGCCCCGGCGCCGAGCACGTCCAGCGCCGTCGCTTCCGCTACGCCGGCCGGTGGTCCCGCCGCCGCTCCCGCCGCGGAATCGCGCGTCGAGGACCAGCAGCCCCTGCTCGCATCGATGGCGATGTTCCCGCCGCTGGATCGCAGCGCGGCGAAGGCACCGCTGGCGACGTCCGCCGCCGCGCCGGTGACCGAAGACGCGGCCAAGGGGCAAGGTGCACACAGCCTGTCGCTCTCGCTGCCGTCAGCCAGTTGGGTGGAAGTCACCGCCGCCGATGGTTCGCGCCTGGAATACGGCATCCTGCCCGCGGGTACCCAGAAGTCCTACCGCAGCGACAGCCCGCTCGAGGTCCGCATCGGCAACGCCACCGGGGCCCAGGCCACGGTCGACGGCCAGGCGGTCTCGCTGGATGCCTTCCGTCGGGCCAATGTGGCGCGTTTCCGCGTGGATATCCGCGACGGCAAGGCCACGCCGATCGCGAACTGATCGCCGCTAAGGCCACACCGTCTCAGCGCGGCGCCGCCGGCCGGCGCTTTTCGGTTATCCTTGCCTATTGATCCGTCCCGTCATCGTCCCGATGGCAGGTGCGGGCTTGTTCCCTCCAGGATGTGCTGCGCGGAGCGCAGTGGGTGATTGCATGTCATTCGACGTATACGACGATTACGAACAGGGTGAACGCGTCCAGCAATGGCTGCGCAGGAATGGCGTGTCGATCGCCGTCGGCATCGCGCTCGGCCTGGTGCTGATCTTCGGCTGGCAGCAGTGGAAATCGCATCGCGCCGGCCACGAACAGGCCGCCGCGGGCGAATACGCCGCGCTGCAGGCCGCCGTGGCGCAGAATCGCGCCAACGAGATCGATCTGCGCACCGAGACCCTGCTGAAGGATTACTCGGACACCGCCTGGTCGGTGTTCGCGGCTGGCGAGCGTGCGCAGCGCAACGTCATGGCCGGCCAACTGGACAAGGCGTCCGGCGACCTCGACTGGGCCGTGGCCCACGCCAAGGACGACGCGTTGAAAACACTCGCGCAGCTTCGTGTCGCGCAACTCAAGTTTGCCCAGGGCAAGCCGCAGGACGCCATCAGCTCGCTCGACGCGATGCAGGGCAAGTCCTTTGTGGCGATCGCGCAGGAACTCCGCGGCGATGCGCTGGTCAAGCTTGGACGCCACGACGACGCACGCAAGGCCTATGAGGCGGCGATCGCCGCGATGGGCGACAGTGCACCGCAACGCGGTGTCGTTCAAACCAAGCTCGATGATCTGGCAGTGGCCGGGAAGCAGGGTGCATGAAACGTTTCTGGGCAATCGCGTTGACTTCGTCGCTGGTCGTTCTGGCCGGCTGCCATTCGTTCAAGAAGGAAAACGTCGAACCGCCGACCCCGCTCGACAAGAAGTTCGAGCCGACCCTGAAGGTCCAGCGCCTCTGGAAGTCCGGCATCGGTGATGGCGCGGCGGAATCCGGCGTGCGTATGCGTCCGGCCGTCGTCGACAACGTGGTCTACGCCGCCAGCACCGATGGCAAGATCGCGGCATTCGATGCCGCGACGGGCAAGACCCTCTGGTCCAAGAGCACCCGCCAGCACGGCTGGTTCGGCTGGGGCGACGCCAAGCGCGAGGACGCCCGCTTCTCCGGCGGCCCCGGCGCTGCCGGCGACCTGCTCGCCATCGGCACGCTCGATGGCCACCTCTATGGCATGAGCACCAAGGACGGCGCGCGTCGCTGGTCGGCGGAGCTCTCCTCGGAAGTCATCGCCGCGCCGGTCGTCGCCGGTGACATCGTGGTGGTCCGCTGCAACGACGGCCGTGTCTACGGTATCGACGCCGCCAACGGCGAGCGCCGCTGGGTGTACGACCAGTCCCAGGTGCCGCTCCTCAGCCTGCGCGGCAACGGCCGCCTGCTCGTCGCCAACGGCGTGGTGTTCCTCGGCAGCGATGCCGGCAAGCTGGTCGCGATCCGCCTGGACAACGGCGAAAAGCTCTGGGAACAGACCCTGTCCAGCGGTGAAGGCCGTACCGAGATCGATCGCCTCAACGATGCCGACGGTGCGCTCGTGCTCGACGGCACCACGATCTACGGCGCCGCCTACCACGGCAACCTCACCGCCATCGACGGCCCCAGCGGTCGCCCGCTGTGGAACCACGGGTTTTCCACGTTCACCTCCCTGGACGTGAAGGACAATGCGGTCTACGGCGTGGACGACCAGTCGCAGGTGTTCGCCTTCGACAAGAGCAGCGGCGCCAACATCTGGAAGCAGGCCGACCTGAAATACCGTTGGCTGACCGGCCCCGCCGTGCAGGGCAACTACGTCGTGGTCGGCGACCTCGACGGCCACATCCACTGGATGGCCGCGGCCGACGGCAAGATCGTCGCCCGCGAGCGCCTGTCCAAGAAAGCCATTCGTGCCCAGCCCGTCGTGGTGGGTGACACCGTGTTCGTCGAAGATGTCGAGGGCCACATCGGCGCCTACCGCATCGCCACGAACTGATTCACAGGATAGATGTATCTCCCATGTTGCCCGTCGTCGCTCTGGTCGGCCGCCCCAATGTCGGTAAGTCGACCCTCTTCAATGCGCTGACGCGTAGCAGGGACGCCCTCGTCGCCGATATGCCCGGCGTCACCCGTGACAGACACTACGGTGTCTGCCGTCTCGGTCCCCGGCCCTTCGTCGTCGTCGATACCGGCGGTATGTCCGGCAGTGACGAGGGCATTGAAGGCCTCACCGCCACGCAGGTCCGTCTCGCCATCGGCGAAGCGCACCTGCTGGTGTTCGTGGTCGATGCGCGCGACGGCGTGCTCCCGCTCGATGCGGGCATCCTTTCCGAGCTTCGTCGCAGCGGCAAGACGGTCATCGTCGTGGTCAACAAGACCGACGGCGTGGACGAAGCCGTCGCCATGGGTGAGTTCGCCTCGTTCGGTATCGCGGAAACGCTGCCGATGTCGGCGGCGCACAACCGCGGCGTGGACGTACTGGTGGAAAAATCCATCGGCTACCTGCCGGACGAGCGCGACAACGATCCCGGCCTGGACGATCAAGGTATCCGCGTCGCCATCGTGGGCCGTCCCAATGCCGGCAAGTCCACGCTGATCAATCGCCTGCTCGGGGAAGATCGCCTGATCGTCTCCGATGTGGCCGGCACCACCCGCGATCCGATCCGGGTGCCGCTGGAGCGTGACGGCAAGAAGTACACCCTGATCGACACCGCCGGTGTGCGTCGCCGTGCACGGGTCGAAGAAGCGGTCGAGAAATTCAGCGTTATCAAGACATTGCAGTCTATTGCTGCCTCTCAGGTTACGGTCGTCCTGATCGATGCCCGCGAGAATCTGGCGGACCAGGACCTCACCCTCATCGGCCATGCCATCGAGGAGGGCCGGGCGCTGATCATCGCGGTGAACAAGTGGGACGGCATGGACAGCTACGCCCGGGAGCAGACGCAGAAGGCGCTCGAGCGCCGGTTGGTCTTCGCCGATTGGGCCAAGACGGTGTTCATTTCCGCGCTGCATGGTTCCGGCCTGCGCGAGTTGATGAAGGCCGTGGTTCGTGCCCATCACGCGGCGACCAAGGTGCTTACTTCGAGCGAGCTGACGCGAACGCTGGAGCAGGCCTACGAGGCCTATCAGCCGCCGCTGGTGCGCGGTCATGCGCCGAAGCTGCGTTATGCGCATCCGGGCGGGTTCAACCCACCGACAATTGTCATCCACGGCAGCCGTACCAAGCACATCGCGCCGGCATATCGTCGCTACCTGGAAGGCTTCTTCCGCAAGCGCTATCGCCTGGAAGGCACGCCCATTCGTATCGACTTCCGTGACGGCGAAAACCCTTACGCTGGCAAGAAGAACGTCCTGACGGAAGGCCAGCAGCGCCGCCGTCGGGAGATGATCCGCAACGCGAAGCGACGCGAGAAGTAAGCGTCGCCGTCGTCGAGGTGCCTCGCATGACCGACGATATGGGCAGGGACGAGTGGTTGGCCGCGCTGCGCCAGCGCGTGCCCGAGATTCCCGTGACCGATGCACGCGCGCGGCAGCTCGCCGGTGCGCTGTTGGTCGACGTACGTGAGGACAGCGAGCGCGCCTCCGGCCTGCCGGAAGGCGCACTGGGGCTGTCCCGCGGTTTCCTCGAGCTGCGTATCGAGCAGGTGGCGCCCGATCGCCAGCGAGAGATCCTGTTGCTTTGCGGTAGTGGCCAGCGCTCGTTGCTGGCTGCCGAGGCGCTGCAACGCATGGGTTATACGCGGGTGGCGTCCGTCGTGGGTGGCATGGCCGCCTGGAAAACCGCTGGCCTGCCGGTGAGTGCCACCACACTGGATGCGGATGCCGCGGAGCGCTATGCGCGGCAGGTGCTGTTGCCCCAGATCGGCGAGGCCGGCCAGGCGCGCCTCGGCGCCGCCAGGATAGCGGTGATCGGTGCCGGTGGCCTGGGTTCGCCGGTATTGCTTTACCTGGCCGCCGCGGGCGTCGGCCGCCTCACCCTGATCGACGACGACCGGGTCGAGCGATCCAACCTGCATCGCCAGGTGGTCCACGCGGACGCCCGTGTCGGCGTAAGCAAGGCCGACTCCGCCCGCATGGCCTTGCTGGCCCTGAATCCCCGGGTCGATGTGCGCGTCGTCGTCGACCGGCTGCGCGCGGACAATGTCGAGGCCCTGCTCGACGGCCACGACGTGGTGATCGATGGGGCCGACAACTTCCCGACGCGCTACCTGCTGGCCGCCGCCACGCGACGCCTCGGCGTGCCCCTGGTTTACGCCGCCATTGAACGGTTCACCGGCCAGGCCAGCGTGTTCGACCCGCGGCGAGAGGATTCACCATGCTATCGCTGCCTGTTTCCGGAACCGCCGTCGGCGGCGGACGCCCCCAACTGCAGTGAGGCCGGTGTGCTCGGCGTATTGCCCGGGCTGGTCGGACTGGTGCAAGCCACGGAGGTGATGAAGCTGGTGCTGGGTATCGGCCAGCCGCTGGTCGGGCGCCTGCTGACCTACGACGCACTGGGCATGCGCTTTCGCGAGCTTGCGCTACATCGCGATCCGCACTGTCCGGGCTGTGGGCCGGCAGCCCGGTTCGATGGCTATGTGGATATCGAGCGGATGTGTGCGTCGGCCGGCTGATCGGCGACGATCGAATACATTGCCGCGTCAACCGGCATTCCTTTCAATACCAGTCGGTTGCGAAGCATTCCTTCGAAAGAACCTCCTATGCGTTCAGCCGTACGCCGGCTGGCCAGGTTGTCGTGGGCGGCCACGATTTCCAGTCGTGACACCTGCACCGTCTCGAGCGCGAAGCGCGCGGCGAGTCGTCCGGCACGGGTGGCGATGCCCTTGCCCTGGGCGGATTCCCGCACCCAGTAACCGAGGTTGGCAAACCGGTGCTCGTGGTTGAGGTGGTTGACCCCCATACCGCCGAGCAGCGTATCGGTGGTGGCGTCGAAGACCAGGAACTCGTTGCCCTCGCCGGTGAGCCAGTGCCGACGGCAGGTATCGATCCATGTCGTCGCATCGGCCTCGCTGTACCCGGCATGGCACCAGTCCTGCCAGCGGCCGACGGTAGCCACCGATTCGCGAACGGCCTCGGCAAGTGCGGGGGCATCGCTCATGCGATGCGGGCGTAGGACGACGTGGCCATCGCTCACGTCGTGCGGGTAGGGGATCGGTGCGATGTGCATGGCGGAAAGTATGCAAGAGCCGACTCTTCTCCGCACACGGGGTTCAGGGGATAATGCGCGGTTTCCGCAGGGCGACACCCCATGACCGCACGTATTCTCGACGGCAAGCGCATCGCCCAGGAACTTCTCGAGCACATCGGTCGCCGCGTGGCCAAGCGGGTGGCCGAGGGTCGCCGTGCGCCCGGCCTTGCCGTGGTGCTGGTGGGTGAGGACCCGGCCTCGGCGGTGTATGTCCGCAACAAGCGCAAGGCCTGCCAGCAGGTCGGTTTCCAGTCGTTCGGCTACGACCTCGCGGCCAGCACGTCGCAGGACGAACTCTTTGCGCTGATCGACCGTCTCAACGCCGATCCGGCCGTGCACGGCATCCTGGTGCAGTCCCCGTTGCCGGCCCACATCGACGAGGATGCGCTGGTCGACCGGATCGATCCCGGCAAGGACGTGGACGGTTTCCAGGCGGTGAACGTCGGTCGGCTGGCCCTGCGTCGGTTCGGCCTGCGCCCGTGCACGCCCAAGGGCGTGATGACCTTGCTCGGACACACGGATCGGCCGGTGCGCGGCCAGCACGCGGTGATCGTTGGCGTCTCCAATCATGTCGGTCGGCCGCTTGCGCTGGAGCTTCTTATTGCAGGAAGTACAGTGACTTGCTGCCATAAATTCACGCAGAATCTAGCTTCGTTCGTCGGTCAGGCGGACATCCTCGTGGTCGCGGCCGGTAAGCCGGGGTTGGTGCGCGGGGAGTGGATCAAGCCGGGTGCGGTGGTGGTGGACGTGGGCATCAACCGGCTGGAAGACGGCCGTCTGGTCGGCGACGTCGAGTTCGCGCCGGCGGCGGAACGGGCCTCGTGGATCACCCCGGTGCCCGGTGGTGTCGGCCCGATGACGGTGGCCACGCTGATGGAAAACACGCTCGAGGCGGCCGACGCGCTGGATGCCTTGCTCGCTCGCGAGCACGGCGGCGTGCACGGCGCCGCGTAGTCGCGTCGCGCGCCTATCCGAGTGCTGCATTGCGGGGTATAATGCCGCGATTTACTCGCGGGAATAATGCTATGCGCATCCTTGCCGAGGCACTCACTTACGATGACGTGTTCCTGGTTCCTGGCCACTCCACGGTCATGCCGCGCGATGTGGACACCTCAACGCGGTTCACGCGCGGCCTGCGCCTGAACATCCCCATCGTGTCCGCCGCCATGGACACCGTGACCGAAGCCCGCCTCGCCATCACCATGGCCCAGAACGGCGGCATCGGCATCATCCACAAGAACATGTCCGCCGAACTCCAGGCCGCCGAAGTGCGACTGGTCAAGAAGTTCGAGGCCGGCGTCATCCGCAGCCCGATCACCGTGCGCCCCGACACCTCCATCGGCGAGGTCATGGCGCTCACGCGGGCGCACAACATTTCCGGCGTACCGGTGGTGGACGGCGAGAAGCTGGTCGGCATCGTCACCAGCCGCGACCTGCGTTTCGAGCGCAAGCACGACGACCCGGTGCGCAACATCATGACCCGCGAGGATCGCCTGGTCACGGTAAAGGAAGGCGCCTCGCACGACGAAGTGCTCGAACTGCTGCACCGCAACCGCATCGAGAAGGTCCTGGTGGTCAACGACGGCTTCCAGCTGCGTGGCCTGATCACCGTCAAGGACATCCAGAAAGCCCGCGACAACCCGAACGCCGCCAAGGATTCGCACGAGCGCCTGGTGGTAGGGGCCGCGGTGGGCGTCGGCGGCGACACCGAGCGCCGCATCGAGCTGCTGGTTGAAGCCGGCGTGGACGTGGTGGTGGTCGACACCGCGCACGGGCATTCGCAGGCCGTGATCGACCGTGCCGGCTGGGTCAAGAAGCGCTACCCGCAGGTGCAGGTCATCGCCGGCAACATCGTCACGGGCGAGGCGGCACGCGCACTGCTGGACGCCGGCGTGGACGCGGTCAAGGTGGGCGTGGGCCCGGGCTCGATCTGTACCACGCGTATCGTCACCGGCATCGGCGTGCCGCAGATCACCTCGATCGACATGGTCGCCACGGCGCTGAAGGGCGAGATCCCGCTCATTGCCGATGGCGGCATCCGCTATTCCGGTGACATTCCGAAGGCGCTGGCCGCCGGTGCGTCCTCTGTGATGCTCGGTTCCATGTTCGCCGGTACCGAGGAAGCCCCGGGCGAGGTCGAGCTGTTCCAGGGCCGCTCGTACAAGAGCTATCGTGGCATGGGCTCCATCGGCGCGATGCAGCTGGGCTCGAAAGATCGCTACTTCCAGGACGAGGCGGACGCCGACAAGCTGGTGCCGGAAGGCATCGAAGGCCGCGTGCCTTACCGTGGCCCGCTGCGCAACATCATCCACCAGATGATGGGCGGCCTGCGCGCCTCCATGGGCTACATGGGCGCGGCGTCGATCGAAGAGATCCATGAGAAGGCCCAGTTCGTGAAGGTCACCGGCGCGGGCGTGCTCGAAGCGCATCCGCACGATATCCAGATCACGAAGGAAGCACCGAACTACCGCCGGGACTGACGCGCCCGCGCGTGCAGCCCCGGTGACCCAGGACGCCCGCCGCAAGCGGGTGTTCTGCTTTTTCAGCCCAACGCGCACTGCGCGGGGCGTTCCCCATTCCCTACGGCAGGCAGTCACCGATGACCGATATCCACAGCGACAAGATCCTCATCCTCGATTTCGGTTCGCAGTACACGCAGCTGATCGCCCGCCGTATCCGCGAGATCGGCGTGTACTGCGAGGTCTGGGGCTGGGACCACGCGCCCGATGAGATCGCCGGGTTCAACCCGAAGGGCGTGATCCTCTCTGGCGGCCCGGAGTCGGTGACCGATGACCAGTCCCCGCGTGCGCCGCAGCAGGTGTTCGACCTCGGCGTGCCCGTGCTGGGCATCTGCTACGGCATGCAGACCATGGCCGAGCAGCTCGGCGGCAAGGTGGAGGCCGGTCATCACCGTGAGTTCGGTCCCGCCACGATCACCTTCGGCCAGTGCGGCCTGTTCGAGACGGTGGTGGAGGACGGCGAATCGCTGGGCGTATGGATGTCCCACGGCGACCGCGTCACAGCGATCCCGGACGGCTTCACCGTGGTCGCCTCCACCCCCAGCCTGCCGCTGGCCGCCATGGCCGACGACGCCCGCCGTTTCTATGGCGTGCAGTTCCACCCGGAAGTGACCCACACCAAGCGTGGCATGGAGCTGCTGCGCCGCTTCGTCGTCGACCTGTGCGGCTCGGCCACGCTGTGGGACGCCGCCCATATCATCGAGAACGCCGTGGCCCGCGTGCGCGAACAGGTCGGCACTGACCGCGTGCTGCTGGGGCTCAGCGGTGGCGTCGATTCCTCCGTGGTGGCTGCGCTGCTGGAAAAGGCGATCGGCGACCAGCTGACCTGCGTGTTCGTCGATACCGGCCTGTTGCGCTTCCAGGAAGGCGACCAGGTGATGTCGACCATGGCCGAGCACATGGGCGTCAACGTCATCCGCGTGGATGCGAAGCAGCGCTACTTCGACGCCCTGGCCGGCGTGGAAGACCCGGAAGCCAAGCGCAAGGTGATCGGTCGTCTGTTCATCGAGATCTTCGACGAGGAGTCGGCGAAGATCGACGGCGTGAAGTGGCTCGCCCAGGGCACGATCTACCCGGATGTCATCGAGTCGGCCGGCAGCAAGACGGGCAAGGCTCACGTCATCAAGAGCCACCACAACGTCGGCGGCCTGCCGGAACACATGAAGCTCAAGCTGGTCGAGCCGCTGCGTGAGCTGTTCAAGGACGAGGTGCGCCGCATCGGCGTCGAACTGGGCCTGCCGCGTGACATGGTCTACCGCCACCCGTTCCCGGGCCCGGGCCTGGGGGTGCGCGTGCTGGGCGAGGTGAAGGCGGAATACGTCGACCTGCTGCAGCGGGCGGATGCGATCTTCATCGAGGAGTTGCGCAGCCATGGGCTTTACGACCGGGTGAGCCAGGCGTTCGCGGTGTTCCTGCCGGTGCGCTCGGTGGGCGTGGTCGGCGATGGGCGGGCTTACGAGTGGGTGATTGCGCTGAGGGCCGTGGAGACGATCGACTTCATGACGGCGCATTGGGCGCACCTTCCTTATGATTTCCTCGACAAGTGCTCGACTAGGATTATCAATGAGTTGCGCGGTATTTCTCGTGTGGTTTATGACATTTCGGGGAAGCCGCCGGCGACGATTGAGTGGGAGTGATGGAGGTCAGTTGCTGGCTAATCGGTCTTGTGCAAAATTCGATCAATCTATCTAGTTTTATTCATCCCTAATCGCTATTTGACAGGAGAAGGGCCGTAGAACTGTTTTTGCGCATCTAATGCACCTCGCTCGATGGGAAGCCTCATGACTGATTTGCCTTCAGATCCCATCGGGGCCGCCTGGCTGGCTCGGGCCTATGATGTGCTGCCCCTGGCGCCGTTGCCTGTGCTGAGCCAGATGGGCGGCCGGCGCGCCACCTAGGTCAAAGGCGAATTCCATCTGGATGTTGCTGGTGGAGCGTTTCGGTGTGGCGTCCTTCGCCATGGCCATGGTCGTCGAGGCCGTCGGACTGCACTTCGTGCCGCGCCGATGGTCGCTGTTCGGCGTTCCCATGGCCGCAAGCTTCCTGCCGCGGGGACGCATGGTCGAATCCGAGGAAGCGGGGCTCTTTCGCTTCCCTATGGAGATCGTGCTGCCGTTTGTCGGCCTCGTTGTCGCCCGTCGCGGTTTGCTCGATCCGGAAGCCTGAGGCGAAACGTGTGGGACAGGTACGGGTTCAACCTGCTGCCGCCAACGCCACCGCATCGTCGCCCGCAGGCATATGTGCCGGACTGCCCGGATCGGTCGCGGCCAGCCACACCGCTTCGGCCACCTGCATCGGCCGCGTGATCGTCGACTCCTGCTTCCATTGCGCGAAAACATCCTTCGCGATCCCGGCATAGGCTTCGGGGAAGCCAGCCGCCATCCGCGGCTTTGCGTTCTCGCCGAAACGGGTATCCGGTGCGCGGCCGGGCAACACCACACGTACGCGGATGTCGAACGGCGCCAACTCCAGCGCGAGCGAATCGGAAAAGGCGTTCACGGCCGCCTTGCTTGCCGTGTAGACCGAGAGCAGGTGCAGCGGGCGGAGCGTCACGGTGGAGGTGACGTTGACGATCACGCCGTCGCGGCGCTCGCGCATCTGCGGTACCAGGGCGCGGGTCATGGCGATGGTGCCGAGCGTGTTGGTTTCGAATACCTCGCGCGCACTATCCATGGCGGTGCCTTCAAGCGCATTGAGCATGCCGATGCCGGCGTTGTTGACCGGCACGTCCACCGGACCGGCCGCGGCGACTACGCGATCGATGCTGGCGGCATCGGTGACATCCAGTTCAATGATCCGCAGGCGGTCGGAGGCGGGCAGCAGCTTTTCCTGCGGCTTACGCATGGTGGCGACGACCTTCCAGTCTCGCTCGAGGAAGTAGCGTGCGATCTCGCGGCCGAAGCCCGACGAACAGCCGGTGACGAGGATCGTTTTCATGGGATGTCCTGGGTGGGTGAGCAGGAGCACCACACTACGGAGCGTTCACCGGACTTACTATAATAATTAGTCCATTATTCGTTAGAGAAAGTCCGGTGAATGACCCGCTCGCCGACATGGTTACCCTTCTGCAGCCCAGGCCGATCTTCTCCAAGGCAATCAGCGGGGCGGGGCAGTGGCGTGTTCGCCGGCATGAAGCGGGGCAAGCGTTCTATTGCGTGATCCTCGGGGGCTCGAACCGTGTGCAGACGAACGGCAAGCCACCGATGACCTTGGTCGCGGGTGATTTCCTGCTGATTCCGCAGCTGTTCGATTTCACGATATCGAGCCTGATTCCACCGGCTGCGGGGGAGGCAGATACCTTGCCTGTCGTCGGGTCCGACGGCGTATATCGTCTCGGCACGGTCGACGCGCCGTCTGAGGTCGAGTACCTGATCGGCCAGTGTACGTTCCGGTCGTCGGATGCCCGTCTTCTGGTCTCGTTGCTTCCCGATGTGGTGCGCGTGAGCGGCGAGCATCGGCTGGCCGCGCTGGTGGGGCTTCTGCGCGACGAATCGCGAGCTGATCGGCCCGCGCGTGAGGTCGTCCTGGCGCATCTGCTCGAACTCCTGTTCATCGAGGCGCTACGTTCCGCCGGAACAGCGGCCTCGCCGGGATTGGTCCGGGGACTTGCCGATCCACGGCTCGCGCTCGCGTTGCGCCGGATGCATCAAAGTCCTGGCGAGTCATGGACGGTGCACCGTCTTGCCGCCATCGCGGCACTGTCACGTTCGATGTTTTTCGAACGCTTCAGCGAACGGATCGGCATGGCTCCCATGGCGTACCTCACATCGTGGCGCATGGCACTGGCGAAGGAGATGCTGCGCTCGGGCGACCTCGGCATGGTGACCATCGCCGAGCGTGTCGGTTACCGCTCGGCCAGCGCCTTCAGTGTGGCGTTTACGCGGTATGTCGGTCTGCCGCCGACCCATTACGCACAGCACGCGTTGAGCCCGGCATCGTCGGAGCGGGACCACCGATAACGCTCGAAGGCCCTGTTCATCGGGCCTATGCGCAGGCGCGAGGGCGACGCCTGCTTTTGTCGCGTTGCCTGCTTACCACACCTGCCGCCGCTTTCTCTTTGGCCTTCTGTTAACTCTTAAAACACCACCTGCGGACGTAGATGGATACTTGGTTGTCTATTGACAACCATTGGTTTTAAGACGAAGCTTGGAGTCAAGGATGTCCCGACGAAGCCATCCGAAGAAAGACATAGAAGACGCACTACGCCACGCGGAGCGTTCCGGCTGGCGGGTCAGCACCGGCGGCAGCCATGCCTGGGGAAAGTTGTATTGCCCCTACAACGATCGGGATTGCCGCTGTGGTGAGTTCTGCATCACCAGCATCTGGAGTACGCCCAAAAATCCGGCAAGTCACGCACGGGCGCTACGCCACGTGGTGGATCACTGCAATGCGATTCGCAAGCCGGGCGGTCGAAGCCGTTGAACCAAGGAGGTTCCATGGAATACGTATTCACCCTCAAGTACAGCCTGCCCACCGATGAAACCGACATGGACGCACTTGTCGAGCGGTTGGGCGAAGCGGGCTGCGACGATGCCATCCTCGGCATCGGCCTGCCGGGGCGCCTGGCCCTGGCGTTCAGCCGGGAAGCCGTCTCGGCGGTCGACGCCATGCGGTCGGCACTCGAGGACGTGCGACAGGTGGTGCCCGCAGCGGTATTGATCGAGGCCTCGCCCGATGTCGTCGGTCTTACGGATATCGCGGAAGTCGCCGGTGTCTCCCGGCAGAACATGCGCAAACTGATGCTTACGCATGCCGGTCGCTTTCCGGCCCCGCTACACGACGGGTCAAGTGCGTTATGGCATCTGTCCGACGTGCTCGCATGGCTGGCCGATCGCAAGGGTTATACCGTCGATCCGACGGTCATGGAGACGGCGCTGGCGGCGATGGAGGTCAACATCGCCAAGGAGCATGCGCGGCTGGCGTCCACCGATACTGCGCCGGGCTGATAAAGCTGCCGGATAAGTCCGGCTTGCGTGTAAGGGAATCCGTCACCATCTCGGAGTTCTTCTCGCCTTCCCCGGAGTATGTTCCATGGCCCAACCGGCGCTCTTCAAGCCTTTACGCGTGCGTGACCTCGAACTGGCCAACCGCATCGTCATCGCACCCATGTGCCAGTACTCGGCCGACAACGATGGCCGCATGAACGACTGGCACCGTATCCACCTCGGCCAACTGGCCCTGTCCGGCGCGGGGCTGCTCACGATCGAGGCGACCGCGGTGGAACCGGGAGGCCGCATCACCTGGGGCGACGTGGGCCTCTACGACGACGCTACGGAACACGCCATGGGCGGTGTGCTGGAAAGCATCCGACACTGGTCGGACATGCCGATCGGCATCCAGCTGGGCCACGCCGGACGCAAGGCCTCCACGGAGACGCCGTGGGCTGGCGGTCACCAGCTAGCCCCCGATCACGAACACGGCTGGCAGACGGTGGGCGCGTCGGCCGTGCCCTTCCATGCAGGCGATCATGCGCCCGTGGCGCTCGACAAGGCCGGCCTGGCCCGTGTCCGTGATGCCTTCGCCGCCGCGGCCGAGCGGGCTGCCAGGCTTGGCCTCGCCTTCGTACAACTCCATGGCGCGCACGGTTACCTGCTGCACCAGTTCCTGTCACCCTTGTCCAACCAGCGCACCGACGACTACGGCGGCTCGCTCGAAAATCGCATGCGCTTCCCGCTGGAGATTTTCGACGCCGTGCGTGCGGTGTTTCCCGCCGATCGTCCGGTGACGATGCGGGTATCCGCTACCGATTGGGTGGAGGGCGGCTGGGACCTGGAACAGACGATCGCCTTTGCCAAGGCGCTCGAGGCCCGGGGTTGCGATGCCATCCACGTGTCGACGGGTGGCCTCGACGAGCGCCAGACCATTCCGGCAGGACCGAACTACCAGGTGCCGTTCGCCCGCGGCATCAAGCAGGCGGTTGGCCTCCCGGTGGTGGCAGTGGGTCTGATCACCAGCCCTGAGCAGGCCGAAGCCATCGTCGCCACCGGCGATGCGGACATGATCGCGCTGGCCCGCACGATCCTCTACGACCCGCGCTGGCCCTGGCATGCCGCCGCGGACCTGGGCGCTACCGTCCGTCCGCCGAAGCAGTACCTGCGGTCGCAACCGTCGCGGCTCCGGAACCTGTTCGGTTCGTCCGGAGGCATCGGGCCGCAGGCGGCGTGGATCCGCGACGAGGACGGCAGCTACCGGTGAATGAGGAACCCACACGTTGCGCCTGGGCCGGCAGCGACCCGCTCTACGCCGCGTACCACGACACGGAGTGGGGGGTGCCGCTGCACGACTCGCGCATGCTCTGGGAGCAGTTGATGCTGGAGGGTTTCCAGGCGGGATTGTCCTGGATCACCATTCTGCGCAAGCGGGAAAACTTCCGTAAGGCGTTCAAAGGCTTCGATCCGGCCAAGGTGGCGCGATTCGGCGAGGCGGACATCGTCCGCCTGCTCGACGATGCCGGCATCATCCGCTCGCGGGCAAAGATCGAAGCCACCATCAACGGCGCGCGGATCTACGAGGACATGCGCGCCCGTGGCGAAACCTTCGATGCGTATTGCTGGTCGTTCACCGACGGCACGGTGATCCGGGGCGACGGGCGTAGCGTGCCGACGCAGACCCCGTTGTCGGTGACGATTTCCAAGGATCTCAAGAAGCGCGGCTTCAAGTTCGTCGGCCCCACCATCACCTACGCCTGGATGCAGGCGGTAGGCATCGTGGACGATCATGCCGCGACGTGCTTCCGGCGTAAGCCTCAGCCAGCCGGGTCGTAGCCGGCTGCGTAGGCGCATCGTCCGACCCGCCTAAACGACGTAGAATCCGCCCCTTGTCCCGGGAATGCCCCTGCCTTGTCCACGCCCTACGTCGCCAGCCATGACACGTTCTCGGAAGCCGACCGCCGCTGGATGGAGCGTGCGCTGGTGTTGGCCGCACACGCCCGCGACGCCGAGGGCGAGGTCCCGGTCGGCGCGGTGCTTGTGTCGGACGATGTCGTCATCGGCGAAGGTTGGAATCGCAATATCACCCTGAACGATCCCACCGCGCATGCGGAGATCCAGGCTTTGCGTGCGGCCGGGCAGGCGGTGAGCAATTACCGGTTTCCCGGCTCCACGCTCTACGTCACCCTCGAGCCCTGCACCATGTGCGCCATGGCCATGATCCATGCGCGCGTCGGACGTGTGGTGTACGCCGCGACCGATCCCAAGACAGGTGCGGCGGGAAGCGTTTTCGACACCCTGGTTTCCCCATTGCACAACCATCGCGTGACCGTGGTCGGCGGCCTGGAAGCGGAGACGGCAAGCGCGATGCTGCGCGCGTTCTTCCGCGCGCGCCGCTAGGTTTCGTGAGTGCCGTTAGGCATAGGGTGCCAGCACCTCGGTCACCGAACGCTCGATCTTCAGGTCGAACAGGGCATCGGCACGCGTGACGCCGATATTGAGCGAGGCGATGGGCAGGCCACGCCGCGAGGCTTCCAGCACGAACCGGTAGCCGGAGTAGACCATCAGCGACGAGCCGACCACCAGCATGGCGTCCGCCTGGCCGAGGCGTTCCCAGGCGGTGTCCACGCGGGCACGCGGCACGTTCTCGCCGAAGAAGACGACATCCGGCTTCAGGATGCCGCCGCAGAGCGTGCATGCCGGAATGACGAAGGAGGAGAAGTCTACCTCGTCCAGGTCCGCGTCGCCGTCGGGTGCGATCGTGGCCTGCAGCGCCAGCCATGCGGGGTTCGCGCTCATCAGCCGGTTCTGCATGGCGTCGCGTCCGGTGATGTCGCCGCACTGCATGCAGCGCACGCGGTCCAGGCGCCCGTGCAGGTCCACCACCTCGACGCTGCCTGCCGCCTCGTGCAGGCCGTCGACGTTCTGGGTCAGCAGCAGCGCGATGCGGCCATCCTGTTCCATCCGTGCAAGCGCACGATGGGCCGCATTCGGGCTGACGGCGGCGAAATGACGCCAGCCGATCATGCCGCGGGCCCAGTAGCGCGCCCGCGCCGGCGACCCGCTCATGAACATCTGCAGGGTCATCGGGGGACGGCGTTTCCACGCGCCTTGGCCGTCGCGGTAATCGGGGATGCCGGAGTCCGTGCTGATACCCGCGCCGGTCAACACGAACAGACGGGGGTGGGCATCGACGAAGGCGCGCAGCGGATCGTCGGCGGAGGCGATGGCGGGCAGGGTGCTCACGATGCGCGAACTATAGCGGATCGGTCAGGTGTGGTTGCGAAGCACCTCGAGCACGCAGGCGGCGTCCTCGCCGAAGCGCCGGATGGCCGCGTCGAGGGTGGGGCTGCGCTCCTCGGCCAGGCGGCGCTCCAGGTGCAGCCCCATGCGGGCGAGGTCCGTCGCCTCGGCCATGCCCAGCGCGCCGGACACGCGGTGCAGCCAGGCCTGCAGGTCGGCCGTGCCGGGTTGCGCGAGCAGGAGGTACAGCTGGATCAGGTCGCGGCTGAGCGAACGATCCAGCGCCGCGATCACCTCGCGCAGCGCTGACGTGCCGCCCAGGGTGGTGCGGAGTGTCTCGATATCGATGCGCGGGGGCACGCGGGGCAGGGTGAGGGTGATCTCCACGATGATGCGGGTGCCACGGTCGGCCGCACACTCGATATGCAGGACGCCGTCCAGTGCGGCCACCATGGCATCGGCCTTCGCCAGGCACGGGCAGTGTTCGTCGAGCGCGTTGCCGGTGTCCGCGACGGTGATATGGACCATCTGGCCGTCCGGATCATCGCCCACCACGTCCACCTGCAAAGCGACCCGCACGCTGCCGGGCACGGCGAACGCCCTGTCCAGCAGGAGGCACAGCACGCGGCCCAGCATGGCGTAGGGGCCGACCAGATCGTGCGCCAGCGCCGGGTCCACCTCGATCTCCAGCTCGCTGCCGTGGCGTCGCGCGATGCGGGCGTAGTGCTGGCCGATACGAGTCAGCAGCGCCGGCAGGTCACGGCATTCTCTGATGCTCGCGCACGCGAGCGCGATGCGGTCGTACCCCGCCAGCAACTGTGCGCGCAGGCGTCGTCGCAGTGGCAGCGATGGGCGCGATGTGCTCAACTCTGCGCCCCGCCGATGGCGTCCTGGAAGGGCGCATGGCGGCCTGGACTGGTTATCGAGAAAGGATTACTCATGGTTCACCGTGTCATCCTGGCGGACGATCATCCCGTCGTGCTCAAGGGCATCAGCCTGGCGTTGACGAAGGACGGCCTGGCCGACGTGGTCGGCGAGGCACAGTCGCCGGACGAACTGCTCGCCGTGCTGGCCAGGGAACCCTGTGACGCGCTTATCACCGACTTCAGCATGCCCGAACCGGGCCGCGACGGGCTGGCCCTGCTGGCGGAAATCCGCCGGCTCTATCCCGACCTGCCGGTCATGGTGATCACCACCCTGGCCAATCCCGCCCTTTATCGCGAGATCCTCGAGGCAGGCGTGCGCGGACTGATCGGCAAGTCGGGGGATACGCGGGAGATTCCCGAGGCACTGGCGCAGATCCTGTCGAACCATGTCTACCTGGGAGCCTCCGTTCGCGAAATGATTTTCACACCGCAGGGCGAGCCCATCGGCACGGGGACGCTGGCGGACCTTTCGCCGCGGGAGCTGGAAATCCTGCGCCTGTTCGCCGCGGGCAACAGCGTGACCGACATAGCCCGGGCCACGGGACGCGGCTTGTCCACCATAAGCCAACAGAAGACCAACGCCATGCGCAAATTGCGGCTGGAAACCGATGCGGAGATATTCGAATACATCGAAAGGCTGCGACTTCCGCCGGCCGGCGTACAGGCGGCCGGTCAACATAGTCGCAGCCGCACGGGCGGGACATAGAAAAAATCTCAAAAGTGCACGCCGGTTTGACATCGGCGTTCAGGCGCCGTGCCTACAATGTGACGGTCCGGTGCCCCGACGGCGCCACCCAAGGAGACGTATCGGTGAGTGCCAAGATCAGCCCGCTGGCGGGCAAACCCGCCACGGAAGCCACCCCGGTGGATGTCGCCGCCCTGCTGGCCGCCTATCACGACCTGCAGCCCGATCCGTCGGTGCCCGAGCAGCGCGTGGTGTTCGGGACGTCCGGCCACCGCGGTTCATCGCTGGTCCGCTCGTTCAATGCATGGCACGTACAGTCCGTGGTCCAGGCGATCTGCGAGTATCGCCGCAAGGAAGGCATCGACGGTCCGCTGTTCGTGGGCATCGACACCCACGCGCTGTCCGCTCCCGCGTTCGAAAGCACGGTAGAAGTGCTGGCCGCGAATGGGATAGCGACCTACGTGTCCCGTGGCGGCGAATTCACGCCCACGCCGGCGGTCTCGCATGCCATCCTCGTCTTCAATCGCGGGCGTGACAGCGGCCTGGCCGACGGTATCGTCATCACGCCGTCGCACAATCCGCCCGAGAGCGGCGGCATCAAGTACAACCCGCCGCACGGCGGCCCCGCCGATACCGACGCCACATCATGGATCGCCCAGCGCGCCAACGCGCTGATCGAGGACGGGCTGCGCGAGGTGAAGCGGCAGCCGTTCGCGCAGGCGATCAAGGCCTCCACCACGACCGAGTACGACTTCCTCGATCGTTACGTGAGCGATCTCGGCGACGTGCTGGATCTGGACATCATTCGTGCCAGGGGCGTCCGCATGGGCGTCGATCCCCTCGGCGGCGCCGGTGTCCACTATTGGCGTGCGATCGCTGAGCGCTACACGCTCGACCTCACCGTGGTCAGCGAAACCGTCGATACCACGTTCTCCTTCATGTCGCTGGACTGGGACGGTCGCGTGCGCATGGACCCGTCGTCGTCCTATGCCATGCAGCGCCTGATCGGGCTGAAGGACACGTTCCAGGTCGCCTTCGCCTGTGACACGGATCACGATCGCCACGGTGTCGTGGCGCCCAGCACCGGCTTGCTGCCCGCCAACCATTACCTCGCGGCGGCGGCGTGGTACCTGTTCCAGAACCGGCCCGGTTGGCGCCCCGATGCCGCGGTCGGCAAGACCGCTGTCAGCACCGGCCTGCTCGATCGCGTCGCCGCCAGCCTGGGGCGGCCGCTGCGCGAGGTTCCGGTGGGCTTCAAGTATTTCGTCTCCGGCCTTTACGACGGCAGCCTCGGCTTCGGCTGCGAGGAAAGTGCGGGCGCCTCCTTCTTGTCAAGGGACGGATCGGTCTGGTCGACCGACAAGGACGGCATCGTCGCGGCGCTGCTGGCCGGCGAGATGACCGCCCGACTCGGGCGCGACCCTGGCGAGATCTATCGCGGGATCACCGCCGAGCTGGGCGACCCGGCCAACGCGCGCATCGACGCTCCCGCCTCGCACGCGCAAAAGGCCACCCTGTCGAAGCTTTCCCCGGATCGGGTCGATTCGAAGACCCTGGCGGGCGATCCGATCGTCGCGGTGGTCAATCAGGCCGGTGGCCAGCCCATCGGAGGGATCAAGGTCAGCTCGGCCGAAGCCTGGTTCGCAGCGCGCCCGTCGGGCACCGAGGATATCTACAAGGTCTACGGCGAGAGCTTTCGCGGTGCCGACCATCTGGCCCAGGTGCTGGCCGAAGCGCAGGCCATGGTAGACAAGGCGCTCGGCTGATCAAAAAACGCCGCGGGCGCCTAAAGATTGTGCCGAATACGCCGTCAAGGAAGTGTCTCCTTCATTCCGGGCGCCCCGCGTGACTCTTTTCAAATCGACCCAGGCCCGCTACACGGTGGCGGTAGCTGCGTACTTCCTCGTATTGGTGGGGCTCACCCTGGTGGTGATCCGCCTCTTCGTCAGCCCGGACCTGCGCGCCGGTGAAGCCGAACTGGTCGGGCGCAACGTCGACGAGATCGGCACGGTCATCACCAACAAGCTGCACCAGGTGGAGGCGCAACAGCGCAGCATCACCCAGACCGTGGCGCTCATGGACAGCCCGTCCATCGACCGGCTGCAGCCCGGCCTGGTGGACCAGTACGGCGATGTCGACGTGTTCGGTGGCGGCATCTGGCCGCTGCCGTTCAAGCGCGAGGCCACGAAGGAGCGCGACAGCACCTTCTTTGCCCGCGATGCCAGCGGCAAGCTGATGGTCAACACGCACTGGAACCAGCCCGACGCCCTGAAGTACTGGGAACAGAGCTGGTACAAGAACGGCCTGAGCGCCCCGCGTGGCCATTGCCTCTGGGCCGACGCCTACAAGGACGACGCGAGCGCACAGCCGCGGACCAACTGCGCCATGGCCATCTACAAGGGGGACGAGATCTTCGGCGTCTCCACCGTGGACGTCACGCTGGGCTTCTTCAACCGCCTCGTGGCGGACATGGAAAAGAAGGTGCATGGCCAGATCCTGATCGTGGAGCCGAACGGCACCGTGGTCAGCAACAGCACCTACATCAAGGACGACATCGTCCTGAAGAAGATCGCCGACCTGGCCGGCAGTTCGGCCATGATCGCCCAGGTGAGGGACGCCCTCCCGGGCGTGGCCAAGGGGGGCCAGGTCGAGCGGGACTACGACGTCGACGGCGAATCGCATACGTTGTTCCTCAAGCCGATCGCCGGGACGCCCTGGGTGCTCGCCACCAGCCTGCCGACCCATCTGCTCACCGAGAACAGCACCCGTGTGCTGACCAAGCTGGCCGCGGTGCAGGTACCGCTCGCCGCGCTGCTGCTCATCGCGCTGGTGCTGGGCATCCGCGCGCTGATGAACCAGCTGGCCACCTTGAAGACCAACATCGACGAGCTCAATTCCGGCGAAGCGGATCTCACCCGCCGGCTCAGCTATGGCAAGGGCACCGAATACAACGGCGTGGTGGACAGCTTCAACGGCTTCATCGCTCGCCTGCAGGGCATGATGCGGCAGGTGCGCGACAGCTCCGCGGCCATTTCCTCGGCGGCCACGCAGATCGCCAGCGGCAACCTCGATCTTTCCCAGCGCACGGAGGAGCAGGCCAGCTCCCTGGAAGAAACCGCTGCGTCGATGGAAGAGCTGACCGCCACGGTCCGGCAGAACGCGGACAATGCCCGTCAGGCCAACACGCTGGCCCGTGATGCGGCGGCGGCGGCACGCAGCGGCGGTGACACGGTGGACGAAGTGGTCGTGACCATGGATGCCATCACCCGGTCGTCCGCCCGCATCGCCGATATCGTCGGGGTCATCGACGGCATCGCCTTCCAGACCAACCTGCTGGCGCTGAACGCGGCGGTGGAAGCGGCGCGTGCCGGTGAGCAGGGACGCGGTTTCGCGGTGGTGGCCGGTGAGGTGCGCAGCCTGGCCCAGAGTTCGGCAAAGGCGGCCCGGGACATCAAGACGCTGATCGCGGATTCCGTGGAAGATGTGGAACGGGGCTCGTCGCTGGTCCGCGTGGCGGGCCAGCGCATCGGCGACCTGACCGGCAACGTGGCGCATGTGGCCACCTTCATGGAAGAGATCATGGCCGCCAGCAACGAGCAGAGCCAGGGTATCGAGCAGGTCAGCGGCGTGGTCACGCAGCTGGACGACATGACCCAGCAGAACGCGGCCCTGGTCGAGGAAGCCGCGGCCGCGGCCAAGGCCCTGGAAGACCAGACCCGCACGCTGGAGTCGGTGGTGGGCGGCTTCAAGCTCTGACGGATAACGCTGGCGCCGGCGCCCTCGATAGGGGCGCCGGCGTCGTTCCGCCCATGGGCTTCCCGGACGTTTTTAGCGCATGCCGCCCGAGGCGATGATCAGCTCGCCCGTGAGCCACTTGGCCTCGTCCGACGCGAGGAACGCGACCACCGGCGCGATATCGTCCGGCTGGCCCACGCGACCCAGTGGGGTCAGGCCGACCGCCCACTGTTCGAAGTCGCCACCGGCGAAACCCGCCGTATGCACGCCCTCCGTGATGACCATGCCCGGGTTGACCGCGTTGACCCGGATGCCGCGGGCACCCAGTTCTCGCGACAGCACGCCGGTGATCGCGTCCACCGCGCCCTTGGTGCCCGAATACACGGCGCTGCCCGGCGGCGTGATCCGCGTCACCGTGGACCCGATATTGATGATGCTGGCGCCCTGGCCGAGATGGGGGGATGCCGCCTGGGTGACCAGGAGGGTACCCAGCACGTTGATGTCGAAGATGCGGCGATACAGGGCCTCGGTCGTCTCCTCGATCGGGGCCATCTGGTAGACGCCTGCGTTGTTGACCAGGATATCCAGGCGGCCGAACTGCGCGATGGCCGCGGCCACCATGCCTTCCGCATCCGCCTGCTTCGACACGTCGCCGCCCACGGCGAACGCCTTGCCGCCCGCGGCTTCGATCGCCGCGACCACCGTATCGGCACCGGCCTTGCTCGAGGCGTAATTGACCACCACGGAGGCACCTTCGGCGGCCAGCGTGCGTGCAATGGCCGCACCGATGCCCTTGGACGCGCCGGTGACCAGCGCGACCTTGTCTTTCAGCTTGCTCATGGTTGTTTTCCCGTGATCGACCGCCGGTATGGCCGCCGCTGTCCCCTTGCATGGGGGTGACGGGTGCGCGTGTGTCATAGGTTGCCGGTCAAAACATTTGTGCGTGGCGCGCAACAGTAACGGGGTGCGCTGGCCTTGAATCCATGATGCAATGCCGCATTGATGATCGGGACACTTCCGGGAATACGCACCATGACTACTTCGACCCCGCTCGAACCCGTCGATTCGTTCGACTACGTGATCTTCGGCGCCACGGGCGACCTGACGATGCGCAAGCTGCTGCCTGCGTTGTACCGGCGTTTCGCCGAGGGCCAGATCCCCGACGACGCGCGGATCGTGGGCACGGCGCGTTCGCCGCTGGACGATGCCTCGTACCGCGAACGCGCGCAGAAGGCCCTGAAGGAATTCATCCGCGAGGACGAATACGCCGACGATACGGTTAGTCGCTTCCTCGAGCGCGTGCATTACGTCAGCCTCAACGGCGCGGAAGCCGGCGGCAACTGGGACGGCCTGAAGTCGTTGCTGGAAAAGGATGCCGCCGAGGATCGCGTACGCGTGTTCTACCTGGCCACGGCGCCCGACCTTTACGGCGACATCGCACGCAACGTCGACGAAAAGGGCCTGCGCACCGCCAGTTCGCGCATCGTGCTGGAGAAACCCATCGGCACCGACCTGGAGACCGCGCGCAAGGTCAACGAGGGCGTCGGCCGCCACTTCCCCGAGAACACGATCTTCCGCATCGATCATTACCTGGGCAAGGAGGCGGTGCAGAACATCATCGCGCTGCGTTTTGCCAACCCGATGCTCGAGCGCATGTGGGATCGCGAGTCCATCGAGTATGTGCAGATTACCGCGGCGGAAACGGTGGGCCTGGAAGGGCGCGGCGGTTACTACGACGGCTCCGGCGCACTGCGCGACATGATCCAGAACCACCTGCTGCAGGTGTTGACCGTGGTCGCCATGGAACGCCCCGCCTCGCTGGAAGCCGATGCGCTGCGTGACGAGAAGGTGCGCGTGCTGACCTCGCTCAAGCCGCTGGACCGCGACCACCTCGCGACGAGCGTGGTGCGCGGGCAGTACGTGCAGGGCAAGCAGGACGGCAAGCCGGTGCCGGGCTACCGGGAAGAACTCGGCGACGACTCGACCAGCACGACGGAGACCTTCGTCGCGCTCAAGGCGGAGATCGACAACGCCCGCTGGCAGGGCGTGCCGTTCTACCTGCGCTCGGGCAAACGCATGCCCGAGAAACTCACCGAAATCGTCATCCAGTTCCGTGCCGCGGAGGCCGGGCTGTTCGGCGACGCCCGCCCGGGCAGCCGCGTGCGCATCCGTATCCAGCCCAACGAGAGCATCCGCCTGCCGCTGTTCGTCAAGCAGCCGGGCGACCGCTTCGCCCTGGAAGAGGTCGATGCCCTGTCGACGTTGAACGATCCCTCGCGCGTGGTCTATCGGGATTCCTACGAAGGCCTGCTGCTGGATGCGGTGAAGGGCAGCCCGGCGCTGTTCGTGCGCAAGGACGAGACCGAGGCCGCCTGGCGCTGGGTGACGCCCATCCTCGAAGCCTGGGAGACCGACACGCAGGGCCCCGACACCTACGAGGCGGGTACCTGGGGCCCGGATGCGGCACGTGAGCTGCTCCGTCGCGCCGGGCACCGCTGGATCGAGGACATCGCCGGCTGAACGGGCCGGGCAGGAGCGGGCAGCGCGTTGCCATTGCATCCACGCAAGCTGCCCGCATTATCGGTGGAACGCCGCCATCCCCCTCGAGGAGTGCCCCATGGCCGACTACCGAAAAACCCCCGAAGCCCTTGCCCGGCTGACGCCGGAGCAGTTCCGCGTCACCCAGGAGAGCGGCACGGAGCGCCCGTTTCAGAACGCGTTCCACGATAGCCATGCGCCCGGCATCTATGTCGATATCGTTTCCGGCGAGCCCTTGTTTTCGTCGCTGGACAAATTCGACAGCGGCTGTGGCTGGCCCAGCTTCACCCGCCCGCTCGAGGACGAGCACGTGGCGGAGAAGCGCGACATCACCCACGGCATGATCCGTACGGAAGTGCGTTCCACCCATGCCGACAGCCATCTCGGTCATGTATTCCCGGACGGCCCGCGCGACAAGGGCGGCCTGCGTTACTGCATCAACTCCGCCTCGCTTCGCTTCATTCCCGCGGCCGACCTGGAAAAGGAAGGATATGCGGACTATGCGGCACAGTTTGCCGCCCGTGACGGGGGTGAGGCATGAACTCGCGCGCCATCCTGGCAGGCGGCTGCTTCTGGGGCATGCAGGACCTGATCCGCAAGCAGCCGGGCGTGATCGCCACCCGCGTGGGTTATTCGGGCGGCGATGTCCCCAACGCCACCTATCGGAACCACGGTTCGCACGCGGAGGCCATCGAGATCGAGTTCGATCCCGCCGTGCTCAGTTACCGCAAGATCCTGGAATTTTTCTTCCAGATCCACGACCCGACCACGCCCAATCGCCAGGGTAACGACCGCGGCCTCAGCTACCGCTCCGCCATCTTCTACCTCGACGACGAGCAGAAGGCGATTGCGGAAGACACGATCGCCGATGTCGACGCGTCCGGCCTCTGGCCGGGCAACGCGGTGACGGAACTGGCGCCTGCCGGCGACTTCTGGGAAGCCGAGCCGGAGCACCAGGATTACCTGGAAAAGTTTCCCAATGGCTACACCTGTCATTTCATCCGCCCGGACTGGGTGCTACCGAGCCGCGGCGCGTAAGCTTCCGCCCCGTTGTGCCGCCCGTCTGGTCGTTGTCAGGCGGGCGGGATAACGGGGCCTGACGTGGTCAGTCGCGGAGTATGTCCAGCAGGTCGGGCATGCGATCGATGACCGCCAGCGCGCCGGTTGTCGCCAGGTCCAGCGATTTGCGGTAGCCGTAGCTCACCATCACCAGGGCCACGCCCGCGTCGTGCGCGGCCAGCGCGTCGCTTTCCGAATCCCCCACCATGAGCACCTCCGTCACGGCGACCCCCGTCTGCCGGGCAAGGTGGAGCAGGGGCGCGCCGCTGGGCTTGCGCTGCGGCAGCGTGTTGCCTCCGGCGATGCCGTCGACGAAGGGCAGCATGCCGCGCGCATCGAGCAGCGGCCGCACGAACTCCTCGTTCTTGTTGGTGCACACGGCGAGGGTCACGCCCTGGTCGTGCAGTGCCCGCAGCGTGTCGACCACGCCGTCATAGGCGTCGCCGTCGAGCGCGGTTTCGGCGTAATGCACGAGAAAGCCCGGCATCACGGCGTCGATGTCCGCCTCGCTGCCGGCGTCGCGGAACGCATAGGTGATCAGCTGGCGCGAGCCCTCGCCGATCCAGTCGACGATGCGTGCATCGTCCACGCGCGGCAGCTTCCAGTCCTCGAGCGTGCGATTGACCGCGGCGGCAATGGCTGCGGCGCTGTCGACCAGGGTGCCGTCGAGATCGAAGATGACCAGGGAGAACGGGAACGTCACGGCAGGCTCCGGCAAAAAACGCTCATTCTACGCCCGGGGTGCCTTGCGTCGATGCTGGAGGAAGACAATGACATCGTCCACGGACATCGGTACGGCGGCGTGATAGCCCTGGAGGTAATCGCAGCCGTGCGCGACCAGCCACTCCGCCTGCGACGCGCGCTCCACGCCTTCGGCGATCACCTGCAGCCCCAGCGTACGGCCCAGGGTGATGATGGCCTCGCATACGGATGCCGAGCGCACCTCCGAGTCGATCTCGGCGACGAAGGCGCGGTCGATCTTCAGCGCATCGATGGGTAGGTCGCGCAGGTAGGCGAGGCTGGAAAACCCGGTGCCGAAATCGTCCAGCGCCACGGGGACGCCGAGCGTCCTGAGCGCCTCCATCGCACGCAGTGCCTGGTCGCCGATGACCGCGCTTTCGGTCAGTTCCACCTGGATGGCACCGCGTGGCAGGTCTTGCTCGGCGATGGTCTGTCGTATCGCTGCCACGATGTCGTCGCGTTGCAACTGCACGGCCGATACGTTCACCGCGAGCGCGACGTTCGGGAAACC
Organism: Luteibacter sp. 9135; assembly: GCF_000745005.1. Taxonomy (NCBI): domain Bacteria; kingdom Pseudomonadati; phylum Pseudomonadota; class Gammaproteobacteria; order Lysobacterales; family Rhodanobacteraceae; genus Luteibacter; species Luteibacter sp. 9135. The sequence goes on along the minus strand of NZ_JQNB01000001.1, from coordinate 3,444,808 downwards.
CGCGTGTGCCATGCGGACGTAGGCACGCCCCACCTCCCGCAGCACCCGGTGTCCCAGCGGCACGATCAGCCCGGTTTCCTCGCACAGCGGGATGAAGACGTCGGGAGCGACGAAGCCACCATCCGGCAACGGCCAACGGATGAGGGCCTCCATGCTGACGATGTCGCCATCGCTGCTGCGCACGATGGGCTGGAAATGGACGGTGAAGGTGTCCTCGTCCAGCGCGCTGCGGATCTGCGCCGCCATCTTCAGGCGGTTGATGGACGCGGCGGCCATGGCCGCCTCGAAGACGTGCCACGTGCCGGGCGCGCCGCTGCCCATCTGCGCCGCCAGGGCGGCGGCGCCGAGCACTTTCTCCGCGCGGTCGCCGTCGCGGGGATGCACCGCCAGGCCCACGCGCGGTTCCAGGATGTGCAGCATGCCGTGCACGCTGACGGGCGAGGTCACGGCACGCATCAGCGCGGCCAGCGTCTCGCCGCGCCTGGCTTCGTCCATGATCGCCATGACGAAGGTTTCCGCCGGACGGTGGGCGACGGCCGTGCCGGGGCCCTTGAGGGCCGCGAACCGGTCGGCCATGACCCGCAGCACATCCTGGCCCACAGCCTGTCCGAAGGTGTCACTGATGAGTTCCAGCCCGCGCAGCTGCACGAAGGCCAGCTCGTAGCCGCCGGCCCGGCGACGTTCCTCGTCGAGGAAGTCCAGCAGGGCGTCGGTATTGTGCAGACCGGTAATCGCGTCGTGCGTGGCCCGGTGCCGCAGCACCCGTTCGTTGCGCAGCCGCTCGGTGACGTCCTCGACCACCACCAGCCGGGCCACGTGGCCGGGAAAATCGATGTCGGACCCATGGACCAGCACCTGCAACAGGCTGCCGTCGACGCGGCGGTGCGTCCACGGCCGGCTATCGAGGGTGTCACCACCACCACGTCCCTCGACGGCCGCCCGTAGAGCGCGCGCATCGGTGGTGGGCCGGATGTCCAGCAGGGTCATGGCCTGGAACTGTTCCCGCGTATAGCCATAGGCATCGATGGCCGCCTGGTTGACCACCAGGAAGCGCATGGTATCGGTGTCGTACACCCAGGACGGCATGGGGTTCTTGTCGAAGATGATGCGGAAGCGCCGCTCGGCCGTTTCGATCTCGCCGACATAGCGCAGGTGATCACGTTCGGCACGGCCGATCCGGCGCAGGATGTACCACAGTGCGATCCAGTACAGCAGGTACAGCGCGGCGGTCAGCGCCACCACGGGGTACCAGTTGCCGAGGAGGGCGGCACTGGCCGCACCGAAGCCCACCCGTAGCGGATAGCGGCCGGGCGCTGCCAGCGAGATGACGCGATCCACGCCGTCGACCTGGCTGATACGGCGGCCCGCACGCGTATCCTGGGGATCGAACAGGATGTCGACCGGCTTGCCGATCAGCTCGGGATGGTTACCGGTGCGGGCGACGATCGTGCCGTGCAGGTCGACGACCGTCGCGACATCCTGCGACCCCGCGTGGAGGTTGTCGACGACATCCTGCAGGTCCTCCTGGTTCATGCGTGCCAGCAGCCAGCCGCCGTCCACGAACGGCACGGCCAGGGGAATGACCCAGCCCTTCCCGTGTCGCTCGATGGGCCCCATGCGCAGGTCGGTACCGGCTGCCGGCGAGCCGATCCACTGCATGATGGCGGGCTCGCCGTCACCGGGGCCCACGGCCTGGCCCGCCGGGTCGAGCAGCACGATGCTCTCCACCTGGTCGTGGCGCGCGATCGCGTCCTTGAGGCTGTCCGCCAGCAGGGGCTTCGCCTCGTTGGGCACCGTAAGCGTCAGGTCGTGCGCGCTGGCCGAAATACCCATCAGCGCGACTTCCAGCTGCCTCAGGCGCGCATCGATCAGGCGCTGCGCACCATCGGCCAGTGTCCGCGCCTGTGCATGGGCCGCCTGGACACGGTGCTGGTAGTCCTGGAACAGGACCACCGCGAGGCCGACGCCGATGATGACGCCCACGGCAAAGCCGATGGTCTGTACCAGCGCCGATGTTTTCCTGAACTCGTTGACCACGGCGATGGAACGCCTATCCCCCGGGAGACAGGACGCTAACAGCCTCGTGGGGTCGCCCGCAATCGTCACCTGTACCGCTGCGTGCCATGGGTGCATCCTTGGCGGGCGCCGTCACGTAGACAACGCTAACGTTTGCTTCCGGACAAGCCCTTGCTGCGTTCCCCGATCGTCACTTTCATCGTTTACGAAGCCTTGTGGTTCGCGGTGGTCATCGCCGCTGGTGGCGAACACGGCTGGATGGCCTCGGGGTTTACCGTGGCCTTCGTCGCCTGGCAGGTCGCGATGGCGCGCGAGCGTCGCCTCATGCTCCGGCTTGCCTGCCTGGCCGTCGTGTTCGGTGCTGTCGTGGATGGCGGAGCCACCGCGCTGGGCTTCGTGCGCTACGCGGCCGATGTGCCGGCACCGTGGCCGGGTGGACCGCCCTGCTGGATCCTCGGCCTGTGGGCCGCGTTCGCCGTGACCATGCCGGGTCCGATGCGGTGGCTGGCGGGTAGGCCCTGGCCGGCGGCCCTGCTGGGCGCCATCGGCGGGCCGTTGTCCTACGCCGGTGCGGCGCGCGGCTGGCATACCGTGCTGCTCACCGCGCCGTCGTGGCATGGCTATACGTGGCTGGCGGTCACCTGGGCCCTGGCCATGGCAGCGCTCGCCATCGCGCTGGAGCGTCTCGGCTCAGGCGGGGCAGCGTCCATCGAGGGGTAGGGCCAGGGCCTGGTCCCACGCGGTGTCGGGCACGCCTTCGGTGCGATCGGCTGGCAGGAACTCGATGCGGACGTCCGCGGGCTTGCCGCGTGCGTCGCGGATCGTACCCGGCCCTTCGTAGCGACGCAGGCGTCGTGTGGCTTCGGTGTAGGTCACGTCGATCGTCGGTGCGGCAAAGCCATACCAGGCGTCCAGCTTCAGGGCGATGCGTCGCTCCGTGCCCTCCCGCCCGGATGCGACGACCTTGACCGGAAAGAACTTGCCCTTGCCGGTCATCAGGAAGGGCGCGGAGGCGCCGCGATCCACCACCTGGTCCCAGCGGGCGCGCAGGAACACGTCGAATCCCGCATCGATGACGGCATCGGGCGGTACCGTCAGGGCCTGCTCGCTGCGCTGTCCACCGACGCGGCGCACGTAGACGACACGTTGCGCGCCGTCGCCGCGTACGCCGTCCTCGTACCCGTTGCGCGCATCGGTGAAATCGAAGTCCGGTTGCGTCGGTATCGTGCCGGCGCGCAGCCGCTTGCGTGCGAAGGGCTTGCCATCGGGGCACTGGAACACGATGAGATGCCGTGAGGCATCGCCCAGGTGCACCTCGCGATAGAGCACGGCAGTGCCACCGCGCGCGTAAGCGGTACCGACGTAACGTTCCATGGCGGCGGCGGGCAGCGCCAGGGCGCAGGCGGCAAGGACGAGCACGGGACGAGCGGACGTAACGGACATGGGGCCTCACGGGGACGGGGGCGTCGTGAGGATCATACGGGCCGCGACAGCGACGGGATGCGCGTTCCGCGTCAGCGGCGTGTCGCGTACACGCCATCGAGCGCGGGCTCGGCCCTGAAACCGGCCTTGTCCAGCCGTGCCGCCACCTCGCGCGGCACGTCGCGTCCGCTGGTGAGCTTGTTGGGGCTGCCGGTGTAATGGAACAGCCTGCCGCCACGCCGCAGGACACGGGCCAACTGTCCGTAGAACGTCTGCGAGTAGAGTTCGCCGGCGATGCCGAAACGCGGCGGGTCGTGCAACAGCGCGTCCACCGACGCATCGGCGATGCCCGCGATGGCCACCGACACGTCGGCATGCGATAGCCGCAGTCGCCCGCCATGGCCCGGGGCATCGGGATCGGGCGACCAGGGATTCAGCGTGCGCAGCCACAGCACGTCGTCGTTCTTCTCGAACGAATCCACCCGTGCCGCGCCGTCTTGCAGGCAGCAGGCGGCGAAATAACCCAGGCCCCCGCAGGTATCCAGCACCACCTTGCCGCGCGGCTGCACCAGGGCGACCTTGCGCCGTGCGTCGTCGAACGGGGATTCCCTGGCGGTCGGCAACATCTTGATGCCGTCGATCTCGAAGGTGGGCGCGCCCCAGGGCGTGGGAACGAGCTTGATCAGCGAGTCGGCAAAACGCGAGACCGGGGCGAACGCCTCGCCGTCCCACCAGTAGATGGTGCGGTCCTTCAGTTTGCCGGGGTGCGGGAATGAACCACCGCGCCAGCTCCACGTTGCGCCGTGCAGGCGCACCTCGTCGTCCGAGCGACCGAGGTCCAGCGAGCCGCGCCAGGCGTCCTCGCCACGGGCGTGTGCCGCATCCCAGGCCTCGACGACGGGACGTGTCAGCAACGGGCCGGAGTAGTGGGGCACGGACGGTATCCTTCGACGGGCAGTCGGTCATTTTAACCACGGCACGCCGCCCACGCATGGCGCTGCCGGGCTTCCTGTACGCTTTGCGGCTGACCCGAAGCGAAGCGCACTCCCCATGGCACTCAAATCCACCGTCTTCAAGGCCGACCTGCAGGTCAGCGACATGGACCGGCATTACTACCAGGCCCATGCCCTGACACTCGCCCAGCATCCGTCGGAAACCGACGAGCGCATGATGGTGAGGGTGCTGGCCTTTGCCCTGAACGCGGACGACGCGCTGGTGTTCGGCAAGGGGCTCAGCGCCGACGACGAACCGGACCTGTGGCGCAAGGAACTTACCGGCGAGGTCGACCTGTGGATCGAACTGGGCCAGCCCGACGAGCAGCGCATCCGTCGCGCGGCAGGTCGCGCCAACCGGGTCATCGTCTACACCTACAGCGGTCGTGGCGCGGAGGTGTGGTGGAAGAAGACGGCCGCAGCCGTGGCACGGACGAAGAACGTGTCGGTGGTCGACGTGGCGCCCGCCACCGTCGAAGCCCTGGCGGCACTCACCCAGCGCACGATGCAGATCCAGTTCATGATGCAGGACGGCCAGGCGCAGGTGATCAGCGGCGATGCGGTGATTCCCGTCGAGCTGAACGTCCTGGCCTGAGCGAGCGGGTTACGGCGTGCACGCGTCCGTGCTGGCCAGCTTGGTCGAGGCGATGCCGCCATAGGGGCTGACCCCGATGCGGGACCCCGGCACGGCCGTGGTGTTCGCGCCCGTGGTGGTGCCGGTGGCACCGGCGCACAGCACGAAGGCCATGGGCTGGCTGGGGTTGGTGCGTGAGGCCAGCGGCACCAGTTGGCCCTGCTGGCCGAAGGTCACCACGGCGGCGTCGCTGGCGACCGCGGAGATCCCGTTGAAGGCAGTCGCCGTGCGCAGCAGCTGCATGCCGGCCGACGAGTTAGCCGTGTAGACATCGGTCGCCGTGGTGGTTGCCACCGGGTGCACGTAAACCAGCCAGCCGGTGTCGTAGCGATTGCTGGCCGAGCACGTGGCCCCGTCCGCGCTGGCGCATACCGACACGTAATTGGCGCGCACGACGGCCTCGGTGCGTGCGTACTGCACCGCTGCCTGCAGGCTGTCCGTCGCGGCGCGCAGGCGATGCTTCTGCACCATGGTGCGGAACGACGGCACGGCCAGGGCGGCAAGGATCGCCGCGACGACGATCGCCACCACGAGCTCCAGCAGGCTGAAGCCATGCTGGCGGTGCCGAGCCTGTCGTCGCGTGCGCATGCGTTTCACCAGCATGTGCCGTTGCTGGTCGTGCCGGCGGGCGCCTTGACGCCCGTGCTGGTCAGGGACAGCGCGCCGCAGACATCGCGCGCCTGCGCGCCCTGGGGAACGGGCGTGGCGGTAGCGGTATAGGCCTGGGCATCCAGCGATGCCACTGCGGTCACGGTGACCGATGCCGTGTAATAGCCCGCTTCGGAATTTGCCGTAGTGGATGCCGCATAACCGATCGTCGCCAGGTCCGCGTACGCGTTGTGCAGGGCGTAATAGCGCTCCTGCGCGTTGGCGATGCTCATCAGCAGCTTCTGGCCGTCGCTGCGTCGTGCCCGGTACCCGTATTTGGTGTACGAAGGCACGGCGATGGCCGCGAGGATCGCCATCACGACCAGCACGATCATCAGTTCCAGCAGGGTGAAGCCGCGGCGATGTCGGAACGTGTGCATATCAGTTACCGCTGTTGGGTACGCGCCACGAGCGGCGACGCGCGGTGGGGATGCTGGTGCCGGCCGTCGCCCCGGACGCGGTGACCTGGCCGGGCAGATAGGAGGTGCCACCACTGAGGCTGGCCGCCGTGTACAAGGCACCGGAACTGGCGGCCCCGCTGACCTGCGCACCGGCCAGCGTGTAGCCCTGCCCGAAGGTCACCGCGGTGCCGATCGACACGCCGAACGCCGCGCCGCCGGTGGTGCCGTCCAGGGCGATGACCGAGCCCGAGCTCGATGTCGTGCAGGGGTCGCTGGCGGTGGGAATCAGCGTGCTGAAGGTCACCGTATTGTTGCTGGAATCCAGTGCCGGCGTGACCACGACACGTTCGCCGGCCACGCTGGACAGCGGCAGGTACCAGCCCGACTTGCCCGCGGGTACGGCGTTGCCGGTGACGCCGATCGCGCCGCTGGTCTTGTCCAGGGTCATCGACTGCATCACCAGGTTGCCGGCGGCCACGGTGATCGGTGTGCCGACCGTCGTGCCCGGCTCGCGCAGCCCGTAGAAGGCCTGCTGCGTCGTATCGGCGGTGTCGGCGGTGCTCAGGTAGCGCCCGGTACCGAACACCACCAGGAAATTGGACGAGGTGGGATCGGCCAGCAGACGCGGCGACGTGGTCACCGATTGCGCGTTGGCCACGGCGGGTTTGAACAGCAGGCTGACGCCTTGTGACCCGGCGGTCGCGCCCAGCGTCGCCGCCGAGAGATCGATGCGCCAGATATTGCCGTCGAGGTCACCGGCGAAAGCCACATCGGCTACCTGGTCACCGTCGTAATCGCCCACCGCGGGGGTGGTGAGTCCGTGGCTGGCGGTGCTGCCGCTGCCCGAGGGCGTGCGGATCTCCTTCAGCAGCGTGCCGGTCTGGGCGTCGAGGACGAACAGGGAGCTATAGGTGTTGCCGGCCGCCGTGGCCGTGCTGCCATCCGGAAAATAGCCGCCCGGCACCAGCACCACCCAACGACCCACCGACTTGTCGGTGTTGGTGAAGGCGACGCGCGTGATCACGGGCGTGCCGAACGTATACCCCAGGTTGGCCGGCGTGCCCACGGTGGAAATGCTGTCGCTATTGAATTCCCAGAGGATTTTCGACGCCACGGCGCTGGTGGTGCCCAGTGTCGACGCCGACGGATCGGTGATGTCCACGCCGAACACGCCGCGGCCGCCGAAACGTAGCGAACCGACCAGCAGCGTGTGCCAGCCGGCGGTCGATTTACTCTGGCTGTCGGCACCGTTGAAGAACACGTCGCCGGTGACCGGGCTGCCGTCCACTGTGGGCGTGAAGGTGAAGTTGCTCAGCCGGCTCTGTGCGGGAAGGTTCGGGTAGACGCTGGCCGGAATGTACGCCCACAGTTCCCGGCCGGGCTGGGCGCCGCTGGTGCCGGCGATACGCGCATCGAAGGCATGCAGCATGCCGTCGTTTGCGCCGACATAGACGGCGGCGGGACGCGTCGCCCATCGGCTGAGGAAGGCCGAATAGCTGGTCGTCCCGTCGGCGGCCAATGCCTTGGCCTCGGGCGAGCCGGCGGGGAAGGTATCGCTATAGCCACTGTCGGGCGCGCCGACGTAGGCCGGTTGCGAGCTGAAGATCGCGCCCAGCAGCGTTGTGCGCGTGCGAAAGGTGCTGCCTTCCAGGGTGCGTACGCCACCGAGCCAGTCCACGCGCCGCGAGCCCAGGCCGTCCGCCGTCGCTATCGATCCACTGCCGTCGTAGGAGTCGAGTATGGCCTTCTGCGCCGTCGTCATCGTCGTATAGGCCAGGGCCTGCGCGGTACCCGTGCCCGGACCCGTGGCGGTGACGATCAGCCGCGGATCGCTGCCGACGATTCGCGCGGTCAGCAGGTCGCCCGCCGACCACAGCGTACTGCCGACCGCACCATTGGAGCCGATGGCGCGCGCCAGCAGCGAACCGCTCCAGTCGGTGGTGTTGTAGCCGGCGTAATAGGCGATCGCGTTGGTGGTCAGCACGTTGGTGCTCAGCGCCAGCGTAAGCGAGCTCGAACTGCTGGCGATGACCGAGGACAGGATCGTCGTGAGGCTGTTGACCAGCGAGGTGGGATCGGCCGCGCTGAAGTAGCCTCCGCGGCTGTTGATCGCGGCATGCCAGGTATCGTCGATGTTGTTCGCGCCGCCGTTGGTATCCGGCGTCGGCCACTGTTTCGTGCCTTTGCGTAGCGACACATAGTCGCCGGGGTAGTTGAGGCTCCCGGAAATGCCCATGGTCACCATGTACTGGGACATGTGTTGCCAGTTGGCGGGATCGTTGGCGGGATTGAAGTACACCTCGGTGTTGCTGCCCGGCGTGGTGGAGTTCACGGTGGTGGACGGCCCGGCGATACCGGTGGTGAGGTCGGCATAGTACGGAGGCACGTTGTTGCCGAGGTCCGGTCGCAGGTCGTTCGCCCAGTAGGAGAACGCAATGTCGGCGAGCGAAGGGTCGGTGGTGCCCGTCTGGTTCCAGTACACCGTGGACGGCGTACCAGAGGTGGCATAGGTGGTGCCGTCCGGCAGGGTGAGCGATACGTTGTCGCTGGGCGTGGCCTTGGCCGGGCTGTCGCCGTTCCAGAAGCCGTCGGTCACCAGCATGTTGAAGTTCTTCCGGCAGGTCAGCTCGCCGGGGGTGCTGGTGCTGCCGTTCCAGTAGGGATCCTGCGCCGCTGGCGATGTGGTCAGGCGACGCTTGTAGAACTCGCCTGCCGTCTGCGTGGCGACGCGGGTGGGCGTGCCGCCGCTGGCCGGCGCGCCGTACAGCCAGTTCATGAACTGGCTGCGCCAGCAGGTATCCGCCGTACTGGTCGTGGTGCACCCGGTGGGTGCGTTGGTCAGCTCCAGGATCTTGCTGGTCGAGGCGAGCGGACCGTAGAACGCTCCGGCATAGACACCGGACGCGTTGTAGCTGCCGCTGGCCGACTGTGACTGCAGCGTCTGCCATGCCACGCGTACCGAGCCGTCGGCCAGGCTACCGAATACCCGACCTACGGCGGCGCGCGCGTTGAGATTGCGCGAGCGGTAGTAGCTGTACCAGATGGCGAAGTTCTGCTGGATGGCCGCCGACTCGTTGGCGACCAGGTGATAGGTGCAACTGGACTCGACGGCGGGCGAGGTGCAAACGTAGTAGAAGCCGCCGGTGTCGGTAGTCGTGGTCGTGACGGTGATGGTCACCGTGGTCACGGTGGTGCAACTGGTCAGGACGACCAGAGGCGAGGTGCAGGTCCACACGCTCACGCTGCCGTCGCTGTTGGTCACCGTGCGCGTGCCGCTGAAACCGATGAAGGCCGCGGGGCAGCCGAGGAACGTGCACGTGGTGGTGGTGGACGTGGTCGTCGTCGTGCTGCCGGTGGTCGTTCCGCGCACGGACGCGGGAATGTCCAGCTGCTGGCAGCCGGTACGCCCTCCGGTGGTGTACCAGGTGATAGTCTCGTTCGCGTTGCGCGAGCACGGCGAGTTGCCGGCCAGCGTATTGGCGAGAAAACCGGCGTAGAAGGCCTTGCTCAGGTCGACGACTACCGGCGCGAGGTACGTGCCGGTGTTGGGCGACCAGCAGGTCTTCGTCAGCGTGTTGGCGCAGTAGCCGTCGCGCCAGGCGGCGGTGTAGCTGGGTGTGCCCAGGGGCACGCCGCTGGCGTCCGGTGGAACGACATAGGTGACCTTCGGGTCGAAATAGATCGGGTTGCCGTTGGACGAGTAGTAGTACTTCTTGTCGTAGAAGCCATCCATCGCATCGGGGATGGAGGTGGCGTTCATCGAACCTGAGTCGTCGAAGGTGACCACGATGTTGGGTGCGACCTTCGAGGTGACGCCCGGCGGCGTGCGGCTGACGGTGACCGTGGTCGCGGCGGCCACGCCCGCCAGCAGGCTGCATGCCGCGATCAGGCAGAGCGCGACGAGGCGCAGGCGGCGGGCGAAGTGCGGGCTTGCCGTCATGGGCATCGTCAACTCAGTGTGCACGCGAGGAGGTTGGGGGTGACGAACGTGGTCTCGACCACGCGCAGGGTGTTGGGACTGCCACCGCTGGCACGCGCGGTGATCCGGTAGAGATAGAACTTGGCGGTGGCCGACGCGGACGATCCGGCTTCCTTCGCCGTGCTGGTGCCGGTGTTCGGTGCCAGGTCCTGGCCCAGCAGCTCGACGATGTACCAGGGGTTGCGCGCCAGCACGGCGGTGGACAGCGCGGGATCGGTGCTCTTGGTCGTGTAGTCCACGGCCACGCCGGCACCCTTGTATTCGGTTGCGCCATCCACCAGCCACACCGACGACTGCCGGAACGCCGATACCTTGCCGCTGATCGTCGACGGGTTGCTGGAGTTGTAGCAGGCCACGCCGACGCCGTTGAAGATGTTCCACTCCACGCCGCGCAGGGCGTTCTCGGCCGACCACTCGGCCTGCTGCGCGTTGCGCATCGCCCCGGCCATGCGCTCCTGCAGCAGCGATCGGCCCGACGTGCTGATGGCCACGATGGTGAGCACCAGCAGGAACACCATGGCCAGCACCAGTACCGCGCCACGCTGCCGCCTCATGGGTTGTAGTTCCGTACGGAAACCACGGTGGAGAATTCGCGGCGCAGCACATGATCGTCGAAGCCCTGCTGGCTGGGCATGACCGCACGGGCGGCGTTGCCCGGGGCGGCGGCGCCCGCCACGGCGGGGTCGCCGTAGTACTGATACTGCAGATCGGTCGGCTTCAGGGAATACAGCGGGATCTGCCCGGTCATGAGCAGGTGGATCTCGATGCTCTGCACCGATCGCCACATGCAGCCCGGGTCGCTACCGGCAATGCTCACCGTCGACGAGGCGCAGGTGGTGGCCCCGTCGATCTGCGCCGCGGTGCGGTAGCTGGTGTTGCCCGCGGCATCCATCACGCCGTAGAGGAAGTCGAGACGCTCCACGCCCCTGACCACTTCGGCGGCCACCCCGTTGACCCGCTTCATCAGCGCGCCGGTGGTGTTGCCGTTGTTGTCGCTCACCACCTGCAGGTAATAGGACACCGTACGCATGTCGCGGTTGAAGTCGAACAGTTTCGGCGAGACGCCGGAAGGCCGCATCACACTGGCAAGGTTGGTCGCCGGCGTGAACGTCTTGCCGGATAGCGTGGCCGAGAACACCTGGGCCGCGTTGCAGTCGGCCAGCATCATCAGGTCGCCGGCGACGTACGAGGTCAACGGCGGCTCGCCGGTCTGCGGCGTGACGGCGATGCTAGCCACTGCGTTGCCACTCAGGGTCACGGTGCTGTTGATACCGTCCAGCGACCAGCCGCGAGTGCCGTCGAGGTAGCGCAGGGTGATGGCCGCGCTGCCCGGCACGCGATTGCCGATCGTCTTGCCCTGCGCGGGAAGCCCGGCCACGCTCGGGTCGTCGGGAGTGCAGGAACTCACGGTGCAGTCGTAGCCCCGCAGCGCCAGGAAGGCGGGCAGGGTGAACGCGGCGATGGGCGCGACCGGATACGTATTGCTGCCGCTGGTGCTGCCCCACTTCGTGCCGTTGTCGGCAAGGGCGGCCTGCAGCGTAGCGCCGGACACCAGCACCTGCGGCGCGCGCAGGTAGCGATCCAGCGACATCACGCCGTTTGAGAGGGGCGACGACTGCCCGCCGACGTTGGAGCAGTACTGCGCGTTGGCCATGCGCAGGTCCGCGGTGAGCGAGGCGACCGCGAATCGTCCTTCTTCCTGCAGCTTGGCCAGCTGCGTCTGCACGACGCTGCTGGCGGAGGTGGCCAGCACCACGCTGACGATGCCGCCGGCCACGATGAGGCCCAACGCCATCGCGATCATCAGTTCGACCAGCGAGAATCCCCGCGACAGCCGCGTCATGGCTGGAAGTTCCAGACGAACGTACGGGTGTCGACCCCTTGGTGGTCGCTGTCGCCGGCGTTGCGCTCCGTCCAGCTGATAAGCATGACGCAATTGCCTGCGTACGGCGGCCTGACCGCCAGCTGGGCCGTATCCGGCGTCGCGCCGTTGGTGCACGCGATGGACGCCTTGCCGTTGGGCAGGAACGCCCGCAGCTGGCTGCTCCACAGGTATTGGTCACGTAGCGCGAGTTTGGCGGGCGTGCAGGCTGTCGTGGCCGTGCAGGCCTGGGTACCGTCGATCGGATACGACGACGAGTTGTAGCCGCCGGCCCAGACGCCCAGCGGATTGGCGCGCATGCGGTCGGCCATGCTCGTCGCGATGAACCCCGCCTGGGTGCGCTGGTACCCGACCTGGTTGGAGCGAAACGATACGATGAGCAGGCTGGACAAGCCGAGAAGGCCGACCGTGAAGACCAGTACCGCCATCAAGACCTCGATCAGAGACACCCCTCTGACATGTCTCGCCAGAACCATAAACAACCTTGAAAAGCGGAAATGCTATTCAGGTATAGGCCGTGGATGCGACGCGTTTTACGTGATTTCGGTAAGGCTTAAGCGTTTACGGCAATGGCATTTATCAGTGAGGCTTTACTCAAGCCCGATCCAGCGATGCCGTTCGGCCATGTTCAACGCGAGCGCGGGGCTGCGACGTGCGCTGCGCTCCCGCGCCTCGCGTTCGCGGCGAAGCGTGGGCCACGCTTCGAGGTAGGCCTGCAAGGCGGCGGGATCGCAGTCGTACTTTGCCAGGGCCTCCGGCGTGGCCGATCGCAGCGCCACCGCGCCGTTGTAGCCACCGAAACCCTGCGTGGCGCAGATGGCGCCCCCGTTGGCGTTGCCTTCCGACGGCTGCGCGTGCAGCTGGAAATGTCCGGCGACATCGGCCAGGTCCGGGTCCAGGCGGCGCAGGGTAGGCACGCCCGGCGCCTTGCGACCGAGCACGAATTGCAGCGCCTGCGAGAGTGCCTTCAGCCCCGTCTCCCCCATGGTGTGTCCGTCACCGACCGCCTTGGGCGTGCCGACCACCAGGCGCGGCAATTCGCCTTGCATATCCTGCCGCTGCGCGGCGCCACGCAGGCCCGCTAGCGCCGTCGCCAGGTCGGTCTTGGAATTGGTGCGCGTGCCCGTGGCATGCGCGGCGAGGTAGTGGAAATCGTGCACGCCATAGCCGTGGCCCACGAACGCCATGTCCAGGGCCTGCACCAGCGCGTTCTCGCCGCCGAAGCCCACGCCCGCGAAGTGCGCCTTGCCGCCGGCTTCGGCGCTCTGGCCCCAGCCGACGATGATCGAGGTGATATCCAGCTGCTGGTCCAGTGCGAAGGCCAGCGTGGTGACCAGCAAACCGGAGCCCCCATGGCCGACCACCGTGCCGTCGGCGTCCACATCGAACGGGGCGAGCGCGTCGTGGACGCTGCGCACGTTGCCGTCGTCGTGCGCGGCGTTCTTGGCGGCCAGCTTCTCGCCGGTCATCAGCGCGCCGCCACCGAACGCCTCGAGGATGCCGAAGCGCGGCTGCAGCGCCGCGTCCGCCGCGGTCAGCAGCACCATCTTCGGTTTCTGGAATCCGGGGTAGTCGAACAGCAACTGCGGCGCGATGTCGGCCAGCGCCACCAGGCTGGACGCGCACGCGCCCACCGCGGTGAGCGGTGCCTGCGGTACGCGCATGAAACCCACTTCGTCGGAGCGGAGCGACTCGCGCAGTTCCGGATTCTTCAATACGCGGCTGATGCTGTACGCGGGCGCAAGCATCGTGGAGACGAGCGCAGGTCCGTGCGAGCCGAGCGAATGCGCCAGGCGCACGGCGAAGGTGTCCTTCGGGAAGCCTTCCTCCGGCAGCGGCGCATCCGGGCGCAGCCATTGGCCCAGCGCCTCGTTGCCACCGAAGGCGGTGGCCGAGGCCACGCGGAAACCGAAGGGATCGGGGACCAGTTCAGACAACGGTCGCGGCAGGCCCGCCAGCGCACCCAACGCGCCATAGGCGAACAACTGCGCCTGGAGGGAAGGGCTGAGCAGCGGATCGTCCTGGAACAGGCCGTGCATGTCCTTCAGCTTCGACGCGCGGATGTCCTCGTAGCGCAGGCCGGCCAGGCGGCGCAGGCCCACGGTTTCCAGGTCGTGCGGCAAGGGGGCGGCGATGTCGGTGACGACACGCGGGGCCAGTTCACGCACATGCGGTACATGGCGGATGCCACTGTTGGCGCGCAGGGCATCCCCATGCAGCCGCCGCAGCTCGTCCATCGTCGCCGGTTGCCCGGCGTGGTCGCCATGCGTCCAGCGCATGCCATCCGCCGCATGGGCGGCTTCCGGGTCGAGCGTCACCAGGCCGGCATCGAAGGCCGCCAGCGGCAGGAATTCGTCGGAGTGGGCCACGAGGGCCTGATAGGTCTCGGTGGAGCCGACGGCCGACAGGGTGCAGGCGGTGCCGATGGTCACGAGGACCTGGTTGCTCTTCAGTTTGGACATGCTCGGGCGGGTACCGATACGGACTAAACCGCCATTATAGGTCCGCTGGCTGGCGGCGTGGCCGGCTCGCCGTGGAAGCGGGTCGGCCACGACGTTCGCATGGATCAGAACAGGCCCGGATCTTCCGTGCGCGACGTATCCGGCGAGCTGTCCGGATGGGTGAACCACAGCAGCGTGTTGCGGCCCCGTGCGCAGTCGCCGCCGTCGGTCGCCGCACTGAGCACGCCCGCCGCAGTCACGACGTCACGGCCGTAGCAACTGCCCAGGTTGTCCTTGAAGCGGAACACCTGGGTGCTGCGCTGGCCGCTATGGCCCGACACCGCGCCGTTGGTAAAGGCGAGGGTGTCCGCCGTGTCGATGCTGTTGTCCACGTCGCTGCGGTAGAGCACCAGGCCGCCCACCTTCTTCACGAACGATCGGGAGAAGCCTTGCGTCACTGCGCTGGGCGCGCCGGTGACGTTGCCGGCACCATCGAACGTCGTGCCGAAGCTTGCCTTCAACGGATAATCGACATGCGTCTCGGTGGTGACGGCGATGCCGAACGGCCCCTGGCGGGTCTTCGTGGTGCTGTCCACGGTGGTCAGCTGGTCGATGCCTTGCAGGTAACGCGACGGATCGATGGCGAACGACTGCGTATTGTCGAAGGCCACGGTCTGGTTCACATCCGTGACGATCCTGCCCCGTGAGGTATCCACGTAGCCGGCGGTGCGGAAGCTGCGCGAGGCATGGGTGGCGATGGCGCCGCCGATCACGCCCGCGTTGTCGGTGAGCCGATTGTCCACGGACGCCACCGCCGGCTGGCCGGCCAGCGTGTTGGCAGTCACCGCGCCGGTGAGTACCTTGCGATGCGGATCCTGGTACACGAACAGGTTGCCGGTCACGGCAAAGTTGCCGTTGGCGCCGGTCACCCCGATCGCGAGCGCATGGGGCTTGCCGTCGTTGAGCAGGGCGGCGAACGGGGTGAGGTCGACGCGGTACGGCAGGAAGTTCAACGTCTGCACACCCGGCGTCGGGCGCCACATGTAGGGATCGATGCCTCCGGTAAAGATCCACGGATACACCGGCGCGACGCCGGCGGGTTGTCCGTCGATCGACACCTGCACCTCACGATAGGCCCCGCCACCGCAGCTCTGGGCCTCGGTGCTCTGTGCATCGGGCACGCAGGAATACCAGAACTCGTCGCCACCCTGGCCCTGGGCGAATACATCGAGGTAGGCGCGCTCGATGTTGGTCGGCAACGTGAGTGTGCGCGACAGCTGGTCGGTGCCGGTGTTCAGTGCGACGGTGCCGCCGGCTGTTCCGTCGGACAGCGGGAAAACCGCATCGGGGGCATCCACTTTCGGCGCGAGGACGTTGGCCGGATAGAACACCAGCCGCGCCGATCCACTGATCACGCCGGTGTATGTCCCGTCGACCACGTTGCCGAGGATCGCCTGACCGGTCTGCGGGTTTCGCAGCAGGCTGGCGAAGTCGCTGACGTCGCGCTCGATATGCCAGCTGGGCGACACCGTGGCGGAGGGCTCCTGCGTGGTACCGAAATAGACATTGGCCCCGCCCAGCCACACCGAGGCGGTGCGATCGAACTGGCGGCCTGCGGTGACCGAGAAGTCTGCTTCCAGCACCACCTTCGACCACGACGTACCGCAGCCGGTCGGTGGCGCATAGCTGTAGGGATGGTCGGAGAAATCGCGGAAGGTGAAACCGCTGAAGAGCTGCACCGTGCACGCCTTGCCCGGTGGCCGGGGTACCGGCGGATCGGCGATCGCAACGTTCGCGGAGCCGACATTGAATCCCGGCGACGTGGCCGCGATGGCGCCCGACGCGCCGCAAGCGACCACACAACCGAACAACCCTGCCCACAGGCCGTGACGGCCCGCTCGATGGATGACAGACATCTCTCGCTACTCCCGGTGTTTCGCCCCCTGCCGGCTAAACCTAGCACAGGGGTCGGCCGGAAAAGCGCCATGGCGTATTGTGTTCTACAGGGGACTCATGGACGCACCATCACCACTGGTTGTCGTCACTCCCGCTGTCGTCAGAACCACCCTGGTCCCATGAACTGTCGTTGTTGCCCATGTCGATGGGCTCGTCGCGCAGGTCGTCATAGGCCTGCTGCGAGGGCTGGGGCGCCTCGTTGCCGCCACCCATGAAACCGGCATCGCGGACCTGCTCTTCGCCGCGATGCGAACGGAAAGCCTCGTCGAGCAAGGCGCCCGCGGCCAGTCCGCCCACGCCGGCGGCGACGGCGGCGCCGACACCCGACGAGGTCGGCGGCGGAGCATAGTTGTTGCCATAGCCCTGGTAACCGCCGTACGGCGGCGGTGGCGGCTGCTGCGGGGTGCCATAAGGGGCATTGGGGAACGGTGGCGCGACAGCACGGCGACGGCGGGACCACAGGAACGCGATCAACGCGATCACGCCACCGATCACCAACAGACCCGTCAGGGGAAACGAGCTCGCCCGCGGCGTTGCCTCCACCGGGGCCGGGGCGCCATAGGTCGCCTGGCGTGCCGATGTGCGCGGGGACGACTCGGGCGCGAGCGCCTGGTTCAACTTGCTCTGGAACTGCTCGAAGCGGGTGGGATCGGTGAAGCGGATGGCCGGATCGAGTGTGGCGGCCTTGCCCGCTTCCGCCTTGGCATCGCCGATGTTGCCTTCGTGTGCCAGCACCTCGGCCAGGACATAGTGCGCCTTGGCGCTTTGCGGATGCTCGCTGACCGCCTGGCGCAGCATCGCCTCGGCACCGGAGTAGTCGCCGCGGGCGATCAGCGCCTGGACATCCTTGGGGGAATCGGCGGCGGTTGCGGCCAGGGCGACGGAGAACAACGCGAAGGCGAGTAACGTCTTTTTCATGGTGTATCCGCAAGGGCAGGATGGCGGTTCGATTCGCCGCGCGAGCGAAAGTTCAGGCGGCTTCTGCGGCAGTGTATCGACGACGGTCGGTAACTTCTTGCGAGTGCGGCGGCACCGTTCAGCCACCGCTGCGCGCGCCCGGGTCACGGCGGGTCACGCCTGGCCGTCGGTGGAACGACGCACCAGCGTGATCTTGCCGTTCGGCTCGAGCCAGGACGTCTGGACATCCTCGTCCTTGACCAGCCCGGCGCCGTGGAGCGCGCGATCCAGCGCGGCATCGGGCAGGTTGTGCCGGCGCAGTACCTGCGCGTCGCGCTGGCCGTCGCGGATCAGCAGGGCAGGGAATCCTTCCACCATGCGATTGAAGATCCTCGATCGCGCGGACGCCCAGGCGATAGCCTTGTCGGTGGCGAGGATGGCGGCCACGCCCAGGAAGGGCCCGATCATGCCGTGGTCGTCGCCGATGATGGCGGTACGCAGCGTGCCGCCGGCCAGCGCGATCACGATGACGTCGAACGCGGACATCTCGCCGAAGCTGCGCTTGCCGGCGAGGCGCATCAGCACGAGCAGGCCGATGTAGGTAATGACACCCCGCACGATATAGCTCCACCAGGGCGCGGAAAGGTCGAAGGCGTGGTCCATGGGTGGTCTCCCGTCGATGGAATGCGTAGCAAAGCGCGGCGGCGGTAAGCGCCACGCGAAGACCGATGCGCTGGCCGGATCACGGCAGCACGACCACCGGCGTCCGGGTGAGCACTTCGGCCAGCGTCAGGCCGAACAGGATGGCGAGCCAGAGGATGCCGAAGCTGGCGGCGAAATAGATGGCCGGCTTGCTGCCGCGCAGTCGCATGAAGACCAGTAGCACCACCAGCGCCTTGAGCGCGGCGATGGCGGGGCCGGCGATCACGTTGATGAGCCCCAGGCGGAAGCGCGCCATCACGACGCTCAGGATCAGCAACCCGCCCAGTGCGACCAGCGCGCCCAGATGCGTGGCGAGGGACGGTGGCCGTTCGCTCATGCGCGGTTCACCAGGTAATACAGCGGAAAGACGAAGATCCAGACGATATCGACGAGGTGCCAGTAAAGCACCGCGATGTCGACCGGCCAGTACCCCTCGGGCGGGTAGACACCCCGGCGCACGCGGCGCGCCATGAGGCCCAGGAGAATGACGCCTACGGTGACATGCAGGCCATGGAAGGCGGTGGTCACGTAGTACAGCAGGAAGAACATCTGCTGGGGTCCGGCGATAGCGCCCACCTCGTCATAGCGGATTCCGGGTATGACACCGGCGCGGTAGTCCGCGTGGTACTCCGCTGCATGGACGGCCAGGAAACACGCGCCCAGCAGGGCCGTCGTGAACAGCAGGACGGCGGCGCGGCGCGCGGCGCCGACCTGCACGTCGCGGACGGCCAGGGCCGCCGTGAAGCTGCTCAGCAGCAGCATGCCGGTCTCCGCGGTGCCCAGCATGAGGTCGGTATGGCGACTGCCGGCCGCGAAGGCATCCGGATGAAGCAGGCGCATCACGGTATAGGCAGCGAACAGCACGCCAAAAAAGAGCACTTCCGTGGCGAGGAAAGCCCACATGCCCAGGGTCGCCGCCTCGCGCTGCTGCGAAGTGTCGTCGAACGGTTCGGCGGGCTGGACAACGCTGCCGGTCATGGGTGCTTGTAGGCGTACGGACCGTCCGTGACGACGGGCGGCCGATCGAAGTTGTGGGTGGGCGGAGGCGACGCGGTCTTCCATTCCAACCCTTCGGCGCCCCATGGATCCGCCGGGGCGACCGCCCCATAGCGGAACGACCACAGAAAATAGCCCACGGGCAGCAGGTAGGCCGCGGCCAACAGCACGGCCCCCGCCGACGACAGCACGTTGAGCAGGCCGAACTCCGCCGGGTACTCGTGGTAACGGCGGGGCATGCCTTCGGCACCGGCGATGAACTGCGGAAAGAAGGTCAGGTTGAAACCCAGGAACATCAGAATGGCGGCGAACCGCGCCCAGGCCTCGGAGTAAAGGCGACCGGTGACCTTGGGCCACCAGAAGTGGATGCCGCCCAGGTAAGCCATCACGGCCCCGCCGACCATGATGTAGTGGAAATGCGCGACCACGAAGTAGGTGTCGCTCAGGTTCACATCCAGCGCCGTAGCGGCGAGGAAGAGACCCGTGAGGCCGCCGAGCATGAACAGGCCGACGAAGCCCAGGGCATAGATCATCGGCGCGCCGAAGGCGATGTCGCCCTTGTAGAGCGTGGCCGTCCAGTTGAACACCTTGATGGCGGAGGGCACGGCGATGATGAAGCTCAGGATCGAGAAGACGATGCCGGCGTACATCGACTGGCCCGCCACGAACATGTGGTGGCCCCAGACCAGGAAACCGAGCACGGCGATGCCGATGATCGAGTAGACCATGAAGCGATAGCCGAAGATCTTGCGACGCACGCTGGCGGTGATCAGCTCGCTGACCACGCCCATGGAAGGCAGCACCATGATGTAGACGGCGGGGTGCGAGTAGAACCAGAAGAAATGCTGGAACAGCAGCGGATCGCCACCCAGCGCCGGATCGAAGATGCCGACGCCGAACAGGCGTTCCACGGCGATCAGCGACAGCGTCATGGCCAGCACCGGCGTGGCCAGCATCATCACCAGCGACACGCCGTACATCGCCCAGACGAACAGCGGCAGGCGGAACCAGGTCATGCCCTCCGTACGCAGGGTGTGGATGGTGACGATGAAGTTCAGGCCGGTCAGGATCGAGGAGAACCCCACGATGAAAACGCCGACTACCGTCAGCATCACATGGGAGTTGGAGAACATCGTCGAAAACGGCGTGTAGAAGGTCCATCCCGTGTCGACCCCTCCGAGCAGCAGGCAGGCAATGGTGAACAGGCCACCGGCCAGGTAGAGGTACCAGCTGAACAGGTTCAGCCGCGGAAAAGCCACATCGCGCGCGCCGATCATCAGCGGCAGCAGGAAATTGCCCAGCGTGTTGGGAATGGAGGGTATGAGGAAGAACCAGACCATCACCACGCCGTGGAAGGTGAAGGTCTTGTTGTACGTTTCCGCCGTCATGACATCACCCGCAGGCGTGGCCAGTTCCAGCCGTATCAGCGCGGCGGCCAGGCCGCCGAGGAAGAAGAAGAACGTGATGGATACCGCATACAGGATGGCGATGCGCTTGTGGTCGTGGGTGAACAGCCACGAGCGCAACGTGTTGCCATCCGTCAGGTAACTCGGCGGCTCGTGCTCAGCGCGCGTCATGGGTCGTCTCCCTGTCCTGTCCCCGGGTCTTCAGGTACGCGACGAGCGCGAGGATGTCCGCTTCGTCGATACGATCTTTGTAGCTGGGCATGACCGGCGCATAGCCGGCGGCGACTTCACTGGCCGGCAGCACGATCGCGTCGTGCAGATAGCGCTCGTCGGCCTGTACCTGGCGGCCATCGGCCAGTGGCACGGTGGAGCCGTACAGTCCTTCCAGGCGCGGTGCGTGCACGGCGGACCCGGTCTCGTGGCAACCGGCACAGCCGTAGCGCGTGAACAATGCCTTGCCGCGCATGGCGAGCGTGCCGCTGGCGTGTTCCGCCAGCCAGCGTGCATGTGCCGCCGGATCCTGCACGATCACCGTCCCGCCCATCCGTGAATGGTCGGTGCCGCAGAATTCCGCGCAGAACAATTCGTAGGTTCCAGCCCGCGTCGGCTCGAACCACAGGTCCGTATACCGGCCCGGCAAGACGTCCTGCTTCACGCGGAAGCCGGGAATGGACACATCATGGATTACGTCCTGGGACGTCATCACCAGCCGCACCGGCTGACCGGTGGCGAGGTGTAGCGTGTCGATCTCGCGTTGGCCGCCAGGATGCTCGAACTCCCACATCCACTGCTTGCCGACGACGTAGATGGTGAGGGCGTCCCGCGGTGGGGTGCGCATGTGTACCCACAGCACGATGCTCCAGGCGAAAAGGCCGATGAACAGCGCGAACGGCACCAGTGTCCAGGTGAGCTCGATGCCCAGTTCGCGGTGCGATTCGCCGCTGCGGTCCACCTGTCGGCCACGGCGGAAACGCACGGTGAACACGATCATCGTGATGAACACCCCCAGTACCACCAGCGTGCTGACGCCGAGCAGGGTGTAGAACAGCCCGTCGATGCCGGGAGCGAAGGTGGAACCGCTGGGTAGGCCGTTCATCGTGTCCTCCGTGCCAACCGGTAGACCCCGATGCCCAGGGCGAAGACGAACAGCGAGCCCAGCACGATCATGATCCGGGAAACCAGCAGGCTGTAGCGACCGGTGGCCGGGTCGTAGCCGCAGCACAGCAACACGAACTGGTCGATCACGTTGCCCAGCCGGCCACCGGAGGCGTCCACCAGGGCCAGGCGCAGTGCGTCCGGCGCATAATCCACGCCGAAGAAGTACTGCGCGATGTGCCCGTCCGGGGTGACGATCACCAGTCCGGCCGGATGCACGTACTGCTGGATGCCTGCGTCGAAGTAGTAACGGAAGCCCACCGCGGCGGTCAGCGATGCGATCGTGTCCGGCGCCGCCGTGGCGAACGTCCAGCGCGCAATGCGCGCGGCGGCGCCAGCGTCCATGGCGCGCAGCATGTCGCTCGCCTGGCGCGCATCGCCAGCGGTTTCGCCCGGGTCGACACTGAGGAACACAACCCGGTAATCGCTGGCCGGGTCCAGCGGGATGCGCGCCAGCGCCGCCGCCATGCCATGCAGGGTCAGGTCGCAGAGGTTGGGGCAACGGTAATAGCCGAAGGCCAGCACCAGCGGCTTGCCATCCGCCAGGGCGCGCAGGCCGACCTCGTGGCCCGCGTCGTCGCGCACCCGGGCGTGCAGATCGAGCGACGCGCCGACATGCTGATCGAAACCGGCACGCGCGGTGAGGTCGCGCGGCGGCGGTGTCGTCGCGCTGGCTGCGCCGACGAAAGCGAAGGCGACGGCAACCAGCCAGCGCAGGACGATGCGTGGGATGGCCGTCATCGGGCGGCGTCACTGGCCATGATCCGCATCGCACGCTCCACCGGCACGCGCGCGACGCGGTGTTCGGGGTCCTGCCATGCCCAGCCATCCCGTTGCGCGGCGGCGTCGCGCTGCCCGGCAAGGTCGCGGCCCGGCAGGGCCTGCAGCCTTGGCTGCGGGGGCAGTGACGCAAGCGCTTCCGGGGACGATGCCCACTGCGCTGCCATGACGTGGCAGATCGCCAGCACCACGAGGACGGCGAGTGCAAGCGAGGCGCCGGCGATGGCGATGCGCCGTGCGGACAGGTTCTGTGGCTCGTGGCTCATGGCACCACCATCCATGCGATGTGGCAGGCTTCGCCGGCAAGCACGGAGACCGCCGCCGCGCGAAGGCTGAGCCTGCCCTCGCGCCCGTGACGGGGCAGCAGCAGTGCCGCCGGTACGACGAGGTGGAGTGCCACCGCGCCCACCGCCAGCCAGGCCCACGGACCTCGTGTCCGCGGCAGGTACCAGCCGGTCTCGTAGGGCAGGTCGGCCATCCACGCGGTCAGGTAGTCGACGCCTGCCAGATACGCCCAACCCAGGCTGACGGCGATCAGCAGGGACCCCGCATCGCTTCGTGTCGCGGGCGTGACCGAGGTCGTCTCCATCGTCGCCACGGCGAGGGCCAGCGCCACCGACAGCTGGCCCACCGCGGCGATCAGGCCGATCGCCGACGATCGCCAGTCCGGTGCGAGCGACACGATCCAGTCGGTGGCGACGATGCCGGTGGCGAACAACCAGAGGATCAGCACCAGCGCGGGCGTCCGACGGACCAGCGCACCGCCGACCCCGAAGGCACCCAGGCACACGATCGTCCGTAGCACGAGCGCCGGCAGGTTGAGATACCACTGACGGGAGGGTTCCACCGGCCGCACCAGCCAGGGGAAGACATGCGAGGCGCCGATCAACAGGGCCGCCGCGAGCAGCATCGCGACGGGTAGCCATCGCCGCTGACGACGCCACGCCGGTGCCAGCGCGTATCCCCACGCCCCGCCCGCAAGTGCATGCGTAGCTTCCCAAGCGACGGCACCGACGCACGCCCACAGGAGCATCAGCCACAGTGCAACGCCGACGTGCGCGATCACCGCGCAGCTCCCGTGCCCGTAGGGCCCGGCAACCGGGCCAGGTCCTCCGGCGCCAGACGGTCGGCCGGCACCTGCCGGCTGAACTGGAGCGCCCGCACGAACGCGATCACGGCCTGCCGGTCGGCCGGGGACAAGCGGTCGCCGTAGGGGTACATCACGCCCCATCCGTGGGTGATCACCTGATAGAGATGGGCATCGTCGGCAGCGCGCAGGCGCGCCTCGTGATAGCTGGGCGGTGCAGGGAATCCGCGCCGGACCACCATGCCGTCGCCATCGCCGCTCGCGCCATGGCAGGGTGCGCAGTAGATGCCGTACCGCTCACGCCCCCGCTCCAGCAGCGCGAACGTGACGGGCGGCGCCGGCGGTACCGCCTCGGTATCTTCCTGCGGCACGCTTCCGCGCGGCGGCGGCCGGGAGGCCACGCCGTCGACAAAGAGGCGCGCCTCGCCGCCGCGCTTGTAGCGTGGCTGGTCGTACATCTCGTGCATGCCGCGCTCGCACGCGCTAAGCATGCACATCGTGGCGCTCAGCAGCAGAAGCCGTCGCATCATGCGGGCACCGCGGCGTGTCGCAGTGGCGCAAGGTCGCCGACCTGCGCGGGGGAGGCCACCGGGTCCCACCGCGGATCGTCCGCACGAAGCAGCAGCAGGAAACCGTCCGCGCTCGCGTCCTCGAACCATGCGATGTCGAACAGGGGATGGTGCAGCGTCGGCAACCGGCAACCCCGCAGAAAGGCGATCACCCCGGCCACCACGGCCAGCAGGATGGCCACTTCGATGGCGTTGGGCACGAAGGCCGGCCAGCTGGCCGGCGGCCGTCCTCCGGCGTCGATCGGGTAGTCGAGCACGGCCGCGATGTACTGGAGCACCAGCGTGCCAAAGCCCCCGGCCATGCCCGCGGCGAACATGGCCCATGGGAGGCGCGACGGCGCGACGCCCAGCACATCGTCGAGGGCCCCCACCGGGTACGGCGAGAACGCCTCCAGTCGGGTGTACCCGAGCGCGTGCAGCTGCTTCGTCGCCCGCACGAGTGCGGCGGCATCGGTGAACTGGGCCAGCTGTCCGTGCGTGCTCATGCGCCATCGCCGGGTCGAGCGTCCTGTCGCCGCCACTCGGATAGCGACAGGACCGGTACATAGCGGACGAAAAGCAGGAACAGCAGCAGGAACATCCCCATCGAGCCAAGCAGGAACGCGATATCCCAGACCGTCGGATGGAACATGCCCCAGCTGGAGGGCAGGTAATCGCGGTAGAGGCTGGTGACAATGAGCATGAAGCGCTCCAGCCACATGCCGGCCAGTACCAGCACGGAGATGGCCACCAGCGCGGTACGGTTCACGCGCACGCGCGGCCACCACAGGGCCTGGATAGCCACGCTGTTGCAGGCGATGGTCGCCCAGAACACCCATGCATACGCCCCGGAGAGCCGGTGGCGCACCATCGCGATGTCGTAGGGGTCGCCGCCGTAGTACGCCGTGAAGACCTCGGCGACATATCCGTAGGTGACGATCCATCCCGCGGCCAGTAGCAGCTTGGCCAGCCGGTCGAAATGGGCATCCGTCAGAACACCCTCCAGCGCGAAACCGCGGCGTAGCGGGACGCTCAGCACGATGACCATGGCCGTGCCGGAAAACAACGCGCCGGCGACGAAGAACGGCGGAAAGATCGTCGAATGCCAGCCGGGCAGCAGGCCCTCGGAGAAATCCAGCGCGACCATGCTGTGGACGGAGAACACCAGCGGCAGGGCCAGCGCCGCCAGCATGCGTGTCAGCCGGGTATGCCGTTGCCAGTGCTGCGCATCGCCGCGCCAGCCCAGTGCAAGCATTCCATAGACGACCTGGCGCCCCCGGGTGCGTGCACGGTCGCGTACGGCGGCGAGGTCGGGCAGCAGCCCGACGTAGAAGTAGAGCACCGAGACCACGACGTATGTGGCGATAGCGAAGAAATCCCAGACCAGCGCGCTACGCCACTGCGGCCACAGTCCCATGCGGTCGGGATAGGGGGCCAGCCAGTAGGCGAACCAGGGGCGGCCCAGGTGCAGCACGGGGAAGAGGCCCGACACCGCCAGCGCGATCACCGTCATGGCCTCGGCGTGGCGGTTCAATGCGGTGCGCCAGCCCTGGCGCGTGAGATACAGCGCCGAGGAGATGAAGGTGCCGGCCATGCCGATTCCGATCCACCACACGTAGTTGGTGATCGCGAAGCCCCAGGCCACCGGCATGGCGATACCCCAGATGCCGACACCGCGCGCCAGCAGCACGACGATGCCGGCCACCAGCCACATCGTCAGCAGGCAGGCCAGCGTGAACCCCGCGCGCCACGCCCGGCTGCTGCGGGGATGCAGCACCCCTTCGACGATCCGGTCAGCGGGCGACGTGCGGGTCACGGCGCCTCCCAGCCATCGTCGGGCTGCCGAAGCGCCGCCAGATAGCTGGTGCGCGGGCGCGTGTTCAGCTCCTCCAGCAGGTGATAGCGACGCGCCGATGCGTTGCGCAGGGACACCGCGCTGTGCGGATCGCCCAGGTCGCCGAACGCGATGGCCTGCGTGGGACAGGCGACCTGGCAGGCGGTGCGTGCCTCGCCGTCGACG
The DNA here is from genome assembly GCF_000745005.1 of Luteibacter sp. 9135. Lineage (NCBI taxonomy): Bacteria > Pseudomonadati > Pseudomonadota > Gammaproteobacteria > Lysobacterales > Rhodanobacteraceae > Luteibacter > Luteibacter sp. 9135. Next base: position 3,418,846 of record NZ_JQNB01000001.1, on the reverse strand, counting down.
ATGCGGCGGCCTTCTCGGTCCGCGTCGATGTGGGCGCGTTCGATGCGCTGCACGCAGTAGGTGCATTTTTCCATCACGCCCTTGCTGCGCACCGTGACCTCGGGGTTGCGCATCGCCTTGAGGCTTTCGCTGGCGAAGTCCGCGTATTGCAGGAAGTTGAAACGACGCACCTTGTACGGGCAGTTGTTCGAGCAAAACCGCGTGCCGATGCAGCGGTTGTAGACCTGCAGGTTGAGTCCCTCGCTGTCGTGCACGGTGGCTTCGACGGGGCAGACCACTTCGCAGGGCGCGTGTTCGCAGTGCATGCACGGCACAGGCTGGTGGTACGTGAGCGGCGCGGCGGTCGCGCCCTGGTGGTAGCGATCCACGCGGATCCAGTGCATGCGCCGTCCGCGTATCACTTCGTCCTTGCCGACCACCGGGATGTTGTTCTCGGCCTGGCAGGCCGCCGTGCAGGCGTTGCAGCCGATGCAGGCGGCAAGGTCGATCGTCATGCCCCAGCGGTATTCGCCTGCGGGCGGTTCCGGGTACAGGCTGGGCGGCGGGGAGGGCGGATCGAAGCGTGCGGGATGCGCCGGCGTTCCGACCCGGATCACGTCGCGACGTTGCATGTCCTGCTGGGATTGGGTGGAAGCGAGCGCCTCATGTCGCCTGAGCCGGGTCAGCGTCACCCCTTGCAGTTGCCATGTCCGTGTATCCGGACGCAACGCGCCCACGTCGACACCGATACCCCGGCCGAGGCCCATGCGCCGCCCATGCCCCAGCACGAGGGTGACGGTGCGTACTGCCTGGCCCGGCACGATCAAGACGGGCAGCTCCACACGGCGGCCGGACGCTTCCAGCCGGATCACATCTCCGTCGGCAAGACCACGGTCGGCGGCCAGTGCGGGCGACAGCAGCGCCGCGTTGCCCCAGGTGAGCGAGGTAACCGGGCGCGGCAGTTCGTGTAGCCAGGCGTTGTCGGCGTGGCGCCCGTCCCATAACCATTCGTCCGGACGAAAAACGATTTCCAGCGCTTCCGAGCCAGCCCGGTCGGTAGCGCCTGCGCCGTCGTGCGTCGCCGTCGTTCGGGCCGATGATGCATCCGGCGGCGACGATGGCGGAACGGCCGGGGCGGGCTCGCCCGGCGCGCGAAACGCCCCCTCGCGTACGGCGGTCGTCCACGCGGCCTCATCGGCAAGGTGCGGCCAGGTCTGGCGTACGCGCTCGCGGGCGTCGGACAGCGAGGTGCCGAGCAACAGGTCCAGCACGTCGTGAACGGAACGGCCGTCGACCAGCGGTGCCAGCACCGGCTGCACGATCGAAACCGTCCCGTCGCGTGCGCGCAGGTCCGACCATGTCTCGAGCGGATGCAGAAGGGGCAGATGCCACTGAGAGGCTTCGGCGGTCTCGTCCCGGTAGCGTCCGAGATGGATGCTGCGGCGTACCCCGCGCAGCGCATCGGTGAAGCCGGGCAGGGCGTACGCGGGGTTGGCGTCGAGTACCACCAGCGTGTCCACACGGCCCTGCCGCATGGCATGGACGAGGCCCCCGATGTCGTCCTCTGGCCGTTCCGTCGACTCGGCCGGCACGGCGGACACGAGGGTGCTGCCCAGCATCCGGTTCATCGCGGCGGCGAGCGCATGAACCGCCTCCGGCAGGTAAGGTCCCGCCACCACCATGGCCGCCGAAGCGTGGGCGCGCAAATCGCGGGCGATCGCGGCGACGCGTCGTTCGCTGGCTTCGTCCAGGCCCGCGGGCATCGTCGGCAGCACGCCCAGGGCGGCGGCCAGGGCTTCGGCGATGCGTGGCATGTCCTTGGCGGCGACCGGCCAAGGGTGCTCGGCGTTGCGGCCGGTGAGCGACGGCGTCGGCTCGATCGCGTACAGGCGGCAGGTCGCGTCCGCCTCCATGCGGCGTGCCGCGAAACGCCGGGCATGCACGAGATGCCCGGGCAGGGTGCCCAGCAGGTCGGCATCGAGCGTAACGATCACCTCGGCACGGGATAGGTCGGGGATCGTATCGCCGCGCCGACCACCGGCGGGATCCAGCACGTACCAGCGTGCGTCCGGGTAGCGTGATTGCCAGGCATCGCGCTGACGGCGCAGGGTCGGCGAATCGAGGGGACCGGACACGATATGCATGCCGCCGCCGCGCGGACCGACGTCCTCACGCAACGTCGCCGCGGCGCCTTCGAACTCCGCCCAACTCGACGGCACGCCGCGCTGCCGAGGCGCACGCGAGCGTGCGGGGTCCCACAGGTCGAGAATGGCGGCCTGCATCGGCGCGTCGCTGCCGCCCAGGCTGGCGGGATGCCGCGGATTGCCGTCCACGCGTATCGGGCGGCCGTCGCGCAGTTGCACCACGATGCCCACCACATCGCCGCGCAGCGACAGCGCCGTCGCGTACCGGGCGGACGTCGCGGCGCGACCACCACCGCGGCCCACCTCCGGCACGATGCGCTCGGGCGGCGGCCCGGAGCAGGCCGTCATGCCGGCCATCGCCAGCGACGCGCCGAGCAGGCGAAGGAACTCGCGGCGGCCGAGCAGGGGCTCCATCTGCGCAAGCGCAGGCCATGCGTTCGCCTGTCGCATCAGCTCGTCCGGACCGTCGTGTTCCGACGGCGAGCGCCAGAACGCCAGCGGGTTATCGGTGGAGCGGCCTGTGGTCATGGTCATCGGTGGCATACCGAGCAGTCGGTGAGACGGCGACGGTCGATGCGGTACGCATCCACCAGGGTCATGCCCAGCCGATCGTCCTCGGGACGAGGCGGTTGCAGGGTGAACACGCGGTCGCGTGGCCGGACCGCCCGCTCCGGATGCCGATGGCAATCCAGGCACCAGTCCATCGACAGCGGCGCCACGCGTCGGGTGAGCGGCATGCGGTCCACTGGGCCGTGGCACGACACACAGCCGACGCCCTTGGCGACGTGGATCGAATGATCGAAATAAACGAAATCGGGCAGGTCGTGGACACGGTTCCAGCGCAACGGGATCCCCGTACGCCAGCTGTCGACGATGGATGCCAGCAGCGGCTGGTCGGTGAACAACTGGGAGTGACAGGTCATGCAGGTGGAGATCGGCGGCATGCCGGCGAAGGCATCCGTCTCCACGCTGGCATGGCAGTAGCGGCAGTCCAGGCCTACCTCGGCGACATGGTGCTTGTGACTGAACGGTACCGGTTGTTCCACGGCCTCCCCTTCATTGTTCGGCTCACCGGTCACCGTACGCCATACGGCGATGCCGATGACGAGGGCGACGCAAAGCGCGACCAACACCAGCTTCGCGTAAAGGCCGGAGCGCGCGTGGAATATCTGTGCCATCTCCCCTCGGCGATCCGGTGAAACGGCAAAAAAAACTAGTCGCCGGTTTGTGCGCGCGACGTGAATACAGGAAGGTGAAGACGCGGCGACACATCACCTGACAGAGGGTGCACGCCACCCTGCGCATCCTGTCGATGGAGGTACCACGATGAAGCACAGCTATCGGTTGGCGATGGTCCTGATCGCCGCGACCGCACAGGCCTGGGGCGTTTGGGCGCAAGAGAAACCCCATGATGACGCCGGCGAGACAAGCGTCAACGGTGGCAGACCGCAGAACGTCGCGCCGACGCCGCGCACGCGCGAGCGGCTGGGCCAGGAGAGCCTGATGGACGGAATGAACACGACACGCTCGCCGCAACCGGCCAAGCGTGACGAGCACGGCGCGCCGAAGGTGACGCCACCCGCGGGGCAGGGCACGGACAACGCGCGTGGCCTGCCTGCGTCGGAACGTCGACCTCCGGGCAGGCACGGGGGCGCTGATGACACCTCGCGCTAAAGGAAGCCTGGCCGTCCTGCTCGCAGTGACGTGCGCCGTCGGTGGTGAACAGGTACACGCCCAGCGGCGCGGTGAAACGATGAAGGTCACCGCCGCCGATGAGCGCAAGGCCACGGTCACACCCACGGACGAGGGCTTCGTGCGCAATGCCAGCGGGGCCTACCAGTTCGGTAGCCGCCTGGCCATGCTCGCGGCCACGCGCGGCGAAGGTGCTGCGGGCAAACGCTTCGGCGAGACGCTCGTGAAGGATTTCATCGAACTGGGCGAGCGCCTGAAGCCCGCGGCGAGCGGTGAAAAGGGTTATCAGTGGGCCCATGAGCCGCAACCGGCGGACGAGAAGACGCTCGCTGCCCTGGAGCGCCTGTCGGGTCGTGAACTGGACGATGCCCTCAAGCCTCAGTTTGTCGCTTTGCTTCAGCGCCTGGACGCCGTGTTCCAGGCAGAAGCGGAAAAAGGCCGCGATCCTGATCTCAAGCCGCTGAGCCGCGACGCGGCGACGTGGGTCAAAAAACGACTTGCCGAGGCCAAGGCCTTGCCCGGCGGTGCCTGATGGCACCGCCGTCTTTTCTCCACCGACCGGAGTAGCCGATGCTTGCCACCACCTATCGCCGCCCATATCGGGTCAGCGCGCGCCAGATACCCGATCCCGTGATCGAGCATCCGCAGGATGCGATCGTACGGGTCACCCGCACCTGCATCTGCGGGTCCGACCTGCACCTGTATCACGGTCTCGTTCCCGACACGCGCGTGGGTTCGGTCTTCGGACACGAGTTCACCGGGGAAGTGGTGGAGGTGGGCGGCGACGTGCAGCGCCTGAAGGTGGGGGACCGCGTGCTGGTGCCATTCAACATCTTCTGCGGCACCTGCTACTTCTGCCAGCGTGAGTTGTACAGCAACTGCCACAACGTCAACCCCTCTGCCACAGCGGTGGGCGGTATCTACGGTTACTCGCACACCACGGGCGGCTACGCCGGCGGACAGGCGGAGTATGTACGCGTGCCCTTCGCCGATATCGGTCCGACCGTGATCCCCGACGACATCGACATCGAGGATGCCGTGCTGCTCACCGATGTGGTGCCGACCGGCTACCAGGCGGCCGAGATGGGCGATATACGGGAAAACGATACGGTGGTGGTGTTCGGCGCCGGCCCGGTGGGCATCATGGCGGCGCGTTGCGCCTGGTTGATGGGCGCGGGCCGCGTCATCGTCGTCGACCACGTGGACTATCGACTGGATTTCGTGCGCCGCTACGGCCCGGCGGAAACGGTCGATTTCCGCGAAGTGGGTGACATGGCCATCCATATCAAGAAGATGACCGACGGGCTCGGTGCCGACGTCTGCATCGATGCGGTGGGCTGCGAAGCCGCAGGCAACGCACTGCAGCGCCTGACCGGCGTGACCATGATGCTTCAGGCAGGCGCGGCCACGGTACTGCACTGGGCAATCAACTCGGTGCGCAAGGGCGGCAACGTGTCCATCGTGGGTGTCTACGGTCCCACGTTCAATGCCGTGCCGATCGGCAACGCGCTCAACAAGGGCCTGACGCTGCGCATGAACCAGGCCAGCGTCAAGCGCCACCTGCCGCGGCTGATCGAGCACATTCGCGCGGGCCGGCTCGATCCCAAGGCACTGATCACGCATCGCGTCCCGCTGGAAGAAGTCAGCGATGCCTACGAGATGTTCTCCGGCAAGCGCGACGGCTGCATCAAGGCTGTCCTGCTCCCACCCGGAGCCGATACCGCATCCACCCGGGAGACGCCCCATGTCGCAGCCGTTTGATCGATCCACCATCCCCGGCTGGGGTGCCGACCTCGACCGGGCCGATCGTCCCGCGGTACCGATGGAGCGTAAGCCCCCGCGACTCGAGGGCGTTCACTGGTCCGAGCCGTCCCCTCAGCCACCCAGCGTGGAGATCCTGCAGTCCATCGAGTACTTCCGTCGGCCGCCGGTGTTCGGCACCAGCGTGCCGCCCCGCGGGGTTAGTGGCTGGATCCGCCGCAGGGCCTTTCGCCACAGCGAGAACAATCTTCGCCACTGGCTGATGTTGCTGGCGGCGGATCGGGTCGACGCGGTGGAGGGCTTTGTCGCCGACGCGCGTCGATCTCCGCGTGCACGCAACGCCGCGCTGGTCGGCGGGGTCGCCTTGGCCGGTCTTCTACTGGCTCGCGCGGCACGCCGCTGATCGATCGGCGTGCTGCGGCCCGCCCCGGGGATCAACGGCGCGGGTCGTGGCGCGTGCGCTTGTCGTCGACGCTGCGCTCCGTGCGCGTATCGTGCGGGGGTCCACCCGCACCGGTGGCGCCGCGCTCGCTGGCAGCAATGGCCCGGGTTACATCATCGTCAGCGGGATCGGTGGAGGCATGCGAGCCCGCTCCCGGCGATCCACGGCCGGTGATCGCGGTGGCGCCGAGGGCACTGAGCACGTCACGCACTTCGCTCTCGCTCGCCCCGTCGTCCAAGGTGATCTCGAGCCGGGACCGACCCACCTCCGCCGGGTTTTCATCGTGGCCATCGGCCTCGGCGGGCCGGTCCACCAGCGGCTGTACGCGCGCATGGCCCAGGCCTCGACCCATGAGCTTGTCCATGGCCGCCATGGCGGACTGTTGATCGGCGAAATGGGCGGTGAGTTGCGACATGACGTTTCCTCGGTGGGTGATGACGCCACGATGCGTGTCGACGCGTCATGGTCCCGCATCAGTTCAATGAAGCAGGAGTGACACTCGCATGGGTACGAACGATCCAACGCCTCCCTCCCGTCCCACGGTCAGTGCCATCGGACGCGACGTCTTGCTCAAGCTCGTGGCCGTCGTCGCGGGCGCCATCGTTACGCTCGGCGCGGTCGGCGTCGCCGTCTATGCGCTGGTGGCGAGGTGACGCCCAGACGGACGCCGCCTTCACACCGACGGCGGAATCCTCGGCCATCAACGTCGAACGAGATCTTCCATGGCCGCCGATCCTTCCGCGAACGCGGGCAAGCTCTATATCCTCCGCCACGGGCAAAGTGCGGGCAATGTCGCCCGCGACGAGGCGGAGGCCGCCGGCGACGAGATGATCACGCTGAAGCACCGTGACGCCGATGTGCCGCTGTCGGCACTGGGCACGCGCCAGGCGGAGGCCGCGGGTACGTGGTTCGCCTCGCGTGCCGCGCACGAACGCCCCGATGTCATTCTGTCCTCGCCATTCGTACGCGCCCACCAGACGGCGGCGATCGTCGCTTCCGCCCTCGGTATTCCCGAGCGCGCCATCGAGGTCGACGAGCGCCTGCGGGAGAAGGAGTTCGGCATCCTGGATCGTTTCACGCGCAAGGGCATCGAGGCGCAGCACCGGGCACTGGCCGAACAGCGCAGCCTGGTCGGCAAGTTCTACTTTCGTCCGCCCGGCGGCGAAAGCTGGTGCGACGTGATCCTGCGGCTGCGAAGCGTGGTGGACGGCATTCGCCTGCGTGGCCCCGATCATCGGATCCTCGTCGTCGGGCACCAGGTGATCGTCAACTGCTGCCGCTACCTGCTGGAAGGCCTGCGTGAGGACGAAATCCTGGCGATCGATCGGGAAGGCGATTTTCCCAACGGTGGCTACGCGGAATACGACATCACGCCCGGGCCGCCAGTCGGCTTCGTGCTTCGGCATGGACGCTTCGTGCCTCCCACGCTGGACAGCGACGAGGTGACGACCGCGAAGGACGCACCGGCGGGGGCACGCTGATGGCCGCGCAACGGATCACCGGGGCCGTCCTGCGTCGCTGGCCGCTGCCGTCACCGGAAGCCGCGGCCAGCAAGGAGGACCGGGGTCGCGTGCTGGTGGTCGGCGGCTCGCGCCAGGTCCCGGGTGCCATCGCGCTTACCGGGGAGGCGGCACTCCGCGCTGGCGCCGGCAAGCTGATGATGCTGACGCTGGCCGATCATGTCGCCGGACTCGGCGTCGCCATGCCCGAAGCGGCAGTGGTCGGCGTCGCTGCCACGGACGCGGGCGAGCTGGACGCGCTGAGCACCTCGTATGTCGGCCATGTGCGCGCGGCGAGCGCGGTGGTCGTAGGGCCGGGCATGGCCACGGCGGCATCGCCCGTGTCCGTTCAGGTCGCGCGCGCCGCGCGCGCGGTGGTCCTGGATGCCGGAAGCCTGCATACCGATGCCGTCCAGGCTGCGCGTGGACGTGCGGTACTCACACCGCATGTGGGCGAAATGGCGGATCTCATGGGCGTCACGCCGGCGGAAGTCGCGCGTCACGCCGAGGCGTTGGCCCAGGTCGCGGCGGATCGCTTCGATGCGGTCGTGGTGCTGAAGGGTCCGACCACGTGGATAGCGGCGCCGGGCCGTACGCGGTGGGTGCACCACGTGGATGCGCCGGGATTGGGCACCTCGGGCTCGGGCGATGTGATGGCCGGCGTGCTGGCGGGACTGCTGGCCCGAGGCGCGGATCCCGTGCAGGCGGCCGTATGGGCGGTCGCGTTGCATGCCCGGGCCGGGGTCATCGCGGGCCGGCGCATCGGCACGGTCGGTTATCTGGCCCGCGAACTGCTGCCGACCATCCCGCGACTGCTCGATCGGCTTCGCTGATGCCAAGCCCTCTTAAAATGGGCCGCAGCGGAAGCTGAGGATCTCCTCGACGGTGAGGCGAACGGGAAAGAGGAGCGGGCGCCACACCGGCGCGGTCGCCAGGATCACACCCAGCGCGATCGCCAGCACAGGCAGCCAGCGCCGCCCGCCGGCAGGACGACGACGCTCAGTGGTCATCACGCACCGGACGGCGCGCGAGCACCCACCCCAGCACGATCATGGCCGCGCCCCAGGCGAGAAAGGCCCCGTCCCAGATCGGGCGCATATCGGACGGAACCGTTTCGTTGACGTGGTGCATGCCCAGCCACTGATGGTCGATAAGACCTTCCACCACGTTGAACAACCCCCATCCCAACAGCAGATGGCCGATCCACAACCGGCGGTCGTTGCGTCCGCTCGGGTGGTAGCCCGCACGCCATAGCGCCACCATGCCGCCGAGCACGAGCAGGTAGGTGAGACTGTGGAACGCGCCGTCCCAGCGCGTATTGATCTGCAGGTTACGCAGGCTGTCGATCGGATACCAGCTGCTGACCATGTGATGCCACTGCAACAGCTGGTGCAGGACGATGCCGTCGAAGAATCCGCCCAGACCGAGTCCGAACAGGATGCCCGCAAGGCGGGGGAAAGGGCCCTGTGGTGGCATGGCAGGTGTCTCCGGGCGCGCTGCGAAGGGCAGTCAGGGTTTCGCAGGCGGCGTGGTCTGTATGCCCCGCGGGCGTGATCGCGTGACGACGTCGCTGTACGGGGCGTGCTGACGCGGCGGTTGACCTTGTCGGCGCGAGTCAAGACAATGCCCGCGCCTCGCTTCGACACGCGCGGCGCATGTTGTCCACTTACACCAAGGCCTATGGACGTTCATCCCAGTAGCGTCGTCGGTTTCCGCGTCTTGCGGGCATCGGCGGCTCACCACAATCAGACCGCTCCCGGCGATCGCGCCCGGTCGGCTGGCGTTTTCCGCTACTAGGAAACCCGGCCCACTCCTTGCGGCCGCCGCGGGCGCCGTTACCAGGAGATGGGCTGTGAAGCTCTTTACCCGTGTTTCCGGCCGGGGTACGCCATGAACGGCATGCTCGGCCTCCTCGATCTTTTCGGCTACGTGGCGCTGCTCCTGTGGGGCACGCACATGGTGACCAGCGGCGTCCTGCGTGGTTATGGCAGCGCCTTGCGGCGCTGGCTCGGCCGTTACCTGGCCCATCGCCCGGCGGCGTTCGCCTTCGGTGTCGTCGTCACCGCGTTGCTCCAGAGCAGCACGGCCACCGGCCTCATGGCCACCTCCTTCGCCGCCAGCGGTTTCCTCGGCCTGGCCCCTGGCCTGGCCGTGATGCTCGGCGCCAACGTCGGCACGACGCTGATCGTGCAAGTGATGTCGTTCGATATCTCGGTGGTCGCGCCCGTGCTGATCCTGCTCGGGTTCACCATCCACCGACGCACGGACGATGCGCGCTACGAAAACCTGGGCCGCGTGGCTATCGGGCTGGGCCTGATGCTGCTGTCGCTGCATCTGCTGGTAGGGACGCTCGCCCCGGTGGAGAATGCCGCGTTCCTGCGCGCCATTGCATCGAGCCTGGCCTCCGAGCCCGTACTGGCCGTGCTGGTCGCCGCTTTGCTCACCTGGCTGTTCCACTCCAGCGTGGCCATGGTGCTGCTGGTCGCCTCGCTCGCCACGACGGGCGTGGTGGATGCCACCGGGGCCATGGCGCTCGTGCTCGGCGCCAATCTCGGTGGCACGCTGCCGGCGCTGTTCGAAGCGGACACGCCGGTGGCGCGTCGCCTGCCGCTGGGTAATCTCATCGTTCGTGGCATCGGCTGCGTCGTCTGCCTGCCGTTGCTGCACCCGATCGCCGTGGCACTGGCCCCGTTGGACGCGTCGCCAGCGCGCATGGCGGTCAACTTCCACACGGCGTTCAACCTCGCGCTGGCCATCGTGTTCCTGCTGCCGGTCGAACGCATGGCGGGGCTGCTTGTGCGCCTCCTGCCGGACCCGCCGCGTCCGGACGACCCGGGGGTGCCACAGTACCTCGACACCGGCGCGCTGGACTCCGCCAACGTGGCGCTGGCCAATGCCACGCGCGAAGCGATGCGCATGGCCGACATGGTCGAGGGCATGCTGAAGTGGGTGGTCGAGGTGTTCGGCAAGGACGATCGCGTGCGTGCCCGTTCGATCGGGCAGATGGATCCCTGGCTGGATCGCCTGGGCGTGGCCATCCGCGATTACCTGACCGACCTGGGCAGCGAGGCGCTCAACGAGGAGGATGCGCGGCGCAGCCAGGACATCCTGGCCTTTGTCATCAACGTGGAGCACATCGGCGACATCACCGCCAACAACCTGATGGAGTTCGCCGCAAAAAAAGCGGAGCGCGGTCAGGACTTCAGCGCGGACGACATCCAGGACCTGGCCCTCATGCACGGCCAGCTGATGGAAAGCCTGCGCCTGGGTTTCGCCGTGTTCATGCATGGCGACCTGCGTGCGGCGCAGGGTCTGCTGGCACGCAAGGAAACGCTCTGGCGGCTGGAGAACGATGCCGCCGACCGTCACCTGCGTGCGCTGCGCGAGCGTCGCGATGCGACGGCCGGTGGGGATGTCTACCTGCGCATCCTGCGCGACCTCAAGCGGATCCACTCGCATGTGGTCGCCTTCGCCTACCTGCCGCTGGAACGGGCCGGCATGCTTCAGGATCGCCTGGTGCGCTGAAGGGCGGCGGCCTTGCGGAGCGTGTCAAGTACGACATCGGCATCGCAGGGCGTGGGTGCGGCCGGGCAGGCGGCGGGCAGCAGCGGCTGTCGGGCCGGTGGCCGCGCGAGGGACAGCGCTACGCTCTCGCGCAACTGCGTCGGCGTCTGCGCCTGGTAAGTCACGGTCACGTAGCGGTGGCGCGTCGTGGCCGAACGCCATACGGCCAGCTCCAGTGCGCCGCCCACCGGCGGGTCATCCTCGGCATAGCCCGGCATCTGCACATGCACGCCCAGCACGCCGGCAAGCGCGAGGATGTTGTTGTCGCTACCCACGAAGAGGCTGAGCCGGGGCGCGTCCGGCTGCTGCAGCAAGGTCACCACGTGGCCCGCCAGCACCGATGCCACCCGGTCGGCCACGTAGGAGGGACGCGCGTGGACCGCGAACAGCAGCGCGTGGAGTTGCGAGAGGGCAAGGAAGCCCGCAGCGTCCACGCGCCCCCAGCCGACGTCGGCCAACGGCATACCTTCGAGGTAGGCCATGATGATCGCCTCGGCCGTGCCCGAGGTTTTCGCGATGGGGCCATCCAGCGCGATACCACGTCCGTCCTTCGCCAACGACAGCGAGCCCTTCCAAGTCGCGGGGTGGCAGACGTCCTGGGTGTCGCCCTCCTTGCAACCCATGACGCGGGAGAACACCTCCATGGCGCCGCGATGCGTGGCCGTGAGCGCGTCCGGGCCATGGGTCTCGCGTTGTATGGCGTCGACCGCGAGCTTCCCATCCCAGTCCACGGCATCCGCCGCGACCGGGTTGAAGATCGGGTCGACCTGGCCTTCCGGCAGGTGATCGACTACCAGTGCACAGCCGGGTGCGAAGCCGTCGGCAAAGGCCTGCGCGCTGGCGATGGTTCGCTGGTCGGTGTTGGCCCAGAGGCGGATACGGGCCGCCGCCGGGCATCCCGTCGCGGGCACTAGTCCCGCAACGGCCAGCCGCTCCCGGTCGTAGCGCGCCATGGCCATGACCCCGTCCCGCCCGTGGCGGGTCAGGATAGAGGGCGCCACGGGCCACGACGGCCACGGCTTGCCGTGAACCTCGTCGACCTGGATCTCGCCCGGCAGCGGCGAACGGACGCCGTGCCGGTAGACCATCACCACCTGTTCCAGGCGAAGATCGTCGTGCGCCTGGCCCGGTCCGGCCAGCAGGAGCGCGGCGGCGGCCGCGATGACACGGACGGATCGACGGTACGTGAGTGGTCGCATGCGGTATCCCTGCTCAGAACGTGTAGCTGAGGTTGACCATGTAGATGCGCCCGGTCTGGACGTAGGCACCATCGGCACCCGGATCGTACGCCAGGTAGCGGCGCGACTTGCCGGAGGTTTCGTAGAACGTGGCATGGTCGAGCAGGTTCTTGACCGAGATACCCACGCCCAGCCCGTAGGGCAGATCGTAGTTGGCCGAGAGGTCCAGCGTCTTCACCGGCTGCAGGTAGTAATCCAGGCCATTGCCGTTGAGGCCGATCAATTGCACGCCGGTGTAGTTGTAGATCAGGTCGGCGTGGAATCGGTCATCGCGGTAGAACAGGTCGGCGTTGTACATGCGCTCGGGTGCGCGCGGCAGCCAGGTGGTGGACGGATGATCCTCGCGACCGCTGTGCGCCGAGCTGTGCTGCACCGTGAGGTTGCCGCCCACGCCGAAGTGGCTCCACAGGCCCGGCAGGGTGACGAACTGCTTGCGCAGCGCCATCTCGATGCCGTAGATCTTCGCCGCGCCGCCGTTCTCCGGCATGCTGACCGGCACGCCACCCGTCAGCACCGTACCGGTGGGCACGTTGCCGCCCAGCGTGCTGTCGTTGCCGGTGGACGATTGCGAGGTGAAGATGAAGTCGTTCAGGCGTTTGTAGTACGCCGAGGCGGTGACCATGCCGCCCGTGGTGTCGTAGAACTCCGCCGAGAGGTCGAGATTGTCGGCGGTGGTCGGCCGCAGATCGGGGTTAGGCTTGGAAATGCCGACCACCTGGCCGGTGACGTCGTCGATCGAATAGTTGGTCTGCCCGGAGATCAGGCCGAACGCCGGCCGGCTGAAGCTGCGCCGCAGCGACGCACGGTAGACGGTCAGCTCGTCAGGGCGGTAGTTCAGCGCGATACCGGGAAGGATCTCGCCGTAGCGCTTGCCCTGGTTGACGAAGACGCCCGTCGCGTCATCGCCGTTGGAGCGCCACGACGTCGCCGAATAGTCGGTCAGCTCGTAGCGAACGCCCGGCGTGATGGTCAGGTCCTGAACGCGGAACGTGGCCATGAGGTAGCCAGCGACGATGTTTTCCCGGCTCGACGTGGTGTTGGCGTTGTAGTCGTTGGCCGTGTATATACCGCTGCCGTTAGGATCGTCGAGGTACTTGTACGGTACTGCCTGGTCGAGCACCCAGCGGCGGTCGATGAGCTTGAACGGGCCGGCATAGCGACCATCGAACGGGTGGGTCACCAGGCGTCCCGGGAGGTTGGCGAGCGACGGCCCGCCCGCGGCGTCGAACGAATAGTCAGGGCCACCGAAGAACGGTCCGCCGTAGACGAAGTTGTTGTTGTCGTGCGAGAACGGATGATCGTAGGCGTTGCGTTTTGACGTATCGCCGGAAAGCCCGAAGGCGATGTTCTGGAGGGACTGGTCGGCGAACGCATAGATGCCGTCGATGTGCGCGTTGATGCGGTTATCCCGGCTACCCGCATCGCTGCCCTGGGTCTTCCAGAAGCTGTCGGTCGACAGGCTATAACCGTAGTTACGCACGGCGGCCGGGGTGCCGGCGAGGTTGGGGAACGTGGGGTTGCTCAGGTTGAAGGCGAACTGCCCCGTCGTGAGCGGACCGTACAGGCTGGCCTCGACGTAATCGGGCACGTTGCGTGAGCCGACGCCGTAGGACGTGCCATAGCCGAGTGTGAGCGCGTCGATCGTGCTGCTCCCGCCCAGTTGCAGGGTCGCGGTCTTCTGTTTGATGTCGCGCGTGTTGAAATAGCCGCCACGCAGCGCCATGGTTGCGGTTTCGTTACGGGCGGACATCTGGTTCTGTTCGCCCTGCACGTCGTAGACGCCATAGATGGCACGGGCGAACAACGAGGTCGTTTCGCCGTTCCAGTCCAGCGACACGTTGCCGCCATACCGCTTGATCTGGTTCGTGTAGACGCTGTACTTGTACTGCGAGCTCGCTAGCGGGCCGGCCTGCGACAGATCGGTGGCCGAGGCGTTGGCCGCGTTCAGCGGCTGGTACTGCGCATTGGGCGCCACGGCTTCCGCGGCGTTGTCGTACTTGCCGTAATAACCGGCCGCATACAGGCCCAGCTGTTTCGACGGCCCGAACCTGTGCGCGAACTCCTGCTGGAACACGCCGCCCTTGTCCGGCAGCCCGCGGTGGTCGGCCAGGTCGTTGAGCCGCCCCTGCACCGTCGTCTTCGCGTAGGTGTCGCGGGCGAAGTCGAACGCCGTCGGCGTGCGCATGTCGATCGTTCCGCCGATGGCATCGCCGGGCATGTCGCTGGTAGGGGTCTTGGACACCTTCACCGACTGGATGCCGAACGGGGCCAGCATGTCCAGCGAGATGGCACGCGTGGAGGCGTCGGTCTCCGGCAGCGCGAAGCCGTTGAGCGTATAGGCGTTGTAACTGGAATCCAGGCCGCGGATCGTCACGTACTCGCTTTCGCCGGTGGCCGCCTGGCCCAGGTGCATATCGCTGTAGGACGACAGGCCCGGCAGGTGCGCCAGCACATCGGCGATGTTTGCCGACGGCACGGCCTCGATCTGCTGCTTGCTCATCACCGTGGTCACACCGGTGCCCAGGCGCTGTTCGTCGACAGTGCCGGCAGCGACCACCTGGGCATCCACATTCATGCCCTTCAAGGCCGTGACCTTCTTGTCGCTGGTGTCCGTGGTGCCGTCCACGTCGTTCGCGTGTACCGGCGCCACATGGAGGAGGGCGGTGACGATGGCCAGCGTGAGCAGGCAGGGAGAAAGGGACACGCGCATGGAGACCTCGAGCAGGGAAGGTAAGGGGGCAAACGGAGGGGAAGGCAGGAAAGCGGCGGCAGAAAGCGCTAGCGGTGTGTCAGGTCCATACGCGCGCAGCTTTCGTGGAGACGCAGCGGATCGCAGCGGGCCACCGCGTTGCCAGGGAAGGCAACGACGTAGCCGGTGGACGCCGGCTCATGGGCCGGGAAATCCGTGCTCAAAAGCTGTGCGCCGCTGGCGAGCATCGCGTCGCGGCGACGCACGTCGTCGTGGGTCGCCTCGATCAGGTCGGCATCGGTGCGTGTACGCACGAGGTAGCCCTGGCGTACGCGCTTTGCGATCTCGTCCGCCGGTCCGTCGTTCAGTTCGAGGAAGGCGGCATCGTCTTCCCCGGGTGTGGCGTTGGTGAACATGGCGCGACCGCGCAGCGCGGGGTGGCCTTGCATGTACGCCTTGCCGACCGAATGCTGGTCGAGGAGGAAGATGACGTGGCCACGCGCCGCGGCCAGCGTGGGCCACCCATCGTGACGCACCGCTTCGTCCAGTGTGGCGTAACGGCCACGAACGTCGTCCGGGGCGATGTAGGAGGAACGCGGAAAGACGCGGCGAACTTCGGCGTCGAGCCGGTTCATCGCATCGGCGTCGAACGGTTCGGGCACCACGGGTACGAAGGGTACGGAAAGCGGCAGCGCCTCTTCTTCCGTTTCAAGCAGGATGAACAGCGGAAGATGGCCGGGGTGCGCGAGCGACCAGGCGCGCAGTTCATGAAGGCATGCCTGCAAGGGCTCGCAGGTGCTGCGTTGATCGAGGTCCTGCACATGCATGACCTTGAACCCGGGCGTCGCCATGACCTGCGGATCGGCGAACGGCGCATCGGCGGGAAGCCCCGCCGCGGCCACGCGGCCGACGATCGCCGGGTGGGCGTAGCGTCCGCCGAGGCGGTCGCCATAGACATCCAGTTCCACCTGGCGTACGCCGTCGTCCAGCTGCTTCGACAAGGCGGGGTGGGCGTAGTCGAGTTTCGCGAACAGCGAAGGATCGATTTGCTTCCAGACGGCAGCCTCGCCTGGTGCGAGGCCTGCGTGGTAGCTGTTATGGCTGCCGATGTACTGCACGTCGTTGATGCGGGTCGGCGCTTCCGCGCTCGCCCCGCAAGGGAACAGCGCCAGCAGTACGCCGACGAGCGAAAGCATCCGCACGGGCTGGTGGTACGAAAGGTTCATGACGATGCAGCCCCAGTGCCAAGGAGAATCGCCGGCGGAACCCGTCGATGGGGATCGAAGATTCGCAGCGATTAGCCCTGCACGTTATCGGCACATTGTTACTCCGCCACGAATGTGCTGTGACAATGGACATCCATACGGCCGTGTATGTCGGCCATGCGTGTCAGAAATCCCGGCTGATCGTCGCTACCCACGGTGCCACACGGTAGTCGTGGAGTGGTCGATGAAAGGTGCTGGCGATGCGTTGCACCGCTACATGCCAGGCCATCCGGTTCCAGTCGAGACCGAGATGGCCGTAGGCGAACCAATGCGGCCTCTGGTCGTTCGCATACCAGTGGCGAGGAGCAAGATATTGCGCCTCGCCCACTGCGGTATCGAGCGAAAGATAGGCCGTCAGCGGCCAGTGGAACGCCGCATCGACTTCCGCGTGCGGACGCGGCGAGCCATGTGCCAGCGACACGCTCCACAGACTCAGGCTGAACACGTCGCGATAGATCGCCGTCGCACCGACCTGTGTCTGGTCAAGCGTGCGTGCCATGCGATCGTGGCTCGGATACCGGTAATGCGCCACCGAGGCCTGCAGGTCCCAACGATCCGACAACGGCCACGCCTTGCCGACCTGGAGGATGGCTTCGAGCGCGTGGCGGGGTCGCCCGGCCTGGTAGCTGCCGGAAGCGCCCACCGACCAGCCAGAGGTGCCCACGCGCGTTTCGTTGGCCTGGATGACAGGGCCTCGTCCGGCCATGGCCACGCCGAGCCCGACCAGTTGGGAACTGACGCCGACCGTCCCGCGCCATGCATCGGCCAAGGCGGACGTCGAGTCGAAGGCAAGCGGCATGCAGGCGACGAGCAGGGCCGCGCGAACTCGTTTCTTCAAACCGTCAGGGCCGCCGGCGCACGGATGCGCCACGCCAGCGCGGCGGCGATGCACAGCGCCACACCCGCCAATAGCAGGATGTGCCGGGGATCGTTACCGAGAAGGCGATAGAAAACCCGCACGGTGAGCACCTGGATGAGCATCGGTACGACGATGAAGGTGTTGAATATCCCCATGTAGACGCCTGCGCGCTCGCGGGGAATTGACGAGGCCAGCATCGCATAGGGGTTGCCCATCATGCTGGCCCAGGCGATGCCCAGGCCGATCATGGGTACGATCAGCAGCCATGGCGTAGTGATGGCCGGCACCGCCACGATACCCAGCCCGCCCAGCAGGAGCGACGCGGCATGCAGCCGGGCCGGTCCCACCCTGCGCAGCAGCGGCAGCATGGCGAACGCCATGACGAAGGCGACGAAGTTATAGGCGCCGCCGATGCGTCCGCTCAGCAGCGCGGCATCGGTGAAATGCGGATCGTGTGCGTTCGTGGTGCCGTACAGGGCGCGTGCAAGGGAAAGAGCGACGTACTGCCAATAGCAGAACATCGCATACCACTGGAACAGCATCATCGCCGCGAGCTGGCGCATGGTGGCGGGCATATCTCGCACGGCGGTCCATACGTCGAGAACGGCCGTGCGCAGCGATAGCGGCGTTGCCTCGTCGGGCACCACGGGTGACTCGCGTGTGGTGTAGACCGACCAGGCGATGGAGGCCACCGACACCACACCACCGATGATGAAGGCGACTTCAACCGCGGCCGGCACGCCGTGCGCGTTGGTCCGGTCCGCATGCATCCCGAGCATCACCAGCATGGACGGCATGAGGTAGGCCAGTGTCTGCGACAGGCCGGTAAAGGCGCTCTGCACCATGAACCCGGCGGCGTGCTGCGCGGGCGGCAGCATATCGTTGACGAAGGCGCGGTAGGGCTCCATCGTCACGTTCGCGGCCGCATCCAGTACCCAGAGCAGGCCCGCGGCCATCCACAGGGTGCCGCTGCCGGGCAGGGCGAACAGGCAGGCGCTGCACAGGATCGCTCCGACGACGAAATAAGGCGTACGACGACCGAAACGCGACGTGGTGCGATCGCTGAGCGCACCGATGAGTGGCTGGATCAGCAGGCCCGTGACGGGGCCGGCCAGCCACAGGAGTGGCAGCGAGGCATCCTCGGCTCCCAGGTATTTGTAGATCGGGCTCATGAAGCCCTGTTGCAGGCCGAACCCGAACTGGATACCGAAGAAGCCGACATTCATATTGAATATCTGCCATAGCCGCATCGACCTGGGGCTGGCGAGTACGGATCGAAGCGGGATGGCGGAACGCGCAAGCATGGTGGAGACGCCGAGAGGACAGGGTTGCGCCAGTGACGGTCCAGCAAGCGCTCTCTGTCGATGACAGGGTGCGGCTGAGCGGGGCCGTCGTGCCGCGCGAAGGCTCCACTAACGAGCAATCGATTGCAATACGTGTCGCAGCAGCTATCCGACTATGCGGAAGTCCGCAGCAGGAACGCCTATTTCCGGCGAGCAATCGGTGCCGAATGCCGCTAGCTTAGCCACGCGAAGTCCCGTTTATGCAGCAGGCAAGACCGTTATGAACCTTTCCCGATCGCATACTCCCCTGGCAGAGGCATCTTCCGGTTCGGACGTTTTTCCGTCCGCACAGGTAACGGCTGATATCGATGCGATGCTCCGCCTCCAGCGCATCCGTCGGGCGAACCTCATGGGTTTGATGGAAGAACTGGGTCCCGAAGGCCTGGAGCCCCGTATACGGAAATCTAAGCTGCTCGGCCTGTCGCGCGAAGCGTTGCAGCGCGCGATCGGTGGCGGTGGCCTGGCCGAGGAGGAAGCGCGCGAGGTGGAGTGGGCGATGAACCGGCCCCGGGGCTGGCTTGACGCCGACCACCGGGGCGAGCCCGACTGAGTCTCTTCGCTCAGTGGCAACCCGGCCCACCGAAGTAGAAACCTTCACCGGTCGTCATTTCCGGTGACGGCGCGATCGTGCTGGCCCCGGGCACGACTCCGCCATAACGCTGTCCGGCAAACGCGATCGTGTAACACGCAGGATCGCTGACGACCACGCTCGACAATTGCGTGACGGCGTGCGAAGCAAGGGCACTGTCGATATAGAAGTGGTTGGCCTGGAAGGCTGCCTTGCGATAGCCATTGGCCGCGAAGACGCCGCTGCCCATGGGAGTGCTTGCGCCGCCACCATTGGCGTACGTCTCGCCGCCGGCGGTGAATGCAGTGTTGCTGCTTGTCGTGGCAAGGTCGCCCGAGTACAGCGCCGCCTTGTAATACCCCACCCAGGTGCCATCGACGTTGAGCCACCAGTTGCCGTCGGCATTGCGCTGGTAGGCCACCTTCACCACGCCCTGCGCACCGTTGGTGCTGCTGTAACGGCTGGCGGCGAAGGCCACGCCGAAGACATTCCCCGATGCCACCTGCACGAACTCGCCGCATTCCAGGTTGTGGCAGCCGGTGCTCACGTAGCCGTCCTGCGTCGAGTAGACGAACAGGATGGATTGGTTACCCCAGGTGCCGTAGCTGGGCCGACGTTGCCAGCCCACTTCCAGGGTCTGCGTCTGGTTGCTGCTGCTGGCCCCGTCAAGCCATATCTGGCTGATCGACATGTAGTCGTTCGAGGTGACGAAGGCCGGGTTCCAGATATTCAGGTCGGCACCGGCGCCGGCGATTTCCGCACCACCCATGCTGGCGAACATCGAGGCGTAGTGATGCGTCGACGATGCATCCGCGGTGGCGAACCCCGATGCCTGCCGGTGTGCTTCCGGAGCGGGGCTCCTGGCGAAGAACGCTTTCAGGCTGGGGAAGCGGGTGAGCTGGTCCAGGCCCACGCGTTCCAGCGGGATGCTACCCGCCGGGCAGGTCGAAGGAACCGTCGAAGACGCGCTCGATGCATGCGTGGCGATCGGCCCCGACGCCGGCGGTGAGGCGATAAGGCTGCCGTCGCGCAAGGCCGGCTGCTGCCCGGTGGGAATGCAGTCGTACGTGGTGCCCTGCTCGGCGAACGAACGGAACACGGTCACACCGTCGTAGCGGTTGCGCAGGTAGTGGCGCATGTCGGCAGGCCGGGTGGGAGTTCGTGGTGATCGTGGGTACCCTGGGTGATGCCCCGCACGTCGGCTTCGCCGTGTAAGGCGCGCCGAGCTTAGTGCCGCCATCCGGTGGGAAAGTGTGACCGGGATCTCGCGTGGCGCGAGGATACGCAGTGATCCGTATGCGTTTTCGTGCCGTGGAAAGCCGTGGGAAAGCCATCGTTTGCGGTCATGCACGGATCGTCGTCGGATGTGACGAACGCTCCGGGCGACGACGGCTTTTCCAGGCGCGCCTTGTCTGGCCGTAAAAGCACGTTTTCGGCAATGGATGCCGGTTTTCAGCAACCCGTAGGCAGGGGGCGGTTCGTCGGCGATACGCCGTGCTAGCTTCGTCGAGCCGCGCTACCGCGGCCTCACCCAGTGGAGCATTTTCATGGACCAGCGTGATCTCGCCATGCAAGACACAGGAATGATGAATCCGTTCGGGATACCGATGGACGGCCCGCTGCAACGTACGATGGCGGCGTTCAAGCACGAGCCGAAGATCGACGACACCGGCGATATCGGTCGCATCGGCTCGCGCGGTGGTGGCGACTGGGGCTGATCGCCAGTCGATGATCCGCGCGACAGCGCGGTATCGTGACCATCGGGCCGCTCCCTCATGGGGAGCGGCTTTCTCATGAAGGGGGCCATGGTTTGATCAAGGCGGACATCGCACTGCACGACCTCTCGCTGTCGCCATCCTGGCACGACGGATCGGTGGTCGTCGGACCCGGCCGGATCACGCCTTACGCGCATCGCATGCTGGAATCCTGCCTGATCGTCACGACGGATCGCTGGTTCCTCGTCGTGCGAGAACGACAGGCGGGCACCGATGGCCTTGCTGCGTTCGCCGGCGAGCCCTGCGCGACGAGGCACGTGGACGAGGACGCGTTTCATCACCTTTACCAGGCGTGCGTGCTCTGGCCGCTCGATTACGTGATGGTGGAGGTGGCACGCGTCGGCTGCCGCCTGCGGATACGGGCGGGCATGCTCGGATCGGCTCCCGTGTATGCACGGGCGACGAACGATCGGATCACTTTGTCGTGGGATTCCGCCGATTTCGCCGCGTTCCCCATGGCCCTGGATACGGAAGTCGTCAGTCATCGTCTGGCGATGCACACGATGTATGCCGCGCGGCAGCCGTACAGCGGCGTCACGATGCTCACCGAGCGCGCGTCGCTTTACGTCGAACCGGGTAAGGCCCACCTGCGATATCCCGACCCGGTGGCGCCCAGCGCCCCGCGCGAGGATCGGGAGGGAGAGGACGACCTGCCCGCCTTCGAGGCCGCCTTGCGGCGAAGCGCCGCCGCTCGACCCGTCGGGGAGCATGCGACGGTGGAGCTCAGCGGCGGCATGGATTCCGCGACCGTGGCGACGGTGCTGCGTTCGCTGGGCACGACTCTCGCCAGCCGGGGCATTCTCCTGGACGGCGAGGTGCGCGACACGCAGGTGCCGCGTCGCTCGCTCATTATCGATCGCCTGGGCCTGGCGGATGCGACCGTCGACATTGCCGACTGGCCGCCCGATCTGGACATGGCGCCCGTGGGCGCGCAAGGGTTCTATCGCGAGTTCTATCTCGAAGCCTGCATGGCGTTGTGGTCATCGGCGCGAACCCAAGGTCGCGACACGCTCTTCACCGGCGTCGGCGGCGACGAGCTGTTTCCCGCCTACGCTGGCGAAGCGATGCCCGGCGCGGCGGTGGACCCCGGCTGGGTCGGCGAATCGGCGACCTGCGCGGAAGGTCTGCTGACACCCCGGGCGCGCGAGGCGGCGCGCAGCCTGCGCACGTTCGACGCGCCAGCGGGTCCCGTGCCGATGACATCGCTGATCGCCAACGGCTGTCGTGCGCCGGACATGTTGCGCCATGGCCAATGGCCCGTCGCGCCGCTTGGGGATCCGCAGCTGGTGGCGTTCTGCCACCGGTTGCCACGGGCCAGCCGACGGGGCAGGGAGGTGATGCGACGCTACCTCGCATCGCAACTGGGCGCCGACGTGTTTCCACAGGGGTACAGCAAGGAAACCTTCGCCCACGTGCTGCCCCCTTTGATCGCGCGGCATGCGCTTTCGCTGACCGCGCAGCTGACGCAGTGCGCGCTGGCCGACATCGGGCTGGTCGAACCGCGTGCGGTGCTCGCTTTGCTGGACACCGTGGTGCGCACGCAGTCCCATGGGGCGACCTCCGCCCTGGCGAATTTCCTCTGGCTGGAACGTTTCGCACGGCAGACCGCGTGAAACGGGTCGGTCGATTCACGCGTCGGAACGACACGCGTCCGCGGCGGCCGTTTCGACGCGCGTCATGAAGGCCCTCACGATGGATGGCACGTGGCGGCGCGTCGGCAGCACCAGGTGCATGTCCAGCGGCGGGTAGGTGAACGCTTCGAGCACGCGCACCAGCGTGCCGCACGCCAGTTCGTCACGCACGAGCGGCAACTGCACGCCACCGATACCGCGGCCGGCGACCAGCGCGGCAATCAGCACGAAACTGTTGTTGGCCACGAAGCCCGGCGACACGGTGAGAGTGACCGGTCCGTCCGGTCCGGTCAGCCTGAGCGGGTGGTCGACGCTGCCGCTGAAGCGGACGTGCGGGTGAAGGCTGAGCTGGTCCGGCGTACACGGGGTGCCGTGCCGCGCAAGGTAGTCGGGCGCGGCCACGAGCGCGCGTTCGACCCGGCCGATGTGTCGTGCGACCAGCCCGTTCGGTGGCAAGGGGCCCAGCCTGATCGCCAGGTCCACCCCCTCCGCCACGACATCGGCGATGCGGTCGTCCAGGGCCAGTTCCACCCGCACATCGGGATGCTCCGCCTGGAAGGCCACCAGTAACGGCGCCACCACCTGCTGCCCGATACCGCTGGGCGCCTGGACGCGCAGGCGACCGTGCAGTTGACTCGGGTTGTCCTTCACGGCGGCGTCCGCGGCGGCCAGGGCATCGAGCACCACGGTCGCCTGTTCGAGGTAGCGCGCTCCCGCATCGGTAAGGGTCAGGCGCCGGGTGGTGCGATGAATCAGGCGCACCCCCAGTTCGGCCTCCAGGGCGGCGACCTGCTGGCTTGCCGACGGCTGGCTGATACCCATGGCCCGCGCGGCAGCGGAGAAGCTGCCGCGCTCGGCGACGCGCACGAAGACCTGCATGGCGAGGAGACGATCCATCCGAGTTCCATTGCGATTTCTTATAAGTGTAAGCCTGATGGTCGGACTAATCCTTGCGTAAGGCAGTGAATACGCTGGCGGCTCCTTCTTTCCCATGGAACCCGAGCGCATGCCTTCCCACACCGCCCTCATCGTCGGCGCCCATGGCGTCATCGGCAGCCAGTTGACACGCCATCTCGCCGGGCAATCCGACTGGGCGATCGTCACCGCGTCACGGCGCGGCGGCGAGGCCAACCGCCTCCACCATGCCCTGGCCGTCGACCTGCTGGACCGTTCGTCCAGCCGCCTTGCACTGCGCGAGGCGCGCGAGGTGACCCACGTCTTCTACGCGGCCTACCAGGACAGTCCGACCTGGCCGGGCCTGCTCGGGCCGAACATGACGATGCTGGAAAACCTGCTCGACGGGTTGCTGCCGGTGGCGCACGGTCTGCGGCATGTGTCGATCATGCAGGGCTACAAGGTCTACGGTGCCCACCTGGGGCCGTTCCGCACCCCTGCGCGCGAGGACGATCCGCCCATCCTGCCGACGGAGTTCATGACCGCGCAGCAACGCCTGCTGGAACGCGTCGGCGAGTCCGCCGCCTGGACCTGGTCGGCATTGCGTCCGGCGGTGGTCGGCGGCGATGCGGTGGGTAACCCGCTCAACCTCGCGCTGGCCATCGCCGTCTACGCGTCCGTGTCGAAGGCATTGGACGTGCCGTTGCGTTTCCCCGGCAATGCCCAGGCCTACACCCGCCTGATCGAATTCACCGACGCCGGCCTGCTGGCGAATGCGGCATGCTGGGCCGCCACCGACGCGCCGGGTAACCAGGCATGGAACATCGGGAACGGCGATGTGGTGCGCTGGTGCGATCTGTGGCCCCGCCTGGCCGCATGGTTCGGCATGGAGGCCGCGCCGCCGATGGCGATGTCGCTGGCCGAGGTGATGCCGGACAGGGCCGGCGCCTGGGATGCGCTGCGGGAGCGGCACGGCCTGCCGCCGCTACCCATGGATCACGTCGCGGCGTGGCCTTTCGCGGACTTCGTGTTCTCGTGGACATGGGACATGTTCGGCGACGGTTCGAAGGCGCGGCGTGCGGGCTTCCACGCCTACGAGGACACCGCCGCGATGTTCTTCCGCCTGTTCTCGCGGTTCCGGGAGCGCGGGATCATCCCCTGATGACGGCACGGGAGGCGCGCTACCATCAGCGCATGACAGCGATCCGCCTGACCTTCGACGACGGCCCCGGCCCGTCGACCACCGCCTTGCTGGATGTGCTTCGCGACGCCGGTCGGCAGGCGACCTTCTTCGTCCTCGGCCAGCACGCGGCCGCACGGTGCGATGTACTCGTGCGCATGCTCGACGAGGGCCATGCGATAGGCAATCACACCTGGTCGCATGCACGCGATGGCGAACTTGCCGACGCGTCACTGGCCGAGGAGATCGCAGCCACCGATGCATTGATTCGCGGTGTCTACGTCGCGACAGGCCGGCAGCCGCCGGCCGTCGTTCCCCTGCGGTTGCCGTATGGCGCGCAGGACGGCGATACACGGTTGCGTGTGCTGGCACGACTGGGTCGAGAGCACGTCGGGTGGACGGCCCTGTTCGAAGACTGGCTACAGCCCGCGCCTTGCCCTGCGCAGCTTGCCGGCCGGCTACGTGCGCATGTGGCGGATCAGTCGGCGGCCGGCGAGGATGCGGTCGTTTGCCTGCACGATGGGTCGCCCTGCGCCGAGACGAGGGATGCCACGGTCGAAGCGGTGCGACGCTGGCTGGCGTCGCCGGCGGCGCTGGCCGGCGAGGCCTGAGCCAGCTGCAGCAGCGTTTGCCAGCCGCCGAGGAAGCCCATGCCGGGGCCGGGTATCCACAGGCCGCGTTGTGCGGCCTCCAGGTGGATCAGTACCTGGTCGACACAGAACAGCGTGGCCAGGACGTCACGGCGGGCGATCCACGTCGCCACATCGCCCACACTTCCGGAGCACGCGTAGTTGCACATCGACTGTCCCCACGCGATCGTGTCGAAGCAGAAGGCGTCCTCGCGGGTCACGTCGCGGCTGAGCGCGAACGCCGCGAACGCCGCTTCGAGCCAGGCGGAGCCTTGCCCCACCTCGTCGAAATCCACCACCCCGCGCAGCCGCGCGCCGTGGAAGAGCAGGTTTCCCGCATGGAAGTCGCCATGCAGCCACTGGATCCGCCGCGATGCCCATGACGATGTCGACGCCCGGGCCAGGCAGTCGCCTGCGTGCGTCAGCACAGCGTCGTACTCGCGTTCCCGCACCAGACCGTGCATGAAGGTCGGCATGCCGCGTGAGTACACGCGTCGGTAGCGGGTCAGCAGCCATGCCACCGGATCGCCGGTGTCCGTGGCGGCACGTGCCAGCGCGGCATGCAGCGTCGCCAGGCCGCGCATGGCATCCGCGGAGGCGCCCGGCACGCCGACGGGCACGCCGGTGGTGCCTTCGATGCGTTCGAAGACGTGCAGCCACTGACCGGCCGCCGTCGTGACATGGCCGGCGCCATGCAGCGTGGGGATGATCGTGGGAACGGCGATCGTGTGCAGGCCCTCGGTGGCCAGCGCGAGCATCCGCGCCTCCCGATCCACCTGGGTCGCCGTTTTCCCCGCCCACGACAGGCGCGCGACACAGGGCGGGGCATCGCCGTGCACGAGGAACGACCTGTTAGTATGACCGCCCGTCAAGGGGACCAGGCGCACCTCGCCCCATCCCCAGGCGCGTTGCAGCATCTGGCGCAATGCGCCCTCCGTCACGCCGTCCATGGAAGTCCCTTGCCATGTCCGAACGCATCGCCGCGCGCATGCGCGATCTCACCCTCGCCTGGCTGAGCCGCGCGGGCGAAACCGATCACCTGTTCCAGACCCGCTGGCTGGGCGAGCGGTTCTTCCACCTTCCCGGCGACATGCTGGCCATCCAGGAACTGGTCTGGCGCATCAGGCCACGCTGCATCGTGCAGACCGGCGTCGCGGCCGGTGGCGGTGCGGTGTTCACCGCGTCGATGCTGGAGCTGGTGGGCGAGGACGGGATCGTCGTGGCGATCGAGCCGCGGCTTCGCCCCGACGTACGCGAGCGTCTCGCGGCGCATCGCCTGGCCGAGCGGATACACCTGGTGGAAGGCCACCCGCTGGAGGATGCCACGGTGGCCGCAGTGAAGACGTTGGTCGGTGAGCGGTCGCCGGTCATGCTCGTGCTGGACCTCACGCACACCCACGAGCACGTGCTGGGCGAATTGCGCACCTATGCGCCCTGGGTCACGCCGGGCAGTTATGTCGTGGTGATGGATACGATCATGGAACACCTGCCGCCGGAGACCTTCGCCGGCAAGCCGTACGGCCGGGGCAACAACCCGGCGACGGCCACGCGGGCGTTCCTGGCGGAAGACCCGCGCTTCGTCGTGGATCACGAGATCGAGGACCGGGTGATCATGACCCTGTCGCCCGACGGGTTTCTTCGGCGAGCCGACTGACCAGGCGCGCCGCTTCGTCGGCGCCGGACCGGCGATAGCCGTGTGCGACCCGTGCGACGTTCGCCTGTAGGCCGGGCGAGCCGAGCATCGCCTCGATGGTCGTTGCCGTCTGCGCAACCGATGCATGACGCAGGTCGAGATGCCGTCCCACCCCCGCCTGTTCGATGAAGTGCACCTGGTGGAACTGATCGTTGCACAGCGGCGAGACGATCATCGGCACGCCGAAGGACAACGCTTCCATGACCGAATTGGCGCCCCCGTGGGTGATGAAAAGGGAGGCACGTTCCAGCATTGCCAGCTGGGGCGCGTAGCGCACGGCCCGCACGTTGCGGGGCAACGGTGGCAAGGCATCCGTGTCGATCAGGTCGCCCACGGAAAGCAGCAGTTGCAGCGGCCGGTCGCGCACGGCGTCGATCACCGTCGCGAACATCGCGGGCTGGTAGTAGATCTGGCTACCCAGCGACATGTAGATCAGCGGCAGTGCGGCGTCGAGGCTATCGCCGTCGAACGCGGGCTCGTCGCCGCGTGCGCCCGGCGGAAGCGACGGGCCCACCAGCGTGACACCCGCCGGCGCATCGCCGACGAAGTGCTCCGTCGCGAACGCCAGCGTCAGCCACGGCGAGAGCACGTCGCAGCCGCGGAACCGGGGCGCCATGCCGTGCGCGGCGAACAACGCCGCGCGCCGTGGAGCCAGCGACGCCACGGTACGCAGCAGTTCGGAATCCAGTGACGCCGGAAGCACGGGGTTGAGCGAGTTGGACATCGCGACCCATGGCAGGCCTGCCGCTCCGGCGGCGATCGCGGCGGCGTAGAGCAACGGATCGATGACGACGACATCCGGGCGCCATGCCTGGATGCTGTCGCGGATGCGCGCCACCTCGGGCTCCACGTCGTCGAGCAACAACGAGGTGACCCACGTCCTCAGCCAGGCCGGATCGCGTACCTGCCGGGCGAAGCCGGCGCCACGTCGCCAATCGGCCGGGCGGGGCGATTCGGTGGGTCCGAAACAGGTGAAGCCGCCCGCGCGCGCCAGCTGTGGACGGATGTCGCCCGGTGCGTGGAACGCCACGGCGTGGCCGCCGTGTTTCAGCGCCAGCGCGGGCCCGATGCAGGGATTGACGTGGCCGCGCTCGGGCACCACGCAGAAGAGGATGCGACTCATGCGATGTCCACATCGTGCAGGGTCGCCCAGTGCGACAGCGAGGCGGCGCGGAACATCACGGCGCGCTCGTGTTCGTCGAGCGGCCGGGCATCCTCGCAGCGGCGCAACAGGCGCGGCACGTCCATGACGGCGGCGACCGGCTCGCCGTGGGTGGCCAGCGTGTCGCGCGCGTGCCGCCGGATCGCTTCGCCCGTGCCCTGGTCTTTCGGCAGCGCGGACTTGCGCCGACAACGGATGGCTTCGGGCACCAGGCCGCGCGCCGCCTCGCGCAGCAGCGCCTTTTCCACGCCGTGGCGCAGCGCGTCGTCGGGCGAGACCGATGCGGCGACCTCCAGCAGGTCCGTATCGCCGAACGGCACGCGGGCTTCCAGGCCATGGGCCATGCCGTGGATATCGCCGTTGTGCAGCAGCCGCTGCAGCCAGCGGTGCCGGACCAGCCACTGCGTGGCGCGCAGGCCATCCCCCGGTGTCGACCACGCATGGCCGGCGTCCACGGCCAGCTGGCGATACAGCCCGGCGAAATGGACCAGCGGTGCGTCCAGCAGGCCCGGGCGCAGGTACGGATCGCCGGTGAGCCGCTGCAACACGTGCAGCGGATCGGCAACCGCGTGCGGATCGAGCAGGAAGTGGTAGCCGAAGTGCGTTTCGTCGGCCGCATCCCCGACCATCACCGCCTTCACCCGGCGGCTGGCGGCGCGGGCCAGGTGGTGCTGTGCCACCTCCTGCTCCCAGGCGGGCAGGGCGTCGTTCTGGGTGGCTACATCACGCACGCTGTCGGCGAAGGTGGCGCGCAGGGGTACGACGTCCATGCGTGGCAGGCCCAGCTGCGTCGATGCCAGTTCCGCGTAGGGCTGGTCGTCCGAACCGACGATCAACGAGGCCGCGTAGTCGTACGTGGCATGCCCCTCGAAGGCGAGGGTAAAGCTTTGCGGTGTCGCGCCTGCCTGCTTCGCCAACGCACCGATGAGCGTGGAATCCAGCCCACCGCTGAGGAACAGGCCCACCGGCGCATCGGCGATGAGGGTGTGCCGCACGGCCTGGTCGAGGTGGTGGCGCAGCGTGTGCGCGGTGTCGGTCCACGAGGCCGCCGTGCGCGGCGGATCGCGTTCGACGCACCAGGGCCGGGTGCGTATGCCGTCCTCCGCCACGTGCAGCACATGGCCCGGTGCGAGGTAGGCCATGCCGTCGAACATCGGTCGCGCCACGCCGCTGAAGAACGGCGCCACCAGGTATTCGGTCACCGCTTCCCGATGGGCTCGCGGACGGGTGCGCATGGCGGAAAGGAGGGCCTTGGCTTCCGAGGCGAAGACGAACTCGTCGTGGTCCTGCATGAAGACGAACGGCTTGATGCCCAGGCGATCGCGCGCGGCGAATGCCCGCCGTTGCCACGTGTCCCAGACCAGGAAGGCGAACATGCCGTTGAAGCGCAGCACGCACGCTTCGCCCCAGGTGGCGTAGGCAGCCAGCACCACTTCGCTGTCGCTGGACGAGCGGAACGACCAGTGCGCCGCCAGCTCGCGGCGCAGGGCGTCATGGTTGTAGACCTCGCCGTTGTAGACGAGCACGTAGCGACCGTCCGGGCTCGCCATGGGCTGGGCGCCATGTGGCGCATCCAGCAGGGCGAGCCGGGTGTGGCCAAGCACGGCATGCTCGTCGTGCCAGAGGCCTTCGCCATCCGGTCCGCGGTGACGCTGGCGGTCGCGCACGGCCAGCACGCGCGCGATCTGCCCCCGCGCGCCGCCATCGAAACGGATCAACCCCGCCAGGCCGCACATCAGGCGGTAACGCCGAGGTCGCGCAGCAGCAGGAGCAACGTGGCCCACTGCACCCGTTCCGCATCCGTCGCCAGTGTCGGCACCGGCAGGCCGAGCACGGCGGCCAGCGCGAGGATGGGCGCCGCTGGCAGCAGGTGCCCGAGGTCCATCGGCGGTGCCAGCCGTGCACGCTTGGGGCCTTCGGTCAGGGCGCGCGACACACCGTGATGCCGGGCGAGACGCCGGATGCAGCGCTTGTCCGGATCGGCGGGCGACGAGCACAGGTGCGCCACCACGGGCGTAGCGAGGAACGGCGCGGACAGTTGCACGCCGGCCGCCTCGAACAGGGTCCGGCACAAAGGCAGGTAGTCGGCGGAGCGATCGCGCCTCAGCACCTGGTCCACGCCGTCGCCGGTGATGGCCCGCACGATGCCGTCGCGCGCCATGGCCCGGGCCAGTAGCAGCTTCGCCACCGGATGCAGGTTGTACAGCGGTTCCTCCAGATGACGCATGGCCTCGGGCAGGGCGTCGACGAACGCCTGGGCACCGGCCTCGACCACGATCACCTCGACGCCCCGGCGGCGTGCCGTCTCGCAGGCCGCCGCGCGCTCGTCGTAGCCGGGAAGGCCGGTGGCGAGGACGTAGACCGGGAGGTGACGGATGCCGTGGGTATGCAGCAGGCCCAGGATCAGGGCGGAGTCCAGGCCGCCACTGAGTGCGACGGCGGTAGTCCGCCCATCGGCCAGGACGTCGCGCAGGGCGTCGAGCAGCAGCGTTTCCAGGTCGCCCGCGGTGCGGCGCAGCGGGCGCTCGATCACTGCCAGCCCCTCGCTCGCCTCAACGAGGGCGTAGCCGGGAGGCACGGCCCGGACGTCGGCCAGGATCGTGCGATCGGCATACCGTGCGCCGGTGAGATAACCGCCGATCGCCTGGCTGTCCAGCGGCCCCGTTGGCAGCTGCGCTTGGCGCAACAGCTCGCGGATGCCGCCGCCGAACGTCGCGCTGCGGGGATGGTAGACGACCTGCCTGATCCCGAAAGGATCGCGCTCGCGAAGAATCATGCGAAGCGGGCCTTTGCGGCGTCGAGTTCGGCCCGCCCCATCATGCGGTGCGGCTCCATGACGGCGCTGCCGCCGTGACAGTGGAAGCAGGCCCGCAGGGGCGCCTCGCGCGACAGGTAGGCGTGGATCTCGTCGGCCAGCGAGGGGCCGTCGTGCAGCGGCAGGCCATCCTGCGTGAAGTCGTCGCGCCCGCGGTGGAGGGTGTGGAAATGCGCGGGACGGGTGCAGGTGTAGAAGATGCCGTCGCGCAGCAGGTGGCACCGCTCCCGCAGCCAGCAGTCGTGGTAGATCGCCTGCGTTTCCGCGACATCCGTGGAGGCGGGGTCGCGCGTCATCCGGACGAACTGCGCCTGCGGCTTCCAATTGAGGCGCACGTCGAAGCGCGCGGCCATGGCTTCCACGTGCCGTATGCGTTCGTCGGACAGGCGGGGTCGCGGATACAGCGAGATGGTCAGGGCGTCCACGCCGGCCCAGAACGCGTCCGGCATCCTGTCCAGCAGCAACCCGTTGGTGGTGACCGAGATCGTCGGCGCGATACCGGTGCCGCGCACCGCTTGCAGGATATCGACGAGCGCGGGATGCAGGGTCGGCTCGCCGCCCACCAGCTTGAACACACGGGGTTGCAGCACGCGCGCGGCGCGGCGCAGGTCGGCGCAGAGCGTCTCCGGATCGGCTGTCCACGCAGGCAGCAAGGGCGACAGCGAACAACACTCCACGCAGGTCAGGTTGCAGTGGTCGACGATGTGAGCCTCGAGCGACCGTGTGCGGATACGTCCGTCCACGATGGGGTAATGCCGCTCCATGGGAGGCGGAAACACGTGTTGCCGTTCGCTGGACATCAGTGCGATCCCTCGATGGTGTCGACGAAGAACGCGCCGAGGCGCTCGCGCCCGCGCGCCAGCATCGTCACCATCTCCATCGCACCCAGTAGCCGCTGGTCGAAGCCCGGCAGGCCGTCCAGCCAGCCCTGCAACACCCAGTGCTTGGTGGCGTGCATCAGGCAGGCCACGTCCACCGCCCAGCGCATGTGCCCGGCGCGCAGCGGGCGGCGTTCCCGATAGGCATGAACGAAGGTGCGCGCCAGCGCAGGAGCCTGCAGCGGAAGATGGTTGAGACAGCGCACCACCTCGAATTCGCGCGGTGCGCCGATGGAAGCTTCCCAGTCGATGACGAGCGGCGGCAGCGTGTCGCCGAACAGGTAATTGAACTGGTTGTAGTCGTTGTGGATAGGCCGCTGGGTATCGTCGGTGGGGAAGCCTTCGACGGCCCCGGGGTAACACGCAGCCAGCATCTCGCGGCACAGGGCCAGATAGCGCGCCACCCAGGCGGCGTCGATCCGGGGATGGGAAGGAAACGGACGATCCGCCAGCTCCAGCTCCAGCTTCGCGCGCTCCACCGCGGGATCGATATGGGCCAATCGCGCGGAGAGCGTCTGCGGAGCCTGCCCCGGCATCGCGTCCAGGCGCGCGTGCAGGGTGCCCAGGCCACGGCCCAGCGCGGCCCACTCGTTCGCGGCGTAGGTGTCGTAAGCACGGTAACGGCCCGTCTCCCACCGCGTGACCAGAACGCAGCCACCGTCCGGCTGCCCGGCCCATGCCGCACCGTCACGGGTGGGTACAAGGGTCTGGACACGGATGTCCGGGCTCGCCGGGCCCTCGCCGAGAAAGGCCAGGATGCAGGCTTCCCATTCGCCGCGTGCCCGATCGGCGGCCGCGAACGTCTTCACCGCGACCTCGCCGACGTCGCTCCGCCAGCGCGCCACGCGTGTGGTGACCGGCTGGCCGTCGCCGCGCAGGCGTAGGTCGTAGGCGGCGGGAAGGGTGGGCAACGACGTCACTCAGATCGCCTCGCCCGGGCCGTAACGGTAGGGATGGCCGGTGAGGAAGCGGTTGTGGCCCACGTAGCGCAGGTTGTACATCGCGGGGCGGAACAGCATGCGCGGCTCGTTGTTCGCGATGCCCAGCAGGGGGTAGAGCGCGCGATCGACGAAGAACGCGTTGTTGCCCATGTCGTCGCAACACACCAGCTCGTAACCCCGCGTGGCGCCCAGGGCCACCAGCGATGCCAGGCTGGCTCCGTAGTGAGTCGATCCATCCCAGTTGTGTTCGGGGTCGTAGGCCATCACCCAGCGCTCCGGCGGCGGGTAATACGGGTTGTACTCGATGACCACCAGGCGTGCGCGATGGCGCTGCATGCCTTGCCATACCCAGTAATCGTTGCCGTCGATATCCAGCGAGAGCAGGTCGAACACCGCCGGCACGCCGGCGGCGTCGAGCAGGTCGTCCACCGTATCGGGCTGGACGCGCTCGCCGACCAGGCGCACGTTGCCCGCGTCGCCGTAGGTCTCCTTCAGGCGCCCGAAGCGGTATGCCGAGCCTTCCACGAGGGTGCCCAGCCAGCCCAGCTCGCGCAGCAACAGCGCCGTGTTGCTGTTGCGCAGGCCGTCGCTCGCGCCGATATCGACGCAGTAACGACTGGCTGGCGCGACACGGTCCAGGATGCGTGTGAGGATGGCTTCCTCGGTGCCCTGCGCGTAGAGGCTGGGAGCCAGACGCGACAGGTCGAGTGGTGGAATCCCTGCGGACATGGCCTGCCGACGGCTGCGTGACGTGGCCGGCATGATATCGAAGATCACGCGGTGGCGTGTACGATCGTGTCATCGACGAACAGGTGACGACATGTCCAAACCCATGAAGATCGACTTCGTTTCGGATATCGCGTGCCCCTGGTGCGCCATCGGCCTGGGTGGGCTGGAGCGCGCGCTGGAGCGGCTGAACGGCGAGGTCGACGCGCAGATCACCTTCCATCCCTTCGAGCTCAACCCGCAGATGCCGCCTGGCGGGGAAAACACGCTGGAACACATCGTCGCCAAGTACGGCATGTCGGTTGACGAGGTTCGGATGAACCGCGAACGCATCACGGCGCGCGCCGCCGACGTTGGGTTCGCCATGAACACCTCCGACGACAGCCGCATCTACAACACCTTCGATGCGCATCGCCTGCTCGCCTGGGCCGCGGAACAGGGCAGGCAGCACGCGTTGAAGCGGCGACTGCTCGCGGTGAACTTCACCGACCAGGCCGATCCGGGAAACCGCGACGTGCTGGTCGCGGCAGCGGCCGAGGTGGGCCTGGATGCCGCGGCGGCGCGGGAAGTGCTCGACACGGGGCGCTACGCCGAGGACGTGCGTCGCGACGAAGCGTTGTGGCAAAGCCGTGGCATCACCGGTGTGCCGGCCGTGGTGGTGAACGACCGTTACCTCATCTCCGGCGGGCAGCCGCCGGAGGAGTTCGAGCGACAGCTGCGCAAGATCGCGCAGGAGTCGCCCTGACTAACCGGCCGCGTGGGCCGGCAACAGCTGCCATCGGCGCAGCTGGTCGATGGTTCGCGCTACGCTGTCTTCCGCCCGGATGGCCTGCCCGAGCGCCGTGGCCGCCGTTTGCATGGTGGGCTGTTGCGTCGCGCGGAGGGCATGCGCAAGGTCGTCGCTGGTGAACCGGCGCCGGTCGAGCGGCGGCGGCGCCACGCCCAGGCCGTGCAATCGCCTGGCCCAGAACGGCTGGTCGCCGAAGAAGGGAATCACCACCGACGGAATGCCCGCGCGCGCGGCCGCCGCCGACGTGCCCGCCCCGCCATGGTGAACCGCCGCGGACATCAGCGGTAGCAATCGGTCGTGTGGCGCATGGTCCAGTACGAAGACCCGTTCGCGGTCGATGTCCTCCGGTGGCGACAGGCCTCCCCAGCCGGTCACGAGGACGGCGCGTTGCCCACTCTTGCACAGGCCGTCCAGCAGCGTGTCGGTGAATTCGCGGGATCGCGCACCGACCATGCTGCCGAAACCGATGTAGACCGGACGCGGCCCCGCATCGAGGAACGCCTGCAACGCGGACGGCGGTGCCCAGGACGGATCGTCATGAAACCAGTAGCCGACCACCTGGCTGCGATCTTCCCAGTCGTCCGGACGGGGCAGCACCTGCTCGCTGAAGCCGTAGAGCACCTTGTCGTGCCCATACACGCCGTCCTGCGGCGGCCCACGCCAGGGAAAGCGGGGCAGACCGAGCGCCGGGCGCACCACGCCGTTCACCGCGGGGCACATGACCCGCCACACCAGCAGGCGCAGTAGGCGGTAAAGGGCCAGGTTGACGCCGCCAGGCAGGGATAACCCGTTCCCCCCCAACGTCAGCGGCGGCAGCCGCCGCGAGGGTGCAAGCGGTTGCAACTGCACTGCCACGAACGGCAGGTCGTGCGCCTCGGCCAGGGATCGGGCGAGCAGGGTGGCACTGCCCGAGCCGATCAGCAGCGTGGCCGAGCGACACGCCTCCCGGCCCTGCGCGATCCAGTCACGGGCCCACTGGGCGTAGCGGGAGCGAAAGATCCTGGCCACCGTGACAAGCCGATCGGGACGCGCGGACAGGGTGGGGTCGCTCGCCAGTGTCGCCTTGAAGTCGCCGGTGAGCGGCGCGAACGCCAGCCCGGCCGCGAGGATCATCGGCGCAAACGATTCGCTGGTCACGATGCGCACGGCGTGGCCCGCGCGCTGCAGGCCGACACCGAGCCCCACGTACGGCTGGATGTCGCCCCGCGTTCCCAGGGTGAACAGAACGATCACCGGACCGCCTCCTCAGGTGGTGGCGGCGACGCGCGCCGGGGAAAAGCGCGCTTCGCCCAGCCGGTGGCGCAGTTGCCGTGCGATCTCCATGGCGGGGGCGGGCTCCAGCATAGCCTGGTGATGGCAGTCGACGTCATGGACATGGAAGCTGCCGCCGACCCACGGCTGCCAGGCGTCCGGATGCTGATGGAACACCTCGGACGACGCGACCGCGGTCTTGCGTGTCGCATGGAAGAAGATGACGTCGGTATCCACGCGGGCCGGTCGATAGCGGCGGGCCATGGCCAGGTGCTGGCGGGTGAGGGCGATGACACGGGCGATGAGGTCCGGATCGCGCTGGCTCAGGGCTCGCACCACCGGCAGGTTGAAGACGTCGTAGGAGTCGCATAGCAGCGTGGCCAGCGCATCCATCGACACCGGTGCGTCCTCGCCCGCGAACTCGTGCAGACCGAGGAAATGCAGCACGGCGCGTACCTCGTCGGCGTCGTCCACGGGCAGTTCGGATGCGGTGAAGGGATAGGCATCCAGCATCGCCAGGAACTCGACGGACTCGCCTTCCGCTTGCAGGCGCGCCGTCATGGCATGCCCGATCAGTCCGCCCATGGACCAGCCCAGCAGCCGATACGGACCCTCCGGCTCCACCTGCCGGATCTGCGCGACGTAATCGTCGGCCACGTCCTCGATCGTGTCGTGCGTGGCGGCAGCGACCAGTGCGCGGGACTGCAGGCCGAACACCGGCTGGTGGGCATCCAGGTGGCGTAGCAGCCCACCGTAGCTCCAGCTGATTCCCACGGCGGGATGGATGCAGAACAGGGGCCGGACGTCACCGCCGGCCCGCAACCGGAGCAGGGGCGCCAGCGGGCTGGCGTCGTGATGTTCGGCGCGCTCCAGGACACGGGCGAGCCCGGCGATCGTGGATGCGTCGAAGAGACTGGCCAGCGACAGTTCGGATCCCAACTGGGACGAGCATCGCGCGACCATCTCCGCCGCGGCGAGCGAGTCGCCGCCCAGGGCGAAGAAGTTGTCGTGGATACCGATCCGCTCCACGCCGAGGATGTCGCGCCACAGGCCGGCCAACTGCTCTTCCGTGGGGGTGCGCGGCGCCTCGTAGGTGGCCTGGCGCAGCAGCGTCGGCGCCGGCAGTGCCGCGCGGTCGAGCTTGCCGCTGGCCGTCAACGGCATGCTGTCCAGGCGGAGGATATAGGCGGGCAGGACCGGTTCGGGCAGGTGGCGCGCCAGTCCCATGCGCAACCGGGCCTCGTCGAAGGGGCGATCCGCGGACGGCACGACATAAGCCACCAGCACGGTCTTGCCGGACTCGTCCGGACGCGCGACCACCGCGGCCATGTGCACGCCAGGCAGGGCCAGCAGGCGGTGCTCGATCTCGCCCGGCTCGATCCGGTAGCCGTTGATCTTGACCTGCTGGTCGACACGACCGACGAATTCGAGCTGGCCGTCGTCACGCCAGCGCACCAGGTCGCCGGTGCGGTACATCCGTCTTTCCGTTGCCGCGAAGGGATCGGCGACGAACCGCTCGGCGGTGAGCGGGGCGCGGCGCAGGTAACCCGCCGCCACGCCGGCACCGGCGATGTACAGCTCGCCGGTGGCACCGGGTACCACCGGCTGGCGCTGGCGGTCGAGGACATACACCTGGGTGTTGCTGATGGGACGCCCGATCGGCGGCGGCGAGATGTCGCCGGCATCCAGGTCGGCCACCGTGGACCAGATCGTGGTTTCCGTGGGGCCGTAGAGCTGGGTGACCCTGCGCGCGCGCTGCAAGAGTCGGGCGGCAAGGTCCTCGGTCAGGGCCTCGCCGCCGACCAGTGCGTGCACGGTGTCGAGCCGCAACGCCGCGTGGGCCAGCAGGATCCGCCACAACGACGGGGTGGCCTGCACCACGGTGACGCCTTCCTCGTCGATCAGCCGTGCCACGGCGGCCGGCTGCCGGAGCGTGGCCGTGTCGGCCACCACCACCTGCGCACCCACCACCAGCGGCAGGTAGAACTCCAATCCGGCGATATCGAAGGTCACCCCCGTGAGTGCGACGAAGCACTCGCGCTGTTCCGGCGCCAGCGCATGGACCATCGCCTGCAGGAAATGCGACAGGTTCGCGTGGGTCACCTGCACGCCCTTCGGCTTGCCGGTCGAGCCGGAGGTGTAAAGCACGTAGGCGATGCCGCTGGCCTGGCACCGGTCGGGATGCCGCGACACCGGCAGGGGTTCGTCCTCGATGTGGACGAGCAGCATGCCGCCATGCGGCAGCCGCTCGCCGATGTCCCGCGTGGTCACCAGGGCCAGCGGCTTCGCATCGTTGAGCATGTCGTTCACGCGCTCGACCGGTCCCTCCGGATCGAGCAACAGGTAAGTCGCTCCCGCACGCATGACGGCCAGCAGCAGCACCAGCAGGCGTTCGTCCCTTGGTAGCGCCAGTGCCACGATGTCGCCCGGCTCGATGCCGTCGTCGATGAGCTGCTGGGCATACGCGGCGCTGCGGTCGTGCCACTGGCGATAGGTCAGTTGTCTTCGTTCCGAGCGTATGGCCACGGCATCCGGCGTGCGCGCCGACCACGCCGCCAGCAGCTGCGGCAGGGGGCGCGCATCGACAGGGCATGTCGTCGCATTCCAGTCGTGCATCAGTCGCCGACGCTCGGTGGGCTCGAGCAGGTCGATCGCGGCGAGCGGCTGCGAAGGTGTCTCCAGCACCGCATCGATCATCCGGACCAGTCGATGCCGGTGCTCGTCCAGCTCGGCCATGTCGTACAGCGCGGGACTGGCGTCGAAATCGAAACGAAGGTCGGCGCCGTTGCCCCGGTCATAAACGAACACGGTCAGATCCTCGGCGGACCCGTTCGATGCATTGTGTGCCTTGGCCGATCCACCGGCGAAATCCAGTGCGTAATCGAAGGGCTCGATATTGATGCCCAGCCGGGCCAGGTGTTGGCCCTGGCCGACCAGCCCCAGGTCGCGCCGCACGTCCTCGTAGCGGTACTGCTGGTGACGCAGCGCGCTGCGCACCGTGGTGGCCACCTGGGCGAAGAGCTGGCCCGCCGTCATCTCGGGCGACAGCGCCAGGCGGATGGTGACCGCGTTGGCCACCATGCCGGGCGTGCGCCGCCACACATCGCCCATCCGGCTGGACACCGGCATGCCGAACACCAGGTCTTCGGCACCGGTCAGTCGGTAGTAGTAGGCGGCGACCAGGGCGATCAGCACCTGGGGCAGGCTGGTCGCATGCTGCTGACCCAGCAGGCGCAGGCGATCCACCGTGGCGCTGGACAGATGGCCCACACTCCGGAGCAAGCCGCCCGCACTGCCTTGCGGTCGCCTGCGGGCGAGGGTCACGGCATCGGGCAGTCCTGCCAGTTGCGCCGTCCAGTAGTCGCGGTCGCGTCCGAAGCGGGACGACGACCGGTATGCGGCCTCCGCATCGACCAGTTCCGCCAGCGCACCGAAGTCGCAGGGGCCCGGGGCCTCCTGCCGCACGAACGCCGTGTAGAGTTCCGCCACGCGCTGCGCCACCTTGCCGCCGCTGTAGCCGTCGTATACGGCATGGTGGGCACGCTGGTACCAGTAGAAGCGGTTGCCGTCGAGCAGGAAAATCGCGCTGACCCACAACGGATCGCGTGCAAGGTCGACGGGCTGGCTCAGCTCGTCGAGCATCCACGCCTCGGCCGCCGTGCGCGGGTCGGTCACGCCGCGAAGATCGATGCATGGAAACGTACCGTTATAGACATCGCGAACGAACTGGAACGGACGTCCGTTGTCTTCGTCGATACCCACGCGCAGCGTCTGTGCTTCGTCGGTCACCTGGAGCAGAGCTCGCCTGAAATGCTCCAGGTGCAGCGCGCCCTCGATCTCCACGAACTCCGCGATATTCATGGTGGTGCCGGGTGCGCCGACCTTGTGTCCCACCCACAGTCCCCTTTGCGCCGTGGTCAGCGGCAGCTTGCCTTGTCGTTCGGTATGCATGGTGTTCCCCGCGTTAACGACAGGCAGGACGATATCCGCCGATCTTGTTTGGCCGTCTGAAAAAAAAAGATTTCTTAAGTAGTGTTGAGAGTGAATATGACACTGCGTGGTCGGACGCTGTGTCGCGCATCACAGTCACGGCATGCCGCAATGCAGGCGGCGAATTCGGGCGTTCGTGGCGCATAAGCATTTTCCGGCGGGCTGCCGAAACGGCGTGATCGCGCGGTTACCACCCTGGGTGGCATTACAGGCAAAATAGCGGGTTGGACGCGCTCCACGGCTGTGTGGCGTATCGCTCCGGTTTTCCTCTTTCTCTTTACGGATCATGCTTTTGGACACTACCGCCCCCCTGGCCGACGTCACCGCCGAGACCGCGCTGCTGGAGCGCCTGCGTGCGGCGACGCAGTTGCTCGAGTCCGTCGCGGCCGACAGGCTGCTGCTTGACCGTTTGCCGGCCGATGATCGTCAACGCCTGTACCAGGCGGTGGCGCAGGTCTATCACCCCGACCCGGGTGAGCGCCGCATCAAGCTGAAAGTTGCCCAAAAAGCGCGTCATGCCGAAAAGATCAAGGCCGAGGACGACGTGCTCAACCAGACCGGCATCCGCGCGCTGCGGCGCAAGCCGGTGTTCACTACACCCAACGTCTTCGCGCCCGAAGGGTTCGAGGCCAACGATATCGGGCCCGACGCCGATGCCGCGCAACCGCGCGAATCGATCGAGCCGAAGCATTGCTATGTGTGCAAGCAGAAATACTCGGCCATCCATTTCTTCTACGACCAGTTGTGCCCCACGTGCGCTGCATTCAACTACGCCAAGCGCACCGAGCTGGTGGACCTTCGCGGTCGCGTGGCGCTGCTGACCGGCGGTCGCGTGAAGA
Source organism: Luteibacter sp. 9135 (assembly GCF_000745005.1). Lineage (NCBI taxonomy): Bacteria > Pseudomonadati > Pseudomonadota > Gammaproteobacteria > Lysobacterales > Rhodanobacteraceae > Luteibacter > Luteibacter sp. 9135. The sequence goes on along the minus strand of NZ_JQNB01000001.1, from coordinate 3,378,609 downwards.
TCGGCTACCAGGCCGGCCTGAAGTTGCTGCGTGCCGGCGCCGAACTGATCGTCACCACGCGCTTCCCGAGGGATTCCGCGGCGCGTTACGCCGAGGAGCCCGACTTCGGCGAGTGGGGCCACCGCCTCCAGGTCTACGGGCTGGACCTGCGGCACACGCCCAGTGTGGAAGCGTTCTGCCAGGAACTGGTCGCCACGCGGCCACGCCTGGATTTCATCATCAACAATGCGTGCCAGACCGTGCGTCGTCCACCGGACTTCTATGCGCACATGATGGAGGGTGAGACGGCCGCCCTGCACGACATGCCCGAGCACGTGCGCAAGCTTGTCGGCCATTACGAGGGCCTGCGCGGCTCACACATCCTGCCCGATGCCGCCGCCTCGTCCGGCGGGCTCGCCGGCCAGCGGGCACCGTTGCCGGGACTGACCCGGGCCGCCGAGCTCTCGCAGCTACCGCTGCTGCCCGAGGAACTGCTGGCGCAGAGCCACCTGTTCCCGGAGGGCCGGCTGGACCAGGACCTGCAGCAGGTGGACCTGCGCGAGCGCAACTCATGGCGCTTGCTGATGGCCGAGGTGCCGTCGGTGGAACTGCTGGAGGTGCAGCTGGTCAACGCCATCGCACCGTTCATCATCAACGCGCGGCTGAAGCCGCTGATGCTGCGCACGCCCGAGCGCGACAAGCACATCGTCAACGTCTCGGCGATGGAGGGGCAGTTCTACCGCAACTTCAAGACCACCCGCCATCCGCACACCAACATGGCCAAGGCGGCGCTCAACATGATGACGCGCACCTCGGCCACGGATTACCGGAACGACGGGATCCATATGAACAGCGTCGACACGGGCTGGGTGACCGATGAAGATCCGGCCGACCTGGCGGCGAAGAAGGTGCGGGAAGAACGGTTCCACCCGCCGCTGGATATCGTCGACGGTGCGGCGCGGATCGTCGATCCGATCATCAGCGGGATCAACACGGGCGAGCATGTGTGGGGGCAATTCCTCAAGGACTATCGGCCGACGGACTGGTAAGCACAGGGGCCGTCGCCTGGGACCACCATGCGTTTTCGGCAGGCTTTCACGCATGGCTTCCGGGGATCGCTTAGGGTGAATGGCGGCCCTTCCGCCGCTCCCAGGAGACGTTTTGCCATGACATGCCATGCCTCGTCGTCCCACGATCTTTCCGCTCCCCGCGCCTTCGCCCGCCTTCGTGCCACGGAAGTCACCCCCACGCTGAAGGAAGAGAACCGCGGCAACGTATTCCTCACCGTCTATACCGATCCGGATCGACCCGAGCCGGAAGTCGGCATCATCGGCGGCTGATTCACCTGTCCGCACCTTGCGCCCCGCCTTTCGCGGGGCGCATTCGTTTAGGGAGAGACAGCATGACCGGGACACGTCCGCTCATCCTCGCGCCGCACAGCGATCCGCACGCCAGCGCGCTGGCGTGGGCGATCGAGCAGCAGGGTGTGGAGCCGCTGTGGTTCGCGGCCCTGCCCACGGCGCCTGGTTCGCATTACCGCTTCCACATCGACGCGGACGGCGAGTCGATGGATGCGCCGTTCGACCTGGCCGGCGGCATCACGGCCGTGTGGAACCGACGGTTCCAGGAGCCGAAGCCGCATTGCGCGGAGGCGGACCGCACTTTCGCCGCCTGGGAATGGAAAATGTTCCAGCGCAGCGTGTTCAGCCTGGACAGCACGTTTGCGCGCCCACTCTGGGTCAACCCGATGGACGCGGCGCGCCACGCGGAGAACAAGCTGGTGCAGCTAAGCGTGTGCCGGCGCCTGGGCATTCCCTTCCCCGACACCGTGGTGACCACCGTCGCGGCCGAGGTACACGCCATGCGCGCGCGTTGGGGCCGGATCGTCTTCAAGAGTTTCCTGGTCCACCAGTGGGAAGAGCGCGACAGCGGGAAGATGCACGCGGTCGGCGTCACCTTGCTGGACGGCGACAGCGACCTGCCGGCGGAGGCGATCGCCGTGTGCCCGGGTATCTACCAGCGCTATATCGAGAAGACCTGCGACGTGCGCGTCACCGTGATCGGCGACCGTATGTTCGCGCTGGCTATCCGCAAGGACCAGGGCGGCGGCTTCGTGGACTGGCGCACGCATGCGGGCGATCCCGAGCTGCGCGCGGAGGGTATCGTGTTGCCCGAGGCGCTGGAGGCGCGACTGCGGGCGTTCATGCGGGAGCTGGGGCTCGTTTTCGGTTGCATCGACCTGGTGATGGATGCCGAGGGTGGCTTCCATTTCCTGGAAGTGAACCAGGCGGGGCAGTTCCTCTTCGTCGAGGACATGCTGCCCGGCTGCCCGATCCTGCGGGCCATGACGGCGATGCTGGTCACCGGGCGGGTGGACTATGCGCTGGATGACGTCGGCGATGTTTCGATGAAGGGCTTCTGGGCGTCGGACCGGTTCGACCGGTTGCGCGAGGCGGTCGATGAGGCGCCGCCGGAGCGGGTGTTGTTTACGGTGGAGTAGGTTGGCAGCGCTGACCCGTATAATGGCGGGCTCGACCTTTTTTGTAAGCGAGCCGCCTCGTGCCGAACTCCAATATCCCCGCATGCCCGGTCTGCGGCATGGAAAACACCTACCCCGATGGCGAGATGTACATCTGCCCGGACTGCGCCCATGAGTGGCCGCAGCAGTCGGCTGCTGCCGACGAAGGCGTAGCTGTCGTGCGCGACGTCCACGGCAACGTGCTCAACGAAGGCGACTCCGTCGTCGTCATCAAGGACCTGAAAGTCAAGGGATCCTCCATCCCGTTGAAGCAGGGTACCGTGATACGCAACATCCATCTGGTGGACGGCGATGCGGAGCACATCGAAGGGAGCTCGGACAAGATCAAGGGGCTGGTGCTCAAGGTGTGCTTCTTGAAGAAAGCCTGATCGCTCAATACTGGTACTGCATCGTCACGCCGATGGTGCGCGGCTGGTTCAACGCCACGCGGCGCGTCGTCGGCAGGTCGGCCGAGATGGCCACCGGCAGGTCGGTCTCGCCGCGCTTGTCGAACAGGTTGGTGGCGTACAGCGAGATATCGAAACCGTTGCGGCCTTCCATACCCACGCGGATGTTGGTGGTGGCAAAGCCCTTGCGACGGTAGAACGGGCTTTCGCGGTCGTACAGGAAGTTGGAGTCGCCCACGTAGCTGATGTCAGCACGCATGAAGCCGTCGTACTGCGCGTTGACCCGGTGGCGATACTCGCCGGCCAGCGAGCCGGTGAAGCGGGGCACATTGACCAGGCGGTCGCCGTCCTTCGCCGAGGTGCCGGGCACGTCGTTCTTCAGGTAGGCATCGTTGTAGCTGAAGCCGGCGCTCAGGGTCACGGCATTGACGGGCAGGAATTTCAGTTCCAGTTCCGCGCCCTGGCTGACCGCGCTACCAAAGTTGGCGGTGATGTTGTAGCCACAGCCGAGCACGATCTGCTGCTGCACGTGTTTCCAGTCGATGTGATACACGGACGCGTCGACCAGCAACTTGCGGTCGAGCAAGGCGCTCTTGAAGCCCAGTTCGTAGTTCCAGAGGGTGTCCGGGTTGTACTTGTTCAGCTGCGACTGGCTGAGGCCCAGCCCCGAGACCTCCGAACCGCACAGCGTGGCCGGGGCAGGGTTGTTCGGGCCGCCGGGCCGATACCCTTCGGAGGCCGTGGCGTAGACCATGTCGTCGGGCGTGACCTGGTACTGCAGCGTGAACTTGGGCGTGCTGCCGTAATCCTTCGATTTGCTCTGTACCGCGCTCGGGCCACCGTTAAGCAGGCCATCGCCGGTCTGCGAGAAGCCCTGCTTGACCTCGAAAGCACGGATGCCCGCGCTGGCCTTCAGCTTGTCGGTAATGTTCCAGGACAACTCGCCGAACACAGCATACTCGTCGAGGGTGGCGTTGCGCCCGCCCTGGTAGATGGTGGAGTAGGCCGGGAACGGGGTGCCGAAGGTCTGGTTGAAGCCACCCGGGTAGGGAATGGACGAGTTCAGCGGCGCGCGCACGTCGTGGTAGAACGCACCCAGGATGGCCTGCACCGGGCCATCGAACTTACTGGTGGCGCGGAGTTCCTGGGTAAATTCCTTGTTCTTGTAGCTGCCGTACATTGTCGTGGGGTAGACGCTGGGCAGCCCGAAGAAGTAGTTGATCACCTTGGAACTGTCGTCACGGATGCTGATGTCGCGGGTGAAGTACGAGCTGGACGACATCAGTTCGAAAGCGTCGAACTGCTTGTGGATGGCGATGTTGGAGATCGTCGACTTCTGGATGTTGGTCTCGTTGACGTCACGCACCTGGTACGGGTTGTCGAGCGACGCGGGAATCTTGTCGTAGGTGAACGGAGAACCCAGTCGGGAATACTGGTAGATGACGCTGGGCGTGATCGTCAGCGAATCGTCCGGCTTGATCAGCATGGCCACGCGGGCCCCATACGTCTTGTACGTATTGACGTTGTCCTTCTTCCCGCCATCCGGGTCCGCCGCCAGGTAGTTGGCGGGCGAGATCGGGTAGCGATCGATATAACCGTCGTCGTCGCGGTAGTAGGCGGACAGGCGCAGCGCGACGGTGTCCTTGATCAGCGGCACGTTGAGCACGCCATTGACGTTGGCATTGGGGCCGCCATGGTACGTGCCCGAAACGTCCGTCCGGATGCGCGCCTCGACGAAGTCCAGGTCGGGTTGGTTGGTCACGTACTTGACCGTGCCACCCATCGAACTGGAGCCGTAGATCGTGCCCTGGGGCCCGCGCAGCACCTCCACACGCTCGATATCGAACACCGAGGGATCGATGACGCCACGCGTGGACAGCAGCGCGGCATTGCTCGACGCGGCGATGGGCACGTCGTCGAGGTAATAGCCTACCGTGGCGGCGGAGCCCGCGCTCGACGAGATACCGCGGATGATCAGATTGTTGGAACCCGGGCCCGAGGAGGCGACCGTGAGCGACGGCGCGATACGCGCCAGGTCGACGAGGCTGGTCACGCCCTGGCGTTCGAGCTGCTCGCCGGTCAGCGCGGTCATGCTGATAGGCACCTTCTGGATGTCCTGCTCGCGCTTGGCGGCGGTGACCGTGATGCCCTCGAGGCTCTGCGGGGTGTCGGACGCCTGGGTCTTCTTCTTGCCGTTGGCCGGATCGGTGGCGTCCTGCGCGGCGGCCGCGCCCGTGGCCAGCGCCACGGAGAGCAGGGCGGTGTAGAGCAGCGTGCGCTTGAGATCTTGGTTCATGGAAGCCCCTGCCGATCGGCTGGATGGAAGACGGTCTTGAGAAACAGGCATACCCTTCGCGCACGCGCGCCGCCATGGCGAGCGTGTTCTCGAGCAAGTGTGCGTTGCGCCCCCTGGCGCCGGACGTATAGCCGTCTGAACCGCTTTTTTGCGGCAGTGCAGCGAGCCCTGTTTCGATCAGATCAAAAAGTTTTGATGGAGTCAAGCTTTTACGTTAGTCTGCCAACGGACCGACCGCTGCCATCCGGCCATGCTTGCCGGTGTCGGCGGAAGGGCAACTTCCCACATGTTCCAGGGGTGCCATGAAAACCTTGTCCGTTCTTTTCTGCGCCCTGGGCGCCGTGGTGACGACTGCCTCCATGGCGGCTGAAGCCCCAGCCGAACCGGTCGCCCAGGCCATCAAGCAGACACTCGATGCCAGTGCCGCCTCATGGTCCGCCGGCGACCTGAAGACCTTCATGGAGTGCTACGAGCGCGCGCCAGGCACGCGCTACGTGGGTTCGAGCGGTATCGTCGAAGGGTACGAGGCGATCGAGGCGATGTACGCGTCACGCTTCCGGACACCCGGTGCCGGCCTGGGCAAGCTGACCGTGGACATCGTCGACGTCAAGCCCCTGGGCACCCAATACGCCTTCGTCATCGGCCGCTACCACCTCAAGCCGGACAACGGTGCCGAGGTCTCGGGCTTCACTTCGCTGCTGTTCCACAAGGTCGGCACGCGCTGGCTGATCAGCAGCGACCACAGCTCCTAATCATGGCGGGCGCGCAGGGGACGCCGGACAAAGCCGATGGTCTGAGCATAGGCTCCGCGATCCGGGATCGACGACGTGGCCTGGGCCTGACCCTGCAAGCCCTGGCCAACCGCTCCGGGCTATCCGTTCCTTTCCTGTCGCAGGTGGAGCGGAACCTCGCCCATCCCTCGCTACTCTCGCTTGAAGCCATCGCGCACGCCCTGGAGGTGGACGTCGATTACTTCGTCGGCGTACCCACACCAGGGCAGATCGTCTGTCGCGCCGATGAGCACGACCGGATCGACCTCGAGTCGCCCGTGGTCTACGAACGCCTGAGCGGGCGACATGCCGAGCGCAAGATGGAAGCGTTACGCCTCACCGTGCCGGCAGGGCTCGTGGCGCCGACGATCCACAGGGAAGGAGAGGGGTTCTGGTACCTCCTCAGTGGTTCGCTCGAAATGACGGTGGGCAGGAAGACGTTCGTGCTGCACGCGGGGGACAGCGCCCACTTCGACCAGCGGCATCCTTACAGCATGCGCAATGCAGGCAAGGACGAGGTTCGGATGATCTGGGTAGGAACGCCGGCCATCTTCAGGGACTGACCGGCGCCCTCACGAATACCCGAAGCTTATTTCGGGGCAAGCCGGTACAGGCCGCCGGGCTGCGCGTCTTCCAGCAGCCAGAGCGAGCCGTCTGGCGCTTCCTCGACATCGCGGATGCGCTTGCCGACGCTCCAGCGCTGTACCGCGGTGGCGCCGCCCTTGTCGTCGACGGTGACGCGAATGAGTCCGCTGCTGACCAGGCCGCTGATCAGCGCGCTGCCCTTCCAGTCCGGAAACAGGTCGCCCTTGTAGAACATGATGTTGCCCGGCGCGATCACCGGCTTCCAGTAGATGACCGGCTTGACGAGATCCGGGCGCGTATCCGGGCTGGGAATAGGCACGCCGTTGTAGTTGGCGCCGTAGGACACCAGCGGCCAGCCGTAATTCTTGCCACGCTGGATCAGGTTCAGCTCGTCACCGCCGAAGGGGCCGTGCTCGAGTTCCCAGAGCCGGCCATCGGGAGCGAAGGCGAGGCCGTAGGGTGTGCGATGGCCGGTGCTCCAGGTCTCGGCCGGCGTGAGGTTGGCACCCGGGAACGTATAGGTACTGACGACCGGCGCCGTCTTGGCGGCTTCGGTGTCGGCCGGCGGATCGATCAGGGGAATGGTCCGGGCGCCGACCTTGCCTGCCCACGGATTGCCCGGGGCGGGTTTGCCGTCCAGCGTAAGGCGGAGGATCTTGCCTTCGGGCTGGTCGGGATCCTGTGCCGGGGTGAAACGCTGCCGGTCGCCCACGGTGAGGAACAGGTACTTGCCGTCCGGTGAAAACGCGATCTGGGCGCCGGGCTGCCCACCCTTGCCGGTGGGCATCTGCTGCCACAGCACCTGGAAGCCTTCCAGTCGCGGCTGGTCGTTATCCAGGACCAGGCGGCCTCGCCCCATCGCCAGGCCGCCGCCGTAATCACCGGGGGCGACGTAGGTGAGGTAGACGTAGTGGTCGCTGGCGTAATGCGGCGACAGGAACACGCCCAGCATGCCGTTCTGGCCTTCGACGTAGCTGGTCGGAACGCCCTTGAGTTCGGTCTTGGCACCCTGCGGAGTCACCAGATCGACCCGGCCGACTTTTTCGGTGACCAGCATCCGGCCATCGGGCAGGAAGGCGATGCGCCAGGGCAGGTCGAAGCTGGCTACCTTCGTAACGGTGAAAGGGAGGTCGGAATCGGGCTTCTGTTCGCCTGCGTTGGTCTGTGCATGGGCAGCGGCGGCGGTGAGCAAGGCGCCGAGCAGGAGCGCGTTCTTCAGGTTCTTCATGGGCATGTTTCCTCGCGGCCGGCGTTCGCGCCCTGCCTGGGTGATTGCAAGGTTCAGTCTGCCATCCACCGATCTACAATGCATCTATTCCAGATGACGACGCACAGGACGATCACCGATGACGATCCCGGATGCTTCGCGCACCCAGGCAGGGCCTTCCACCAAACAGCATTTCCCGGCACTCGACGGCCTGCGTGGCGTTGCGGCCATCGCGGTGGTGGTCTTTCACTTCATGGAAATGGTGAACGGCGATTACAGCCAAATCTTCATCGGCCACGGGTGGCTGGCCGTCGATTTCTTTTTCTGCCTTTCCGGATTCGTCATTGGCTACGCCTACGACGACCGCATCGGATCGATGGGGGTCTGGGGCTTCTTCAAGGTCCGGTTGATACGCCTGCATCCGATGGTCGTGTTCGGCTCGCTGCTGGGCCTCGTCACGCTGTGCGCCAACCCTCTTCGCGTCGATCAGCTGCCCTACGATCCCGGTTCGCTCGCGCTTCTGCTACTGACGTCGATCTTCCTGATTCCTTATCCGACGATGCCGGAGGCCGGGTTCAGTCTCTTCGGACTGAATTCGCCCGCCTGGTCGCTGTTCTCGGAATACATGGCGAACATCGCTTATGCGCTCGTGCTGTGCCGATTGGGTCGCCGTTCGCTGAGCATGGCCACGGCAGCCGCAGCGATTGTTCTGTGCGTTGTGGGCTATCGCGAAGGTAACCTGTGGGGCGGCTTCAATGGCGACACGTTCTGGGTCGGCGCTGCTAGGGTGACGTTCTCCTTTCTCGCCGGCCTGCTGGTATACCGCCGGAAATGGCTGCTGCGGACGCGTCTTGGCTTTCCGGCACTGGCGTTGCTTCTGATCCTGCCGCTCGTCATGCCGTATGCCGACCGCGGGTGGATTCGCGAGGTCGTTGTGATCGTCCTCTATTTTCCGCTCATCGTGATGTTGGGCGCGGGGTCGGTGCTCGGCAGGCCGGCGGTGAGGTTCTGCAAAATTGCCGGGGAGATCTCGTATCCGCTGTACATGACGCACTATTCGGTCATGTATATCTTCGGCGATTACTATCGGTCGACCAAGCCGGACACCTGGGCATTGACGCTGGTGATCGGTGGAAGCGTGGTTGGCCTGATCGCTTTCGCGTACATGGTCATGAGGTACGTCGATCTTCCGTTGCGGCGATACCTGATGAACAGGGGCCAGTGATCGGCTGAGAGCAACAAGTTCGAAGCTTTTTCGGCAGGCGCACGTTTCCAAAAAACAGACGCGGAACGCCAGGTTGCGACGGCTAGGCATTATTCCGCAGCTTGGATCGCCAACTCGGCCGGCAGCACTTTCAAAAGTGCTGAATATGTTCGCGACATCATCTTTTTACGCGTAAAACGAAACTTTTTTCGTTTCCTGACGCATGGCGCGACGTCGATATTTCGTGGTTACATCCCGGCACACAGGGAGGTGGCACTTCAGGGCCGCATGTTATTTCGGAAACAACGGGGGGCCCGGATCATCCGGCTTTCACCGCTATACGAACTCGTTTCCACGGGAGAACAACGTGCCAGTGAACAACCTTTCCGTTGCTGTTCGACGCATCAAGCTCGCCATTGCCGCCAGCCTTGCCTGTGCAGCCTGCGTACCCGCCGCCTTCGCGGCACCTCTCGGCGATGACACGGCGCAAGCGCCGTCGATGGTGCTTCCGCAAGCCGTTCAGAGCTGGCACGAAGACATCACACGCATGTCGACGCCCTCCAACGGTTGCTTCCAGGCCACTTTCCCCAGCATGACCTGGGAAAAGACGTCCTGTTCGCAGGTGAGTCCATCCGTTCACCCGATGCCGCGCCGTGCCCAGGCTGTAGGGGCGTTTGCGCCGGCCTCGGGTGCGGCAACCACCGGTAACGGCAACGACTACGCCATCGCCACATCCAACCTGATCAGGAGCGCCACCGGAACCTTTCCGTCGGTCACCGGGGTGACCTCCGAGAGCAGCGTCGGAGTGGCGGCGTTCGGCAATGGCGGCATCCTCGGGCCCAACGAGTACACGCTCCAGGTCAACACGAATGCCGATCAGGCAACCTCCGCCTGCCAGAATCATTCTGGCTGCAGGAACTGGCAGCAATTCGTCTATGGCACCGACTACAGCACGCCGGGCCAGGCCCAGGCCTTCATCCAGTACTGGTTGATCGGCTACGGCAACACCTGTCCGAGCGGGTGGTTCGGCGGCGGCAGTGGCTCCTGCTACAAGAACAGCGCCGGCGTGACCGCGCCGAACGTTCCAGCGACCCAGCTGGCCAAGCTCAAGCTGACCGGAACCGCCACCGTCGGTGGCAACGACACCCTGGTCTTCACCAACGGTACCAAGGCGTACTCGCTCAGTGCCAGCGACAGCGTGCTGGGTATCGCCAGCGTGTGGGATCGGGCCGACTTCAACGTGAGCGGCGATGCGGGTGGAGCGGAAGCGGACTTCAACGCCGGATCGTCGATCACGGTAAAGATCGCCGCCGTCGATGGCACCACCGCACGACCGACCTGTGTGTCGAACGCCGGCACGACCGGTGAGACCAACAATCTGAATCTCGGTAGCTGCACGGCGAGCGGTGGCGCGTCACCGTCGGTCCAGTTCACCCAGTCGAACTAGGCGGCAGGTTTCCAGAGCCGGAAAAGCGCCGAAGGATCATCCTTCGGCGCTTCTTTTTCTACGACCAATCGATCAATTCGATTCGGTGAACTGAATGAACGGCGTGGCGCCTCCCGACGTGGTGCAACGACCCAGGGTGAGGTTGTTGTACTCACCCGTCGTGCCGCCGCCGTTCGGACCCAGGCAGCTCGGCGCCCGGGTCGAGCCGTCGTTCACGGCCAGTTTTACGGTGATGGACGAGCCGCGGTTGAAGTTCGCCGCGGGCGAATTCGACCCGTCGCCGACGACGTTGAACTCCGACGTGTTCCACGTCGAGGCGATCTGCAGCGTGCTGTCGCGCTGGCTGATGGCGTAGACCTTGGTCCCGTTCGTGAAGGTCACGGTATCGTTGCCGTTGGCGGTTGCCGAACCGGCGAGCTTGACGTTGGCCAGGCTGCTTGCCGGAACGTTGGGCACCGCGACGGCCTGGCTATTGGTGAAGCAGCCCTGGTACTCGCTGGTGTTGAAGGATTGCCAACCCCGCGGGCACGAGTCCCCCGGGCCAACGAACAGCCAGTTCTGGATGAAGACCTGCGGATTGTTGCTGCCGTTATCGGTCGAGTAGATGAATTGCTGCCAGGTGGAACAGGCGGCATAACCGTTGGCGGCGCAGTAGGGCGACGTATTGCCGAGGTTGACGACGTCATCGCTGGTGTTGGTGTTGAGCTGCAGCGTGTACTTGTTGGCACCCAGGGCACCCGACTCGGAAGTCACGCCCGTCACCGTGGGAAAGCTGCCCGTGGCCGAACGCGTGAGGCTCGCCGTTACCGCCGAATAGTCGACACCGGCGCCTGCCTTGGCGGATACCGGCGAACCGGAAAGGCTGGTTGAGCGGGTGACCCGCGACTGGCCGGCGGAAGTCGGCGACGGCGGGATCGAGCGGTAGTTGGGCGCTGCATTGCATCGCTCCGCGGTCCAGATGCGGCTCGGATAGGACACGCTCCAGCAACCTTCGGCCGGCGGGCCGTCCTCCTTGACCTGTTCATGCCAGGCCTGGACCGCCTGGGTCTTTGCGAGGGCCGCGATGTCCGTCTGCGCGGCGGTCGCCGCCGCGAACGGGACGCTGCCCAGGATCACGGTGGCGATGGCCGACGGAATGGCGCGCTGGATGTTCTTGATCGTCATTGTTGTCTACCCCTTGGAGTGGAAGGAAATTCAGAGGGGCGACGAGCATCGTCTGCGGAAGGATCAGCGGGACGCACCGATGGCCACTCCTTGACTACAACGCAGCCACGACCACATCCCCCCACCGTCGGCGACGGGAAGGCGGGGAAAACAGGACGCGCGTCACATGGGCGGCGCCGTACCGACGTCCGCAAGACGCTCGACGATCTTTCCGCCCTCGAGCTTGACGACACGGTCGGCCACGTGGAAATAGCGGTCATCGTGGCTGATCGCGATGACCGTCTTGCCACGTGCCTTCAGCTCGGGCAGCAATGTGCGATAGAAGTAGTCACGGAAGTGGGCGTCCTGGTCCGCCGCCCATTCGTCGAAGAAGAAGATTTCGCGATCCTCCGCATAGCATTGCAGCAAGGCCAGGCGCTTGCGCTGCCCTGTGGACAACGTAAGCTTCGACAACTCGCCCTGGTCAACCTGCACATGGGCACCGAGCCCGAGTGCCGTCAGCAATTGTCCGATACGTTGGTCGGAGAGGCGTCGCCCCGTCGCATCGATGACATGGGGAAAGAGGAAGAAGTCGCCGAAGACGCCCGTGAAACGCTCACGATAACGATGAACGTCGCCATCCAGGGGTATGCCATCCACCGTGACCCGCCCCGAGTGGGGTGCCAGCAATGAGCTCAGAACGAGCAGCAGTGTCGACTTGCCACTTCCGTTGCCACCGACGATGAACACCATCTCGCCACGCTTTACCTCCAGGTTCACCGGCCCCAGCGCGATGCGCGACTCGGCGTCGCCTGCATAGCGGTAAGAGACATCTTCCAGCCGGATGCACTCCCAGGTGTCGAGTGGCGCAGCCGCGGTGTCCGGCGTCCGCGCCGTGGTTTCGCGGGCGAGATCCAGCCCCACGCGCTGCAGGTGACGAAGGCTGGCCGTGCCCACGCCCACCTGCCGTGCCGCGCTCACGATGAACGCAACAGGGCCGCTGAGGAACAGTGCACCGATGACGAACGAGACAACCGTCGCCTGCGGCAGCGCCAACGCCGCGTAACCCAGGTAGACGATCACGAAGACCGAACCGTAGACCACCGCCGACGACCACGCCTCGTTGAAGCCCAGCCCGGTGTTTACCTGCACCGACAGGACACGGGCTCGCTGGATCGCTGGCCCCAGCAGCTCGTCGGCGACATAGGTCGCCCGGGACACGTTCAGCGTCATTTCCTTCTTGCCGTCGCTGAGGTAGCGAAAGTACTCGAACACCGTGTCGCTGGCGTCACGCAGGCGATCGAAGCGCTTGCGAAGGAAACGCTCCAGCGTGAGCGAGACCAGCAGCGTCGAGCAGAGGAAAGCGAGCAGGGTGCCTAGCAGCGGTAACGACACGCTCGCGAGATAGCCGGCGTACAGGGAAGCCAGCAAGACGTTGTAGGCGAGCAGGGGCGCAACCAGTACCAGCGGGGCGATGCTCGCCACGTCCTCGATCAGGGAGCCCACGATGGAATGCTTCGTGGTTGCTAGTGCCTCGTATTCGAGGTCGATGAACCGGTTCGAAAGGTCCACGCGCAACTGCGCCACAAGCGATGCGCCCAGGCGCGCCAGGATGAACTGCGACGCACCACTGGACGCCAGTAGCGCGAGGAGCCAGCCGATACCCGTGGCCAGTGGCCTCGCACCCAGTGCGAGAAGCCCTCCCGAGGCCATCCGATTGATGTGTGAAAGCAAGGCCATGGTCGATATCGCGCTCATCGCGGAGAGGACGACCGCGGCGACTAATGCAGGGCGATGCCGGCGGAGGAAACGCTTGAGAATCATCGACTCGTCCGGTGGAGGGAGACCGGGAAACCCGGCTCACCCGCGCACTGTCACACCTGGGATGCCCGCGTGTCCGTCGCGTTGGGCGCAAATTCGGCATGGTCAATCAGGCATGGTGTGGTTTTCATACAAGATGCCGCTTGACGACGCGCCTCATGGGCCTGTCGAAACGACCTTGCGTCGGCTTGTCCTGGCAACGCGGGAGACGTCACCGCTGAAGCGCCCGTGGCGGTGGGGTCGCTCCACATTCGGGCGCCTGCCTGTAACACATCGTGGAGTATCTCAATATGCAGACCGACAAGATCCTGGCTGGCTGGTTGAGTGGTGCCGATAGCGTCGATGGGTATGACAATCCGGCGGGCTCGCTTTATACCGAAGGACATGCAACCACCATCGCTGCGTTCACCAGTACCGATATCGCACTGGCTTCGAACTGCAGCTCCTGTACGGCCTCCCGGCCGGGTTTCTGCTGCTGACAGAGGGCGGTAACGATAGCCGTGGCCAACCCCCACGGCTATTTTTTTGCCAACGCGCGGAATCCTTCCATGGCCGACCCGCAGCCGAACGACACGTTCGCCCCGATCATCGCGTTCCTGACGGCCGACGTCAGGCGACAACTCGCCGACGAACTCGCCGCGCAGCCGGGCCTGAGCGCGGACGAGAAAGACATCTTCATCGGCAGCGCCGATCGCGCGCTGCTGGATAACGCGGCACGAAAACTCAATCGCGTCCTCCTGCTCGAACTGCACGCGGCGAAATTGTCCGGCGAACTGACCGCCAGCGATGAAGCGGCGAAGTTCGCGCAGTTCGTCGCCAAGGCCACGGGGGCCGACTTTCCCCTCGCGCTGCGACAACGCTATCCCGTCCTGGCGCCCCGCCTGGAACGCGCGCTGCGGCAGCAGGGCCGGGGCATCGTCACCCTCGCTTCCCGCCTCGCGGCCGACCGCGGCCGGCTGGCGTCGTTCCTCGGTCAGCCCATGGGCGAACTGCGCTCGCTCGACCTTGGCCAGGGCGATGTCCATGACGGCGGCCAAACGGTGGCACGCGTGGTCTTCACCGCCGGCACCGTGATGTACAAGCCGCGCTCGCTGCGCGTGGATGCCGCGCTGGAAGCCTTCCTCGAAAGCCTGCTCCCTGACGTTTCGCCACGGATCCGCGTACCAGCCGTCCTGGATCGCGGCGCCTACGGCTGGACAGGCTACGTCGAACACATCTTCTGCGCGGACGATGCGGAACTCGTCGCGTTCTACCGGAACATCGGTCACTGGCTGGCGGTCATGCGCCTGCTCGGCGGCACCGATATCCATCACGAGAACCTGATCGCCTGCGGTCCGGTGCCTTACGTGGTCGATGTCGAGAGCCTGTTCGTCACGGAGGAGACGGTGGCGCCGTCCGGGAAGGGCGAAGCTGTCGATCTGGCACAGGCCCTCATTCGCTCATCGGTCCTTCGCACGGGACTGGTGCCCTTCCGCGCCCCCGCGCTCGGCCTGGATGGCGTGGACATTTCCGCCATCGGCGCCTTGCAGGGCGAGCAACCCACCATACGTGGCCCGGAGATCGTCAACGCGGGCACCAGTGATGCGCGCGTCGGGCTCGTCGACGTGCAGATCGACGAGGCCAAGAATCATCCGTGCATCCATCCGGACATCTCGCGGTTCTGGGAGGATATCGTCGCCGGATTCCAGGACCTCACGACGCGCCTGGTCGACCTGCATCACGCGGGCACGCTCGCCGGGCGAGTCGCCGCGTTCAAAGGCAGCCGTATCCGCCGCATTCGTCGTCCAACCCAGTCGTATGTCGAAGTGATGCGCATGCTCTGGCACCCGGCGTCGCTGCACGACGAGCCCGCAGCCATCGCGCGTGCGACCGACCTGCTCGAACGTAACGCGGCCGTTTCTCCCGTCGCGCCCGCCGACGCCGCGGCCATCGCGGCCGAGATCGAAGACATGCGCCATGGCGATATTCCCGTGTTCGCCAACGTGCTGGAACAACCGCAGATCGACGACGTCTTCCGGGCGTGGCTCGACATGCGCCCGGAGATGGAAGAACTGACCATTCGCGGTGCGCTGGTGACCGCGCACCTCAACGTGCGCCTCAACGACGACAAGCGCTCACCCTACGACCTCTCCGCTCGCCATCCCCATGCCGACGACATCGACCGCCGGCGACGCGCGATGGCGAAGGAAACCGTCGAGCAGATGCTCCGACTGTCCGTACGCGGTCGGGACGGCACGATGACCTGGATCAGCCCGATCCTCGGGCGCAGCGGTTGGACAATGCGCACCCTGCAACCGAACCTCTACGTGGGCCTGTCGGGTATTGCGCTGGCCCTGGCCGGGTATGCGAGAGAGATGATGCTAGGGCGAGCCGACGCTGTCGAAGGCGTGACGGCGGCGCTCGACGGTGTGCTGCGTGTGCTGCGCAAGGCCGAGGACATCGACGAACCGGAAGCCATTGGCGGCTTCATGGGCCTCGGCTCCCAGGTGCTTACCTGGCTTACCCTCGACGGCCTTTGTCCGGATGCCGGCTTGCTAGCCAACGCCATCAAGCAGGCGTCCGTGATGGAACGCTGGGACATCGCGAACGAGCGGGTGCTCGACATGCTCGAAGGCGTGAGCGGCGCCATCGTCCCCCTGTTGCACCTGGCCGACACCACGGGTGATGCGCGCTGGCTGGCCCTGGCGGCACGCGCAGGCCATCGACTGGAAGCCACGGCCATCGTCGACGTGCGCGGCGCACGCTGGCCCGCCTCGATCTTCAGCGAACCCATCGGCGGGTTCGCCCACGGTGCGACCGGCACCGGCTGGGCCCTGGTTCGCCTGGGCCTCAGCCCGTCGGGCACGGCGGGCGATCGACAGCGTTGGCTCGCCCTCGCAGAGCGGGCTTTCGATTTCGAGGAATCGCTGTACGACGCCGAAGGCCGCAACTGGATCGACATCCGCAAACCCGACAGCCGCGACTTCGCCAACACCTGGTGCCATGGCAGCGTCGGGATCGGCTTGGCCGCGTGTGACCTTTACGCGCGTACCGGGCAGGCCCGTCACCTGAGCACGCTGGAGCGTGCGGTGCGCGCCGCCGTCCAGGGCGGATGGGGCTACAGCCACACGCTGTGCCATGGCGACCTGAGTACATGGGAACTGTTGATGCGAGCCCGCCGGATCGATCCCGGCCTGGTACCGCCGGAGGAACTGCCGGGTATCGCGATCATCCTGTCGAGCATCGAGGAACACGGCATCGTCGGCGGCTTGGCGCGTGACGCATTCACGCCGGGCCTGATGAGCGGCATATCCGGGTCGATCCACCAGTTGAATCGCATGCATCCGGCGTGCGATATCCCCTCGCCGCTACTTATGGAGTGCAGGGTAGGAGGATCTTGCTGAAAAATGGTAGAAGTGCCGAATATGGTCATTTCAATGCACGCTTTATTCGCTAGGACTTAATAGAAACAATGACTTAAACTTGGCATGGCATGTGCTTATCGAGTGAAAACTCGATGGATGGAACGTCATGTCGCTGTGGTCATTCAAGGGGGTATCGGGCGTCCGGCCCGACAAGGCGCGGCTTTCCGCCGTTACCTTGAACAACGTGATTCACCGAACCTGCCAGCAGGCGATCGCCGAGGATGCGCTTGCCCTGCTGGATGCGTACGCCGATCGTGATGTCGATGAAGTCCTGTTCCGTGCGGGACTCCTTTCGAACCTCGCCGAACAAATCCGCTGCATGTCACTTTGCGAGGCGTCCCAGGCACTGCAGGATGCCCCCGTCAGTGCCCGACGCATGGGAGGGGACAGGACCCTCTCGCGAGCCCTTGTCGAACGTGTCATCGCTACCGCCGCCGATGCCGTGACGACGATCGATGGGCGGTGACGCGGTCATGCGTGCGCTGCGCATCGTCCTGGCGTTAGGGCTCTGCCTGGGCGAAATCCAGGTAGCGACAGCGATGACCGCCGAGACGACCTGCCTGGCGTTTGTCACATCAGGCGCGTCGCTGGTTGTCGATCGCAGGGATACCCATGCCGTCGACCATTGGGACATCGTCTCCGTGCGGGGCGGAGCGCCGGGCTGTACAGCCTCCATTCGATCCGCGACCCAGGTCGGCACGCTTTCGATGGCGCCCTCGGGCATCCGACTTACCCTCGCCCATGCGACGAAGGGGCAGGGGTGGGTATGCGCGTCTCCGCACGAGGGTACGTCGGCCCCGGCGCGCATCGCGTGTTGGCCGACCGACGGGGTCGAGTAATCCGTCTTCGCTTTTTTTTGCTTCATCACCGGGCTTAAGCCCGACGTTCAGGGGACCCATCATGCGTTTTTCCGTTCGCGCAAAAATCTTTTCAGCCATGGGTATCGCCTTGGGGCTAATGCTCGTTCTCGGCGGGACAGGGCTGGAAGGTGTCAAGAAGGTTCATGTTCTCGCCGATGAGATGTACACGTCCAACGTCACCTCCATGATGCAGATCGCCGAAGTAAAGCAAGCGATCCTCAATGAACGCGTCGCGTTCCTGCGAGCCATCGTCGACCCGACCCTTGGCGGCATCGGTCAGCGTATTCATGCGGAGTCCGACAAGGAAGCCAAGGCATGGGCCCGGTACTATCCGGCCCATGTCAGCTCGACGGAGGAACGACAGGCCGCGGATGCGTATCTTGCCGAGCGCACCAAATCGTTACCCGTGGTCGAAAAGGAAATTTCGCTTCTCGAAGCGGGCAAGCTCGACGAAGTGCGGCAGCTGCAGATTCAGGTCGCCGGGCCGGCGCTGGGACGTCTGGCGGAAAAGATGGATGTCCTGGCAGGCATCAACGCCCGCCAGGCCGGAGAAGCCGCCACCTTCGCAAACGACAGCTACGTAAAAACGCGCAATTTGTCCGTTGTCGCGCTTGCCGTAAGCGTGATGACGCTTCTGGCCATAGCCATGATGCTGGCCCGCAGCGTGTTGATTCCGCTGGGCAAGGCCCGTGCGTTGGCTCAAGCCATTGAAGGTGGGCGCCTCAACAACGTTACGGTGGTATCGGGTAACGACGAGTTCACCGACACCTTGTTGGCCCTGGACAACATGGACAAACGGCTGGCCAGTATCGTCACCGACGTACGGCATATCTCTCAGGAAGTATCGTCGTCGGCAGGAGACATCGCCCAGGGCAACGACGATCTGTCGCAGCGAACCCAGGAGCAAGCCAGTTCGCTGGAAGAAACCGCCGCCTCGATGGAGGAACTGGCGTCTGCCGTGAAACAGAATGCCGACGGTGCCGAACAGGCAAAGCAGCTGACCCTTCGCGTGCGAGGTGATTCCGAGTTGGGCAGTCAGGTATCGGCAGAGGCCACCGAAGCGATGGCCTCCATCACGCAGGCGAGCAAACAGATCGGCGAGATCGTTACGCTGATCGACGAGATTGCCTTCCAGACCAATCTGCTGGCCTTGAACGCTGCGGTGGAAGCGGCACGCGCGGGAGACCAGGGCAGGGGATTCGCCGTGGTAGCCGCCGAGGTCCGGAATCTGGCCCAGCGAAGTGCGGCGGCCGCCAAGGACATCAAATCACTTGTCGTCTCCACCGTGGCCAGCGTGGATGTGGGCGCTACCCTGGTGGGCCGTACGGGGGCCGTGTTGAGCGAGATATCCGCCGGCGTGCGCTCGGTCAACGCCATTGTCGAGGAGATCGCAGCGGCGTGTCAGGAGCAGGCCGCCGGTATCAGCCAGGTCAACAATGCGGTGGTCACCCTGGATGATGTCACCCAGCAGAACGCAGCCCTGGTCGAAGAGGCCAGCGCAGCAAGCAAGAATGCCTCGGACCTCTCGCAGGAATTGCTTCGTAAGGTCTCGTTCTTCTCCGTGACTGGCGCTGCTCCATCAGTGCAGGCCAGGACGGAACCGCAAGCACCTGAAGCGCCCGTACGCCGATCCATGTCGGTCGTCATGTCTGCCATGGCGCCGCGCAGCCTTGCCGTCGCCGGCGGCGATCAGGGTATGTGGCGCGAGTTCTGATGAGGGGGGATGGGGCGCCCATGCATCGGCCTGGACCAGCGTTCGTCTTGGTCCCGGCCGATCCGCGGAAGCGCCTTTATGCCTTCCTGACCCTGTTGCGGAAAACCGTCGATCAGCAAGAGGTACTGCTAACGTGCAACGTTAAATAAAGTCACTGTCCCGTCGGACGAGAAGCCACATCGTCGTGGAGACCACGCTTCCTGGCGTAGTCGAGCTCAAGGGCAGGTTCGTCGGTCTGAATGATGTCGACGCCATGATCGAACAGCCAGCCCCACGCGGCATCCGGATTCTTCTGTGCTGCTACATCGTCATGGCCGGCGGACATGTTCATGGGGCGATGACTGGCGACATCGGTGGCCAGGGTGTTCACCCAGACGTGGATCGAAAGGGAGCGCGCGGCGCTGGCCACGCCGTCGAGTCCGGTACCCGGTCCAAGCAACAATTCCACGGCGACCACGGGCAGGTCGTTGCAGCGTCGTATCAGCTCACTGGCACCCGGGCCATGCGCGGTGACCGGGAGGACGACCGAGAAGGGCAGCTGCCTGCCCCAGCGCTGCACGCCGTCCCGATCGGTGTCGAGTGATCGCTTGACCAGTACCTGGGGGCCCATCTTTCTGGCCAGCACCCGGGCAATAACCGCGTCGTAGATGTCGTCGTCCTTGATGTCCAGATTGACCAGGATGCGACCCTTGACCCGGTCGAGTGCTTCATCGAGGGTCGGCACGTGCTGGTCGGTAAGCGGCTCGTTGCCGCCGCCATGGGCGCGCTGGCGAAGGGAACGGACCTCCCTGGCGGTGAGATCGCGCACCTTGCCGTGGCCGTTGGTCGTGCGGTCGACGGTGTCATCGTGCATCAGCACCATGTCACCGTCGCGCGTACGACGGACGTCGATCTCCACCATGTCGACCCCCAATGCCACGCACTTATCGATGCCCGACAGGGAGTTCTCGGCCGTGTATTTCCAGCAACCGCGATGCGAGACCACCATCACCTTTCCGTCGGGATGAGCCAGTCGGGCTTCGTTGGCTGCGAACGATGCGCTGGATGCGTTGGCATCCAGCGCAAACCCTGTCAGCAGGAATAGGCCTGCTGTACAGGCATACCGGGTGGTGCGCCGGAAGGTCATCGAATCACCAGTTGTACGTGACGGAGGCTTGCCACAAGCGTCCGAAGATAGCCCGCGCATAGATCGGCTCTACCGTGCCCTGACCGGCAAGCGTGTCGGTGCGGGGATTGCCTTCGGTGAGGCCGTGGGAGTTGGTCAGGTTGCTGCCCGAGAGCTGCAAGGTGAGATTCGGCTGTAGCTTTGCCAGGAGACTGGAGTCGTAGGTGGTATAGCCGGGGAGTGACGTCTGGTTGGCGAAGTCCACATATCGCGATGCGGTGTGGAAAACGGTGACCGACCACTCCATCGGTACGCCGCCGAGCGAGAAGTAGGCGGTGGGGGTGAGACTGCCCATCCACTTCGGAATGCGCGGCAGCTGCTTGCCCTGGTAAGCGGCGGCATCAAGTCCGCCTGGCGCGGAAAGGCTCAGTGTTTCCGGGTCCTGCGCGGTCAGGCTGGCAGCCAGGCCGAACACGTGGGAAGGCCGCCAGTTGACCGAGTTCTCCAGGCCGTACGTGCGGGTCTTGCCGACCAGGGGCAGCGAGACGATCGTCTGCGTGCTCGGGTCGAGCACGAGGCCGCTGAAGGACACCCGGTTGTAGGAACTCCAGTAGGCGATGGACGAGAACGAGAGCGTGTCCTCACCGAAGCGGATGCCGGCTTCGCCCTGCTTGATGTTCGTCACGGGCAGGTTCTGCAGCAGGTAGATGTTCTGCAGTCGCGGCAAGCGTTGCGAGCGCGTGAAGCGGGCAAACAGCTCGGTATCGTCCAGAACCTTGTAGGACGCGCCCAGGGTCCAGGTCAATGCATCGCGTGTTTCGGCCTTGGTCGTACTGGCACCGGTGAAGCCCATCACGGCGTCATCGGCTAGCGTGGTGGAGTCGCCCAGGTTGCGCGTGGCCGTGGTGTCGTTGCTGCCGCTGTCGAGCAAACGCGTCTTGCGCACGCCCACGTCCAGCGAGAAAGCCGGCGTGATGTGCCACGTATCGGCGGCGTAGGCGGTGAGGTAGCGACCGGTGACATCGCCGGCGACAGCACTGCTGCCGTAGCGGGAAAATCCGTGAGAGGTCACCGAACCGATCGGAGCGCCGTTCGCATTGTAGGCCAGCACGTCCAGTGCGCTGGCCTGGTTCTGTACCGTTGTGAGCAGGGTGCTGGAAAGGCGGCTCTGGCGGAAGCTGAAGTCATCCCCGTACAGGCCGACGGCCACATCGTGATCGCCCCAGCCCGTGGTGAGGGTGCGGCTAAGGCGCAGGTCGTCGATCACGGTGCGCACGCGTGTCCGCACGGCCCACCAGGGGCTTTCCATGACCAGTCCGTTGACCGGTGCCACGTCCGTGCCGCTGGCGTCGTCCACATAGCCGAGGCGGGTCGTGCCCGGGAACGCCCGGGACGCTGCTGCGAGCCGCGAGTCGAGGTAGCCCTGGCTGTCCGAGGGGTTGGCACCGGAGAAGATCGTGTCGTAATCGACTTCCGCGTTGGTGTAGCGCAGCTTGTTACTGAGGGTCCATCCGCTGTCGCCCAGATCCAGGTCCAGATAGGTGCCGGTCTGGAACATCTTGGTGTGGATGCCGTTGGCCAGATCGCTGCCACGTCCCATACGGCCGTTGCCGTCGAAACTCTCGAGCGTGCGTTGCCTATAGCTGTTCGACAGGATGGTTCCATCGCCCGGGTCGAGAGCCGGGGATAGGGACTGCGATACATGCCGCGGATCGCGCAGCGGTGTCGCGGTATAAAACGCCGTACGGTCATTCAGGTATCTGGCATCCCAGTCCAGTCGACCACTGTCGAACAGGAAAGAAAGCGCTGTACGCAACTGGCTGCCGCTGTCGCCCTTGTAGCCGGCGTTGCGAAAACCGCTGTCGTCGCGGGCAAAGCCACCCACGCTATACAGGATCTTGTCGGTGATGGGGCCGGAGGCATAACCCTCGAGACGGCGAAGGTCGTCCGAACCTCCAGTCACACGTAGCGCCCCGGTGGGTTGGGTGGTGCCCCAGCGCGAGATCAGGTTTACCGTGCCGCCCGCGGCGTTGTTCGCGTAGATGGGCGAGGTGCCACCGGTGACGACCTCCAGCCCCGCAGTGGTCAGGTCCGTGCGGTTGAGGGTATCGATGTTGAGGAACGACTCTTGGGGCTCGTCGAAGATAGGCAGGCCATCTTGCTGTAGCTGGACGTTGTACCAGCCACCATCAGGCAGGCCGCGCACGTAGATGTTCTGGCCACCGCCCTGACCGCCAGACGACTCCGTCCAGTACCCCGGTACCGCCCGGATGGCCTGGACCAGACTGGTCGGCGCGGCGCGATCGTACTGCTGGCGATCGATGGTGGTGATAGCGAACGGCGCGTCCAGCTGGCTGACCTTGGTAGCCGCACCAGTGACGACGACGTTGGACAAGCCGACTGCCTTGTCCTGGGCGGTGGTGTCTTTCGTCGCGGCATCCTTCGGTTGGGGTATCGGTTGGGCATCCTGAGCCACGGCAGGCGCGGAAAGTGCGATGAGCAGGGCCACGGTCAGTGTCTTGAGCGGAGTGGCAACAGTACGAGCGGTGCGGATGGTCACGGATTCCCCCTGAGGATGATGACAACTCGATAGGTCATGCAATCGATTGCATATAACGATAGTGAAGATATGTGACAGAAACGCGTAAGAACGGCTTTAGCGAAGACCCGACGCGCCGCGCCATCAGGCAGGCACGGACGGAACGCGTACCCGGAGGGCGAGCAGCCCGGCGACACAAAGGGCGACACCGGCCAGCACGAGGATATGCCGCGGGTCGTTACCCAACACGCGGTAAAGCGCGCGCACGCTGAACACTTCGACCAGCATGGGTATCACGATGAACGTATTGAATATGCCCATGTAGACGCCCGTACGCGCTTGGGGTATCGCCGCGGACAGCATGGCGTAGGGGTTGCCCATCATGCTCGCCCACGCGAGGCCGAGGCCGACCATCGGCACCAGCAGCAGCCAGGGGTTGGAGATCATGGGAACCACCGCGATACCCAGTCCGCCCAGCAGAAGCGCCCCCGTGTGCAGCCGTGCGGGGCCAAACTTCGGCAACAGGGGAAGCAGGGCGAACCCCGCCACAAACGCGATGAAGTTGTAGAAACCGCCGATGCGTCCGCTCAGCAACACGGCATCGAGGAAGTGCGGATCGTGCGCGTCGGTCGTCCCATAAAGCGTTCGCGAGAGTGACAGGGCGACGTACTGCCAGTAGCAAAACATGGCGTACCACTGGAACAGCATCATCGCACCGAGTTGCCGCATGGCAGCGGGCATGTCCCGCACGGCATCGTAGACGTCCACCAACGCGGCACGTATGGAGATGGGGGCGTTCGTAACGGTTTCTGCGGGCGCCTCGCGTGTCGTGTAAACCGACCACGCGACAGATGCGACAGACACCACGCCGCCCACGGTGAAGGCGATTTCCACGATAAACGGCAGGCCGTGCGCATTCATCCGGTCGGCGCGCATGCCCATCAGGATCAGGAACGACGGTATCAGGTAAGCCGCGGTCTGGGACAAGCCCGTAAAGGCACTTTGCACCATATATCCCACTGCGCGCTGGGCGGGATTGAGCATGTCGTTGACAAAGGCCCGGTAGGGCTCCATGGCGACGTTTGCCGCGGCGTCCAGCATCCACAGCAGACCCGCAGCCATCCACAGCGTGCCGCTGTTCGGCATGACGAAAAGGCATACGCTGCAGAGCAGGGCTCCGACGACGAAGTACGGTGTACGTCGGCCGAAACGCGAGGTGGTGCGATCGCTCAGCGCACCGATCAACGGCTGGATAAGCAGGCCTGTCACAGGGCCGGCCAACCACAGTACGGGGAGCGACGCGTCGTCGGCTCCCAGGTATTTGTAGATCGGACTCATGTTGCCCTGCTGCAATCCAAATCCGAACTGGATGCCGAAGAAACCGACATTCATGTTGAGGATCTGCCCCAGGCGCATCGTGCGCCCGGGCGCCTCTCGCGTTATGCGATGGTCGGTCGTCATCGTGTCTCCATCGATCGGTCTGCATCCGGTCATTCGTGCAACGTCCCCACTTCCGGGGTCGCAGCGTGCCTATCTATGCAATCGATTGCAAACCGCAGTGCAACAAAAGCAGGCGGGTGCGGACTTATGCGACAGGCCAGCGCCCCGGCTCGGGAACACGCAGGGTGCAAAGGCCGGCAATGAGAAGGCTGACGCCGCCCAGGCCAAGCGCCCAGATGGGTTGGTTGTGGAAGCACAGGCGCAGCAGCAATCCCAGGATGCTCGCCGCAAGCACCTGGGGAATCACGATGAAGAAGTTGAAGATGCCCATGTAGACGCCCATCTTCGCGGTCGGCAGATGGTCCGAAAGCAACGCATAGGGCAGCGACAGAATGGAAGCCCACGCAAAGCCGACTCCCACCATCGAGGCGAGCAGCCAGCGTGGATCGTGGATGTAGAGGAACGACAGCAAGCCCGCGCCACCCAGGCACAGGTTCACTACGTGGCTGATGCGCAGGCCCCAACGGCGCACCATCAACGGGATGACCACCGCGGCCAGGGCGCCGAATCCGTTATAGGCCGCGAACAGTACGCCGACCCAGTTGGCCCCCTCGTTGTACGCGGCCGAGGTGGTATCGCTGGTGGTGTAGAGCGTCTGGGTCACGCCCGCCGTGGTGTAGATCCACATCGCAAACAACGCGAACCACGAGAACAACTGCACCCCGGCCAGTCGCCGCATCGTCACGGGCATGCCATAGAGGTCGCCCATCACCTCACGCAGCATGCCGTGACTGCGCGTACGGCTCAGCCAGGTGAATAGCGCGCCGAAGGCGATCAGGCCGCCGGCCAGCAGGTAAACCTCCTTTTCAAGCGCGAAGGACCTGATCGCGATCAGGACCACGGCACCGGCCGTTAGCAGAGCCAGGCCGGGGCGGCGAGCCGGCGATACGTCCACCGCGGGGCCTTCGGGTACGTTGTCGGCGAACGATCGCAGCTGCGCGGGTGAATATTCGCGCGTGGTCAGCATGGTCCAGAGCACGGCGCCCAGCAGTACCGCTCCGCCGGCATAGAACGCGTACTTGACCGTGTCGGGGATGGCGCCGTCCGTCGCAACGTTGGCGATGCCGAACCGGGCCAGGACCCAGGGCAACAGGGAGGCGACCACGGCACCGGCGCCGATGAAGAAGCTCTGCATCGCAAACCCCGTGGGTGCTTGGCGCGCTGGCAACTGGTCACCGACCAACGCGCGGAACGGCTCCATCGACACGTTGATCGACGCATCCAGGATCCACAGCAGACCGGCCGCCATCCATAACGCCGGCGCATTCGGCATCCACAGGAGGGCCAGCGATGCGAACACGGCCCCGACCAGGAAGTAGGGCCGGCGTCGACCCAGGCGGTTCCAGGTGCGGTCGGAGTAGTGACCGACGATGGGTTGCACGATCAGCCCCGTCAGTGGCGCGGCGATCCATAGGGCAGGGATGTCGTTCACGTTCGCGCCCAGCGTCTGGAATATCCGGCTGACATTCGCGTTCTGCAGGGCGAGCCCGAACTGGAGGCCGAGGAAACCGAAGCACATGTTCCATATCTGCCAGAACGACAGGGCGGCTCGCTCCGTCCTCGGCGCCGCGCCCTCGCGCAACCGGCCACGTCCCGCGCGGCCGCGCCCGTCGGCGGCCGGCTTGGCGTGCCCGCCACCGGTCCGCGCTGTGGTTGAAACGGTCATGGGTATCTCCTCCAGCCACCGTTATGTCATGGCACCGGGCTTACCGCATGTTGCGGACGCAGCATCATGGCCGCTTGTCGCCCTTGTAAAGGCGAAGGGCTGGCGGCATAGTCAGCCGCCAGTGCGGTGACAGCGGAGATTCCATGCGGGTACGCCTCGAAGACGTGGCGCGCGCGGCGGGCGTATCGCCCAAGACCGTGTCGCGTGTTCTCAACGACGAGGCCAACGTGACCGATGCCACGCGCGAGCGCGTGCGCGCGGCCATGGAAGCAATGGATTATCGCCCGCACCCGTCGGCGCGCAGCCTGGCGGGCAACCGCTCGTTCCTGGTGGCGATGCTGTACGACAACAACGACAACCCGTCATCGACCTATCTGGCCGAAATCCAGGACGGCGTGCTCGAGGCCTGTGACGCGCATCGCTACAGCATGATGGTGCGGCCACTGCGCATGCGCGATGGCGATTTCATCCGTCGCTTCGACGCGCTGATTTCGGACCACCATCCCGACGGCGTCGTGCTGACGCCTCCGATCACCGACCATGCGCCCCTGCTGAAACGCCTGCGCGAACGCGACGTGCCCTATGCGAGCGTGTCGCCGCAGAAGCGCGGCAAGGCCCTGGGCGTCACGATGGACGAGCAGCAGGCCGCGCGCGCGATCGTCGAGCATCTGCTGGAGCTGGGACACCGACGGATCGCTCATGTGGTGGGCATCGCCGACCATGGCGCCAGCCGTTGGCGACTGGCCGGCTATCGCGACGCGATGGCCGCCGCGGGCTTGCCGGAGGATCCGGCGCTGGTGGTGCAGGGCGCCTTTACGTTCGGCTCCGGCGTTGAGGCGGCGCGGCAACTGTTCTCGCTGTCCGACCGGCCGACGGCGGTATTCGCGGCCAATGACGACATGGCCACCGGCGTCATGTGGGCGGCGGGCGAGTACGGTCTGAAGGTGCCGCACGACCTGTCGGTCTGCGGCTTCGACGACACGCCGCTGTCGCGGCAGTTGTGGCCCGCGCTCACCACCGTCCAGCAACCCAGTCGCGAGATGGGGAAGATCGCGGCCGAGCAACTGCTGAACTCCTTGCGCAGTCAAGGCACGGGCAAGCTGGTGCAGATTCCCTTCTCGCTGCAGATCCGCGGCTCCACCGCCGCCGCGCCCTGAAGCAGTCACCCGGCCGCCCGGCCAGGAAAGTCATGCTGCATAGCAAATTGACAGCGCTGTCATTTATGCCAGGATGCGCTTCGACAAGCGTGCCGCCGGTACGCCAGCCTGGAGCCTTGACGTGCCATTGCTGCAGCGATCGAGCCTGTTTTTGCGACGTCTTTCCTCCGTGCTGCCGTTTGCAGGCGCCTTGCTGACCACCGTTCCGGCCGTCGCTGGCGATGCCGCGTCCGTACACCCGGAACAATGGCCAAAAGCGCAGTCGCCGCTCCCGTCCGACCCCGCGATCGAAGCCCGGGTGAAGGCGTTACTGGCCAACATGTCGGTGGAAGACAAAGTCGGCCAGATGATCCAGGCCGACATCAAATACGTGACGCCGGACGACGTACGCACGTACCGCCTCGGCTCGGTGCTGGCCGGTGGCAACTCCAAGCCCGAAGGACAGCCGTATCCCGATGGCAAGCAGTGGCAGGCGCTGGCCGATGCGTTCTACCACGCGTCCATGGACACATCGAGCGGAAGGCCGGCGATCCCGGTGCTGTTCGGTATCGACGCGGTGCATGGCCACAACAA
This sequence comes from Luteibacter sp. 9135, assembly GCF_000745005.1. Taxonomy (NCBI): domain Bacteria; kingdom Pseudomonadati; phylum Pseudomonadota; class Gammaproteobacteria; order Lysobacterales; family Rhodanobacteraceae; genus Luteibacter; species Luteibacter sp. 9135. Next base: position 3,350,714 of record NZ_JQNB01000001.1, on the reverse strand, counting down.
TCTGGTCGGCAGCACGCTGTTTCCGCAAAACTCGGCGCTGGGTGCGACGCGCGACCCGCAGCTGATCCATGACATCGGCGCCGTTACCGCGCAGGAACTGCGTGCCAGCGGCATCAGCTGGACATTCGCCCCGACGCTGACCGTGCCGCAGGATGTGCGCTGGGGCCGCTCGTACGAGGGTTATTCCCAGAATCCTGCACTGGTGGCGCAATACGCCTCGGCGATGGTCGGCGGCCTGGAAGGCAAGGCGGGTACGCCTGAATTCCTCGACTCGGGGCACGTGATCGCCACGGCCAAGCATTTCCTCGGCGATGGGGGCACCCAGGATGGCAAGGACCAGGGCGACGCACGGATCAGCGAGTCGACGCTGCGCGACATCCACGCGGCAGGCTATGCACCCGCGATAGACGCCGGTGTGCAGGTGGTCATGGTCTCGTTCTCCAGCTGGAACGGCGTAAAGATGGCCGGCAACAAGCCGCTGATCACCGACGTGCTGAAGGGGCGCATGGGTTTCGACGGGATCGTGCTGGGCGACTGGAACGCGCACGGCCAGGTGCCCGGTTGCACCAACGAAGATTGCCCCGTGGCGTACAACGCCGGGCTGGACATGCTGGAGGCGCCCGACTCGTGGAAGGGGCTCTACAAAAACACGCTGGCCGAGGTGAAATCCGGGGTGATCCCGATGCGCCGCGTCGACGAAGCGGTGACGCGTATTCTTCGGGTCAAGGTGCGCCTGGGCATGTTCGAGGCCGGCGCGCCATCGACCAACCTATGGGCCGTCAGGTCCGCGAAGGTGATCGGGAACCCTGCGCATCGAGCATTGGCGCGGCGGGCCGTTCGCGAATCACTGGTGCTGCTGAAGAACGACCGTGCGGTGCTGCCGATCGACCCGCGCAAGCACGTCCTGGTCGCCGGCGACGGCGCCGACAATATCCCCAAACAGAATGGCGGCTGGACGTTGACCTGGCAGGGAACGGGCCAGACCAACGCGAATTTCCCGGGAGCTACATCCATCTGGGCAGGCATCAAGGCCCAGGTAAACGCTGCGGGTGGCAGCGCCGAGCTGTCGGTGGATGGCGACTTCACGCAAAAGCCCGACGTCGCCATCGTAGTGTTCGGTGAAGACCCCTACGCCGAGTTCCAGGGGGACCGGCCGAACCTGGCCTACCGCCCCGGTAACGACCGCGACCTCGATCTGCTGCGAAAGCTGCGCGGGCAAGGCGTGCCGGTGGTCGCCGTGTTCCTGACCGGACGACCCCTGTGGATGAATCGCGAGATCAACGCCGCCGACGCTTTCGTGGTGGCATGGCTGCCGGGCAGCGAAGGGGAGGGCATCGCCGATGTGTTGCTGCGTAGCCGTGATGGCCGTATCGCGCACGACTTCCATGGCACGTTGTCCTATACGTGGCCGCGCCGGGCGATACAGGGCCCGGCGGCAGCCGGGGCGCAGGGCGAGCAGCCGCAGTTTCCCTACGGCTTCGGCCTGACCTATGTGGCCCACCGGAAGACGGCCACGTTGTCCGAGGATCCGGGGATCACCCTGAGCAGCCAACAAGCCGGCGTTTACTTCACCCGCGGCAAGCCGTCACAGGATGTCGTCGTGCGCCTGACCGGGGCGAACGGCGTGGCCATGGATGTCGCCGCGACACCGGCCGCCACGGCAGACGGCAGCCTGCGTATCGGTGCGCTCGACTACAAGGCACAGGAAGACGCGCGCAGCCTCAGCTGGTCCGGCAGCGGCACCGGTGCCGCAAGCATCGCACTGGTGGCACCCGCACCCATGGACGTGGAGCGCGAGACCAACGGCGATGTCCTGCTGGTGACCACGTTGCGCGTCGACGCCCTCTCACCCGGGGACAACTCGACCATCGGCATCGGCTGTGGCGCCGGCTGTGGTGGCGGGGTAGCCGTCGGTAGCCAGCTTGCCGCGTTGCCCAAGGGGCAGTGGCTACGCGTCGGCATCCCGTTGAAATGCTTCCGCGATGCCGGCGCCAACATGGGGAGGATCGATCGTCCGTTCGAGTGGTCCAGCCACTCGGGCGGAAAGGTCGCCATCACCGACGTGTCGCTCGGCACGGTGGCGGATCGGACCTTGTCATGCCCCGCCCACGAGAGCGGCACACCCTGATGTTCTATCCGCTTTGCACCAATATTCGCCGATGGAAAGGCTCCGCGAGCATCGCGCGAGTCTGCGTAGCCTGAGTTTGTCGTTGCCTGGATGACGTGCTGCCTTGCGGCAAGCATTCATCGCCACGGCACTCTATTATCTCTCGATGACAGCGCTGTCATTCTGGATCGATGGCGTGCCGGAGGGAGTAGGGGACCTTCGTGACTTATCCGAACGATTGATGGGGAGAGCCAGATGAATCTGCACCGCACTTTGTTGTACGTCGCCATATCGCTCGTCATTGCGCCGGGCACGGCGTTCGCCGCGGGCCAGGATACGACCGCGCAAACGCCGCCGCCGTCCAACGCGCCGGGCGCCGCAGAAAAGAAAGTACAGAACCTCGACGCCGTGTCGGTCACGGCGACCAAGCGCGAGACGCCACTGCAGAAAACGCCGGTGGCTGTCACCGCGATCACCGTCGACACGCTCGATCGGGAGCGCGTCATGACGGTGCAGGACCTCACCAAGCTGGTACCGGGCCTGCAGGGCACATCCCAGGGTGACCACGGCGTTGTGACGCTGACCCTGCGTGGTATCGGCAACGACAGCGCCAAGACCGAGTACGCCGATCCGGAGGTCGCCACCTTCGTCGACGGCATTTACGCGCCACGCGCCGAAGCGGCATCGGGCCTGCTGCTGGATATGGAAGGCGTCGAAACGCTGCGCGGTCCCCAGGGCACCCTCTGGGGTCGCAACTCCACCGCCGGCGCCATCAGTTTCCAGACGGCCAAGCCGGACATCGGCGCGGGCTTCTACGGCAATGCACAGGTCGGCGCAGGCAATTACAACCAGGCCGGCGCGCGCGCCGCGTTCAACCTGCCCATCAGCGACACCTTCGCCATGCGCGTGGCCGTGGTGCACGAGCAGCACGACGGTTACGTCGATTACCAGAAACCGTCGGGCCAGCTGCCCAGCGTGGCGCAGCAGCAACAGGCGTACCTGGCGTCGCCGATCTCCGGCGGCACGCTGGCCAACTTCCGGCCGATCGACCCGGGCCAGTACGTGCAGGGCGGCGACAAGTACAGCTCGCAGGACCAGTCCGCCGCCCGCGTCAGTGCCTTGTGGCAGCCCAGCGACGCGTTCAAGTGGAACCTGTCGTACGAGTACTTCGCCGATCACGGCACGCCCAGTATGAGCCTCATGCAGACGCCGCGTCAGGGTCAGGACTTCTGGTCGGCGCTGATCGACACGGCGCCCTACCTGGACCGTACATCCAAGACACTGCGCAGCCGCATGGACTGGAACATCAGCGACGACATGCAGCTGAGCTACATCGCCGGCTATAACCGCTACTCCGGCAAGAGCGATTTCGACCAGGACGTCGGCGTGAGCGTGCCCACCAGCTTCACCACCAACGGCGTGTACCAGGACGACCGGACCAACGACTCGAAGTACAAGAGCTGGAGCCAGGAGATCAACCTGAAGTCCGTCGGGCCGCAGACGGTGGACTGGATCCTCGGTGCTTACTACGGCTACGAAGACAACGACATACGCTTCGACATCCCCATCATGAACGGTACGCGCTACGGTACGGTCAGCTGGCAGGGCTCCTTCATCCAGCCGAAGGAAACGGTGGAGTCGTATGCGCTGTTCGGTCAGGCCACCTGGCACTTGAGTGACCACTGGCGCCTCACCGGTGGTGCGCGCTGGTCGCACGATGAGAAGGAGAACAAGGGCGGTATCAACTGGGGTTGGGCCGCTGACCCGACCGTACCGCAGGTGCCGATCTCGCCGGACGTGTATCCGGACCCGTCGAACGGCTTCAGCGTCTCGCAGCGGAACACGGCCAAGTACAGCAAGAGCAAGCCGACCTGGCTGGTGCGCCTGGATACCGACGTCAGCGAGAACGGCCTGCTCTACGCCAGCGTCTCCACCGGCTATAAATCGGGCGGCACGCAGGACGCGGGCACGCTGTACAAGCCCGAATCGCTGACCAACTACGAAGTCGGCACCAAGTTCACCTTCCTCGAGGGCCACATGACGTGGAACTCGGCGATCTACTACGAAGACTTCAAGAACTTCCAGTTGTCCGCGCCCATCATCTACCCCGATGGAAACCACGGCCTGGGCTTCTCCAACGTGGGCGGCAGCACCAAGGTGTTCGGCATCGAATCGGAGCTGGCGTATCAGCAAAAGGACGACCGGTTCAACCTGATCTTCTCGGCCATCCCGAAGAAGGAGCTGGGCAAACTGGTCTACGCCGGTTCCAACGACTACCAGGGCCTGCCGGCATGCCCGCCGGCATCCAACCTGGCCAGCTGCCTGGACGTCACCGGCAACGACCTGCCGCACGCGCCGAACGTGTCGCTCACCGGCATCTATGAGCACACCTTCCACCTTGCCAACGGTGGCAAGCTCACGCCCCGGATCAGCGCGCAGTACCAGAGCGCGCAGTGGCTGAGCTATTTCAACCTGGGTTCCGGTGACCAGCAGAAGGCCTACGTGCGTGGCGACCTGTCGCTGCGTTACAGCGAGCCGGGCGACAAGTGGTGGGTCAACGGCTACGTGCAGAACGTATCCGACAAGAGGACCCGCACCAGCGCCGGCCGCTTCCAGATGGCCGACGGCTCGCTGCAGTACGTGTCGCAGTACCTCGCGCCACGGACCTACGGCGTACAGTTGGGCGTCTGGTTCTGAGTTAGCTGGCTTTGCCGTTCTCAGTCTCCCCTGAGTGGCTTTTTTGCCGGGCCCGCCTGTGGTGGCCCGGCCTTTCTTTATCTCCATCCGGCCGTATCGGCAGGGAAACCCCATGGCGCGCCTGAAGAAAGTGCTGATCGTCGGCGGAGGCACCGCCGGCTGGCTGACGGCCTGCTACCTGGCCAAGGCGGTCAACGCGGTCGATCCGCGGAGCGTGCGGGTGCATCTGGTGGAGTCGCCCGACATCGGCTTGCTCGGGGTAGGCGAGGCCACCTTTCCCTCGATTCGTGGGACGTTGTCGGCGATCGGTCTGGACGAGCGCCGCTTCCTGGTCGGTGCCACGGCGACGTACAAGCAGGGCATCCATTATCGCCACTGGGTACGGCCGCCGGGTGAGCCCGGACCGGACCATTTCTTTCATCCGTTCAACGCACCCAGCCAGCGTCCGGGCGGGCCTGAGTTGTTGCCGTACTGGTTGCTCGGTGCTGCGCCGGAGGGCATGTCGTTTGCCGAAGCCGTCTCCATGCAAACGTCACTGGTCGACCACTCGCGTGCGCCCAGGCGGGCAAGGGACCCGGACTACCAGGGGCCGATGAACCACGCCTTCCACTTCGATGCCGCCTGCTTTGCGCGTGTGCTTGCCGAGCATGGCCAGCAGACCCTCGGCGTGGTTCGGCACATGGCCACGGTGGAGCGCGCGGAGCTGGACGAGCAGGGCGCCATCGCCCGGGTGGTCACGAAGGAGGAGGGCGATCTCACCGCCGATCTCTACGTGGATTGCACCGGACTGCGTGGCATGCTGATCGGCGACACGATGAAGTCACCGTTTCGCAGCCGCGCGGATGTCCTGTTCGCCGATCGCGCTGTCGCCATGCAGGTGCCGTACGAGACGCCGGATGCGCCTATCCCTTCGTACACCATCTCCACGGCGCAGGAGGCCGGCTGGATCTGGGATATCGGGTTGCAGAAGCGGCGTGGCACCGGCTATGTCTATTCGTCGCGGCACACCACCGACGACCGTGCCGAAGATGTCTTCCGGCGCTACGTGGGCACGGCGGGGGAGGGACTGAAGGCGCTGCACATCAGATTCGAGACGGGATACCGTCCCGAGCACTGGCGCAAGAACTGCGTGGGCGTGGGTCTGGCCGGCGGGTTCGTCGAGCCGCTGGAATCCACCGGCATCGCACTGGTCGAACTGGCGACCTACCTGCTCACGCACCTGTTGCCGGTCGACACGGACGACATGGAAGGCGCCGCAAGGCATTTCAACGAAATGATGGTGGCCCGCTACGATCGCATCATCGACTTCATCAAGATGCACTACTGCCTGAGCCAGCGGCGTGACTCTTCGTTCTGGATCGACAATGGCGACGCCGCCAGCATCCCGCGGACCCTGCAGGAAAAGCTCGCGATGTGGAAGCACCGACCGCCACACCGGCTGGATTTTGTCAGCGACCTGGAAATGTTCATGCCGTCCAGCTGGCAGTACATCCTGTACGGCATGGAGTTCCAGACCGACCTGGAGCCCATGCTCAGCGCCTATCCGCACATGGACGCAGCGCGACGGGAATTCGCGATGATCCAGCAGGCGGCCACGCGCGCACTGGACGATCTACCGGACCATCGTGCGCTGGTTGAACAGCTGTGTCGTGAGCATCTTCAAGGGCACCCCATGTGACGGTATTAGGCAGCCCCGTTGATACTCCTGGCCACCGCTTCCGCCACGCGAATTCCGTCGACCCCTGCCGAAAGAATGCCGCCCGCATAACCCGCGCCTTCGCCGGCGGGAAACAGCCCGCGCGTATTGAGGCTCTGGTAGTCGTCGCCGCGACGGATACGTACCGGCGACGAGGTCCGGGTCTCTACCCCCGTGAGCAGCGCATCGTTCATGGCGAAGCCCCTGATCTGGCGATCGAACGCCGGGAGCGCTTCGCGGATGGCCTCTATGGCGTAGTCGGGGAGGGCCGATGCGAGATCGGTCAGACGCACCCCGGGCTTGTACGAAGGCTGCACCGTGCCGAACTCGATCGAAGGCGTCCCCTTGATGAAGTCGCCGACCAACTGCGCCGGCGCGCTGTAATTGCGACCACCCAGCTCGTACGCGCGCGATTCGAGCGCACGCTGCAAGGCGATACCGGCCAACGGACTGCCACTGTCGTCGAAGGCGGCGAAGTCCTTCGGATCGATACCCACGACGATCGCAGCGTTCGCGTTACGTTCGTTGCGCGAATACTGGCTCATGCCGTTGGTCACCACGCGTTCCGGCTCGGACGCGGCAGCCACCACCGTGCCGCCCGGGCACATACAGAAGCTGTAGACCGAGCGACCGTTCTTGCAGTGGTGCACCAGCTTATAGTCTGCAGCGCCGAGAAGGTCGTGACCCGCCTGCGGCCCGAAGCGCGCCTTGTCGATGATCGATTGCGGATGCTCCACGCGAAAGCCGACAGAGAACGGCTTGGCTTCCATGTACACGCCGCGGTCGTGCAGCATGAAGAACGTATCCCGCGCACTGTGCCCCACCGCGAGTACGACATGATCGCTCAGCAACTGTTCGCCGTCGGCCAGGACCACACCCCGGATCTGCCGGGATCCATCGGCGGCGCTGTCGACCAGCAGGTCGTCGACACGCTGGTTGAAGCGAATCTCGCCGCCCAGCGCCTCGATGGTCCCGCGCATGGCTTCCACCATCGTCACCAGCCGGAACGTGCCGATATGTGGCTTGCTGACGTACATGATTTCTTCCGGCGCGCCGGCCTTCACGAACTCCGTGAGCACCTTGCGGCCGTGGTGGAGCGGGTCGGAAATCTGGCTGTACAGCTTGCCGTCGGAGAAAGTGCCCGCGCCACCTTCGCCGAACTGCACGTTCGATTCCGGTTCCAGCTTGTGCTTGCGCCACAGGGCCCAGGTGTCGACCGTGCGTTCGCGCACCGCCTTGCCCCGGTCGAGAATGATCGGCCGGTAGCCCATCTGGGCCAGCAGCAGCCCCGCGAACAGGCCGCACGGCCCAAGCCCGATCACGACAGGGCGCTGCTCGAGACCGGCCGGCGCCTGCGCCACAAACTTATAGCTGGTGTCGGGGGAGGGCTGCACGTGCTTGTCGTCCGCAAACCGCGCGAGCAGGGCAGCCTCGTCAGCCACCTCGACGTCCAGCGTATAGATCAGCTGGATGTTGCCGCGCTTGCGCGCGTCATGGCCCCGGCGGAAGACCGTGAAGCCGAGTAGCCCCGCCTGGCCGAGCGCCAGCCTGGCGCGGACGGCCGCCTCGAGGGCGCCTTCGGCGTGGTCGAGCGGGAGCTTTATGTCGGTGAGTCGAATCATGGGGGCGAGGGGGGGGCAGGGGGGCGGTCGGCTATTTTCGCATTAAGGGGCGCCGAGCGATGCATTTAAGTGGGGTGGAAACGAGCCTGGGGTAACGACGGGCCGCCATCCTCCCCTCCATGCCGGGCTCCACACCAGGTCCAGGGCGCCATGCGACAGTGTATCCAGTGAGTGATGTCCCTCGGATAGCTGCCAGCGCGACGCGGCCGGCCGGCCGTCGATGACGACAGCTACCTCAGACGCGCCGTCGGTCACGGTGTAGGTACCCGCCAACGTCACATCGAAATCCCGGCCGACCAGCTGTTTCCCGGCCATGAAGACATTCGCCGTGCCGGACAGGTAGTTTTGCGCAATGAAGGCGCGGGTCGCTGGCGGCAGCCGGTCGACGATCACCGTCATGGTGCGGTGCGCGACCAGCGCGGGTACGATGTCCTCCGCCTTGAGCCCGCGTTCGAAGCGCTGCAGGGCGATGCTTTCCAACACCGTGTGGTACGGCCGCGGGCGGAAGATGGCACCGCTTTTGGCATCCATGACGGTGTCGTCGGGCGATGTGCAGGCAAGCACGGTGCGCAGTTGCCCTTCCTTGTAAGCGAGGGTGTCGCGCCAGGGCGGCGCCTGCTCGATCAGCAAGACGAGCTCCACCGCGCCCAGCATGGCCACGAGGGCTGCCGCGCGCGATCGAGGCCATGCGGCCGATCGTCCAAACAGGCCGACCAGACCGATCAGGGATACGAAAATCGTCGGGATGACCGGCAGAAAGTCCTGTGCCGTGGGCAGCGGCCATACCAACCAGATAAAGGAAGCGAACAAAAGCCCATGGATGCCGAGGAAGAGGCGCCAGTGTGTCGGCGCATCACCCGGATCGACTCGCCGCAACCACGTCGTGGTCGCCATGGCGACCGCGACGGCCAGCATCGCGTAGACCAGACGGTGATCGGCGTGTGCCGCGCGCCCGGTAGCAGACAGGTTGTACGCCACGAGGTCGTACCACGCCGGCCCGAGGTCATGCTGTGTAGCGAGATAGAGAGCGAACGCACCAGGCACGACGAGGCAACCCGCCAGCAGGGCGCTGCCGCCCTTCAGCAGAGCTCGCCTGTCCTTACGCCATGGGATGGCCCAGACGCAGGCCGCGGCGAGCAGGGCGACACACGAAAGAGGCAGCGTCTTCTGCGATACCGACAATGCCGCACCCAGCAGCAAGCCGACTAGCGCCCATCGGGAGGCCCGCCCCCGCGCGTGTACCGCAGTCGCCAGTGCGCAAAGCCAGAGCGCCGTCCAAAGATCGTCCGTGCGGAACTCGCCCATCTTGATGAAAAAGGCGTGTGTCAGGCCAACTAGCACCACGGAGGCATCGGCGATGCCACGGGAATAAAGCCGACGGGCCAGACACCAGGTAGCTACCAGCGCCAGGAGGTACCAGGGCACCACCGCGAGTCGCAACCACTCGAGGATGTCCGACCGCGGACCCATGGCATGCATCAGCGGGGCGTAGATCGCGCTGAAGAGCGGCCCGTGGTTATCGAAGACGTCGCGATAGGGCAGGTCGCCCTGGCCAATGCTCCAGGCCACGTGCGCGTGCTGTGGCTCGTCGGAATTGAGCGGGTATGCCCTGAGCCAAAGCAAGCGCAGGACGAGCAGGGCCAGCAGGCCCAGACAACGTCCGACAGTTCCATACCAGGGGCGAATGCGCGAAAACATGCGTGCATCCTAGGTACCCAGGTTTTCTGCATGCTTTCTTCGGGGCCGCCGCTGGACCTCGCCTCATCGCAGGCAGCGGCCTGCACGGGCCGCTGCCATACATCCGTCTACTTCTTCGCCGCCATGATCTCGCTGAGGTAATCCGGCGTGCCCGGCACCCGCACGAGGTGCGGATACTGCAGACCGCCGTGATAATCCACCGACACCCTGCGGAAACGCCCCTGGTATTTCAGTGTCAGCGCGATCTCGCTCTTGCTGTCTTTCGCGGATGTGATCGCGTCTTTGAGGGCATCTTTCGAATATGCCATGCCGTTCACCGCGACGATGGTCGCGCCCGTACTGACCCTTGCCTTGAAAGCCGGGCCGTCCCAGCGCACGTCGTTGATGGTGCCGCTGCCTGTTATCGTCAGGCCGATCGACCACGTGAAGTTCAACAGGTGACGCGAAATTTCCGGGCGGCCGTCATAGGCCTTCTCGAACGCGCTTTCCTTGTCGTCGTACACCAGCTTCCAGCCGGTACCTGCAAGGCCATCCTGTAGCGGCGGATTGAGGCTGTATGCACGAGCCTTGAGGAAGCTCGCCCAATCGTACTTTGCCGTATCGTTCAGCGCAGCGACCACGTCGTCGAAGTTATAGGTCTTCGGTACGTGGCTACCATTGTCGACCCCGAAGAACGCGCGTGCGAAATCATCCAGCGAGCGCTTGTCGCCCGTCAGGCTGCGCAACTTCGCATCGACGGCAAGCCACATCATTTGCCCGCCGCTGTAGTAGTCCTCGCTCATCTGCCAGCTACGGTAGGGCAGGGGAGCCCGGTGCGCGACGATGGGATCGTTGGTGGTGTCCTCCAGCGAACGCCACTGGAAACCCTCGCGGTTGCGATCGTAGTTGGCGGCGACCATCGCCAGGCCGTCCCGGAACTCCTGCGGCGTCCACATGCCTGCGCGCGCGGTAAGGACGAAGCCCCAGTATTGCGTTTGACCCTCATAGACCCAGAGCAGCGAGTTGCCCATGGGAACGTTGAAGTTTGGCGTCCACAAATCGGCAGGGCGGCGGAACTTGCCGTTCCACGAATGAACATATTCGTGGGCGAGCAGGTCGCGCTCGGACGCGTTGTCGTTCCAGGCGGTGAAATAATCCGCGCCCAGACCGTCTTCGCTGGACTGATGGTGCTCGGTGCCGTTGCCGGCCAGCTGGTCGGACAGCGAGAACAGGAAGTCGTAGTGGTCGTAGTGGTGCGAACCGAACAGCTTCGTGGCCTGTGTCACCAGGTTGCGATGCACTGCCACTTGTTCGGCTGACATCTCCAGATATTTGGGATCATCGGCGAAGACGTCCATATACACCGGCGCTTTATCGCCGGGGTTCAGGGCCACGCGCTTCACGTACTGGCCGGCGTATACCGGCGAGTCGACGAGGTTGTCGAAGGTCACCGACTTGAAGGTGGTGGTGTCTCCCGATGTCGCGGCTGTCTCCAGCGCCGTGCCCGCCTGCCAGCCATGCGGTAGGGTCACGCTGGGCGCGAAAGTGATGCCGCGCGTGTAATAACCCGCCGGATAGAGCGCCACCTTGCTCCACTCCATGTACATCATGCGGTCGGTGATCTCAAAGTCCGCGTCGTCCGCGCGTTCTGACAGGTACTGGAAATCGGCATCGAGCGTCGACACACCGGCGGGAATGTCGACATGGAAGGCGTAGACGTTGTACTTGTCGCGCACCCAAGGAAGCGGCTTGCCGTCGGCACTGAGCCTGAGACCGGCGAGCATCGCGACAGGGCCCGTCGGCGAGTGATCGCCGGGAATCCACTGCGGGTACAGCAGGGTGAGCGCGCCTGCCTGTACCGGTAGGGACTCGTGGACCCGGTAGATGCCCTGCGCCGTGTCGCTGACATCGACGTTGAGCGTTACCGTGCCGACATACGGCACGTCTTGCAGTGCGGGCACCTGGTCCGTAGCGGCCTGCTGAGCGTGGATGTTGCCAGTACCGAGAGCGACCATCGCCATGCAAAGGCGCGAGAACTTACGACGGATGATGGGCATGGGGGACTCTGGGTAGGGACGGGCATTCCGGCATTATCACCGGCCACTGGGCAGGTAGAATAGCGGCCTGGGGCGGGGCACCGCCACGCGGGGCCATTCGTCCTTAGCCAGGAACCCATCGTGATGTCTGCAACCCGGTCTTCGAGAGAGTGCGCGAGCCCCTTCGTAATCGCCATGTCGCTGGGGATGCTCGCCGCGCGTGTGTCCTGTCGGAATCCAAGAGTGGCGCGAACGTGGAGGCGATGGATTTCTTCACCGGCGAACGTATGAAGGCCGACGTCGCGCTTGAAGCCGACGGGCACCAGGGCCTGTCTGAAGGGGAATACGTGGCACAAGCGCTCGGCCTGCCGTCATCACCGCAGCTCTCTTGCAAGGCGGAATAACGACCCTGTAAATGCAGTAACAGGATTCGATCGCCCGAAATGAACCAGGTGCAACTTCGAGGAGCTGAGCTTCAGGTAATCAGCAGGCGTCGGCGAAACGCATACATGTCGCGGAAGGTGCAGAACTCCGGTGCGCCAAGATGAAGCACGTCGATCTTTTTCGCCAGTATCTGGTGCCAGCCCCGCCGTGAGCGTTCGAAAGCATCGGCTTCGTCCTTGTCGAATGGCGCCGTCTGGTAGCCCAGCGACAGGTGGTATGTGTAGCTGTCATGGTCCGTAGTATGAATATCTACCGCCTCGGCAATGCGGTCGCGCAGGCGGCGAAGCTTGGCTTCCTCGGCGGCGTCGACGGGCACCAACTCGACCCGGAGTCCCTCCGGAGGAGGCGTTCGCCCGGCGTCGACGCGCATGCGGAACGGCAGTTCGCTGTCCAGCTTCAGCGCGCTCAGTCTTGCGATGAGCGTGGCGTGACATGTTTCCAACGGTGCGTCTAGCGAAACGATACCGGGCCACTTTCCCGCCACACGATCCTGGTCGTTGGCGCAGCCAAAGATCGTCATGTGATAGCTCGACGGCGGCAGGATGGACAGTTTCTTTGCAAAGCCCATGGGCTGGAGGTCGCGGTAAACGTCGAGAAGGCTGTCGAACGTCTCGTAGCCCGCCTCCTGCTGTGGGACATGGCAGATGATGGTGTTGCCGCTGAAGCCGCGTATCTTGCCATTGCTTTCGAACTTTCGGCCGACGTCGTGCAATTTAGCGCGGCTGCCCGTCGTTTCGGCCCAGACGCGGCCGGCGCTGCCGATCATGGACGTTGCCAGGGCGACTTTTCCGAGGCGCTGCAGGGCCTGGCGGCGAGTCCTGTCGAAGGGCACGGAAGGGTCGCGTGGAGGGGTCATAGGAAAAAATGCTCGCTGAAGGGGAGGGAGGCTGCGCCCAGCGCGGCGGCGTCACCTGGTGCTTCTGCACACACCAGGATGGGGAAAGGACGCTCCAGATCACGAAGGGGCGCAGCGTAGAACGTGGTTCGCTCGATGAGGTGCCGGGCAAGCACTGGTGGAATGCGCCCACCGATGACAATGGCTTCGGGATCGAGGACGCCGCCGATAGCGGAGGCGATGGCGGTCATGACGGGCGCCGACGTCGCAAGCCACTCGTCCACCCCCGGCCACTCGATGTCGAAGCTGGCCAGCAGTTCGTCGATGTCGTTGAGGTTGCCACCGGCATCGTTGACCAGGCGAAGCAGGCGGGCCAGGCTCGGCCGGCACTCGCGTTGCTCAAGCGGAAGCGTACCGGTGAACTCTCCCGCATTGCCGTGGACGCCTCGGAAAAGCGTGCCCTGCGTGACGACGCCTCCGCCGAGGCCCGCCGCGACGTAGACGTACGCGAAGCTGTCGTAGCGCCGTCCGACGCCGAAGAGTTTTTCACCGACCGTGGCGGCGTTACCGTCGTTTTCGATCCATACCGGCAGGCTCAGGTGACGTGACAGGGTCTCCTCCACATCGCGGAGTGCCCAATCCTCCATGGCGGCAGGTGTGTTCAGGCGTCCCTCACCGACAAAGTAGCCGGTCGTGGCGACACCGAGTCCGAACAGGCGCTCGGCAGGGATACCGCTTTCGCCGAGCATGCCCGTCAATTCCCCTCTAAGCAGTTGGACGACGTCGTCGACATGCGCACCGTCGGCGCGGCAGTGACGTTCGGCGACCGGACGGCCCAGCAAGTCGAGGATAACCAGATGGGTACGGGCCGCCGTCACCGAGGCGCCCGCCGCATACGCGGCGTCGGGCACGATCGTGACAGGCAGGCTCGGCTGTCCCGGACCGCTGCTGCGGATGGCCTCGTCACCAATGCGCAGGAATCCGCGTTCGGTGAGGCTCTCGACGATGCGGACGACCGATTGCATCGCCAGTCCCATCGAGCGGGCGAGCACAGAGCGGGCCACAGGTCCGAGGTCGCGCACCAGCGTGAGCAGTGCGCGCTCGTTCTCGGTGAACGTGACCAGCGGGTTCTTGCGACGAAATGCTTGCCCGATGCGTCGGGTTCGGGTGTCGGGAGGGGCCATGCGGCGATCCATACCAAGGTTGAGACTCACAGGTCTTTGAAGGTTACGCTAAGCATCACCTGACGCGGAAGCCGCCATTCGGACTGGAGCAGCTCCTGCGTCTTCCCGTAGGTGTCGGTGACGCCCTGGCGCGTAAGGTTGAGCACATCCAGCGATATGGCGAAGTGCTTGTCCACGTCGTAAGACGCTTGCAGGTCGATGTTGTTTGTCGGCTTTTGGTAACGGTTCGCATAGAAGCCCGCCGTGGTGAAGTTGGGATAGCGGTCGTCCCAGAGCCATCCCAGGTGGTTCCATGCGATACGCCCGTGGACAGGGCCCTTGTCGTAGAAAATCGACGCGTTGTAGATCTCGTTCGGCTGCTCGGGGAGGCTGCTCATACGCCGCGTGCTGCCGTCCGACAAGGTCACGGGGAAGCTGGCGCGCATCAGCGTCGCGTTTGCGCTGAAGCCGAGGCCATCGAACGGATGCGGCAGGAAATGGAACGTGTCGGAGAAACCAAACTCGCCGCCCCAGGCCCGCACGGTTTTATCCGTGTTTCGCGACTTCGTCACCAGGATGGGAACGTCCACGCCGCCGACCTGCTCCAGTTCGCCGTAGTTGAAGATGTCGTCGTGAATCCACTTGTAGAATCCGGCGACGGACACGATGCCGCGCCCACCATCGACGTACCAGTCGTGGGCGATGTCCAGGTTGGTCGACTGCCGGGGCTTGAGGTCGGGATTGCCGACGGCCAGCGTCGCCGGACTGGACAGCGTGTTGAGCACGCCGCCGTGCAGCGAGGATGAGCCGAAGGTGGGTCGGCTCACGGTCTTGCTCAAACCTAAACGCAGTTTGCTGCTTTCGGTCGTATCGTAGACGGCCATAAGGGACGGCAGGACATTGGTGTAATGCTGGGAGGCGGAGACGGGCGCATACGTCCCGTTCGTTGCCTGTGTGCTGCTCGACCCGGCCCGTGTGGCCTCGACCCGTACGCCGCCGAGCAACAGCCAGCGGCCGCTGCGATATTGTGCCTGGCCGTATCCCGCATAGACCACCTCGCGAGTGCGGTAGGTGCCGCCGGCTTCGGAGGCGGTGTCTTCCGTCACCTTTTCGCTCGAGGCATAATGCTGGAATGCTGCGTCGGCCGCGGAAGCACTGATCAGCGGGATCGGCGAATCGCACTGGAAGGCGCATAGACTCTGTCCGGAAAGGACATCGGCCAGTGTATAAGGCGCGCCCGACCAGCTGGTCCGGTCGAACGAGACATCCTGGTAGATCGCGCTGATGCGCGCGCCAAAACCTACGCCCCAGCCGCGGTCGGTCGTCTGCGTGTTACGGCTGAAGTTAAGCTGCTCGTCGAAGCGGTTTTCGCGAAGGCGATAACGCTCTTCACGGTGATAACCGAGCGCGTACCGTGACGCGTCGTTGGCCAGGGCAGGATTGGATGGAGCGAAGCTCGGTGTCTGACCGGACGTGTCGTAGCCGAAGCCCAGCCCATTTTGCGCGAAGTTATCGACCGTCTGCGGGTTGTCGACGCGCGAACTCGACCAGCTCGATCCACCATCGACCATCCAGCCGCCATCCAGTTCTCCGCTGAACCGGCCGTACAGACCGCCAAGTTCGCGCTTCCATCGATAACGTCCAAGCTGGATGGTCTGGTTCACCTTCGTCAGGTTGCCGCTGGTGGCGGTCTGCCCCAGGTTCAGCGAGCCGGTCTGTACGGCGGCGTTGAGGTCGTTGCGATCCGAATCTTCGTTTTGGCGGAAATAGTACGCATTGAGGAAAGCGGTGAAGCGATCCGAGATCGCCCAGTCGAAACGGCCCTGCAAGCCGGTGCGGTCGCGCTTGTTCTGATAGTTGTAATTCACTCGCGAGGAAGGCACGGCATAACCGTTCCCGCTGTATGCTGTGGTCTGCACTCCGGCTGCGTTATACCAGTTCCGCGTTCCACCCATCTCGACCTGGGGCACGTTGATGTCGCGCTTCCAATAGGTAGCGGACAGATAAATGCCGTACTGGTGGTGGTCGCCGAACTGGCGTGATCCGGATACCTGGGCTTGTCCGACCCCGTGATTACCGCCGTTTTTGGAACTATCTTCGGCGATGCCGCCTGTGGCGGTTGCGGAGAACGCGTGCACCGGGTAGTCGAAGGCGCTCGGCGTAACAAAATTGGTCAGGCCACCGATGAAGTTGGCATCCTGCGCAGGAGTGGCCATCTTGACGACGTCGATGTGCGACGCGATGTTCGACGGGAGCACTTCCATCGATACCTGTCGGCCGCCAGTGTTCGTCTGACCAAGGTTGATGTCGGTAGACGCCAGACTGAAGCCGTCGATCAGCAGATCGTTGTAGTTCGGGTTGAAGCCGCGAACGATCACGAAGCGTGGCTCGCCCTGGTAGGTGAGCGCATTGACGCCCGCGACGCGCTTTAGGGCATCGCCGGCGTTGAAGTCGGGGAGCTCACCGATGTCTGAGGCGGAGGTCGTATCTATGAGCACATCTGAGTCGCGCTTGATGGCGGCGGCACGTTGCGTCGCGGCACTGACACCGGTGACGACCATGGCACCCAGATTCGTCGCTGCGGCGGGCTTGGCGGGCTTTGTCTCCTCCGTCGGTGCAGCATTCTGCGCGAATGCTGAGGAGAAGGGCGCGCCCTGAGCGAGGAGCGCGAGGCCTAGGGCCTGGAAAAGAGGTTGCCGTTTCATGAAGGACTGCCGGAGGAAGTATGGCTACATTAATCACGCACTGTTACAGATTATTGTCCAGATCGTCTTTTTCATGAAGCATCCGGGCCCCGACCGGGTTGCATGACAAGGCAAGCCCCTCCAACGCGCTTGCGAGCGAGCCGCGCGCCGTCAGAAGGTTCAGTTGTTAAGGGCGGCTTGCCGGCTGACGCCCATGTTCGTCGCCAACTGAGGTGCGGTCAGCGGCCGGTCGGCCAAGGCGATGGCACCGAGCATTTGCCGGCTCGGTCGGGGTGCAGTGCACACCCCCCGGTCGGACAAAGTTATGAACAGGCTGCTTCTAATTTTTCTGGGAAGATGAAGTGAGGCAGTGGGGGCGACGCCGGGCTCAGTTTGCAGGTCTGATTGAGAATAATGCCGGGCTCATTCAACAAAATCTTGATCCGCGATGGCAGCTTCCATTGCAGTTGTAATACGTGCTTTCGCTTGCTCTAGACCGCGACGATCTGCAGGGTGCGAAGCCGGGCCCGTATATCGGATTCGATCTGATCCGAGACGTCCGAAGCTCCCATCATCGCCGCCGGCGGTTCGCCGCTACCGGTTTGGACGGCTTGGCAGAAGCGACGTTCCTCATAGCCGCAGCAGTGCCGGCGCCTGGCGCGAATAGTCAAGACCGGCCCGGCATTGACGCCAGTAGTCGCCTTAAGGACAAAGCACAAGACGGCACTCGTCCGACGTGTCCGCCCATGCGTCGGCGACGGCTTCCAACGGCATGGTCCTGAAGGGCGTCGTGAACCGTCCTTCGGGAAGCGCGGCCAGCAGGCCTTGGGCACCGGCGACAAGCGCTTGCATGGAAAGGCTGCCGATGCCGCTGCCGAGGATCTCGACGCCCGAACTGCGCAGGGAGGCGCCGGACATCAGGATCGATTCGCCGGCGATCGATCCGATCTGGACATAACGGACCCGCGGTTCGCCGGCACGCGAACCACGGCCGCGGGTTGCCGCGGCCAACACACGACTTGCCGGTTCACCCCACAGGTAGTCGAGCACGACGTCGACACGTCCAGCAAACGCCTCGGTCAAGGCGGCGTCTGCCTCGCTATCCATCGCGATGGTTTCCACATGCGCCGGCATCGCCTTCAGCTTTGCCTTGTCGCGTCCGGTGGCGATGATACGACTCGCACCGAGATAGGTAGCTATCTGCACGGCTAGACCGCCCGCCGACCCCGTGGCGCCATTGATCAGGACAGCTTCGCCCCGCAGGAAGGCTGCCCGCTCATGCAAGGCGACCCACGACGACAACCCAGCGGTCACCACCGATGCGGCGAGGGCATCATCAACACCTTCGGGCACCGGAACCACCGACGTCGTGGCCACCAGCGACTGCTCTGCCATGGAGCCGAACGGCGATGTGGGAAAGAGGAAGTAGACCCGTCGACCCTGTTCGTCCAGACCAACGCCATCGATCCCGGGCACGAAGTGAGCGGCGCCACCTCCCGAATAATGCTTCCCAGCAGCAAGGCTCCTCACCAGCGGACTGAGCGGTGCCGCCAGAACACGGACGACAGTCTCCCCGTTGCCGGCAAGGGGCTCCACGTAGGTACCGAAAGCCGGTGGATTATTGAATGAGTTAACGATCGCTGCGCGCATGGAATTCCTTTATGGGACGTGCAACCTTGTCGTTACAGGGCCTAGTGGGAGGAGGGCGCTTTAGTAACGCGCTTCTGTTTGAGTCGTGCAAAAGCAAATCCATCCCGGATGTTCAAGCCGATGAGGACGAGATTGGAGGCGCCTGCAAAGAGTTCGGCCAGCTGGACGGCGACAAACGCCGGGCCGAAGTCACCTGCTGATGCTTTGAGGTGAAGAAACAGGGCGGCGGGCAGGAGGACCAGCAGGCCCGTTCCGGCAATCCATGGCATGCGTTTGCGCTTTCGCGCCAAAAGGGCGTGAGTGGCTTTGCCAGCCATTGAAAAGCCCGTGGCCGCTGTCGTCGCCATCGCGGGCAGGAACAGGAAGAGGGCATAAGCAATGCCGGCCTTGACCGTAACCACCGCGGACTTCGACAGAAAGAGTTCGGACACGAGAGTCGATGTCCAGAATGTCGCAACGAGCGCGAACGCCAGCACGGCAGCGATCGCATGCAGCCTACGCTTCATCGGTCTGGGCCTTTTCTCGCTGTACGAACGCGGAAAACCGGGCGAAGACCGCAGCAACGACGTGCAACTCTTTCGATGTCATGTCGGCTCCTGCAGACCGAGCCAACGCCTGCCACTCGGCATCGATGGCTTGGAACAACGCCGAACCGGAGTCACTCAGCGTATAGATGGGAGAACGTTTGTGTGACCGGTTCGGTTGCGCAACGACGAGCTCTTCCGCCGCCAGGAGGTTTAGTTGTTTCAGGGCGGCTTGCCGGGTGACGCCCATGTTCGTCGCCAGCTGCGGTGCGGTCAGCGGCCGGTCGGCCAAGGCAATGGCGCCGAGCATTTGCCAACGCGCGCTGGTCAGGCCGAACCGAGCGGCGAACTGGTCGCCCCAAGCAAGGAGCAGGCCGTTCATGCGAAACGAGGAAAGGACGAACGCGGTGACTTCTTCGGGTGATGCCGACACAGGCGTGGCCAATTGAATACTGACAACCAGTTTACAACTTGTAGCATGGTTGTCAATATTGCCCCGGCGGAGAAGGGCGCTCTGGCGCGAAGCGGTTGCACGTGCCGCCTCGGGACTTAAGTTCTGGACGGGTAACCGCCGGAAGAGGAGCGCCTTCGTCGACTGCTTTTGATGGCCATACGTTCGCCGAATTTGCTTAGCGTGTCACACCCGAAAATGCTGCTATGCAGCATCATGACTATAGTTTTTGGCCGAAAACGCTTCGACAACGGGGGGAATCCGTATATAGCAGCGCTTCGGAGACGTTCTATGAACAAGTTGACCTTGGCCATTTGTGTCACGACCGCCTTGACTGCGTCCGTGGCCGGCCCGGTCCTGGCGCAACAGGCACGGGGCGGCGCGGTGCGCCAAGCGCAGCAGTCGTTACGCGGTACGCCCGCGGTACGCGGGCACGCGCCAGATTTTCTGCAAGACTGGCTGGCCGACCAGATCGCCGATCGCATCGTTCGAAAGATGACGCTGCAGGAAAAGCTGGATTACATCGGCGGCACCGGTGCCTGGGACATCAAACCGCTGACGCGATTGGGGCTCCCCCAGATCTATGCCACCGATGCGTCACTGGGCGTGCGTCTATCGTCGCCGGCAGGGGTGAGCTATCCCGCCGGCCAGTCGCTCGCCTCAAGCTGGGACACGCAACTGGCCAAGCAGTTTGGCGGCTCCATCGGGCGTGATGCGCGTCAACTCGGCTTCCAGAATGTGCTTGGTCCAGGCGTGAATATGTACCGCACCCCGTTTGCGGGGCGTGCGTTCGAGTACATGTCCGGCGAAGATCCTTACCTCGGTGCTGCACTCGTTCCCCAGGTGATCGGCGGCATCCAGGACCAGGGCGTCTGGGCGACGCTGAAGCACCTTGTCGCCAACGACGAGGAAAATAACCGCCTCGCGGTGAACATCACCGTTGACGAGCGGACGCTGCGCGAACTTTATCTCGTCCCCTTCGAGTCGGCGGTGAAGGCAGGCAAGCCGGCGAACATCATGTGTGCGTTTAACGGCGTCAATGGTCCGCTTGCCTGCGAAAACGGACATCTCAACAACGACATCGTCAAGCAGCAGTGGGGCTACAAGGGCTTTATCGAGTCCGATTACAACGCGTTGCAGGACGGTCCCAAGGGCGCGCTCGGTGGCACCGATCTGGACATGCCCAACGGGCAGTTCATGAACGCGACGACGCTCCAGCCGCTCATCGCCAACGGCACGATTGCCCCGTCCGTGATCGACGACAAGGTGCGGCGCATCGTGCGCCAGATTGCGTTGTTCGGATTCACCGAGAACAGCGTGTCCACGGACAACACCCAAACCGCCGCGCAGCGAGCGCAAAGCCAGGCGACCGCGCGGCAGATCGCACGCGAAGGCACGGTATTGCTCAAGAACGACCATAACGCCCTGCCTCTTGCGAGCGATCATCCGCTGAAGATCGCCGTGATCGGCTACCGCTCCGTCACTGTGCCACCGTCGGGTTTTGGTAGCGCCAACATCAATCCGAACGAATACGTCAACGATATCGACGGCATTCGCGCGGCGGCACCGCAAGGCAGCCAGATCGACTACATCGACCGGATGTCGCTCGATCCCGGGCTCACCCCGAGCGTGGGTGGCTTCACGGGCGCGTACTCCTCGGGCGGCCAGACCCTGACCCGGGACGATCGATTGATCAACCTCGACTGGAACAACGGCGGCTCGCCCTTTGGTAATACGATGCCCGACGCCGCGGTGTGGTCGGGCAAGATCACGCCGACGACCACGGGCGACCATGTGTTCAAGGTGCGCGCCGATGGCGCGGTGCGCGTGCAGATCAACGGCAAGGAGATCGTCAACAACGGGGCGGGTACGGTCATTACGCCGTCGATCCCTCCGACCATCCCGTCCTCGGGCACGATTCGCCTGGAAGCAGGCCAGACGTATGAGGTCAGCATCCAGTATGAGCGCAAGCCCAATTACTTCGGCACCCTGGGCGGATTCCAAGGTGTGCAATTCAGCTGGGCCTCCCTCGTGCCGACCGCCGACCTGGCCAGCTACGACTCGGTGGTCGTCGTCGGTGGCCTGGGTTCCGAATACGAAGGCGAGGGGTTCGATCGACCGTTCATCCTTCCCGAAGCGCAGGATGAGTTGATCGCCAACGTAGCGTCCGCCAATCCGCGAACCACCGTGGTGATGCATGCCGGCGGCGGCGTCAGCATGCGAGCATGGGTCGACAAGGTGGCCAGCGTGCTTTACCCCTGGTATGCCGGGGAAGAGGGAGGTGCGGCGATCGGTGAGATCCTCTTCGGCACCGTGAACCCCTCGGGCAAGCTGCCAATCACGATCGAGCGCGACGAGAAGGACAACCCGACCTACGCGAACTACCCGTTCCCGCAGAACAGTACGGCGAACAAGGAAATCGTGTACTCCGAAGGCCTGCTCAACGGCTATCGCGGCTTCGAAGCAAACGGCATGACGCCCGAATTCGCGTTCGGTCACGGTCTTTCATACTCGACATTCACCTATGGCAACGTCCACGTGACCTCCGGCAACGTGCCGTACCTCGACGATCGCCAGATCGTGGCACGGGTCCAGTTCACCCTTACCAACACCAGTGACCGCGAGGGCACCGAAGTCGCACAGGTGTACGTGGGCGAGGATGCGCCGTCGGTGTCGCGACCGAAAAAGGAGTTGAAGGGGTTCTCGCGTGTGACGCTCAAGCCGGGTGAAACGCGCGAGGTCAGCGTGCCGCTCAATGCCCGTGCCTTCGCATGGTTCGACACCTCGGTGAACACCTGGCGCGTCGACCATGGCAGCTACACGATCTCGGTGGGCGGTGCATCGGATGCCATTGCTGGCACGGGACGCGTCGTCCTGCCACGAGATCAGCTGCTTTCTGTGAAAGACAGCCTGCCCGTCGTAAGGAGTTTGCGATGACTCGGCCGGCGGCAGCTCGGGCGTTGGATGATTTGCCGGATCATCGTGGGCTTGTCGAGCAGCTTTGTGGCGAATACGGACCGGAAAGGCTTTATTCACCTACCTGATCGCAGGCTGCGCCTGCATTGAGCGCTGTCGCGCGCGATTGCCCAAGCGTGTGGAAATATACCCACCCGTTTATCCAGCGGTGGCGGCACCGCACCGGCTATTCGTGTCGGCGCGGAGAAGGTCATGTCCGATGTGCCCGGTGCGAAACCGACGTTTGTTGGCATCGGGCTGGACGAGTTCGTTGCCACGAGGACGCTGAAGAAGAAAGCGCTGTTCAAGGCAATCACTCGTCGGCAAGCCAAGAATATCTTCAGTGTCCGGTCGCGCACGGCCGACCTGGTCTGGGCGACGACAGGCCATGCAGAGCCGATCACGGGGCATACACCGTCGGTCAAGCGCCAACTCATCGCTGGGACGACCGGTGCGATCACGTCGGAACACAGTACACGCGATGGGCTACGTGCCGCTGCCGTGGACAAGACGGGAGCAGACTTCTCCTCACCCACCATCTTCAAAGACATAGCGGTGATGTCGCAACTTGCGACGATCAAACATATGGCCAGTCCGTCGACAGAGCTGAAAGCGATCGAGGGCCAAGTGCGAGCATTGGCGACACCCCGCTACACGGCCCTGACGGGTACAGCGGATATACGCCAGCCCGCGCATTTCGACAGCATGGTGGCCCACGTCCAAGAGGAGCGGGAGCGCAAGAAATGGGAGGTCGGCGCGCAGATGATGGCGGATCCGCGTCTCAGTGGGATGGTGCCTCCCGTTATCAAGAGCTATCTGACCACGAAGGCAAACATACCGGGCGACGCACGCGAGCTATTCCGCTCCGATCTGCATACGGGGCGTGGGGTACCCATTAACGCGGCCCTTAGTTCCGACACACAGGACTTGTCGACTCACTCGTTGCACCAGCTCAGCGCCATGGTGACACCGACGACTCGTCCGCGTGCCTTGAGCGACGCACGTATTCTGCCACCGGTCGTTCCGATCAATGCCAGAGGACAATGAAGACTGTAGGGGTGTAGCGTCGTACCTGATAACCACCGCCAGGCAAATCGGCCTCAGCTACGTGGCGAGCCGGCCCATGTCCGTCATCACATAGGGGCTTAGAAGCTTTGGCGATCCGTTCTCATTTGACGAAGCGTCCGACGAAGCGATCGTGGTACAGGGCATCCATACCATCCGAGATCTGCAAGGCAATCCCCTCGAAGGACAAAATTACGGCCTGAAAGACAAGGCCGTAGGTCACGTTTTCCACTTCAGGCACGGCAAGGTCAGCCGTTTCTATCGAGTCGCGGTCTCTCCCATGAGGAGAGACCGCGACATCGCTGCTGCAAGTCTTAGATTGTAGTCGTCACGCGCCACTTCCCTTGCGCATGCTGTCGCCAAATCCGGTCAATGCCCTCGACGAGGCAATCGATATCAGATTTTGTGTGCGTACTCATCAGGCTGATCCGGAACCGCTCCTGGCCGTGCGGCACAGCCGGGTAATGCACTGGATTAATGAACAGTCCATCCCTATTGAACTGACCGCACGCCACCTTGATATCCATATCAGCCGGTGTTGGCAAGATAAGGATGGCGGAGGGTGTGTGAACTTTGAAACTCCATGACAATGCATTCAGGGCAGCCGTTGCGTAGGCAACGTTGTCGTGCAGGGAGCGCATGCGTTCGGGTTCGTCGGCAATTACATCGAGCGCACCGTGCACGGCGAAACCACCACTGACGGCAAGCGTCTTGCTGAACGTCCCCATCAGAATATCGATATCCGAGGCTACGCCGAAATGCTCGCCAGCGCCGTGACCGCAGGCGCCCATTACACCCGTGCCGTGTGCATCGTCGACGACGCTTATCGCGCCATGCTTACGACACAGCGGAATGATGCGATCGAGTGGCGCAAGATCGCCGTCCATCGAGTACACGCCTTCGACAGCTACGAAAACATCTGAGCCCAATCTCACTCACGAGAACCAGGTCGTAAGTACGCAAAAGCCTCCCATCGTCGCAGATCCATGCCATCCGCCATTACTCAGTCGCTTGATGACTATAGTTGCTTCGTCTGAATATTCTGCAGAATGCTCAGCCCCCCTCGGGATAGCGAATACCAGGATCACTGCCACCTCCGCGTGGCTGGCGACGCGATCGACTCTCGCATCCGGGCCGCACAGGCGGGTCAGCAGCATCTGGCTGTCGAAGCTACGTTCAAACGGCATGGGAGCCGCATTGCGATGAACCCTGGGACCCCTATGATAAAGTCCGGGCAGGGCACCACCACACCGGGCCATTCGTCCATAGCCAGGAATCCATCGCGATGTCTGCAAGCCGGTCTTCAGGAGAGTCCGCGATCCCCTTGAGGATCGCCATGTCGCTGGGGATGCTCGCCATCCCGTTTTGTTCGGCCGCCCTGGCGTCAGGCGAAGCCCGCTGGCCCGCCAGCACAGTGGCCCAGCGCGCCTTCCCCAACGGCGCGGCGATGTTCGTCGAGGACGATCACGGCAAGCTGCGCGCGTGGGTCGTGTCGGAATCCAAGGGTGGCGCGCACGTGGACGCGATGGATTTTTTCACCGGCGAACGTATGAAGGTCGACGTCGCGCTCGAAGCCGACGGCCACCAGTCCGCCTCGTTCACCGATGCCAAGGGCATTTCGCATGTGGCCGTCGGCAAGGGCTTCGCCTTTTCCGGTGGTGCGTCGTCAGCGTCGCTGCCCGGGCTGGACCTGGGGGCGGACAGCATCTACGTGAAGAAATCGGCTGCCTACTGCGGCTCCCGCTTTATCGCCGCGACGCCGTCGCCCGGCGGCGCGGACGCCTGGCACAAGTTTCCGATCTATCACCAGGAAATGTCCGCGTCAGCCTGTCCGAAGGGGAAATACTGGTCGAACATCACCTCGGCGCTGGACCTCGACGATGGCACTTTCCTGGCCGTCGAAGGGTGCTTCGTGTTCAGGCTGAAAAAGGCGGACCTCAGTCCCGCCGGTGACGCACCGGCCGTGCGCGTCGTGGATAAGGCCAGACTCCAGGCGGCGATCGACGAAGCGAAGGCCAAAGGGGCGAGCGATACGATGGAATACGTGGCACAAGTGCTCGGCCTGCCGTCATCACCGCAGCTCTCTTGCAAGGCGGAATAAGGCATGGCGGATCTGACCGATAACGAACTTCGAGCGGTCGCGTACTTCAGCATCGGCGTTAGCTCGGAAGGTAAGGACGCGTCTTACCGATTGGCATTCGCGGGCAATACGTTGCGCGACGCCGCCGGCAACGTCAATCTTCAGCCGGTGGGCAACAGCGGCTACACCATCGGCACGTTGCAGACCGATTTCGGCGCCCATCCGGCGGATGCGCGCCAATTGGTGGCGGCCTACCAGGGCTGGGCGAAGGAAAACCATCCCGACTGGGTGCTCACGGATGAGCAGCAGGCGAAGATGTCCGCCGACCTCGGGCGCGACGGCAACCATGTCCGCGACGCGAATTTCGACGCGCACCTGGCGCAGTACAAGAAGAAGAAGGACATCCCGGCATCGTTAATGCCGGCCGGGGGCCCGGATATCGACCAGACGTTCAAATCCCATCTCAACGAATACCTGGCGACCGATGCCGGCAAGACGTTCATCCACGAACGCGATGTCACGCAAGTAAACAAGTTGATGGACCGTGTCGCCGAACCATTGAAAGACACGGATCTGTATCAGAAGGCTTCGACCGAGGACAAGGCACGGATCTTCGCGGTAGTCGCCAAAGCCTATAACCAGGGTGATGCCTACGGCGACAAGCTGATCACGGGTATCCAGGACGGCAAGATCACGAGTCTCGACGGCCTGAAATCGAAGGTCGGCGAGTTCCCGAATTATTTCCACTCCGGCCGTGACGAGGCGCTCAAGGGCGCGGACACGTTCAACGCGATGAAGAACGCCAGCGCAGACGGTCCACTGAAGGGCGCATGGGACGCTGTCTTGGCCAATCCGCTGGTCAATCCCACGACCCTTGCGAAGGACGCGGCGCATCCGGATCTCGCTGCGCAGTACGGCACGGTGAAAGGCATCTTTATCGATCCGGTTCAGGGTCGTAACTTAGTGCAGGACATGGACCAGGGCGCATCCCATAGCCATGGCGACCCGGCGAGCAAGCGTTCGCGCGGTTACTACGCGCAGGGCAAGGACCTGGTCCAGTGGGACATGGACGGTCACGGACGGTCGTACATCGACGGGAAATGGTCGGAGCTGTCGCGATCCGACCTGAGCCTTCAGCGCAACAATGACCACTCGCGCGACCTGAAGATCACCCAGGACGGGCACACCCGCGATCTGCTGCATGTCGTCGGGCAGGGCGCACAGAAGCAGGCAGAGCCGAAACAGGATGCGCCGAAGCAGGGTGACCATGCTGCCCTCAGGCAGGGTGCGCACGGCTCCGACGTGGAGCAATTGCAGACGAAGCTGGCCGCCCTAGGTTACCTAAACAACACCGTCACGCCGGACGGTAAGTTCGGCTCGACGACCAAAGCGGCGGTGGAAGCATTCCAGCAGGACCGCAAGCTCGACGTCGATGGCGTGGCCGGCAACGATACGTTAAGGGTCCTGGCGGACCAGGTCCGAGCGAAGACGGAGACGGCCACCGCGGCGCAGGTACCAGGACGCCTCGACGACCCGGATCATCCCGATCACGCCATGTTCCAGCAGGCTCGCGACCATGTTTATGTCATTGATCGCCAACTCGGGCGCACCCCCGACCTGCAAAGCGACCAGATCGCTTCCGCGCTCGTGGTACAGGCGCGCTCGGACGGGCTACAACGTATCGACCAAGTGGCCTTGTCGGAAGATGGTAGGCGCATGTGGGCGGTGCAGACGCCGCCGGGCCAGCGCGATCACCTCGCCGATCTGCGCACGAGCGTCCCGACGGCCTCGGCGAATACGAGTATGGAGCAGAGCGGCGGCCAGTGGCCGCAGGCGATGGAGCGCTTTGAGGCGATCCAACAGCAACAGGCCACCGAAAGGGCGCTAGCGCAGAACCAGAGCCAGCAGCAGGCGGCACCGGGGCTCGGGCGCTGACCGCGCCGCGCGGGAGCGATCTGGCTCGGGTTCTAGCTGGTCCGGAGTCGGTGTAACGCGGGCGCCAGCCTTCAAACGGCGCGCAGCTGAAAATCCGCTCCAGTGCGATTACGGTTGGTTATCGGGGGGTAGGGTGGAAGGGAGTCTTTAGCCGATGCCGTAACCGTTTACACGAGAGCGGCGACAGGAGGCCTTACTCTTGTCCTGTGCATGCTTCAGACTTCGTCGTCATGATTGCGAGCATCGTGAGCCGCTTTCGAATGGACGAATATCCTTACCTGGCCGCGATCAGGCTGCTCGTGGTTGATACCTCCGTCACGGATAACGTCAGGACCGACTGGTTTACGGTGATCGACAATTCAGCCCGGGTGGTCACCGAGAAGCCCGCGCTTATAAAGTTTGAGACCGCACGGCTTCTCGACGTGACCTTGACCGCGCTTCACGAAACGGCTGTAGATCGCTTCGGCGAGGGCGAGCATCCCTTCACCCTAGATCCGTTTCCAACATACCGAAGAACGAAAGGTGCTCCATCGCAAGTCCTACCCTACGAACCTGGTTCGGAGCGCCTCCGGTTTGGCATCAATGACGACATGAACTCTTGGGAAGGCGCGTTCTACGAGCTTGCCTATGAAGCCATTCACTTGCTGAGTCCTGTTATTCCACCGTCGGGTGATTACCCAACCGTTGCCACTCTTGACGAAGGTGTTGCGGTTAACTTCGCCGAGTGCATGTACGACAGGTACATCAGGCCTTACTTCGCCGAGAATCCTGGCACCAGGCCGTTGACCGGTGCCCTACCATGGTGAGGCTAGCCATTTGACGCGCGCTATTGAGAGTTGGCCTGTTCGAGGCGAAACGCATGCCTATCCTTCGAAGAGGGAAGATAGCAGCTAGCCCCGCGCGCGAAGTCGATGGCCCAGGGGAACCGGAGCCGCGTACGCTCCCATAACAGCGGTCACGACGTCAGACGTGTCGTGACCACAGTCGTCGGCCCGCTACGAAGCCCGCGCGCCGTTCGCTGGAAAACAAGCCAGCGCGTTGCCCAGAAACTGGGGCGGATGGTTTGAGCGTAATGCACTGCCGAGATCGTCGAGCGTGAGCGCAAGACCTGGGACGCCATCCTTCTTCTGCTCTCTTCCGTTGTCCAGAAGATAGTCGAGCGTGACGTAGTAGCCTCGCAACGGATGCTCAACGGGGATTATATAGAACACTAGGTGCGTGAGCTTATTACCGCCTAACTCGGCGTAGTAGGGCAGGGACGACTGGTATTCGTCGATTTCATCCTGAGCCATCCAGAAAACGTTCGCCGGTCCCGTGGTATGGAATTTCGCATCCACGGCGATGAACCAGCGCCCGAGATCAACGTAGAAATCCGCTCTCTTTCCGCCGGCGGCTCTGAGTACGTTAGGCTTGCCGGCACGATGCATCTGAGCGTCTGTTTTCATGCATGAGCCGTGGTGCTGCAGTTCTTGGTAAAGGACGACTTCACCGATGTTGCCCATCCAAACAAGCAACTCGTTTCCGTATCCGAGCAGGCTTTCACGGGCTGTTTTCAGCGCAATTTGAGCCTTGTATTTTTCTAAATCACTTGCTTTTTTATTAACTAATTTCATGTTTCCTCGTTTAACGATCGCGTAGGTGCAATCGGTGGAGACATGCTATCAATGAACTCGAAAAAGTCAATAAGTAATTAATTCTATTATATATTTATGATAGAACCCCGACGTTCCTCCACCCATAAAATCTAACGGAATTGCGGCTACTGGATCTCCACATGACCACGAACAAAAAGATTGCAGTCCATGCCTTGTCCTTGGCGACCACTTACATCGAAACCTTTGCGGTCCGCCGCGACAACGGTCAACTCGTGCGCCGTTCTTACGCCACCGGTTTCTTCGTTCGCGTACCCAACGCAATCCTCCTGGTCACCAACTGGCATGTTGTGACAGGCCTTAACCCCGCGGAGCCCTCCCATTGCGATAAGCCCATTCCCGAACTCATGAAGGTGACGGTGAGGGGGAGGGAGGGCGGTATCTTGGAGCTCTCGCTTCCCCTGTACGCCAGAGACCTTGCGCCCATGTGGTACGAACATGAGGACGGTCATGCCGTGGACATCGCCATTTATCCGCTTCGTGTTGAGCTGGCTAACCACTTTGAATTCGTCGACGTGATGTCGATGATGGACGACGACGACATCGACATCGAAGTGGCCAAGGAAGTATTCATCCTCGGTTACCCCTTCTGCAAGACTGAGTTAGAGGAGAGCTTTGGCCAGGACGCACCTTATTACCTTCCAATCTGGAAGCGAGGAAGCATCGCGTCCGAGCCCGGTTCTCCGTACGGCGGACGCGTTGTTCTCATCGATTCACTCAGTCGCCCAGGCATGTCGGGATCGCCGGTGGTTATTGCGCAGGAGCAGAGCCACATGGTATCGGACTCATCGAAGACCCAGGCGATCTTCCGCCGGATCGAACAGGGCGACCTCAGGGCATATACCGAGCTGGACCGCGAGACGACAAGGGACGCCACTGTTAAGTCATTCAACTTCTTTGGCGTCTATTCGGGCGTGTTGGGCACGACGCGCATGGCCGAAGTCGCGCTCGGCAAGTGCTGGTCGGCCGACACGTTGGTGGAAGTGATCAACGCACAACAGCCCGGACGGATGCCGTTTCATGCGCCCGTGACTGAAAACGAACCTTACGCGGCCTACTTTGCCGACACGACCCGCGGAACGCTGGTCATGAAGGATGTGGATGGGGCGATCACCAACAAGATCAATTTGTCCTAGACATAATCGTAGATACGCCTGGTTCTTACCAGTGCTAAAGCAAAGGTTGCATGAGGCCCGGCGCTCTCGGGCTTCGCGATTGATACCGAGATGCCACCGGCCTTCCTGCGCACTGTTTCCACAACATCAATAAGTATGTCGGGATACCCTTAATGATGTCGCGGACGGTTCCGTCGTTCTAAATACATGAAATTCCGAGCGATTTCAGCTAATCGCGGCGCGAACAGTACTGAAGATCTGTCTGTTTGCGAGGTGATTAAGTGTTCGAACGTCGGTTCGCGACACCATTACCACCGCGAACGGCTAGATGCCTGGATGTCTGTTGGTAGGGCAATACTCTCTCCGCTCGCTCTTGGTTGCGAGTATCAGTGCAACTGTCCTATTCGCAGCACTGGCGACTCAGGGAATGTCTCGCTTGAAAACATGCCACTGACGTCGAGGACGTTCCCGCAGTCACATTGGTACGCGGGCGTTCTTACTGAAGGCGGGGGGACGTCGGGATGAGGATCATTGCGAGGATCCGTTCTAGGCACTATTCCAAGGAAGGATCAATCTTGTCGACAGATCCGCAGCTTGGCATTAGGTCGGCTAAAGTATCCGCCGCGAAGCACATGGAATGGGTGGGATTTGGTCACTCGTCGATCAGTCCGATTCTGTAGTCGACTATCGTCCCCGGCTGAGACGGCCCGGATAGATACGCGACGCTTTCGAAATTCACAGTGCGCGGGACGGTGCCCCGCAGGGGTAGTGCGTCGCCTGTGCCGGCACGGTCAACGCGACTCGGACCGCGCCCTGCACGCCGTACGCAACGCAGCGCCGGCGCGGGTTGCGCCCGACGATTCCGCCAGGCGCAACGCCTCCCTATTCGTTAATCGATGATTCTTCCATCGGCGTCACGGACGTAGTCCGAGCCGCATTCGGCGCAGACTCCATCGATTTCGACTCCATCATCGCGGTGGTGTCGCTCGTAAATTTCGTCCAGTTCAACGTCTTCTGCCGCCTCGACGTTCAACTCGGTCAAGGTGCTGCTATCGACCCAGCAAGCCACCAGATGCCGGTCTTCCTGTCGCTTGCAGTCCGGGCAGGGCACGTAGCACGTATTAATCATGCTTCCGTCTCCGCGTCCATGGACAGCTGTTCGCGCACTTCCAGCTCGGCGACTGCCTCGGGGAAGCGGTCACTGCAAAGTTTAAGCAGGGCCGCCTGGACGCGTTCAGGCACGTGGGCAGGGGCGAGCTTGTCCGGGCGACTGAATCCGCCCAAACGCAGGTCA
This sequence comes from Luteibacter sp. 9135, assembly GCF_000745005.1. Taxonomy (NCBI): domain Bacteria; kingdom Pseudomonadati; phylum Pseudomonadota; class Gammaproteobacteria; order Lysobacterales; family Rhodanobacteraceae; genus Luteibacter; species Luteibacter sp. 9135. Next base: position 3,319,032 of record NZ_JQNB01000001.1, on the reverse strand, counting down.
GGCGGAAAGATCGGGAACGCCTTCGCTACAGTGCCTACCTGATGGACGTACAAGACCCAGCCGTCGCACACCTCGAAGGCTACGTCATCGTAGTGCCGAGACTTGGACGCTACCGCAAAATCGTAAAGGTACGCCGGCCCCGATGCATACGTGCGGACCTCTTCGTCGCTGGGCTTGTACCAGGCGGGATTGGGCGGCGAGTTGCGGTCGTTTTCGGTAGCAATGTAGCTTGCCGTGTCGCACAAATTTTCGTACGAGCCGAGCTTACCCGTCGCGGCGAGATCATCCAACTGGCCGTAGTAGCGCTTTACCGCGCGCCGACTCCGGAAGCCCCATTCCTTTGCCGCTGCATCCTGAAGACGCCCACGATCAGCCTTGCGATCAAAGTTCGGTACGCTGCTGGGCCCGGCAGGAGCATCCAAGCCGCCGGTGTCGTGATGGGGTCCATGGATCCGGTGAACGCGATCGACATCACCACACCATGCAGAAAAGGATTTCGAGATAGGAAAATAGCCAAAGTAACCCGCCGCCAAGACCATCTTAGGCGGCATGAGCGGGAACATTGGCAAGGCGATCCAGGAGGAAGGGAAGGTAGAGTGACGACGGACGTGAGGCGGGAAAATAGTCAGCGTGGCGGCGGCGAGCCGCAAGCCGAACACATCGTCGTGCCCCATGGGCAGCTCGGAAACGGGCAAGCGTCTGGGTTGGTCATGGAATGATCCTCGCGAAAAAGGGAGGCGAACGTCGTTCGCCCTAATGGCAAGCCTTCTTCGGGAACGCTCGCGCGCTATAGGACCCCGCTCCTGCCACCTCGTGTGGCCGCCCCAAAACGTTAACGCCGGGGCCTAGGTCAGTCAAGTGATGATCAAGTGACAGGGCGGGAACAGCGTTAGGGACGCGCAAGGCCGCTGTTCGCGGTCAGCACGCCCACCTCATCTTCGATAACTTCATGCTGGAGGCGCCGGTTGAGGGCTTCGAGGCGATCTCGCTGATCTTGATCGTTGTCGGTCATGAGGCGGCGCATTTTCTGCTAAGGCATAACGATCGACGCGTCCCCGAGGAGGAATCGCTCGCGGAGAAGCGTAGTCTCGAGATGTGGGCCGATTCATTCGGGACCAAACTGGCCCTTACCTTGGTGACATACGGCGCGTCCACGGGTGCCGCGGCCGCGCCGTTCTTGGTCGAGGTGTCCCTTAAGCAACGTCTGGAGGCGATCGGGCGAGCGATTGGTCGCCTTGGCGAGAGCTACTTCGACACGGGTTCACCGCACCATCCGGATGCACCGACCCGCGTGGGGATGTGCGTGACGGGCGTCACGTCCTTTCTGGACATCGAGCTCAAAAGCAGAGTGCCCAAGCGGTCACTGTGGGTCATGCTGCGTCTGTACGACAATCCAGCCATGGAAGCGATGATGGCCCATACCGACGAGAGCTACCTCAGTGATCGTTCACCCATTGAAATGATGGCCGCGGTTCACCGCGAGATCCAAGGTGAGGATGGGGCCATCAGGCCCGGGGTATCACCCTGGATGGTCCGCTTCGTAAATCTTAACTTCGCCGTCGACCCCGACGAACGTCGGCGTCACGTCCAGGCAATGGAAGTGTTCCTGGAGCGTGAGCTCGCCGCCTTGTTCGCAGGGGACGCCGCATGAGCTCCGCCGATCCCGCCAGCGGCAGCTACACGGCGACCGCCTCGCCCATTTTTTCGCTCAGACACAACATCGTCCACGCTTTCGAGAACGCCCGAGGGGGAAATCGGTCGGCGCTTGGCGAGGCTGTGGCCAGCGGCTTGGTTGCCCCAACCCTTGAGGTTTTGGTCAATACCCATCCGGCGTGCGGACCGCGGCTGCTTTTGGACGACGTGCCAAAAATCCAGTTTCACGGCGCTCACCTCGAGCTCGTGTGGGCCTTTGCCTACAGCTGGCTGGTCATCTTCGAAGAAGCCGTGCAGAAACCTCTCCTTGAACAAACGTTTTATGGGCGGATTTGGTTCCACACCGACCTGACCCAGCGTGCAGCGCAGCTGCTGGGCTGGGCACGAAGTTTGCGCATGGCGGCTACCCCGTGGCCGGACGGCCTGCCGACGCCCACGAATGGGGCCTCTGTGGAAGAGCAGTGTTACGTCGATAAGGCGAACAGTATTTTCCAGGATGCCATGGCGTTCATGGCGTATCATGAGTTTGCCCACGCGCGCTATCGCCACCATGAGGCGGTCGACCCACGCGACCGCAGCGCCGAGGGCCTGGCCACGGCGGTGCAGTTGGAATGCGAGGCCGATGACGTCGCGTTTCACACCGTCGTGCCGTCCGGCGCGACCGATTCGCTTCGGCGCATGCTGGGCTGGTCCGTGCTGACGCCCGTCCTCTCTTCGTTGTATCTTTTGCGTGGCCCCCGGGCGTTGCGGCAGACGCGTCATCCGCACATGCACCACCGAATTCAGGCCATGCTGGAAAAGTTGGCTTTTGACGAGGCGTCGCGCGACTACTTTACGTACCTGTGCGTCGCAGTGGTCCAGGATTTTGCGCAGACCCACCACGGCGCGCCCACCGAGCCGCGAAGCTTCGACACGGCGGACGACGCCTTTAGCGCCTGGCTGGACGAGTGCGATGACGCCGAGTGAGGGCATCGGTTGGCGACAGGCTCTCGGTGGGTGTCGCCTGACCACGCGTCATAGGCCGCCGTCAGGGGGCACGTTAGCACTCGGGCCGGCAGCGCCGTCCTCGAGCAGACGCGCGGCTGCACCCTCGTTCACCGCGCCGGTACGATGGTAGCCCAGCACACTGCCAACGCTGCGGTGACCGGTCAGCGCCATGACCTCGGCCAAAGGCACGCCGCGACGTCCCGCCTCGGTGACGAAACCGGCGCGCAGGCTGTGCCCACCGATGTCGTCGCTCAGTCCGGCACGCACCGCGCGGCGTTGAATGAGCGCGCCGACGGCCGCGGGCGATAGCCCCGGCCCGACTGTCGTGCCCCATAGGCGACGAAACAACGGACCGGCCGTGAGGCCGCTCGCCGCTATCCACGCCTCAAGGGCAGCGGCGGCCCGACCCACCAGCGGTTTGCCGCCGGCACTGGCGGCTATCGGCCCTGCCTGTTCGATCTTGCTACGCCCCAATTGGTACGCCCATGCCTCCGGGCCCAGCCGTTGGAGCTGTTCGAGGCGTGCACCGGCAATCTCGCTGCGTCGGCGGCCGCCACTGGCGAAGCCAAACAACAGTAGCGCGCGATCGCGGACACCTTCCAGATCCTCCCCGCAGGTGGCCAACATGGCCTCCAACGGATCCCGGGTGAGGGCGGCTTTCTTTGCCGGGGTCTCGCCCCGCTGCGCGGCGGCGCGCCGGGCACTGCGTAGTAGCTGCCGCACCTGTGGCGAGTCGCTCGGACTGGGCTGGTCTTTCAGCCGGTGCACGCTGGCCAGCACGGACAGGCGGTGCTCGACCGTGCTGCGCTTCCACGCGCCCAGCGTCGCCTTGGCGCCGGCGGCGACCAGCGCGGCGTCCAATGCGGCGGGCAACTCCGATCGGAACGTGCCCTCCGCATCGACGCGGGGCAGGTGGTCGACGATGAACTGCAGGATCACCGGCTCGGCGACGGGCAGGGTGAGCTCGCGGGCGTACCGGCCGCGGTACCAGGCGGCCCAGTAGCCCAGGGCGGTGCGGTAGCTGCGGGCGGTGTTCGCCGAGGCGCCGGCGGCGAGGATGTCGCGGATCGCCTCGGCCGCGCTGCCGGCCAGCTGCGCCGGATCGAGCATGGGGTAGGCGACTGGGATTATCGCAAGAACATCTTTTTTCATATGTTCCACATAAGAAAAACCACAGATGAGAGGTTGTACCGGCGATAATTAACCATTATCGCCGGTACGGCGTCATTCGGGCTCACGTCATGCAAGGAGGCCGTGGAGCCTACATGGCGGCTGGGGCGCCGCCACCCGCGGAGCACGACGTGCTGTTGCAAGAAAGGACATTCCACGGTGCTCTGCGTCGCGCGTCCTGCGACCGACGCGGCCTATCTTGTTTACCATGCGGCGGCGCGGATGATTTACAAAACGCCAGTTCCGCTTGCCAAAATGCATTTTTTCGTTGACACGAAGTATTCCTGCGTTTACTTTCGAGTACATAAGCTTGTCATGGATGATTTAAGAATGATGCGAAGCGGGCACTCCATGACCATGTCAAATGACGCGCTGATCCGCCTGGTGGCTGGCGCGATGGCGGCGGACTACACCGCCGTCAGGCGCGCAGGCGCTGTCCTGGCCGACGCGCTGCAGGAAAGTTCACCCGAGACCGCCCGTGAACTGCGCTCGTTGCTTAACCGCAAGGGTGTCGCGTTGCGCGCCTCTGGCTTCACCGAAGCACTGCCGGTGGATGCCAAATCACGGTTTCCGCTTATTGAAGAAGTGGCCCCGCCAACCACCCCGTTGTTCATCGACCAGCGAGCTGGGGCGATCTTCACCAGTTTCCTGGCGGACGTGGCACACCACGACGTGCTTACCAAGGCGGGCCTGTCGTCACGCTTGTCCCTGTTGTTGTCCGGGCCACCGGGCACCGGCAAGAGCCTCTTGGCCGGGCACGTGGCGGCGCACCTTGGTCGTCCGCTCTATGTCGTGCGTCTGGATTCGGTGATTTCCTCGCTGCTGGGCGATACGGCGAAGAACATTCGAAGCATTTTTGACTTCGTGCCCTCCCGGGGCGTGCTCTTCTTGGACGAGATCGACGCGGTCGCCAAGCTGCGCGATGACCGCCAGGAGATGGGGGAGCTCAAGCGCGTGGTCAACACACTTCTGCAGGGGCTGGATTCCCTCGACGATCGCGCGGTCGTCATCGGCGCCACCAACCATGCGCAACTGCTTGACCCGGCGGTGTGGCGACGCTTCCCCTACCTCATCACATTAGGGCTGCCCGACGAGGATGTCCGGTCGGACCTGTGGGTGCACTTCCTGGCCGATCCCGCCGCGACACCGACAACCGTACGCATCCTGGCAGCGATCTCCACCGGATTGAGCGGCGCAGACATTCAAAGCGTGGCCTTTGCCGCACGGCGCAAGGCGTTGCTAGCTGGTCGCGAGGTGGACTTGGCCGACGTCGCCGCCGAAGTGCTGCGCGCCGGCGGAAAGTTGGTCGATGACGACGCCGGGGCCGTGCGAGCAAGCACTATTCAGGCCGCCGTCGATGAGGGGGCAAGTCAGGCCGACATCGCAAAAATGCTCGGCGTGACACGGCAGGCAATTTCAGCATCGTTGAGGGGAAGCGATCGTCATGGCGCAAGAGCGAAGCGACGGAAGACCAGTACTTAACCCGGCCCTTCGGCTAATGCGCGAGCCCGTGCCCAAGCCGGTCACGGGTCGGTCGCCGTCGGAGGCGCAGGTGCATGTTGAACGGCTGGGTGCGCAGCGCATGGCGCTGTCGACTGCGCTGATGGCGATTCGCCTCAACGCGCCGCCGCTACACGCCGGGCGCCTGCACCTGCGGGCCCAGATGTACGACGACTCGCTCGCTCCCACGTACCAACCGCGAGGGGTGTTCGGCGCGAAGACGCGAACGCAGATCGTCGCGCCCATTGCCAAGGGCTATCTCGTCGAGGCGTCATGGGCGCACCTGGATCGGCTCGTCGAGGAAATCGAACACGGCGACGCCGTCGACGCCCGCGTGGCCATCTCGCGTATCCATTCGATCAAGCGCCAGGACGCATCGGCCGTCCTGCAAGGCCGCGAGCTGCAGCAGCTCTGGGACCGCACGCTTCGCGATGACGACGGCGGGCTGTTTTCCGTCTGGCTGCCTCCGTTCGCCGATCCGGGCGCACGCGATGCCGTCATCACCCAGTTGCTTGGACTCGAGCGCGAGGGTGACATTCGGTCGGTGTTCGCCACCGTCACCATGGTGCGGCCTTCGGCACAGGAAGCCGGAACGCTGCGAGTATCCCGGCAGCCGGAGTCGGCCAGCATTGCGCAGGTAGCTAGGGAATACCGCACCCGGCGCGTGGCCCGCGTCTCCCTGGTGGCCACCAGCCCCGACGCCCTCGCGCGCCTGGCCGCCTCCGGTGCCTCGTTTCGTATCGACCCCGTGTTACCACTGCATGCCCAGACGTTTCCTGCTGCACCCGATCCGGAACGTCCCTTGCCCAACGAGGACTGGCATCCCGTCGTCGCTGTGGTGGATGGCGGCCTGACCGCGCGGAGCTACACCCCGATGGAGGCGTGGCGTGCGCCCTCGCTGGTCGCCGACGTCGACGCAAACACCGCCCATGGAAACCGCGTCTCGTCGCTTGCCGTCCACGGGCATGCCTGGAACGGCCATCTCAACCTGCCGCCACTGACGTGCCGCATCGGCACGGTGCAGGCCATTGCCAAGGACGACCGTGCGCATGAATCGCGCGGCCGCTTCCTGAGTTACCTACGAGAAATCGTTCGGACGCATTCGGCCGAATGCAAGGTCTGGAACATGTCGTTCAACGAAGCCACGTTCAGTGGCGGCGAAGAAGCGATCAGTGAGCTGGGCCATGGGATCCGCGCGATCGCGCGCGAGTTCGACATCCTTCCGGTCATTTCCGTGGGTAACGTCTACTCGCAGGGGCACGGGCGAGTCAGTCCCCCGGGGGACTGCGAGGCGTCGCTGACCGTCGGCGGTCGCATCGCCAATGGCGAACACCCTGATGCCCATTGCCCGACCTGCGTGACGGGGCCTGGTCCTGAGGGCATGCACAAGCCGGACGTGTCGTGGTTCTCGACCCTGCGCGCGCTCGGTGGGCAGCCCCAGACCGGCAGCAGCTATCCCACCCCTTTGGTAGCCTCTCTCGCGGCGCACGCGTTTCACCACTTGAAGAACCCGACGCCGGACCTGGTTCGTGCCTTACTCATCAGCAGCGCTGAAGGCATGACCTTCGATCCGAAGATCGGCTGGGGCACGCCGTGGCGGGATACGGCGCCGTGGACATGCCCGGTGGGCACGGTCACGCTGGTCTGGACCGCCACGCTGTCGACCGGTCAGGCCTATTACTGGAACGACATTCCCATTCCGCCGGAAATGGTCCGCGACGGAAAGCTGCATGGCCGTGCCAGCCTCACCGCGGTGCTAGCCCCGCGAGTGTCGGAACTGGGCGGCGCCAACTACTTCGCCTCGCGTGTCCAGGTTGCCCTGCAGACACCGGGAGCCGGCAGCGGTCAGGTCAACCTCCTAGGGACGATGAAAGAGAGCACCGCGCCGGAGAAAACGGCGCGCAAGGAGTACGCGAAATGGCATCCCGTGCGACGCCACGCCAAGTCATTTCCACGTGGGACGACACTGCATGCCGATACGATGCGTGTCTACGCCCGTGTTTTCACCCGCGACGACTATCAGTTCGAGCAAGAGGATCTCGACCAACCCCTGTCGGTGGCCTTTGTACTGACGTTGACCGCTCCCGATCCGGGCAGCGACATCTACAGCAGCATGATGGCGAAGCTTGGAGCGTATGTCGAAAGTGCAGTGCTGGAACAGGAAGTGCAGGTACATCTTTAGCGCCCTAAGCGGGGACACCGGCCAGGGGCGTTGTACATCTTAGTTGGATGTTCGGATCGGAATTGCTAGTTAATCCATGGAGGACCAGGTGGGCAGTTTTTGTAATGAGCAGACTATCGAATATGCCCTTGTTCCGCGATTAACGAAAGCGCTGATGGGGCAATACGCCCATGTTATCCCGTTCCGGTTCTGGGCGTCACGGGAGGGTAGTCGATCAGCCCTCAATAGCAGCAACACGCAGCTTTTTCGTCTACTCACGGTTTTTGCTCGGCGCCCGAAATTTCCGGGGTATGCGAGCGGCGTGCATGTAAAAATAAATCGGGATGTACAGGACCAAGCACGCGCACATTGGCAGGTGGGCATCCCGACTATTGCTGCCACGGTGAGTGCTTCCCACCTGTCCGACATCCTCCCAAATACTCCGGCGACGTACTTTCATATTCCGCCTGTGGGGGCGGATCAAGAATTTGTCCTGACCGTAGGCACCGAAGCCGAGCTCATCGCGGGTGATGACCCACCGGCTATCTTGAGTGAAAACGATGTTCTGCAACTTGTCGATGCGCAGGCGGCTCGGACCTATAGCGACTGGGTCGCTGCCATTCGGGAGGCTCGACGGCTGATGGACGATGAGGAGGCAAGTGGCGAACACTGGCTTTTCGGCCCTACTCGCTATAAGCCGCTCTACCTCTTGCTTGGCTAACGTTAACAGAGGGCGGATGAGTAATAAGGCCGCTTCAGCTCGGTTTTACTGAACGCGGCGACGTGCGTAAGTCTAAACATCCTCGTGATTCGCATCGGGCAAATCACCCCCTGGTTAAGAGGGATGATCAAGTTTTACAGCCGCCAGCGCGCCAAATGCGCCGAGATCTAAGGCTTCCTGGTCGACCGCTCGATCCTGACAGGCCGCAGCAAGTCCGTCGAAAAGTTCATCGCCCGTTCCAGACCAAGGAGCCTGCAAGGTCTTGCCGCTCATATCCGAATACGGATGAGATGATTCGCGGACCGCAACCATTTCGCGCATGGGCGCATACAAGGCGCTCAATGTCAGCGCTGGGAGTCGCTTCCTGATCGCAAGGGCGATGCGTAACCCCTCTCTATCGAGATCCCCCCAGAAGAAAAGATTGCGATGACCGAAGAGGCTTGACAGGTCATGGCCGTTACCGGACCGGCTCAATACTTGGCAACGGCCGTGCGCCACACTGTCCAGAAGAGCCAGACCTGCACTGCTGTCCGACCGAGTGTTCAGGCCGTATCCATACGCGGCGACGAGCGTGAGCTCCTTATCAAGTCGCAATTGGACCGCAGTTTCAAAACTGGTGGGGTTCTCAACCAAGAGCACGGCTGAAGGCGCCGTCGGTCCGGCAACCACGATGTATCTAGGCGACGGCGATAGCTCACCGACGCCCAAAAACCGATGAACACAGCGGGGAAGTTGCCCCAATACCTTGGACGATCCCAGTATGGCTTGAGCGCTTACATTGAACATGAATTCGCTCGATAGCCGTAGCAGGACTCAAGCGCTGCCGAAAATTCGGCATCAACCGACTCCAATGCCATCGCCTCGTGCCAGGCGGCCGCTGTTGCGCTCGGGGCAGGGTGCCCGATCGTGATGTCAACGTACCCCGCAAAGGGGATTCCTATGGTAGCCGACAGGGCCCTGCGAACGCGACGCCTACAATTTTACATAATATACATTATGCGAATTGAAGAGCAGTTCATTGGACGTCGACTGTGCCTAGTGTCGCCAGCGGACACGCAGCCCCAGGGCTGGCATTGACGAAATGCCGAGATGACGCACGAGGACGTTTTTAATCAGACAACGACACGGGACCCGCTTAATTTTGTCCTCAGAGGTTTAATTTTGACCACAGGCTTTATGGCGTCCCCGCGTACGGCTATAACCGGCGACAGGTGAGTTCGGTCGGCTATGGTGATTTAGGCGTAGCGGCTTTTGTATTCCGACGTATGGGCGATGGCGTCGGGCGTTTCGCCGTCGTTGTCGCTTTGGGCTTCTTCGTCCCTCTGTTGGCCGTTTCAGGCTTCCGTGCTGCATGAAGCGCATTCGCTTCCGCACCGGCCACCGCGGCATCGCGGCATCGCGGCATCGCGGCATCGCGTTGAGCATCAGTCAGTTGCCGCCGCAGGGCCTCCTCGCGCTCCCGGTGCCTTTCGTCTGCTGCCTGTTTCGCACGCAGGCCGGCGTCGACGAGCTTCTTCAGCTCACGCGACTCCTGGCGTGCTCGGTCAATTTCCGTATGCGCGCGGTCCTCAACACCTCGAAGATGCTCCGCTTGAAGGCGTCGTTCTTCGGAAAAGTCGATTTCCCGTGTCTGCAGTTGCTGAAGGTGGCCCGTGAGTTCGTCTTGAAGCCTGCTAGCTCGTGCCTCGGCCGCGTCAAGTAAGTCAACGCTAGAGCCAGCTGCAAGCGTAGTTCAGCGGCGACGGCCGTCAGATCCTCCAAACGCTGCTCGACGAGAATACGAGCTTGGTCCGCCTGGGAGGCTGCGGCGAGTCCCTCTTCAAGGCGTGATTGGAGAGCTTCGGCATCATTGACCAGTGTGGCCCTGGCGGTGGCCACACTGGCTCGTTCCGATGCCATTTCGCTTTCTATATGACTCCGCGAGGCCGACAGCGCGGCTTCCCACCAGCGAGATGCCAGGTCCACTACTTCCGCCGGCGACCCACCAGCTTTCTAGATACCGAGTCACCGTGTTGGGTGAGCCTCTGCTTTCCATGTGGCTCCAGGGCTAGATCTGCACGCCGGTCAACACCCAGCTTTCGTCACCATCGGTACGCGGGACGGCCAAGGGCACGCGCTGTCGGCTTATGGTTTCGAGCGACGATGGCAATCCGGCCGAAATACGAATCAAGGTCACCGGCGTGGGCGCGTCATTTGCAACGTCGATTACAAGCTGCATACCATCGCACGACTCGCCGCGGCAATTGAAAGCGTGGTATTCGCTGCTCCCCGGGGCCCGATACATCACCGACGGGCCGCCGTCCACGGCGATGGATCGAAGCCCTGCCTTCGCCGGCACCACGAGTACCAGCCCAGTGACGGACGGCCCGGAATGCAACTGTACCGTGATGCGGCGACCCTTCTCTGTCGCCTTGGCGCCGAGCACATCGAGGCTCGCTTGCGGCAGCGTTGCGGATGACACCGTTGCGGCATAGAAGCGGTTCGACGTCCAGGGGAAGACCTGTGCAAGCGTTGTCGATGGCCCCATGGCTTCGAGCACGCCATGAGGCGGTCGCCGTCCGCTGGCCTCGGCCACCAGCCGGGCGCCGCCATCGCTGCCCTGGAAGTAAATGAGGTTCAACGGTTGTGGCGCATCCGCGGTGTAGGCAGGTGCCCGCACGGAAAACCATGCCGCCAGGAGAACCGCCGCGACAAGGGCGACGCTGGTGTACCGGTACGACCGGAGCTGCCTGTGGCAAAGGGGAGGAGCAAGCCATGCCACTGCGGCCGCGATGAGAATCCCGGCGCCGAGCGTCCCATAGAGGGCGTTGTAGCCCAGCATGATCTCGAGCAAGGCGACCAGGGGCAGCACGACCAGGAAGCAGCCCAACGCGGACACCAGGACAAGCGACGCCAGCCGGTGCCGCCCTCCCCTCGCCACCAGGTACCCTGCCGCGAAGGCGCAAATTACCAGCACGATACCGGGCAACAGGAACAGATAGCTCGCCCCGGGCAAGGCGATGGCGACAAGAACAAGGCAGATCAGCCACGCATGGCCGAGGCCCACCCAAACGCCTGCGGGATCTGCGCCGCGGACGAGGAGCCGAAGCGATCCTGTCGTCGTCAGCGCCACCAAGGCCCATAGCACCACCCTGTTGGCGCCTGTGGCCGTATGCCATGGCATGGTTGTGGCGTGCATCAGCGACATCGCGTACATGGCCAGATAGGCCGTGGCACCGCCGACAACAAGGGCCACCGGCAATACCGCCACACCCCGCATCACATCCTTGAGACGGTAACCGGTGTGCCTGCGGAGGCGGCGCGCCGCGATCACCATCGCCACCAGCAACACGATGCCGCCGATAAGGGCCCACGGCACCGGAATGCGTACGACGGCGGCGCCCATGATGTCCGTGTAAAGCGGGTTTCTGGCGGACCCAACCCGGTTCAGATCGGCGCCCTGCAGGGCCTTGGCGAGCCCGTAAAGGTTGTCGCCCTGCTGCTGCACACTTCGCAGGTCGATGTGCTCGAGGTTATCCAATGGCGTGTGGTAGCGCTCGACGTTCCCACCAAAGGCGAAGTTCAGCCCCTGCATGCCGTTCGCCTTGAACACGGTAAGGTCCGTGTCGTTCGGAAGAAGCGCGTACAGCGTGTTCAGAAGCGAGTTGGTGAGCGGCCGCGAGGAACTGCGCGCGAAGGCATCGACAAGCCAGCCACTTGCCCCTCCGGTCTCGAACATGGCGCTCTGACCCGAGGTGCCGCGAGCTTCGGCATTGATGACGGCGGCCGCTCCCTTCAGCTCAGGATCGTCGGCGATCATTCTGGCCCCGAGCAGTCCCGCCTCTTCACCATCGTCGAAGAGGAAAATGACGCGGTTCCTGCCGGGCGGACGCTGTTTGAGAAGGCGCGCGATCTCGAGCATCGTCGCCACACCCGCACCGTCGTCACTGGCGCCTGGACCCGCACCGACCGAATCGTAGTGAGCACTGAATACGACGGATTTGGCGTCCACCGAGCCCTCGGTGGACGCCAGAATGTTTTTCACCCGGGCACAGGTTTGCGTTTTTTGGTTGCACGACACGCGATCGACGACGCGTGGCTGGTAACCGAGTTGCTGCAACCGCGCGGCGATGCGGTCGGCCACAGCGCGATTCGCGGCGCTATCTACCGGGTGTGGACGCTGATCGGCCAGCAGGTCCTTCAGCACATCCTGCGCCCGCACTGCCGAGAAGCCGCTCTCCCCAGCCGCGCCCGGTGGGATATCTACCGGTTGCACGCGCCACCATGCGAAGACAGCGATGACAAGAAACAGGAAAATCGCTGCAAAAAAAACAAAATCGGTTCGTGCCTTTCCCAGACCTGAAGACATGCCGTTCCCCTGACAATGTGGTGGCGGCCAGCGTCATTCGCCAGCCTTGTTTCTCGTTAAGCCGAGCGTATGGCTTCGACCGGTGCGACCTGCGAGGCGCGCAAGGCCGGCGCGAAAGCGGCCGCCAGGCTCAGCAACGACAATGTCACTGCACCAGTCAGGACATATAGCCAAGGCAGTCTGGAAAGCTCGAACTGCGAAATCATCCACTGATTGAAACCGTAGGCGAGAAACACGCCGACCACGATGCCGGAACAGCAGATGAGTGCGTTTTCCATAAGGAAGTAACCCAGTATGTTCTGCCGCGTCGCCCCCAGTGCCCGGCGCACACCGATCTGCCGTCGGCGCTGCCCCACCCAAAAGCTGGACAGCCCCGCCACGCCGGCACCTGTCACTGCGAGCAGGATGATGCTCATCGCGCCCATCAAGAGCGATAGGCGGCGATCGCTCCGGTAAGCGTCGCTTCGGATCTGTTCGAACGTGCGAACTCCGGCGTTGATCCCCGAGTCGCCGTCCGGGATCACCCGCTCCGGATCCTGGAGGTACAGGGCCGCCAACACGCTCTTTTCGGCAGCGGCTTGTCGGCCCGGCTTGGTGCGAATGACATAGTAGCGGGACGGGGCCACCAGCCGCTGCGGGATCAGGGCTGAATTCCACACCATGTTGTCGGTGGACCCGTTTGCCGCCGCGCTCTGAAGGCGATCGACGATCCCGACGATGGTGCTCGGCTTGGTCGCGTTGCTGAAATAGACCTGCTTGCCCAGCGCGTCGCCTTGCGGGAAGTGCTTGTCGGCCAGCGCCTTCGTAACGATGATGGCAGACGGCTGGACGATGTCGAGAAGGCTGCCGGTGCCTATCTCGTCGCTTTTGAAATTGCGCCCGGCGATCAGGCGCAACCCGAGGGTCGAAACCGTGTGCTCATCGGCGTCGTACAGGGACACGAGGGTGTCGATATTCATGCCCGGATTCAGGCCGGAACCAAGTGTCCATGTCATGCCGGTAAGCGGCAATGAATTGGTTTCGTAGGCGTCGACAACATCCGGTAGCTGACGCAGTGCGGTCAGATCGCCTTCGACCGACGAACGAATGCTCTCCTTCCCTGCATCGGTGTTCATGTCCGATTTCGGCGCCGATGACGCCACGAAGAGCAGGTTGCTCTCCACGATGCCGGTCGGCCGGGACATGCCTTCGAAACGCGCGCTAATGATGAATAGCGCGTTGCAGACGATGGCCAGGGTGAGTGCGATCTGCAAGGCGATCAGGAGAGCGCCTGCCTTGTGATGACGAAGCGCGGAAATAATCGGATGGACAGTCATGGCGCGATCAACCTTGCTTCAGCTGCATGGATGGGCGCAGATGCGTCGCGCGCCAGGTGGGATAGAGGCCGGCGATAACCGTGGTCACTATCGCCAGGATCAGGGTCTGCAACAGGAGCGGAATGTCGATGTGAACCAGCTTCGCAATCTGCGGCGAAAGCAAGCCATCCATCAAACTGACGCCGATCCAGGTGAGGATCAATCCGAGTGCCCCGCCGGCGAGGCCGATGGCCGCCGACTCCATGCCAAACTGGTAGGCAATATGGAAGCGATTCGCGCCGAGGGCACGACGCACACCGATTTCGCTGGATCGGCGCAGGAACTTCGCCAGCAACAGGCCCACCGTGTTTACCATACATACGATCAGCAGGCTGATGGCGACCATGATCGAAAGCTTGGTCTCCGAGGAAACGATCCGTTCATAGTTCAGGAACTCGCGAAGGTCGCGCAGGCGATTGTTGGGCGCCCATCCGAAGCGGCCCGACGATTGCTGCGAGCCTGCGTAAGCGTTGAGGTAATCGCGATAGGCGCTCACGGCCGCGGCCGAATCCAGCTCGACCAGATAGCTGATCCATATGCAGCTGGATGAAAGTGTGCCGGCAAAGCCCGGTTCGGCCAGTTTTGCACTGCAACCGAAGGCACCGGACGTTGCCAGCTTCTGGTCGATGGCAGTGGTGAACGGAATGAACACATCGTCGCCCGAACCGAATACATAGCCAACGGAAGCTACGTAAAACTTGGGTTGCGGGTTCCAGTCGCCGATGACGCCGATCACGCGGTAATTGGTGTTGTCGAGACGGATCTCCCGCCCGACGCTGTTGACGCCGCCGAAGACTCTTTCATTCAGCGACTTGCTGATAACGACGACGCGTGCGCGCTGGTCGTCCTCACTTTTCGACCAGCCGCTTCCGTACAGGAACGGCACGTCGAGCATCGGGAAGAACTCGTTATGCACCGCCTCGCCCGACATGGTCTGCGCCTTCTTGCTGGCGTCGGTCGGATAGAGGGTTGGGCCCACGGGGTAGATGGCCGATTGCTTCGCCGCACGATGATCGCGCATCAGTGCGACGACATCGGTATACGTGAAGGCGTCCGCCGGTTCCGTGCCGCCGCGCCTTGAGGTTGGACCCCACACGTCGATCTGCGGAAAGAAGAGCTTGCTCGACTTCCAGGGAATCGGATCGCCCGAAACGGCGCGAAACACCGTGTATGTCGTCATGGAGGACGCCACACCAAAGGCAATGGCCATGACCATCAGCAGAGTCAGCACCGGGTTGCGTCGCAGGTTGCGCAGGCCCAGCGTCAAGTAATACTTGAACATGTATTGCGTCCCTTTCCTCTAACTAGCCTGAATAATGCCACCCGTTCAACCGGGTGGCTAGAATGTTGCGCGGGTTGATCTTCCGGCCATGGGAACGGCGCCATGAGCCGGCTAGTCCGATTCAACCGGGGCCCCCATGCGCGCGGGCTGCCTCGTTTCCCGGTAGCGCTGCAAGCTGGGTGTGCGGCAGTAAAATGTTTCGACGAAGATATTGCGCTCCACCCAGAAGACCTCGAGGTCATAGACGCAGAACGAGTACTTTTCGGGTTGCTCTACCCATCCCTGCCCTGTCTGTACCGACACGGAAGTGAACAGCTCATTGTCGTTTCCCCACCAGGCAAGGATAAGGTACCGAAACGACTCGCCATGGTGGAAGATGGTGAAGTGCGGCGTGTCGCGCCAGGGGATGTCGCGGGCTGACTTTACCCTTGCCAGCCTTTCGACGAACCGCGACCGGTCCACGGCCTCGCCATTTGCCGAAATTGTGTAGATCTTGCCGCCGTCAGCGTCCATCCAGTCACGCGGGCCATGAATGGTTCTGGGTTTGAACATAGTGGCTCTCCGGGTTCAGGTCCTGGGCCTTGGGGCGCTGCGCTCCAAGACCATGGACGCCAGCAAGCCCATCGCGAAAGCCTGCAGCAGGTAGCGATCCCCGGCCTGCCCTCCCTGCTTGCGCTGGTAGTGATCGAGATTCACCAGGGCGTCCGCCGAGAGGCAGTGCGCAACGTCGAGCAGCGTTTCGTCGTGCAGCAAGCCAGCCGAAATGCCCGCCGTGGTCGCATAGTAGGTGGCCAGCGGCCAGAAGAAATTGGTGGAGAACACCTTGCTTATGCCACCCAGCGACATGCCGGCGTCGGCAAGCGCCGCCGCGTTCACCTTGTTGATCAGCGCCTGTCGCTGGTCGAAGTCGTCCTCACCATGCATGCCACGCACGTCGCCGTAGTGCGCGAAACCGAGCACCTCGAAATCCAACGGCTCCTCCGACGACACAAGGCACGCCGAAGCTGCATCGCTGACCACGCCGAAGGGCTGGATGCGATCGGCGCCCAGCCCGCCGTGGTCATACGAAGCCACGAGGACCCGTCGCCCCAGACCGCTGCGAATGTGGCTGCCCGCCGTGTGGATGGCCGACAACAGGCCGGTGCACTCCTGCGAAACGATCGCCATGGGTACGGCGCGCAGCAGGCCGTGGCTGGCCAGCAGGGACGGAACGAGCTTGCGATCGGCGAGGAACGATGCATCGGCCGAGGTCAGGATGAATAGGTCGATGTCCGACGCCGCAACGCCGGCACGCTCCAGGCAGCGCCGCACGACCCGTCCGATCACCTCGTCGGGCGCCAGGGTACTTTCGCGATAATGTCGATAGCGCAGCAAGGCACTGCTCATGGGGAGCTTGAGCGAGGCAAACTTCTCGCGTGCCCCGGGTATGGCTTCCACCTCGCGAAGGGTATCGCCCAGCTCAATCGCAATCGCTCCCAACCCGATGCGCAAGGAATGCTCGTCATGCTGCATAGGCTTGGTGCATCCCTTCGTACATGCCATAGAAGAGGTCGCACGTCTTGCGGACGGTCTCAAGCGCCTCCTGCTGCATGGTTGGCGTGGTGCAGATGTCGGCGACGAGGCTGATCCCCTCGGCGACATGCCCCACGTCTTCCTTCTGGTGCACCGAGAAGAACTGAAGGTCGCTTTCGGCCAGGTTATAGATGCGCGGAAGCAATTCGTGGCGCGCCTCGCCGGCAGCCGTCTCGAGATTCTGGCCCTCGCTGGCGACCATCACGGCCGCCGCGCCCATATGGAACGTATGCCGGTTGCGCACGAGGTCCATTCGGTAGTCGATAAGCGCCCTAGTCGCCGGCAACGGCATGGCGGCGTCGCGTTCGGCATCCTTGACGTCAATGGCACGGATGAAGTTCTCCATCAATACCACGTGGTTGTCGGTCTTGGAGAATCGGCCGGTTTCCTCCTCATACATGTTGAGCAGGAGGCGCTTTTTGTGCACACCGCGCGGGCAGTGGTGGTAGAGGGTTTCGATGTACTCCAGGAAGTGCTTGGTCAATTGGTAGCCTTGCAGGGTCACGCTGCGCAGCAGGTCCCAATGCGGCGTGCCGTCCAGGATCTTCTTGACGATGGGGTGCGTCATGGTGATTCGCGACTCCAGCTCGTGCCTCAGCTTGAGCTTGAATTCCTCCGGCGGGAGGAATGCGGAAGAGTATGAGTTGGCCGTCAACCGGGCACGCAGGGCCGCCGTCGTCTGCTGCATATAGACGCCGGGATGCGACACACCATCGACGCGGGCGTAGTCCGCCACGCGGCCATACTCCGTGAACCCGAGGCTCTGCCATAGCTTGTGCGGACGGGAGTTCTCACGCACATCCAGCATGATCAGCGTGTGGTTGTTGGCATCGCAGTAATCGCTGATGCTCAGGAACGCGTCGCGGACAATGCCGCGCTTCTGGTAGTCGGACCGGATAATGCCCTTGGAAAGCGTGGCAATATGCCTGCAGTTGGGCATCTCGCTCGATGACAACAGCACCATGCCGATACACTGGTCGCCGTCGCTTATCACCATCAATGCCGTGCCGCCTCGCTGCAAGGCATCCTGAAGATCGGCGATCAAGGCCTCGCCTTCCGCCTTGTCGAGCGGCTTCTGGTAACCGATCACGTCGGTATGCTCGATAGCGTCGTTGTACAGGGCGACTATCCCCGCACCGGTGCCCGTGTCGATCAATGTGGGCCAAGAGTACTGAATGCTCACGGGCTTTCTCCTTCGAGTGACAACGCCGCGGCGGCTCCGGCGCTTCCTTCGGCTTTGGGTGGATTGGGCAGAAGCTTGTCGATCGTGCCGGCCATGATGTCGGCGACGACGGCATCCGGTAGCCCATGCATCGGGCCGCCGTCTTCCAGCAGGTGGGATACCATGGCGGAGAGGTCGTCTTTCATCGAGAAGACGGGCCAGTCCGTTCCGAAGATGATCTTGTGATTGATGCCCTGGGCGAAAAGCTCGGCCAGGTGCTGCTGCCAGGTCGTAGCGGTCATGGCAGCCGGAAAGCCTGAAATATCGAGATACACGTTGGGGCGGTAGTTGCACATCAACTTCGCCTGCTCCACGAAGTTCACACCGCCGTGTGCAAGGATGAAATTCACCCCCGGAAACTGTTTGGCCGCAGCGTCAATGAGGTAAGGATCGGCAAAGCGGAAGTCGAGCGTCGGAGTGGTGGGCCCGGTATGCAGAAGGACCGGCAAGTCCCGCGCAGCGCAGATTTCATACAAGGGAAACATGCGCTCGTCGCTCGGGGAGAACCCGCACGGTGGATAGACCTTGAGGCCTTCGAAACCGTAGGTGTCGACGCTTCGCTCAAAGATGTCGTGTCCCGACCGCCCCCAGCGCGGATCCACGCCAAAGAAAACGTGAAACCTCCCGGGATGTCGTGCACGGACGGCCGCGTGCTGGGCCGCCATGTCTTCCAGGCTGTAATGCGATTTGAAAACGTAGGTGAAATCCGGTGCCAGGAGAACGGTGCGAGCGATGCAGGCCTCGTCCATCTTGCGTACCAGCCTGTCCGCATCGTGATCCTGGTACTGAAGTTCCATCAGCCTGGCCAGGCTCTCGGCCTCTCCGGGCCGAACTCGCGCGGATTTCTTCCTGGCCATGTTCTGCCCCACGCCGACAAAGAAGTCACGCGGTATGCAGCGCGACGAGGCAAGGTGGCAATGGCCGTCGACGATCATCGGAGGACGCGACATGAGTCAGTGCCCGGCCGCAAGCTTGTCGAGGAGACGCATGGTATCGCCAACCGTTTCCAGTTCGACCAATTGCGCCATGTGCGACTCGAGGTTGATGCCGCACTCCTGCTCCAGGAGGCTCAACAGCATGAGCCGGTTGATCGATTGCATGCCCAGGTCTTCGGTGAATCGGGTCTGTTCGCCGATCGCTTCGACCGGCACCTCGTCGCCCATCGCCAGCCTGATGAGCTCGGCGATCTTTCCCAGGCCGTTGCCTTCCTGCACCATCATGCCCATGCCTTGGTCACCTCGATGTCCCCCTGAAAGTTCCGGTATATGCCCTTGCGGTCGTACTTGAGGTTCCGCGTCAGCATGCCGTTGTCGATGCTGGGAACCGTATGCGTGACCACCTTGCGCGCAATGTGCATGTAGCTCGGCAGCGACTGATTGAGCGAGCGGATGGCCTCATCGACCACATCGCTATCGGGCACGTCGGCCTCGTCCGTCACGAGCACCGCTGCCACCTCCTGCGTACGCTGCGACTGCAGGACGATGGCATGGCGCACCCACGCCAGGGCGGTCAGCTTTCGCTCCAGTTCCTCCGGATGGAACTTCGCGCCACCGCCTGTCAGGATAATTTCCTTCTTGCGTCCCTGCAGGTACAGGAATCCATCGTCGTCGAGCTTGCCGACATCGCCGGTGGCTATCCTTCCGTCGGCGAGAAAGGTCTGCGCGCCGTCGCTGCCGGTGCTGTCGAAGTAACCCTTTGCGAGCGGAAATGGCCGCCGGATCAGCACTTCCGATTCATCGCTGAAATGAACATGTTCCGGATGGATCGGGCGCCCGACAGAACCGATGCGCTGAATCGCCGGCGTGTTCCAGGCGATCATGCCCGTCTCGGTGACACCGTAGGCCTCCAGTAACCGGAAACCGAGTTCATTGTAGGCGCGCAGCACTTCGAGGCGAATGGGTGCCATGCCGGTGATCATGAAACGAATGTTGCCACCCAGGAACTGGCCGAGTTTTTCCGCAGCCTGCGGTCCCCGCCCGTGCACGTGGTAGATGTTCTCGTAGATCGCCGGGGGCGCAACGATGAAGCTCGGCTTGAAAGCGCCAAGTTCTTGGAAGATCGATGTGTGCCGGACGACCCGTATCGATGCCCCCGCCCATAGGCAGCCATAGACGGACAGGCGCTGCTGGAAATTGGAAAGCGGGAGGAAGATCAGATGGCTGTCATGGACGTCCAGCGAAAAATCTGCAATGAAATCGCTCACCAGGGCTTCGGTACCGAGGCGACTGATGTCGAGTCCCTTCAGGTAGCCGGAGCTTCCCGACGAGTAGACCCTGGTGTAGAGGTCCGGGTCTTCCACCGAGCCGGCCGCCGGGTCAACGCTGAATGGCTTGTCCGTCCAGGTGTCGGCCAGGCTGGCACGATACGGATGGCCGGGTAATGCGTTTTCGTTTTCGCATACCCACAACGCGACATCGTATCGCTCGGCCAGGGCGGCAAGTTTTTCCGGGGTAAGTTCTTCCGGCACGGCATGGATCAGCGCGCCGAGCCTGATGGCGGCGATGTCCCATAGCACGTATTCGTAGCCATTGGCTGCCTGAAGGCCGATCTGCATGCCGGGCCGAACGCCGGCCTGCGACAGCCTGGCCGCTAGTGCCTCAACCTCGTCCAGCAGCGTCAGCACCGGCACCTGGCTATCGGTGCCGTCCACGCGCCGTGCGGAGAAGGTGTTCGAAGGGTACCGACGCGCCTGGTCCAGCAAGGTGGAAAATTTCATCCCTGTCAAATCCTGGTAAGAAGCAGTGAAGAGATCGTGTCGTCGGCGGCGCCGGAGATGACCCTTGCATCGCGAACGGCGTACTTGCTCAGTATCTCGGCGGAAATGGGCGTGGGTTCGTACAACACGCTGCGTGGGCCCGACGACGTTCGACAGATCACTTCGCAATCTGGCTTGGCCGATGCGTAGATGTTGTCGAGGATGACCTTCTTCGGCTTTGCGAGGAGCGCGATGATAATGACGTCGTAGGCGCCCACGTCGTAGTGCGGCGAATCTTCGTGGATGATGTTGATCGAGCCCTCGAGTCCAAGCTTGGCGATCAAGGCACGCGACCGCTCGACGGCGTCACTGGACAGGTCGAGTCCGTCGACGGTGACGCCAAGATATCGATGTAACCAGACTGCGCTGATCGGAAACGGCCCGGATCCGATAAAGAGGGCGCGCCGGTGGTTTCGATGGCGCAGCATCGAGGTTTCGCGCTTCAACAGTCGCTGGAACCGGTTGTTGAGACGATAATCGCTGAGCGAACTGATCCCCGCGCAAAGCCGCTCGACAAAGTTCTGCTCCAGCGCCGTTTCCCACGCGCAGTAAGCGTTGTTCAGCAATTCCATGTCGTCCCGGCCATAGCCGAGCCCGAACAACAGCTGGTCGACATCGCTGGCAAGGAAAACCTTTGCCTCGATATACTCGATCAGTGGATCGAGCAGATGAAAGTGCTCTTCTGCCCGGCTGACCAGAAGGGGGTTTTCGCGAATGATCTGTACGGCCTTGCCAACACCCTCATGTAACGACGACGTGCAGCGCACCAGTGCTTTGATCGTCGCTTCGCAATCACTTGTGGAACCGACGCACTCGTCCACGTCGTCCATCGTGTTCAAGATATCTAAACGCATGAATTACTCCCTTTTTAGCGCATAAAGACACGCAGTGAGGTCAGTGTGGGTTTTCGCTCCCGGTTCGGAAGAATTCCTACGGACTCAGATCAGGCCTTCCTCCACTTCTTCGTCTGTGCTTTCCAGATCCCGTAGCGCCTGTTCCATCGATGGCATGCCCAGCGGCGGCGCGACGGCCGTCGTGCCGTGAAGCCTGATCCAGGCCGCGCATGCCTCGACGGTTGGCGCATCGAAGAACTCTTTCATGGACAGGGCCGTGCCATACGTGCGCTCCATCGAAGCCAGCAGACGCATGGCCTTGAGTGAATGCCCGCCCAGCAGGAAAAAATCGTCCTGAACGCCCACGGCATGGGCATCGAGCACCTGCCGCCATAGCTCGACCAGTCCTTCCTCCAGTGGGTTCCTCGGAGCCATGGGCTCCGCGTGGATCTCAGGCGGCAGCGTTTGCGCCAGAATGCGTCTGTCGATCTTTCCACTGGGTGTCTGGGGCAGTCGGTCCATGAACACGATGCGGCCGGGCACCATGTAATCGGGCAACCACTGCTTGAGGTGTGCACGCAACTGAGCCGCGGCCGACCGTTCGCGTTCGATCCTGGTCGCAGGGTCTTGCGCAGCCGATCCTGGGCCGCTCACGACGCACGCGACCAGCGCGGCGTCGGTGGCGTTCTCGCCAGGGCTCACCACCGCCGCGGCATGCTCGATGTCGTCCCGTTGCAGCAGGACGCTTTCGATCTCGCCCAGTTCGATCCGGATACCGTTCAACTTAACCTGGAAGTCGAGACGACCCATGAAGCAGATCTCGCCATCCGGTTTCATGTAGCCGGCGTCACCTGTCAGATAGTGCCGCGCCGCCCCGTGTTCGTGTACGGGCAGGAACTTCTCCGCCGTCGCCTTTGGTGCCCGCCAGTAGCCCTCGGCGAGATGGTCGCTGCGAATGACGATCTGGCCCGGTTCGAAAACGCGTGCCAACGAGCCGTCGTCTCGTTGAACGCGCACATGTGTTCCCGGGATGGGTTGACCCATGCCGGGGCGCCTCCTGGCGACGATTTGCTCCCGGGTGATTTCTCCCAACGTGGTCAAGGACGATTCGGTAGCGCCATAGAGGCCGATCAGGCGGCAACCGGCACCGAATGCCTTGTGGAAGAGCTGAACCGTCAGGGCATCGATGGGCTCCCCGCCGAGCACGACGGCGCGAATCGCTGCCAGCGATCCGGGCGATGCGTCCGAGAAGACGAACTTGAAGACCGTGGGTGTGGAGTGATAGACCGTGATGCCGCGCTCGCCGATCAGTCGAAGCAGCGAATCCCTCGACATCGCCTTGGCGTCGGCCAGGTGCACCGCGGCACCTGCGAGAAGCGCTCCGTAAGTATCGAGAACCGACGCGTCGAAATTGTACGAGGCGAGCTGGAGCAGCGTGTCCTCGTGGGTAAGCCCCAGCGCATGCGCATAGCTTCCGGCGTGATACCCGAGACCCTTGTGGGATTGAGAGACGCCTTTGGGGTGCCCTGTCGAACCCGAGGTGTAGAGGATGTAGGCCGGAGCGCGCGGAAGCTGCCCGGCGGCCGTCGTGACGTGGGACAGGGCTGCCGCGGGTGCGTCGACGATCTGAGCGTGGCTGGACAAGGCCGCGGCGAGGTCCCGATGGGCCGGGTCGCAAACGATAACGTCGCATTCGGAATGCTGGACCATGTAGCTGAGGCGGGCGTGCGGATAGCCCGTATCCAGCGGCACATACGTACGGCCCAGCTTCAAGGCGGCCAGCATCGCGGCCCCGGCGTTCGCGCCACGCTCCATGAGTAGGCCGACCCGTCCGGAACTGGCCGTCGCGGCGATGGCGGCGGCATATCCCTCGCTGAGCCGGTCCAGTTCGCTGTAGGTATGGGTGGTGCCCTCGGTAACGACGGCCGGCCGGCCCTCATGCGTGGCAACCGACGTGCCGATGTGCTGCAGCAGCGAACTATCGGTGGCGACCAACGCCTGGACGAATGCAGGAAGCGGCTCGGACGCCGGGGCGTTCGCCGAACCGTCGAAAACCGCGTGCGCGTGGCATGCCGCCTCCGGCGCGTCGACGAGGGACTGCAGGAGCCGAACGAACTCGCCGGCCACATACCGGATCGAGGGCTCGTCGAAAAGGTCGTCGTTGAACACCCAATCCAGTTCGATGGCTCCCGCCACCTCCCTGGCATACACATTGAGCTCGTATTTTGCCGCCGGCGGCGGCAGATCCTTGTATTCGCCGACCGCGCAACCCGGCAGGTCGAACTGGATATCGTCGTTGTTCTGCAGAACGAACCAAAGCTGGAAGACGGGGCTGTGGCTCAGGCTGCGTCGATGGCCCACGTCTTCGGCGACGCGCTCGAACGGGACGTGCTGGTTAGCAAGCGCGGCAAGAATATGCCTCTTGTTCTCTTGCAAGAGCGCATCGAAACCTTGTGCGGGATCCACCCGGCAACGCAGCACCACCGTATTGATGAACAGGCCCACCATCTGTTCCGTTTCCGGAAGCATGCGACCGGCAACGGGCGTGCCGACGACGATGTCGTTCTCGTCGCCATACAGGCTAAGCAACACGGCCAGCGCGGTTTCCAGGAACATGAAAAGCGTGACCCTGCGCTCGTGGCAGTACTGGCGGATCCTCTCCCCGAGCAAGCTTCCGACAAGGGTGCGGTGAAGTTCGCCGCGAAAGGTCTGCTTCGCCGGCCGTGGCTTGTCGAGGGGAAGCCCATGGACGTTTGGCACGCCCGCGAGCGTCGATCGCCAGAACGACATGCCGGCATCGAGAGCGCCGCCTTGCAACTGTGCATGCTGCCAGTGCGCGAAATCGGCGTACTGCAACGAAGCAGGCATGGTGTCGACGGACTCCCCGGCAGCGTATGCCGCATAGGCCGCGCAGAATTCCTTGACAAGCAATCCCACGGTCCAGCCATCCGATGCGATGTGGTGCACGTTGAACACGGCCACGTGTCGCTCGGGCGAGAGGCGCAGCAGCATCACGCGCAACAGCACGTCCCGTGCAAGATCGAACCGCTTCTTGAGGTCGGCGGCGATCAGCGCGCGAACCTCGTCCACCTGTCCCATCCAGGAAAGGGGCGACAGATCGATCAGCGAGAAGGGAATCGCTCCTGGGGGTTGAATGTGCCGCTCCATGCTGCCGCCGCGCTCTGCAAACGTGGTGCGCAGCACCTCATGCCGCTGTAGCAGCACGCCGATGGCGCGCTCGAAGCTGGCAAGATCGAGGGTCCCATCGAACGTAAAGCAACCCTGGATATTGAAGTGGTTACCGTCGTCGGATTGCTGTTGGGCAAACCAGACACGTTGCTGCGCCCCGGACATCGGTGCGCTCGCCCTGTCTGCCACGGCCGTCAGCGGTGCCAGAGCCGCTGGCCGAGGTGCCGCCGGTGCGGCTTGCTCTGCAACGAGGAAGTCGATGATCTCGACACTGTCCCCCAACGAGGCCAGGTATTGCTCTTTCGACCTCGCGCGGTTACGGCGCAAAACGGCTTCCACGGCAACTGCCAGGCTCTCCACTGTCGGGTTCTCGAACACGGTCTCCAGCGGGATATCCGATTCAGCCAGCTGGAACTGCTGCCGCATGCGGTTTGTCATGCGCGCGATGTGCAGGGAATGGCCGCCCAGGGCAAAGAAGTCGTCGGTAACGCCCATATCCTGCTGGCCCAGGACGTCCTGCCAGATAGCGAGCAGGCGCTTTTCGCTCTCGGATCGGGGCGCTACCCGGGCGGCCCCGGCATTCGCCACCGAAAGCGAAGGCACCGGTAGTCTTGCGCGGTCCACCTTGCCATTGGCGGTCATAGGCAGCGCGTCGAGCGGCACGATATACGCAGGCACCATGTAGTCGGGGAGGAATGCCTTGAGGCCTGCCCTGATGCTCTGCTCCAGCGCGTGGGCATCGGCGCCCGATGCGATGGCCGCCGATGTCTTGGGTACGACGAACGCGGCGATCTTCCTGTCGATACCTTCGCCAACGGTAATCACCGCCGCGTCTCGGACGCCCTCCTGTGCGCACAGGCGCACTTCGATCTCACCGAGCTCCACCCTGAATCCACGGATCTTCACCTGTGCGTCGGCCCGGCCAATGAATTCCAGGTCGCCCGACGGCAGGTGGCGCACCACGTCGCCCGTGCGGTAGAACCGCTGTGTCGTGCCGCCGACTCGCACGTCCGCGAATCGGTCGCGAGTCATGTCCGGCTGGTTCAGGTACCCGATGGCCAGGCCGATGCCGCCTACGAACAGTTCACCCAGGGCGCCGGGGAGCGCCGGTGTACCGCCGGCATTCATCACATACAGTTCCGCTCGCGCGACCGGCTGCCCGATGGGGACGCGGGTCGCCGGCAGCAGCGTCGCCGGCTGGAACAGCAGGGTCGTGCAACAAACGGTGGCTTCCGTCGGGCCGTATCCGTTGATGATGCGCAAACCGGGCACATGGGTGGCGATGGCGTCGAGCTGACCGCTCGATATCGGTTCGACGCCCACAAGCATCCTGCGTAGCGCAACGGGGCGGTTACCGGTGCGGGACAGATGATCGCCAAAGTGGTCGAGGTGGCCTGCGTACACATAGGCGCTGTGGATCTCGTGCTCTGCCATCCATGCTAACAGGCGGTCGGGATCCAGGCGATGTGTTTCCGGAACGATGTGCAGGCATCCACCGGCACATAGCGGTGAAAATATCTCGTAAACGGAAACATCGAAGCTGGCACTGCTCCATAGCGAGCCGTTCCACGGCGGTGGCATGGGCACCAGGTTGGCGAAATGCGCCAGGAGGTTATGGGCGCTCGCGTGCGACACGGCCACGCCCTTGGGTATACCCGTGGTTCCCGACGTGTAGATGAGATAGGCCGCGTCCGAGGTTTCCGTGTCCGGACGGTCCAGGGTGTTCGACGGGCCGTCAACCGGCTCGTCGTCAAGGAACAGCACCGGACGGTTGAATACGGCAAGCAACGCCTCGTGCTGCCGCTGTCCCAGCAGCACGGGGGCTGCGCAATCGGAAATCATCGCAGCAAGTCGCTGCGCGGGCAGGGACATGTCCAGCGGCACGTAGGCGGCACCGGCCTTCAGCGTGCCCATGATGCCTACGACCAATGCCACCGAGCGATCGGTGCACAAGCCGACGAAGTCGCCGCGGCCCACGCCGAGGCTACGCAACCGCCAGGCCAGCCTATGGGCCTGTTCGTCCAGTTCGCGGTAGCTCAGTTGCTCGCCGCGGAAGACCACCGCGGGCCGATCCGGGTACGCGCGTGCGTGCTCTTCGAACACAGCCTCGAGCCGGCGCGCCGGCGTCGAGCTGGCAAGGCCACGCATCGGCGTCGTGGGTCCGGAAACGGAATGCGGTGTCGCCGCCCCGTCGCTGGCCGCGATGTCGGCCAGTGCATTGAATCCATCG
The DNA here is from genome assembly GCF_000745005.1 of Luteibacter sp. 9135. Taxonomy (NCBI): domain Bacteria; kingdom Pseudomonadati; phylum Pseudomonadota; class Gammaproteobacteria; order Lysobacterales; family Rhodanobacteraceae; genus Luteibacter; species Luteibacter sp. 9135. Next base: position 3,292,054 of record NZ_JQNB01000001.1, on the reverse strand, counting down.
GCCATACGCTCGATCGAGCGTGGGTCGAACAGATCCGCATTGAAGTGCCAGGTTACCTGCAACCCGTCCTCTCGCTCCTCGACATCGAGCTGGAGATCGAACTTGACGGGTTGCTCGGGGTTTTCCAGGCGCTCGATCGCCAGGTTCGGCAACGCGAACTCATGGCCCCCGCCATGCACGGTCAGCAGCAATTGCAGTAACGGGCCATGGGCGCGGCTACGCGTGGGCTTCAGCGTCTCCAGAAGCACCTCGAAAGGCAGATCCTGGTGCGAGATGGCCTCGGCAAGGTTGCGTTTGCTCTGGTCGAGCAGCGAGTCGAAACTCGTGCCACCGTCCACCTGGCTGCGCAGGACCACCGTGTTGACGAAAAGTCCCACCGTTTCGTCGGCGTCCCTGTGCGCACGGCCAGCCACCGCGAAACCGATGACGATGTCGCGTTCCTCCGAATAGAGGGCCACCAGTGCGGCGAACGCCATGTGCACGAACGCGAAAAGCGTGGCGTCGTGCGCCTGGCAGCAAGCACGTATGGTGCCGAGCGACTGCCGCGAGATGTGCCGGCGCACCTGCCTGCCGGTGTATGTCTGAAGGGCCGGCCGCGGCCGATCCAGCGGCAGACCATGCAGCTGCGGAAGGCCGTCCAGCTTGCGCATCCAATATGCCAGGAGGTCGGCCGTCCTGGCTTCGCTCCGCTGGGAACGCTCCCATTCACAATAATCGACATACTGCAACGGAGGCGTCCAGTCGACCTGCCCTCCCCCGACCGCCTCGCCGTACCGGCGTGAAATGTCGCGCTTGAGGATATCGATGGACCAGCCGTCGCACGCGATGTGGTGGAAGGTCATGACGAAGACCACCTGGTCGCGTGCGACGCGCAGCGTCGCAACGTGGATGACCGGTCCGGCGGACAGGTCGAAGCGTCGTCCATTTTCCCTGCGCAGCCATACCTGGACGGCCTGCTCCCGGTCGCTCGCTTCCAGGGCCGATACATCGGCCCGATCCCACACGAGAGACTGGGCCGGACCGACGACCTGAAACAGTTCGCCATCCACTTCGGCGAAGGACGTTCGCAGCGACTCGTGCCGCGCCACGACATCGTCGACCGCCAGCGCAAGGGCATCCAGATCCAGGTCGCCCGTCAGGCGATATGCCCCCACCATGTTGTAGGGCGTATGTGCCTGTTCAAAGCGATCGATCAGCCACATGCGGCGTTGTGCGGCAGAAGCACGCACCCGCTTGCGCACATCGGCACCGACGCGGCGGATGGTCTCGCCCGCCCCCGGTTGCTGCGCACGGAGGTGTCGAATCAGGTCGTGCTTGTGGAGCTTCAGCTGCTCCAACAGCGCGGCCGCGGGCGGCTGGCCATCGAAGCGCACGTGCAGCTGGCCGTCGCTCTCTGCCAGCCTGATGCCACCGTCGAGGCATTGCTTGAGGAGGTGCTGGATCGTCACGGCGCGCATGCCCCTGTCATCGATGCCCGGCTCATACGTTGGACAAGGCATGTGAGTCGGGCGCCACCTGCTCGTCCCTCGCCGTCACCGAAACGATCGTTCCACCGGCGAATTTCACGACCTTGTCGGCCAGATGAAAATATCGCTCGTCATGGCTCACGACCACGACGGTCTTGCCGAGGCGCTTCAGGTCGAACAAGAGTTCCTTGTAAAAGAACTCGCGGAACTCGGGATCCTGGTCCGCGGCCCACTCGTCGAATACATAGATGTCGGAGTTGTCGAAGTAGGCAACCAGCAACGCAAGTCGCTTGCGCTGTCCGTAGGACAGGCGCGTCGTCGATATGCGCCCCTTGTCGATACCGACCTTCTCAGACAGTCCCAGGCGCTCGACGAGGGCGGATACCTCGTGTGCACGGAGCGGGCTGTCATCCTTCGGGACCAGCGTCTCGAAGAGGTAGTAATCCTGGAACACCGAGGAAAACCACTGGAAGTGCTGATCCTGGGAAACGGCTTCCTGGCCATTGACCAGAATCGTCCCCTCCTGGGCTGCGTAAAGGCCAGTCAGCAATTTGGCCGCCGTGGTTTTGCCACTGCCGTTGCCGCCGACGAAGTACACGATCTCCCCGCGCGCAATATCCAGGTTCAGCGGACCGACACCGAACCCGCGCCTGCCCTCCTCCTGACTTTCGTAGGTGAAGCCGACGCCACGCATCGATAGCGATTGGAAAGGTTCGGCTGCGTGTGGGGCGACGACCGTGGACGTCAAGGGCAGGCTGAGCTGAAGTTCTTCCAGTTTTGCCGAGCCGATCCTTGCACCGTAGATGGTCCTGAACGAGTTCATCAGGACATTGAGCGGGCCCACCATGTAAAAGATGACAACGATGAAGCTCATGACGTAGGTGCGGTCGAACACCCCGACGGCCGGCGAAAGAAACAACAGCGAGCCGATGGCGATGAAGACGATGGCGGACGCCCAACTGCTGGACAGGCCCCACAGGGCTTCGGCGGACACGGTGGCCTTACGGTAATCCTCCGCGTGCTTCCGTAGATCCTGCTCCAGGAACGCTTCGCCACGGCGGTGGTTGAACTTCAGTTCCTTGCTGCCGTCGATCACCGCCTCGTAACAGCGAAACAGGTCGTCCTCGATCTTCCTGCGCTGGACGAACTTCTTTTCTGCCCGGTCGGCGATCAAGAACTTGGCGATGCCCAAGGCCAGGATCAAAAATCCAAGAAAGATGCCAAAGAGCGGTAGCGACAGGATGCCAAGGTAGACCAGGCATGCCACGACGACCGTTCCGTTGAAGACATAACCCGGGAGCATCGTAAACAGCTCGTGTATCGCCGGCACGTCCTTGGTCAGTGCGGTGTAGAGACGGTGGTTGCCGATGGCCTCGATTTGCTGGGCAGACAGGTTTGAGATGCCCTGCACCAACTGCTCGCGAAGCTTGAGGAATGTCTGCGCACCCAATCGGGAAAGGAGCACCTGCGAAACGATCGTGAATCCGATCACCGCCAGCAATACCACCGCGAACATGGCCACGCCTGCCCCGTCGAAGCGAGTGACGGAGATGTACTTGTTGATGAGGACCATCAACAAGATGTTCGCGGCACCGGCCAGTGCACTGATCGCTCCGATGAGTGCGATTTTTGCCCTGTTCCGGTGAATCTCAGCCATGAGCATAAGCGACCTGCCTATAGGGAAATCGTTGCTACAGAGTGATTTGGTTGGAGCGCGATTCGTCTTCGGTGGACCGTACGGCGCCGAGAATCCTGCCCAAGGCGGTCTTCTGGTCGACGAGCGTGGCTTGCATCTCGATCGTTGGGCACGCAAAGAGCTCGGACAGGTCGAGCGCAACCGCGAACTCCCTCTCGATGGCGGTTGCCAGGCGCATCAGGAGCAGCGAATCGCCCCCGCAGGCGAAGAAGCTATGCTGGATACCCGGATTGTCGGTGGGCAACAGGGTGGCCCATAAACGCTGCAACCTGCGCTCGACGTCGCTCCGTGGCTCGATGACCGAATGCGCATGCCGTGGGATGCTTCCCGGCGCCGGCAGCGCCTTTCGGTCGAACTTTCCGTTTGCCGTCAGCGGAAGCTCGGGAAGGACGACGAACGTGGAAGGAACCATGTACGCCGGCAGCGCCGCGGACAAATGGGCGATGACATCGTCCGAGAGCAATCGTGCCCCAGTGTCGCTTGCCGGCTCGCCATCCTTGGCAACGAGATATCCAACCATGGTGAGGCCGGCTTCCGGACCGGCGTCGTCGCGCGCGACAACTGCGCAGTCGCCGATCCCGGGGTGCCGGTTGATCTGGGCTTCGATCTCACCGAGCTCGACGCGGAATCCGCGAACCTTCACCTGGTTGTCGATGCGTCCGCTGTATTGCAGGTTGCCGCTTGTATCGAACCGAACGAGGTCGCCGGTTCGATACAGGCGCTTGCCGATAAGCGGGTGAACGATGAATTTCTCATCGGTCAGCGCAGGCTGGTTCAGGTAGCCGCGTGCGAGGCCAGCCCCGGCAATGTGCAGCTCGCCCGGCAGACCCGGCGGCAGCAGGCCGCCAAGGTGGTCGAGCACGTAGACCTGGGTATTGGCGATGGGCCGGCCTATGGTCTCGTGACCATGCCTTTCGCGACGGCACCACGTGGAGTACGTGGTGTCCTCGGAGGGGCCATACAGATCGTTCACCACCACGCCGGGCAGTTCGTAAAGCGCGTCGACGAGGTCTTGCCGCAGCAGTTCGCCTGCCAGGTTGATGCAACGTACCGAGCGGGGGATCGCCAATGCCTCCAGCAACGACCGCACCGCGGACGGAACCGTGTTGACCAGGGTGACATCGGCGATGCCACTGCCTCGTAAGGCCAGCACGTTGTCGACCAGCACCACGCGGCCACCCATGGCGAGCGGCACGAACATTTCGAACACGGAAAGATCGAAGCACACGGAGGTGGCGGCCAGCACCGCTGCAAGGTCGTCCCTGCTGAACGTCTCCAACGCCCACTGTACGAACGCGGCGGCCTGGCGATGTTCGATCAACACGCCCTTGGGGTTGCCGGTCGAGCCCGAGGTGTAGATCACATAGGCAAGATTGGCATCGGAAGGCGCGACATGGTCGGGAACGCGGAAGGCTTGTGGCGTATCGGGCTGTTCACCAAGAAGCTCTTCCATGCCGATGATATTTGGCGTGCCCGCCGGCAAGGCGAGGCGCCCCGGCCCATCGGCCAACACCGCCTCGACTCCGGCGTCGCCGAGGATGTACTGGATCCGCGCGGCCGGGTATGCCGGGTCTAGCGGCACATAGGCCGCACCGGACTTCAGGATGCCCAGAATGGCCGCAAGCATCTGCGGCGTGCGGCTGTGGCAGACCCCGACGAAGCGCTCGGGTCCAACGCCGAGCGCGCCCAGGCGACGGGCAACCCGGGAGGCCTGCGCGTCCAACGCCTCATATGTCACCACCTGGTCGCCGCATGCGACCGCGATGGCATCGGGCGTCCGCGCCACCTGTTCCTCGAAGAGCTGGTGCAGTCGAACGCCGCGGCGCAGAGGCGACGTCGAGCCGCTCCAGTCGCCCAGCAGCTTGTCGGCTTCGGCGACGGTCGGGAGCCTGTAGGTACCGATTGGGCGATCGTCTTCCCAAGCCAGCTGGCCCAACAGCCCATGCAGCCGATCGAGGATCGCCGTGGACTCCGCCGCGTCGAAATAATCGGTGCGGTAATCCAGGTGAAGAGCGATATCCTGCGCCTCGCCGTAGTCGCATACCACGAAGGTCAGCGGAGTCCGTTCACGGTCGTGCGTGAGGTATTCGGTTTGAACCGCATGCCCGTCGACACCCAGTTCGAAATCGAGCTTCTGATAGTTGAAGGCAACCTGGTGAAGCTGCCCCTCCCACGAGGGGTGTCGCTCGCGCAGGGCTCGCACCAAGTCGCCCATGGGGAAACGACCATGACGGTAATTCCTGCGCTGCCACTGGGCGACATCGCGCAGCAACTCACTGAAGTGGGGGTTGCCCGGCACGGTGAAGCGCGTGGCATTCACATTCACCAGGGCACCGATGATCGATTTCTCGGCGGCCGTCCGTCGGTTGTGTACCGGGGAACAAATCACCAGATCGTCGCAGCCGTACGCCCTGGAAAAGTAAACGTAAAGCGCTGTCTGGAACAGGGACACGATAGGTGTCCCTGCCCTGCGCGCCAGTTCATCCAGCGCGTGAAAGAGTGCGGGAGCGATGGTCGTGCTGGTACGGCTGCTGCGCGCGGGTGGCCGATTACCAGCAGCGGGTTTCGACGCAAACAATGGCCGCGGGATGGTGTCGTACTGTGCCAGCCAGTAGTCGCGGCTTTGCGCGTAGGACGCGCTTCCGTGGTAGGCCGCCTGCGCGCCCATGTAATCGACAAACGAGGGCGCCGCGACGCGTTGGGTCGATCCCTGCGAAAGTTGCGCGTAGAACTCGATACATCGCTGCATCTGCAGCGCGAAGCCCCAGCCATCCATGATGAGGTGATGCGCTTTGGCGAAGTACCAGTACTCCCCTTCGGCCACCTTGATCAGCGCGTCTTCGAAGACGTCGCCGGACAGGTCGTCGAACGGTGTCCGGAACCGATCGAGAATCCACTCCCTCGCCACCTCCCTCGCATCGCTCCTGCCGGAATGGTCGTGTATGGGCAGCGGGCCCGGAAGCCGGTCGGTAAGTAACGGCTCACAGCCGCCCGTGACCTCGCGAAAACGCAACCTGTAGGCATCGTTTCCATCCAGCACCAACTGGCGTGCACGAGCAAATCGCGCCGTGTCCAGCGCGCAGAAATATTTCTGGCAACCGCCGATGTTGTTGACAGCGCCCCCGAAGTGCTTCCCTTCAAGGTAGATATCGCGCTGCGTCGGCGTAAGTTGCAACATGCTTGCGTGCACAACGGCTCTCCTTTGCATCCTTGTTGCCAAAGCAACCCCCAACCAAGGCCCCAACGCCAGTGGTTGTCACGCCAATTGTGCCAATCGATTCTATCCGATTCGGGAGCGTGTGCTACCCGCACGCGGACGATTGGCCTCGATTACATCACCGCGAAAAACGTCCGTTCGGCATCGCACATCACGCAGCCTGCCCAACCCCAGCGTGATCTGTTTCACCCGGTCGACCGTCTGCTCGAGATAGGGCGGATACATGATGTCCACCCCTGGCCCTTCGCGTTCCGGAGGCGCTACCACCGTCAGCTTTCCCTCGGTCAGCGTATTCCAGTCGCACCACGGCTTGATCTGCTCCGCGATTACCGGATCCAGGTAATGCCACTCATAAAGAAAAACGTCGAGCTTGGAGCGCGGCGCGCGGTACTTGCGCGTCGCCTGGCGCATGAGGCACATCGATTCGATGCACCTTGCGGCCCACTCGAGATCGCTGCCCGCTTCGGGTATGCCTTGTCGGCGCAAGCTATCCACGATGACATCGGCTACCTCGCGGAAACTGAAGGTCTCCATGCGCTCCCAATCCAGCCCACCCAGCTCGATGCCATAGCGCGCTGCGATGTAGTCGCGCAAGAACGTGACACGCTCCCGCTCCTCAGGGTCGAAACCGCTGACACGGCCGGAACCAAACAGGGATACGGAATCGACTTCCGCGCCGGCAAGCTGGAGTTGGCACGCCACTTCGTAGGCGATGACGCCGCCGGAGCAGTAACCGAAGATCGTGTAGGGGCCGTCGGGTTGAATGGAGCGAATGACATCCACGTGGTATTCCGCCAGTTCCGGTAAGGAACCGTAGGAAAAGTCACCATAGATGAACGGCTCCTCGAGCGCGTACAGCTTCGCGTGCTGCTCGAGTGCCCTTGCCAGCCCCTCGTAATATCCTACGCCCCCGCCAGCGGGGTGCACGCAGAAAACGACACGTCGCGCGGACGATTGGTTCAGTTCGACGACGGTCGAACAATGCGTTTCCGGCAAATCCATGTTTGTTCCCCCCGCGAGCGGTATCCGATCGCAGCTTGTGGCAATGTCCAGCGCCCGCCCCTATCGCGCCGTACTTAAGAATGCACAGCGGAATTGCTCGGAGAGCGTATCCCACTGCGCTTTGTCCAGCAATGCACGATGGACACTGAGCGTGCCCATGCTCGATGCATCGCCAACGAAAAGCGCGGCGCGTAGCAAGAGCCCCTGGAGTGTCGCCAACGTGTGTTCCACGTCGGCCCGGGCCGCCTCCAAGGTCGAAGCTACCGCCTCGGCGCGCATTCCGGTGACGTCGTGCACATTCACAACCGAGCGGAGCCGTTCGCGATTGGCTTCGACTCGAATGACACTGTGCGAACCATCTTTCTCCTGAATGACGGAACGGAGTGCCCCCTGTGACGCGAGCGTGTCCTTGACCCACTGCCTGAAGTGCGTTTCGGTGATGTCTGGGCCGACCTCGACCTGCACGTGCCAGCACCCCGCGGCCGCGGCTCCCGATTCGAGCACGGCATGCTGATACGGCGACAGTGGTGCAAAGGCTTCGCCAGCCACCGGTGCCATCTCCACGTTCGCATCATGTGCGGCGCAGATGCCCTGGATGGTCTGATGCTTGAAGATGGAGCCGATCTTTATATCCAGGCCGATCTTTCCCGCTTGCATCACCGTCTGGATCGCCCTGATCGAGTTTCCGCCGATGTCGAAGAAATTATCCTGGCGCCCGATCCGTTCGAGGCCGAAAAGCTCCTGCCAGATGCCGGCCAGCGTCTCTTCGCGTACACCGACGGGCGCCTCGTAAGCCTGATCGTCCGCACGCGAAGGCGCCGGCGCCGGCAGCGCGTCGATGTCCCGCTTTCCATCCGGCGTCGTGGGAAATGCATCCAGGGCAACGAACGCGGCAGGCACCATATATTCCGGGATATCCGCTGCCAGTTGGGCACGAAGATCGACAGGGAGCAAAGGTTGGCCCTGTGCCGGCACCACATAGGCCACCAGCATGTCCGCACCTGCAGCGTCTTTCCTTGCAACGACCGCCGCCTCCTGCACGGCGTGGCAGGCCGACAGCGCGGCTTCGACCCTGCCGGGGTCGATGTGGTAACCCCTGATCCTGACCTGTGAATCCTTGCGGGCGACGAACTCGGTGGCCATGAGCGGCAACTCGCGCAGCGACCGCTCGGGTGCCTCGACGATCGACCGCAGCAGGACCAGGAAGCTGGCCGCCATGCGCTCAATCGTCGCCGCTTCGAAAAGGCTGGTGGCATACCGCCACCCCAGATGCAGCTCGCCGTTATGCTCCACGGCATCCAGCTCGAGATCGAACTTGGCCACGGGCACGGATTCGCCCACACCTTCGATCTCCAGGCCTGGCAGCCTGAGTTCGCCCATATTCTGGTTCTGCAGCGAAAACATCACCTGCACGACCGGGCTGTGGCTCAAGCTTCGTTCCGGCTGAAGCCGGTCGACAAGCATCTCCAGCGGAATATCCTGGTTTGCGAAGGCGTCGATGGCTTGCTTGCGGCTCTCGACCAGCACATCGCTGAAGCGCTTCTCCGGGCCAAGCTGGTGGCGGAACACCAGGGTGTTCACGAAAAAGCCGATCAAGCCACCCAGTTGCTTATGGGTACGGCCTGCAACGGGGCTGCCGACAACGATGTCGGTTTCGCGACTCCACCGGCTCAGTAGCGTGGCATAGGCGCTTTGCAGCACCATGAATGGGGTGGCGTCGTACTGCTTGCCCAGGGCATGCAAGGCGGCCCACAGGTCGCGATCGACAACATGGGTATGCACCGCGCCCGTGAACGTCTGTTGAGCCGGCCGTGGTTTGTCGAGCGGCAGCGCATGCAACGGCGGCGCCCCTTTCAGCACATGCTCCCAGTGCTTCCACTGTCGCTCCATCTCCTCTGCGAACGCTGTCCGTTGCCATTGGGCGAAATCCGCATACTGAATGTCGAGCTCGGGCAGCACGGCTTCCCGGCCGTCGCGAAGCGCGGTATAGAGCGCGACGAATTCGCTGGAAAGCACGCCGATCGACCAGCCATCGGACGCAATGTGGTGCATGGTGAGCAGAAGAACGTGGTCCTGCTCGCCCAGGGCGAGCAGCCGTACGCGCAGGGGCCGGTCACGCTCGAGATGGAAGGCTGTCGAAGCCTCGTCACTCATGTGCCGGGTGACAGCTGCGGCTTTTGCGCTTTCATCGAGGCCCGTCAGGTCGAAGACGGGAAAGTCGATGGAGCCCGCCGGCTGAATCACCTGCACAGGGCCTGCCTCGGTGCGGGCAAACACGGTGCGCAACACGGCATGCCGCGCGATGATGGCTTCCAGGCCACGCTGCATGGCACTGCGATCGAGGTCGCCGCGGAGTCGCAGCGCGAACGGCATGTTGTAATGCGGGCTGCCGCCGCTCACCTGGTCGACGATCCACAATTGTTGCTGCGAGAAAGAAAGCGGTATCGCTTCGTCCTTGTCGGCCACGGGGATATGCACCCGGGCAACCTGCTTCTGCCCGTCGACATAGTTGGACAGGCTTTCGATGGTGTTGTGGATGAAGAGCGCCTTCAGCGACCGCTCGATGCCGAAATGCGCCGCAACGTGACCCGCCACGCGCATCGCCTTGAGCGAATTGCCACCCAGATCGAAGAAGCCGTCGCGGATGCTGGTTATCTCCACGGCAAGCACGTCTTGCCAGATAGCCAGCATGTCCGCTTCGGTTTCGGTGCGCGGGGCCACTGCGGCATGAACGTCGCCGACCGCGCCGGCCGCCGGTGCGGCATCGTCGGACTGCAAGGCAACCCGGCGCAGACGGGTGTGGAATGCATCGTCCGGAAGTTCGATCGAGCTCACCGAATCGCTGACCGGGAGCTGTTCCAGTAAGGCAACAAGCCCCTGGAGCAGTGCCTCGACGGCCTCTTCAGCGACGTCGTCACCGCGATAGCGGCAACTGATCGTGAGCACCTCCTGCATGGTGGCAACGAGCGTGAGCTTGTAATTCGTCTGCTCGTCGGATCCAAGCCCATCCATCGCGAGCCCATGACTCGACGCGTCGGCCGTCGTGCCGGTGGCGGCATCGATCGGGAAGTTCTCGAAAGCGATCAGGCTGTCGAACAGGGGCGTATGGCTTGCCACCGGGCTGTACGACTGCACTTCGGACAGTGGCAGATAACCGTAGTCGTTACTGTCCTGGAACGATGCGTGAAGCGTGGCGATCAGCGACGCGACGTCGGTCTGCTGGAAAGAAACCTTGACCGGGATGGTGTTGATGAACAGGCCCACCATCGACTCGATGCCTGCCACGGCCGCCGGCCGACCCGAAATGGTCGCGCCGAACGTCACCGTTTGCTCGCCGCTATAGCGGTGCAGCAGCAAGCCCCAGGCCAGCTGCATCAGGGTATTCACCGTGGTGTGGCTGCGCTTGGCAAACGCCTGGAGCCGGTCGGATACCTCGCGGCTCAACTGCACGGACCTGGCCCGGTGTCCCCTGCCCCTTTCCCCTGGCATACGGTCGATCACAAGGGGCGTTGGCCGCCGCACATCGGCCAGATGGGCCTTCCAGTAACTCGCCGCAGCGCTCCCGTCCTGCGCCTGCAGCCACGAAATATAGTGCGAGAACGGCGCGACCGGCGGCAACGGGGCCGCTTCGCCGCGCAGCAGCGCCTGATAGGCGGTCATGACGTCGCGATAGACCAGCGGCGTCGACCAGCCATCGAGGAGCATGTGGTGGGAGCTCCACAGGACCTTGAAGCGGCGCTCCGACAGCCAGAACAGGGTGATTCGCAACATCGGGGCGCACGATGCGTCAAAGCCAAGCGCCTTGTCCCGCCGGCGCGCATCCTCGAATCGCTCGGCCTGTTGCTCTTCCGTCAACGAGCGAAGGTCCACTTCCACCCAAGGGATATCAACCGTGGGGACCACGAGCTGGTGCAGCTGTTCCCCTTCGCCGACGAACACGGTGCGGAGGATATCGTATCGATCCACCACCGCCTGCCACGCCTGGCGGAAGAGCGCCGCGTCGAGGGTGCCGGTGAATGTGGGGTAGATCTGCGACACATACGCGCTCGCGTCGAGCATGCTGTGATAGAGCATGCCCTGCTGCATCGACGTGGCGGGATAGAGGTTCTCGATGTCGTATCGCGCTTGCCACGTGTCCAACTCGGCAGGGGTGACGCGCGCCATCGGAAAATCGCTGGGCAGCAGCCCGGCTCGGGGGCGTTCGGCGATGGGTGCCGTTCCCTCGGAAGGTGCGCAATGCTCGATAACCGACTTCAATGCGCCTTCAATGTACCCGGCCAGCCTTTCCATGTTGGCCGACGTGAACTCTTCGTCGCTGTAACTCAGCTCGAACTGGAGCTTGCCCAGGGCCACCATGCCGTTGAGCTCCAGGATCTGGTCGCGGCGACGCTCGGGATCGACGTCCGTGCCGGTGGATTCGGGAGCAAACTGGAATAGCGAGGCGTCGTCGAACGTCTGGTCGAACTGGCCCAGGTAATTGAACACCACCTGCGCGCGGCTTCCTTTTTCCGCCTGCGCAAGCACGGCGTCGCCGGCCAGGTACCGCAGAACGCCATACCCGATGCCCTTGTTCGGGACGGACCGGTAATGTTCCTTGACGCTCCGGATCACAGTTGGAATCTGTACGTCGTCGCAGCGAAGCGCCAATGGGTACGTCGTGGTGAACCAGCCCACGGTCTGCGTGGTGTCCAATGCCTCGAACAGGTCTTCCCGGCCATGCCCTTCGAGGATGACCCGCAGGCCCGGCGCGCGCGTCCAGCGGCGCATGCCAAGGTACACGGCGGACAGCAAGAGCTCGTTGATGTCGGTGCGGTAGGCAGCGCCGCACTCTCGCAGGAGCTTTGCCGCCTCGCCTTCCGACAGACCGAGGCGAACGATGCGCGTCGTTCCGCGCCGGGGCGCCTGCCGTGCCTCGAAGTCCACCGGGAACGGCGGAACCGGGTCCGCGAACTGCGCGTGCCAGAACGCCCTTTCCCCCTGCAATGCGTCCGACGCCGCATGGGCCGCCAGTGCCGCGCCCCACTGCTGGAACGAGGATGTCTTGGGTGCGAGGGACGGTGCCTGGCCGCCTTGCAGCGTGCGATAGGCCTGCTCCAGGTCCGAGAGAAGGATGCGCCAGGAGACACCATCGACAACCAGGTGATGAGCGACAAGCAATAGCCTGCCCGACCCCGCACCCTCGAAATACACGGCACGTAGCAAAGGCGGCTTGCCAATTTCAAGCGCACGCTGGTGATGTTCGCAACGTTGCGTGATGGCCTCACCATCGATACCCGCCGGAAGCACTTCGTGCAGGCAGCTATCGTCGACCATCGTGTCCGTGAGCGGTTGGTGGGTCGCCGCCCAGTCGTCGCCCCGGGCTTCGAAACGCAGCCGCAGGGCGTCATGACGCCGCAGTATGTAGCCGACGGCGCTTTTAAGCGCCGCGAAATCGAACGATGCCGGTGTAGCGAGCAGCACCGTCTGGTTGAAGTGCTGGACGTGCTCCCTGTCGGTCGAGAGAAACGCCTTCTGGATCGGCAGGAGCTCCAATGCGCCCAGGACGGCCTGCTGCGGCGCGTCCGTGGCCTGGGTGCCCTCCTGGCCGCCAAGGGCGAGTTCCGCGACGGTCTGGCTTGCGAAAAGCTGGCGGGTCGTCAGAGGGATACCGGCCTTGTTGGCGCGGGCGACCACCTGGATGGAAAGAATGGAGTCGCCGCCAAGCTGGAAGAAATTGTCGTGGATGCCCACCTTTTCCACCCGCAGGAGCGTTTGCCATATCTCGCACAGCAACGCTTCCGCCGCGTTGCGCGGACCGGCGTAACGATCGTCGGCGGGTGCGGTCGTCTCGAGGAGCGCCAGGGCCTTCTTGTCGAGCTTGCCGCTGGCATTGAGGGGTAGCCGGGGCAGTATCTTGAACGCGCTCGGCACCATGTGCGCCGCGAGGGACGCCTCAAGCGCTGCCCGCAGTCCATCGGCAAAGTCGCTCTCGCTGAACCCGGCGCCCATGGCCTGCCTCGGGACGACATAGGCCACCAGGCGTTTCTGCTTCGCGTCACCTTCGACGGCGAGGACGGCGCTCGTGCGAACCGCGGGAAGCGAGTTCAACTGGTATTCGATTTCACCCGTCTCGATGCGGAACCCGCGGATCTTCACCTGACCGTCCGCCCGGCCCAGGAATTCGAGGTTGCCGTCCGCTCGCCAGCGGACGATATCGCCCGTGCGATAGAACCGCGCTCCCGCCTCGCCGATCTCCACAAAACGGCTGGTGGTGAGCTCGGGACGATTGAGGTAGCCCCGAGCAAGACCGGGGCCGCCTATATACAGCTCGCCCGGAACACCCAAGGGAAGGGACTGACCGTCTTCCGACAGAACGTGAAGGACCGTATCGCCAAGGACCTCGCCGATGTGGGGCATGTCTCCCGTAATCGTGGCCCAGGTGGAATCGACGCAGCATTCGGTGGGGCCATACACGTTGATGGCCTTTCGACCATGGCGCCCCTGCCACTCGTCCAGGCGCTTCCACAACGCAGTTGAGATGGCTTCGCCGCCGATGAGCAGGTCGGGAAGCATGTGCCCGCAGTCCTGATCGAGCCAGCTCTCGACGATGCTCGGGGTGCAGTCGACGATATCGACCGGGTGCCTGTCCAGCACGGATGCAAGGCGAGCGACGTCCAGCTTGTGGCTGTCGTCCATGACGACAAGGCAACCCCCATGACCAAGCCGCGTCAATCCTTGCAGAGACGCATCGAAAACGTAAGACGTCATCCATCCCCAAACCGCGGGCCGGCCGGTGATGTCGTCCAGGTGCCGGGACAGATGGCTGAGGCTACGATGCGCGATGCAGACCCCTTTGGGGGTGCCGGTCGAGCCCGACGTATAGATGACGTATGCGAGCGACTCCGCCGTAAGTCCGTCGATGTCCGGATTCCCGTTCGGGAAGTCCAGGACAGCACGGTCATCGTCCAGGGATAGCTGTGCGCCGACGTTGAATGCGTGCGATGCCGCCATGCGCGAGTTTGTCAGCAAGGCGCTCATCTTGCTGTCTTGCAGGATGTAGTCGATGCGGGAGGACGGATAGGCCGGATCGATCGGGAGGTACGCCCCGCCCGCCTTCCACGTGGCAAGGATGGCAACCACCATGTCCAGGGAGCGATCGATACACAGGACGACGATGGAATCCGGCCGGACGCCCTGCTGGATGAGCCAGTGCGCGATCTTGTTTGCCCGCTCGTTGAGCTGCCGGTACGTCAGCGACGTCTCTTCGAAGACAAGAGCGGTGGCATGGGGCTGGGCCTCGACGTGTTTTTCGAACTCTCGATGCAGGCAAGGGTCTTCGGGCCCGAGATTCCCCACCGGGCGCACGGTCGCCCGTTGCGGCGCCAGGTCGCTCGCCGAGCCGAGCGCGAGACGATAGACCGGCGTCTGGGGCGCGGCCACGATATGGCGTAGCAGTGCGCCGAAACTCGCGCTGATGCGCTCGATGGTGGCCCTGTCGAACAAGCTGCAGGCATATGTCCAGCTGAGCCACAGGCCGGCCTCGCTTTCGCTGATGGCGAGTTCAAGATCGAACTTGATCGTTTGCTGGCCACCGGTCAATGTGTCGATGGAGAGTTCGGGAAGATCCAGCGTCGCCTGCTCGTTGTTCTGAAGCGCGAACAGCACCTGGAAAAGCGGACTGTGGGCAAGGCTCCGCTTTGGCTGAACCCGTTCCACAACCATGTCGAACGGAACATCCTGGTTCGCGTAGGCATCAAGGGCCTTCTGCTTCGCTTCGGCAAGCAGACGGGTGAAGCTCTGCTCGCCATCGAACTGGTGCCGGAAGACAAGGGTATTGACGAAAAAGCCGATGAGTGGCTCAAGCTGGCTGTGGGTCCGGCCAGCGATCGGTGTACCGATGACGATATCGTCTTCGTGGCTCCAGCGGGCAAGAAGCAAGGCGAACGCACATTCCAGCAGCATGAAAAGCGTCGCACCGTTTTCCCGTGCGAGTTCGTTCAGCCGTGTCCTCAGTTCAGGCTCCAGATGTTGCCGGACGATCCGCCCTTCGAAGTTCTGTTCCGCCGGTCGCGGCCTGTCCAGTGGCAGCCGGTGGACGGTAGGCGCCGCAGCAAGCTCCCTCTCCCAGTAGCCAAGTTGCCCGGCCACCACCTCGTCGCGAAGCGTCTCTCGCTGCCAGTGCGCGAAATCCGCATACTGGATGCCAAGCGGCGCCAGCGGGTTGTCGCGCCCCTGGTGAAATGCCTCGTAAAGAGCGACGAACTCCCGAGTCAGCACCCCCACGGACCACCCATCCGACGCAATGTGATGCATGGTGAACAACAGCACATGGTTGGTTGCCGCCAGCTTCAGCAAGCTGACGCGCAGGATGGGGTCCTGACGAAGGTTGAAGGCCACGTTGGCCTCCACGCGCACCAGGCGCTCGACCTCTGCCGCGGCCGCGGTTTCGTCGATGTGTGTGAGGTCGATCTCCGTCATCCGTACGCTCATCGAGGGATGAACGATCTGGACAGCACGTCCGTCCACCTCGGTATAGGTGGTGCGTAGAACCTGATGCCGCTCCATCAGTGCATCGATGGCTTTCTGCAGGGCGCCCTTGTTCAGATCGCCGCGCAGGCTCAGCGCGGTCGGAATGTTGTACTGGCTGCTTCCCGCCTCGTGCTGATCGATGAACCACAAGCGTTGCTGTGCGAAGGAAAGCGGCGATCCCGCTGCGGCCCTTGCTACCGGTTTGATGACGTTGCCGTCGGGGTCCGTCTTTGACGCCTGGATGTCGGATAGAAGCTCGATGAGCAGATCTTTATTGAGGGTGATTTCCTGCCTCAGTTCATCATCGAGGGCACCGGCTTTGGCTCTTACTTTCAGTCTGCCGTCGACAACCGATAGATCTATGTTCTTTGCCCGCGCTTTTTCCAATACGTCAATCGGCATACTAAAATCCTTTAAATGCAGGGTTGAACAATCCTTTGGAGCGGCGTCGCAATAAGCCTGGCGACGCGAGGGGCCACGACGCAGCTACGCCCCCACAACAATTCATCCGAATTGGTTTGCTGCGAAGCAGCATGTCGATATCGACTTTGTCGAGTGCTTACGGACATCGTCAGCTACCGGTGTACTCATCCCGTGGTACGGTCTGTCCCCCCAAAGTTCCCTCTTCGACCCGGTGCGCGCTCGTACGGAGACGGCCATTGGCCCCTATCCGCTGTGCGCCCGCGCCATACCCCCACGGTAGGCGCGATGTCGGAATGCTCAAAGATACTCCTCAATTGTTTCGTCGCCAATCACCGCGGAGGCATCCCATTCGTCGGGGGAAACGACCAGGGCCGCCCTGTCGATCGGATCGGCCTGGGCCAGCATGATGCTGCGCTCGCCTTCGTAAGATTTTCGAGCGTGCGAGGTCAGCAGGTTGTCGACGACGATCAGATCGCCACGCTCCCACTTCCATACAACGGTCTCCGATATGTAAGCCCGTTGTAACTCTTCCATCACAGAGGCCTCGATCGGTGTGCCGTCGCCGTAATAGGTGTTGTGCGGAAGATCCTCGACGGCGCAAATGGAGAGCAAGGAATCACGAATTCGTGCGTCGAGCGTCGCGATATTGAAGAACGTGATGTGATTGAACCAGGACAGCTCCCCGGTCAGGGGGTGGCGCAGCACAGGCTCCCTCACCTGCCGCGTTCGCAGCGACTCGGTGCCGATCCATTCGAACTGGATGTCTTCATCGCGACAGTACTGCTCGACGACCGACCGGTCCGTGGTGTTGAACGCTTCTTCCCATGGAATGCCGATACCGTTGCCGAAGTTCCTGACGTACATCCACTTCTTTTCGAGGAACTTCGTCGTAATCGATGGCGCAAGCCGTTTCAGGACCGACCGGCAATCGACCACCGGTGTTTCGCCGCCCACCTCCGACGGCTTGGCGCAATAGAAGAACAGCTTCATCGGGAACGATCGCTTGTAGGAGTTCTCGTTGTGGGGGAAGATTTCCTGATCGGAACGGTAGTTGGTCGATGTATAGACGTTCCCTTCGATCTGGCTTCTCGGCGAGCTTTCTTCCGTGCCGACGAATTCCCGGCTCGACAGGTTCCTGACCAGTTGGCCCAGTTCTTTCGCGTCTATAAGCTCGAAGCCGCGGTAGAGGACCGCACCGTGTTCGGCGAGCGCCCTTTCCAGCCCCGCCTTTCCGTCCTTCAACCATTCGCGGATGTCGGTGTTCCCTGCGGGCGCATTTATGATCAATGGAAGTGCATTCTTCGTCACGTCAGTCACCGTTCGCACATTGAATTCCGAAGGGAATCATCACTTGATGATGCTTACGTTCATCGACCTGCAGCGGGCCAGGGCTTCGCGCGCATCCGTGTCGAACGCTCCTTTGCGAAGCCATTCCGGCTGGCGGTAGATGGCATCTGGCCCGCCCGCGATCATGGTGAAGGCCGTGGGCTTCAGGACGAGTTCGATCACATGGAGCTTTTCAAGGCGATCGAGGTCGAGATAACTGCTTTGCAGGTCGAAGTCGTCGAACAGGTCGTTCAGTTGAAGGCAGATGTCGGCGTAGATCGGATCGATGACGCCCGCGATATCCACGAGGGAACTCTTTCCTATCATGTTGATACTCGCGACCGAGGCCCAGTCGTAGCCGGCGTCGAGCATCATGGAGAGACCCGTCGAGAGCCGGTAGGCCTCGACGATTGGATGCATATAGGCATCGGCGTTGATGGAGCGGTAACTGATTTCCCGGTCCACCTGGCCGGAGACGCTGCCGTACTGATGCGAACCCAGATCGAGATTCAACGCGTCCATCAGCGATGCGCCACGATCGAGGTTGGACTTGTCGGTACCCCATAAACGGTGCAGCAGCTCCCGGCCCAGGAAACGCTCGTATTCGCCCAGCGAATGGTATAGCCAGATCATGGCCACGCCCGCATCCGTCAAATGCGCACGGAGGTTCCTCAAGCCCTTTGCGGGATCCTCCAGGTGATGCATCACGCCGCTTGAAATGATGACGTCGAATCGGGTCTCCAGGTCGAGCTTCAGCAGATCGCACTGCAGGAACTCGATGTTGTCGATGCCGTTCTTGCGCGCCATCTCCCTGGCCACCTCAAGCGAGGCGGATGTCATGTCCACGCCTGTCACCAGCGCATCGGGGAACATCTTCGCCACGCCATTGGCCCGCTGCCCCGTGCCGCACCCTGCGTCGAGTATCCGCTTGCCGGCAAAGTCCTCGTCCGGAAACAACACACTGAGCATGTTTGCATTGTCGCGGATAACTCCCTCGCCAACGATCGGACTGGGATAAGGGAATTTCTCGTACATTGCCCTTACTTCGCTTGTCGTCCTTCGTGGCTTCGCCGTTTCGGCGTCTGACGGATTGAGCATGCTCAACGATTCCTTTGTCATGTCGACTCTCTTGTTCATTCTCGAATGAGTGGTCTGGCAGCGAGAAAGATCAGAACACTTCCTCGATCATTTCGCCGTCGGAGGGTTCGCCGGCACCGGAGCTCGCGGCGAGGGCTGCGACCAGAGGGGCTTGTTCCCGAATGGTGGTGCGCGAAAAAAGTGCCTTCAGCGGCACGGTACTGCCGAAGACGCGCCTGATCTCGTTCTGGAGCCGCGTCATGTTCAGCGAGTTGCCGCCGACCTGAAAGAAATCGACGGTGGTGCCGACCTTGTCCAGCCCGAGCACGTCCTGCCAGATACGGGTCAGCGTCGCCTCGGTCTCCGTGGCAGGCGCCACGAACCGCGACTCGATATAGGACTGGAAGTCGGCCTTCGGTAACGCGGCCCGGTCGACTTTTCCGTTCGGCGTCACAGGGAATGCATCTAGGACGATAAATGCGTTGGGTACCAGGTACTCCGCCAGGGACTGTTTCAGTTCTTCCCGGAAAGAGTCCACCAGGTCTGCCAGTTCTTCAACGACAGGCTGACGCGCCACGACATAGGCGACCAGTCGTTTTTCGACGCCCGTTCCATCGACCACGACCAGGGCGTCCGCGATCCGCGGGTTGCGCCGCAGCTGGTATTCGATCTCGCCGGGCTCGACGCGGAAGCCGCGAATCTTCACCTGGTTATCCATGCGGCCCAGGAACTGCAAGGTACCGTCGGTCAGGAATTTGACCCGGTCTCCCGTCCTGTACACGCGCTGGCCGTCGCCACCAAGGCGAACGAACCGCTCCTGCGTCAGTTCGGGCCGCTTCCAGTATTCACGGGCGAGCCCGGCACCGCCGACGTGGAGCTCTCCGCCCACGCCGATGGGAACGGGGCGGCCCTCGATGTCGAGGACATGAAGACTGGTTTGCTTGATCGGCCGGCCGATCGGCAACGTGGCCTTTTTCGCGTCGTCGCGCGATACGACATGGCACGTCGTGTACACCGTATTTTCCGTGGGCCCATACGCATGGATGATGGTGACTTCGGGGTCCAGTGCATACACCTTCGCTACCGAGCGCGCGGAAACCACGTCGCCGCCCATCATGACGTGCTTGACGACGACATCGTCCCGCGCCTGAACCAACTCCGCCCATGCCTCGAACAGTGCAGATGTCAGGAACACCGTGTCCACCTGGTGCTCTCGCAGCCATGACGGCAATGCGCCCACGTCGAGCTCGCGCCCCGGATACAGGATGAGCGTTCCGCCGTTCAGCAGTGCGCCGAAGATCTCAAGCACCGAGCTGTCGAAGGCGAAGGTGCTGATCTGCCCCATGCAGGTGCCGGGGCCCAGGGGAACGTACTCGGGATCGTCGATCAGACGCGTCACACCGCGGTGGACGACTGCCACGCCTTTCGGCCGCCCCGTGGAGCCCGAGGTGTAGACGACGTAGGCCAGGTGATCCGGTGTCAGGTCGGAAATGACGGGGTTCGTCGCGGGGAAAGGCGCGAACAGCGCATCGTCGTCGAGCGCGATGCAGCAACCGGCATCCAATAGTCCCCGTTCCAGCATGCGTCCGTGGGTAAGCACCACGCCTACCCCGCTGTCTTCCAGCATGTCTCGCAGCCGGTCGTCCGGGTAGCTGGCGTCGAGCGGAACGTATGCCGCACCTGCCTTGAGTACAGCAAATACCGCGACGATCATCTCGAGCGATCGCTCGACGCTGATGCCCACGAGCTGGTCCGGTTTGACGCCTCGCGCAAGCAACGCGTGCGCCACACGATTGGCCCGCTCGTTGAGCTCGCCGTACGTCAGACGTTCCGTGCCCAGGATCACTGCGGTCGCGCCGGGCGCACACGCGACGCGATGCTCGAAGATGGTGTGGATACAGAGGTCTGCCGGATAGGCCGCGTCGTTCTTTTCCCAACGTGCAAGCAACGAGCGGTCGCTAGCCGAAAGAATGGGCAGGTCGGCTACCCGGGCGCCGGGATCGGCAAGAACGCCCTCCAGGAGGAGCGCCAGGCCGTCGGCCATGCGCCGGACGGACGACGCCTCAAAGAGGCTGACGGCGAAGTTCCAGTTGAACCAGAGGCCGTCCTCGGATTCGGTGGCCGACACCTCGATGTCGAATCGCACCATGTGTCCCGCATCGGGGAGAAGGTTCGCCTCCAGTCCGGGCAAGCTCAGTTCCAGCGGCTCGTTGTTGTGGAGGTTGAAAGCGACCTGGAAGATCGGGCTGTGCGGCAGGCCGCCTGCCTGGAGGCGGTTCACCAAGATTTCGAAAGGAATGTCCTGTTTGGCGAAGGCATCGAGGGCCTGACGTCGGGCATTGGCGAGTGCCTCCTCGAAGCTCAGGTCACGCGACAGGCGATGGCGGAATGCCAGCATGTTGACGAAGAAGCCGATCAGCGGCGCGACCTGAGGGTGTGTTCGCGTCGCCACCGGGCTGCCGATCACGATGTCGGATTCGTTGCTCCATCGGCTCAACAGGATCGCCAGGGCACTTTGCAGGACGACGAACAGCGTCGTGCCGCTCCTCGCCGCGAGCTGCTTCAGGCCCCGCAGGACACCCTCGTCCAGGTGCTGCTGCACGATCGCACCCTCGAAGCGCTGTTGAGGAGGCCTCGGCCGGTCCAGCGGCAGGTTATGGGCGACCGGAGCGTCCCGCAGCGCCTGCTCCCAATAGGCCCACTGCGCATTGAGCTTCTCTTCGGTGAGGTTCGCGCGCTGCCAGTGCGCATAGTCGGAGTACTGGATGTCGAGTGCCGGAAGGTCCACCTCGCGTCTTTCACAACAGGCCGTATAGGCGGAAGCGAATTCACGGGTCAGCACGCCGACGGACCAGCCATCCGAAGCGATGTGATGCATCGTGGCCAGCAGGATGTGTTCCTGCTCGGCGAGTGCCAGCAGACGAACCCGCAGCATACGGTCGCAGCTCAGGTCGAACGGTGTCGTCAGCTCGGCGCGCAGTTCGCTGTCGATGGCGTCGTCCTGGGCAGTTGGATCGAGCCCGGACAGGTCAACGACCGGCAGTTCCAGGCGTGCCATGGGTTGAACGACCTGGACCGGCCCTTCCGCGTCCGAAAGATAGACCGTGCGCAGCACGGCATGGCGTTCGACGATCGTCTCCAGGCTTCTGCGCAAGGCCTCTCGATCGAGCGGCCCCTGTAAATGCAACGCCGCCGGCATGTTGTACTGGGGGCTGCCATTGTCGAGCGTCTCGAAGAACCAGAGCCTCTGTTGCGCGAACGACAGCGGAATCCGTTGGTCGACCGGGGCGGATGGGATCGGCGCATGCGCGGCTTCGGCCTGCGCATCGATATAAGGTGCCAGTTCGGCAATGGTGGGGCGTTCGAATAGCGTGCGTATGGGCACCTTCCTGCCGCAGCGTTCGGCGATAAGGTGAGCTGCCCTGGCGGCCAACAGCGAATGCCCGCCGATCTCGAAAAAGTTGTCGTGTACGCCGATGCGCGTTCGCTTCAGCAGGGACTGCCAGATGTCGCACAAGGCCTGTTCGATCGCCGTGGAAGGCTCCCCATGGACCAGCTCAGGTTCATCGCTCGCTTCCGGGGCTGGCAGTGCGGTACGGTCGAGCTTGCCGTTGGCGGTGAGCGGCAGGCCTTCCATGACCACGAAGGCCCTGGGCAACATGAACTCAGGCAAGGTGCGCGCCAGTTGCGCACGCAGTTCACCGGAAACCAATGCCCTGCCCGCATCCAGGACCAGATACGCGACGAGCTGGGGATCGCCGGGGGCGTCCTCCCGGGCAAGGACGACCGCCTCACGAACCCCGACGCAGGCGCACAGCCGGGCCTCGATCTCGCCAAGCTCCACGCGAAAGCCGCGAATCTTGACCTGAAAGTCGTTCCGTCCCAGATATTCGATGTTGCCGTCCGGCAACCAGCGCGCCAGATCGCCCGTCTTGTACATCGTGGCGCCAGGCTCTCCGCTGAAACGGTCGTGCACGAAACGTTCGCGCGTCAACTCGTCCCTGTTGAGATAACCGTGCGCCACGCCAACGCCTGCGATGTAGATTTCTCCCGGCGCACCCACCGGCACGGGCTCCCGCTGCGCGTCAAGGATGTAAATGCGGATGTTCGCGATCGGACGGCCGATGGGTACGAAGCCTTCGTACTTGCCCGGTTCGCAGCGCCAGGATGTCACGTCGATGGCGGCTTCGGTGGGGCCGTAGAGGTTGTGGAGTTCCACGTGCGGCAACTGTCGCATCACCTGCTGCTGCATCGGGAACGGCAGTGCTTCGCCGCTGCACAGGATGCGCCGCACAGTCTGGCACCTGCCCTCGCGAGCCTGTTCGAGGAACGCCGGTAGCATGGAGGGAACGAAGTGGAGCGTGGTGATGCCCGCGGAGTCGATCAGATCGACCAGGTAGTCGGGTTCCTGGTGGCCGCCCGGGCGGGCGATGACCAGGTGCGCGCCCGACAACAACGGGAGGAAGAATTCCCAGACCGACACGTCGAAGCCGAAAGGCGTCTTTTGCAGCACGCGATCGTCGGCGCCGAGGGCATAAGCCTCCTTCGCCCACAGCAATCTGTTTACGACCGCGCGGTGTTCGTTCATGGCCCCCTTCGGGAGCCCGGTCGAACCCGACGTGTAGATCACGTAAGCAAGGTTTCGGGAACCGAGACCCAAAGTGCGTGGATCCGGGTTGTGCCGCGGCTGGCGGGCCAGCAAGGCAAGGTCGCCTGCGTGGTCGAGCCGCAGGACCGGCATGCCGGGCAATGGCAGGAGCGGCAGGGTCCCCACCTGGGCCACAAGCGCGACCGGAGCGCAGTCCGCCAGCATGTAAGCCAGGCGCTCTGTCGGATAGCTCGGGTCCAGCGGAACATAGGCGGCGCCGGACTTGAGGATGCCCATCAGGCCAACGATCAGATCCAGGCTTCGCTCGGCGCAGATGGCCACCCGGTCGTCGGGTTTGACGCCTTGTGCCAACAGGGCATGCGCGACCTGGTTCGATCGGGCGTTGAGTTCGGCATAGTCGAGGCACTGGCCCTCGAAGACGACGGCCGTCGACGTGGCGTGCGCCGCAGCTACCGCCTCGAACAACTCGTGGACCAGCATCTGGTCGGGGAAGTCGCGCGCGGTATCGTTGAAGGCGAACAGGGCCCGCTCACGCTCCCAGGCGCCAAGCAACGGCAGCGCACACAGGCGCTGGTCCGGTGCCTCGACGATCGCCCCTAGCAGCACTTCGAAACTGTCCGCCATGCGCATGATGGTGGATGCATCGAACAAGCTGCGGGCATAGCACCATTCCAGTTGAATGGCACCGTCCTTTACGACGGCCATGAGTTCGATGTCGAACTTCGTCACCGGATCGGCGCCACCGGCGGGCTCGATCCGCAGATCGAGCGACGCCAGTTCTGCCGTGTCTTCCACCTGCAAGGTGAAAAGCACCTGGGTCAAGGGGTTGTGGCTCAGACTTCGCTCGGGTTGCAGCTGCTCGACCAGCATTTCAAAGGGAAAGTCCTGGCGCGCGAACGCTTCAAGCACCTGCTGGCGACATTGCACGAGCAGTTCGTCGAATCGCTTCTCCGGCGAAAGCGCGAGGCGGAACGCCAGCGTATTCGCGAAGAAGCCGATCAAGCCCTCCACCTGGCTGTTCACGCGTCCTGCGGTGGGGCTGGCGATGACGATATCCTCTTGCTGGCTCCATCGTGCCAGCAACAATGCGAATGCCGCCTGGAGCACCATGAACAACGTGGCGTCGTGCCGCTTTGCGAGCGCATCGAGGTCGTCCGACAGGGCCCTGTCAAGGCTTCGCCGGCATAGCGCACCCGCGAAGTCCTGGCGTGGCGGGCGCGGCCGGTCGAGCGGAAGGCTATGCATGGCGGGCGCGCCGCGGAGCAGCGCTTCCCAATAGGCGCGCTGGCTCTGCAACGTGTCGGGCGTGAAGGTTTCCTGCTGCCAGGAGGCGTAATCCGCGTACTGGATATCCAAGGCCGGAAGGGCCGCCTCGCGTCTCTCGACGTGTGCCTGGTACAGCGCCACGAAATCACGCTGCAGGATGTCCATGGACCAGCCGTCCGAGGCCATGTGGTGCACGACGAGTACAAGCACGTGTTCGTGTTCGTGTTCGTGTGCGGACAAGGACAGCAACCGCGCCCGAAGCATGGTGTCCCGCGCAAGGTCGAATGCCGCGGCAGCCTCGGCGCGCACGGCACGCGAAACCGCCTGCGCCTGTGCAGGCGCATCCTGCCCATGAAGTTCCACGACGGGTAGCGGCAGAGGCGACCACGGCCGGACAACCTGCACCGGGCCGTCGCCGGTTTGCGCGTAGACGGTCCGCAGCGTGGCATGCCGCGCCACGATGGCGTTAAGGCTGGCGTGCAGTGCTGCGAGGTCGAGATCCCCATGGATGCGAAGCACGACAGGCATGTTGTAGTGCGGACTGCCGTCGTTGAGTTGGTCGATGAACCACAACCGTTGCTGCGCGAACGTCAGCGGTATGGGCCTGCCCTCCGGCGCCACCGGGATACGTGCCGGCCCCTGCGGCGCGTGTGCGTCGACATGGCGTGCCAGCGCGGCAACGGTCGGGTTTTCGAACAGTGCGCGTACCGAAGCCGGCACCTGGAACGTCTCGGCGATCAGCGTCGCGAGCCGCATGGCCTTCAGGGAGTTGCCACCCAGGTCGAAAAAGTTGGACTCGGTGCCGAGGCGTTCGTGGCCGAGAACCCGCTGCCATAACGTGGCCATGAGGCGTTCGGTCGCCGTCGCCGGTTCGGCGAAGGGCGTCGCCGCCGCCGTTGCTTCGGTCGAGGCCGCCGGTGCGATGCGACTTTCCGCGGCCAGCCGGACAATACCCGCCCCTTCGGCGAGGGACGACACCCGCTGTCCCGGGTCGGCGACGATGCTCTTCAGCAGCTTGAGGTAGCAGGCGGCGAGCGCCACGGCGGTGGAGGGATCGAACAGGTCGGCCGCGTACTTCCATTGGACCCAATAGCCGTCGCTGCCCTCTTCGACGGTCACTTCGAGATCGAATTTGGCGACCGTTTCGGCGTTGTGGCCGGTGACCTCGAGGCCGGGAAGCCTCAGCTTGTCCTGCCCGACGTTCTGCAGGTTGAATACCGTCTGGAACAGGGGGAACACCCGCAGGTCCCGCTCGGCCAGGGCCTCGTCCACCACCAGCTCGAAGGGCAGGTCCTGGTGCGCATAGGCATCGAGGATCATCTCGCGGTTGCGGTCAAGCAGCGTCGTGAACGTGTCGCCGTCGGCGAAGTGGGTCCGCAAGGCCAACAGGTTGACGAACAACCCGATGATGGGCTCGACGGCCTTGTCCGTACGGCCCGCCACGGGCGTACCGATCACCACGTCGGCGTGTCCGCTCCAGCGACCGATCAGGAGCGCAAACGCGGTCTGCAGGACGATGAATACGGTGACGCCGCGCGCCGCCGCGAACTCCTGCAAATCGGTCGACAGGCGAGCGCCGAGGTAGGAGGCCTCGATGCCGGCCCGAAGCGAGGTCCGGGCCGGGCGTGGCTTGTCGGTCGAGAGTGCGGGGCCGTTGCGCACGTCCCTCAATTGCGCCTTCCAGTATCCCAGGTGCTCCGAGCGCAGGCCTCCATCCAGCTTCGCGCGTTGCCAACTGGCGTAGTCGGCGTATTGCACCGCCAGGGGCTCGCACCGGGCTGGCCGGCCCTCCACGCAGGCCGTGTAGTACTCGACGAATTCCCGAATCAGCAGGCCCATGGACCAACCGTCCGAAGCGATATGGTGCATGGTGAACAGCGCGAATGTCTCTTCCGGGCCTGTGGCGACAAGACGTACACGCAACATCAGGTCCGTCGCCAGGTCGAAGCCGGCTCCCCCCGCTTCGCGCTGGTGCCGTGCCAGTTCCTGCGCCCGCTCCGGTTCCGGCAGCGATGTCAGGTCCACGTACGTGACCGGGACGGATCGTGCGGGCTGGATGCGCTGGAGCGGTGCATCGCCGACGCGGACATAGACGGTACGCAGTACTTCATGGCGCCGTACCAGTTCGTCCAAGGCGAAGTGGATCGCGTCATGCCGCAGCGCGCCCTGGAGACGCAACGCCATCGACATGTTGAATCGTGCGCTGCCCGGATCCATCTGGTCGGCGAGCCAGACCTGGTGTTGGGCATACGAGACCGGCATGTGCTCAAGCCGTGGCACCGCGACCATGCGGGGAATGGCAGACTGCCCCTGTGCCAGTTCGTCGGTAGGCCGGGCAGCAAGCAGCGAGACGACGGCGTCGCGGTTGGCACGGATCTCCGCCTTCAACGCCTCGGCGAAGCGCCCTGCTTCTGCGACGTAGGCCAGTTGCCCGTCCTTGAGGTAGAGCACCACGCCATGGGCTGTCGCATCCGCGACGATCTGCTCGGCCGTTTTCATCACAAAACTCCCTCTTCTGCCTGCATTCCAGCTTCCGCAAGCTGGCTCTTTCGCATTTCCGCCTCAGCCCCATCGAGATGCGAACCGATCTTGAGCGCGATGGCCTCGATTTCCGGTCGCATGAAGAAGTCCTTGAGCGAGAACACCTTGTCGCTGACCGCGAACTCGTGCCGGATCATGCTGATTACGCGCGTGGCGAGCATCGAATCCCCACCCAGGGCGAAGAAGTTGTCGCGCACACCGACCTGGTCGATGCCGAGCAATGTTTGCCACGACTGGGCCAGCCGCACCTCGATGGCGTTGCGCGGGCGGACGAAATTCGATTCGAGCTCCGGGCGTGCGTGCAATTCCAGGTCTGTCTGCCCCGGTGCATCGCGTTCGACCCACTTCTCCAGCCGCTCCGCCAGCGCCCCCGTGGAGTTGACCAGTTGCGGCACCCAGGCGCTTCGTAAAGCATGTGCGAAGGCTTGCACGCCTTCACCAGGCGTCATGCTGAAGGTGTCCCCCGCGGCCGACGGACCGAATGCCCACCCGTCCCAGTTCACGCTCAGCCAGCGCTCGTCGCCCCGGCTGTGGCGGTCGTGCACGAAGGCATCGGCGAATGCATTGGCCGCTGCATACGCGCCGAACCCAAGGCCGCCAAGTACCGCGGACAGTGACGACATCACCATGCAGAAGTCGACGGCATGACCGGTGAGCACGCGGTCGAGCGCAAGCAGGCCATGGACCTTGGCTTCGTAGTGGGCCTCGAATTGCGCGGGCGACAACTCCTGCAACCCGACCATCGCATCATGCACCTTGCCGGCACAGTGGATCACGCCGTCGATGCGACCGAACCTCGCATGCGCCCTTGCGAACGTTTCATGGAGTTGCGCGGCGTCGGCGACGTCGGCCGTTGCGATCTCGAACTCGGCCTCGGTGGACTCCAGCGCGATGAGCGCTTTCAGGCGGTGTACGAGCTGGGCATCCGCCGATGCGTCGGCCAGGTGATCGAGCCAACTGCTACGCGGTGGAAGCGCAGCTCGGCCAACCAGCACTAGCCTGGCTTGCACGATACGCGCCAGGTGGTCGGCCAGGGCCAGACCGATGTTTCCAAGCCCGCCGGTGATCAGGTAGACCCCGCCCTGGCGCAACGTGCGCACCGGCTTCCGAGGCTGTTGCGCAACTTGATAGTGGCGGACCCAGCGCTGCATGCCGCGCAATGCGACTTCATGCTGCCGGTCGGGGTCATGCAAGGCCACCTCCCTGCAAAGCTGCGCCGCCAAGGTGTCCGGAGAGAATGACGAGCTGTCGCCAACGGCGGCGACATCGACCTGGAAGCAGCGGATGTCGGATTCCTGCGGAACCACCTTGGCAAGGCCGCTTACGGTCGCCTGGGCGGGAACCAATGCTTCGCTTCCCGTGACCCGCCAGGCACCTTGGGTAACGACGGTCAGTTGCACGGCCTGCGTGGGATGGGCCGCCATGAACGCCTGTGTCAACGCAAGCAGGCTGTAGGTGCCGGCGCGCTGCACCGCATCGAACGAGCTCGATGCGTCGAGGCTCCACAGGTGCACGATATGCGTGGCGTCTAGGCCACGTTCGCTCAATCGCTGGAGCAACTGGCGGTACTCGTCGCCCTGCCCTGGCGACTGCACGACCAGGCCGGCATCGGCGCCGGTCGCGGCCCGCTGGTCTGCCCTGCGCACGAGCGTCACCGCCTGCCCAGCCTCGCGCAGGCGGGCTGCCATCGCGTCCGCTACGCCCGTGTCGTCGGCGAACAGCAGCCATCTCGCATCTGCCTCGGCGTCCGAGGGGGGCAACAGTGACGCGGATTGCAGGCGCCAAGCAGGCTCGTAGAACCATGCTTCGACACTGGACGCCTTTCCGGCGATGGCCGGCACTACCGAACCCTTGCGGGCATCGATCCAATAGCGCTGCCGTTCAAACGGGTACGTCGGCAAAGGTACCCGCCGCGGACGCGTGTTGCCATGCACGGCCGCCCAGTCGATATCGACGCCCGTCAGCCATAACTGCCCCAGCGCGCGCAGCAACACGTCGCTGTCGTTATCCGTTACCTGTGGATGGCGTAGCGTCGACACCACCGGCTTTGCTTTCGGTGCTTGCTTCTGCACGAGCGAGCTCAAAGTGACGCCAGGGCCTACCTCCACCAGCACCCTGGCAGACGCGATGAAGCGTGTATCGGCAAGTACGGTGCGGATGCCGGCGTCGAAGCGAACCGTGCCCCGCAGATGAGACAGCCAGTAGTCAATGGACGTGGCCTGGTCGTCGGCGATGAAGGCGCCGCTCACGTTGGAGACGAACGGGCGTGTCGGAGGCTTGAGTTCCACGCGAGCCAGCTCGGCGCGGAACGCGTCGAGCACCGGGTCCATCATCCAGGAGTGGAACGCATGCGAGGTACGCAGCAGGCTGCAGCGGATATCGCGCTCTTCCAGCAGGGCGCGCAATTGTGCAATCGCCCCGGTGTCGCCGGAAGCTACCATGTCCATCGGGCCGTTCACGGCAGCCAGCGAGCACCCGGTGGCGGCAAGCAAGGGTTGGAGGGCGTCCTCGGCCATACGGCAGGCGAGCATCGCGCCGGCAGGCATGTCCTGCATGAGGCGCCCCCGTGCCGCAACCAGCCGCAGGGCACTGCGCAGGTCGAACACGCCCGCGAGGCATGCGGCCACGTACTCTCCCAGGCTGTGCCCGACCATGGCGGCCGCCCGAATACCCCAGGATTCGAGCAGGAGGGCCAGGCTGTATTCGATGACGAACAGGGCGGGCTGGGCGAGCCGTGTCTCATGGAGCCGCCCATCGTCCGCATGAGCAAAGAGGACCTCGCGGATATCGCATCCAAGCTCGCCGCGCAAAATGTCGGCGCACTCGTCCACGCTTGCCTGGAACACCGGTTGGCCTTCGTACAACCCACGTGCCATGCGCGTGTACTGCGCCCCCTGTCCCGGGAACATAATCACGATGTCGACACGTTGTCCCTCTTTGACCATGACCGCGGGTTGTGAGGGCGATGCGTCCTCCAAGCGCGCCGCGGCGTCCAGGGCATCGCTGCTGTGCACGACGAAACGGTAGGCATGGGGCGTACGGCCCACTTGCAGCGTATAGGCGACATCCGCCAACGACTGCCCGGGAAAATCCCGAAGGTGCCGGGCCAGGCGGGATTTCACGCCCGATAGCGCCGCGGCCGATTTCGCCGAAACCGGCAGCAATACGTGCCCGTCTAGTGCGTGGCCTCCTGCGATGGGCGGTGCTTCTTCGAGGATCACATGCGCGTTGGTGCCGCCGATACCAAACGAGCTCACCCCTGCGCGACGTGGCTGAGCGCCGGCTTCCCAGGGGCGAAGCGACGTATTGATCTCGAACGGTGTGGCGCCAAACTCGATCTGCGGATTGGCTTGCCCGTAGTTGATGGCAGGCGGGAACTGCTTGTGCTTCAGCACCTGCACTGTCTTGATCAGGCCGGCGATGCCGGCCGCCGTGTCGAGGTGGCCGATGTTCGGCTTGAGCGTACCCAGCCGGCAGCCTGCGTGGCGTACCTCCGCGAATGCGTTTGCCAGCGCCTTGATTTCGATCGGGTCGCCGATGCGCGTGCCGGTGCCGTGGGTCTCGATGTAGCCGATGCTCTCCGCACTCACGCCCGCACGGCGTTGGGCCTGCCGGATTACTGCCGCCTGACCGGAAACGCTTGGTGCGGTGTAACCCACCTTGACCGCTCCATCGTTGTTGGTCGCCGACCCTTTGATCACCGCATGGATGGTGTCGCCATCCGCCAGGGCATCCTCCAGACGCTTGAGCAGGACGAGGCCCGCACCGCTGCCCGCACGCGTGCCCGCGGCGGCAGCGTCGAAGGCGCGACAGTGCCCGTCGGGCGATGCAATGCCCCCTTCCCTGTACACATACCCCTGCGGCTCCAGCAGGGACACGCTGGCCGCGCCGGCGAGCGCCATCCGGCATTCGTCCTGCAGCAGGCTCATGCATGCCAGGTGCACTGCGACGAGCGACGTCGAACACGCGGTGCCGAGACTGACACTGGGGCCCGAGAGGTTGAGCTTGTACGACAGGCGCGTCGACGTGTACTCCTTGCTGTTCGCATGGAGCAGTGCGACGCCGAGTGAGTCCTGCAAGTCCTGTCGGCCCAGCAGATGGTTGACGAGGTACTGGCTTTCGCTCTGCCCCACGAAAACGCCCACGGCACGCGGCCGCGTGCCGTCGCCGTAACCGGCATGCTCGAGCGCCTCCACCGCGCATTCGAAGAGAAGGCGCTGCTGCGGATCCAACACTTCGGCCTCGCGCGGAGTGAGGCCGAAGAAAGCCGCGTCGAATTGGTCAAGACCGTCGAGAAGCACGCCCCGCTTCACGTAGTCGGGGGCGTCGAGCTGTTGGCGACTGATGCCTGCCGCCAGAAGCTCTTCGTCACTGAACTCGCGTAGCGCTTCATGGCCAGCCGCCAGGTTGCGCCAGAATGCGTCGACATCGTTCGCCTCGGGGAAGCGCCCCGCCATGCCGATGATGGCGATGTCGGCCGTAGCCTGCCTTGTGCGGCCGCCGTCGTCTGCCCGGATCGCCGTATCGGACGAGGGCCCGGAAGGCCGCCGCAGGTGCGACGCCAGTTCGGAGACGGTTGGGAATTCGAATATGTCGGTGAGAGCGACGGCACGGCCCAGGCGGTCATTGATGCGCTTCTGCACCTTGATGCACAGAAGCGATGTGCCTCCGATATCAAAGTAGCTGTCATGAATGCCGACCTCGTCGACGTGCAGGACCTCCTCCCAGATGCGACACAGTTCCCGCTCCAGCTCCTGCCTCGGCGCCACGTAGGCCCTGTGCGCCACCGGCGCCGAAGGCCTGGCGAGCGCCTTCCTGTCCACTTTCCCGTTCGCCGATAGCGGGAGCGCATCCAGGAAAACGAATAGCGAAGGCACCATGAAATCGGGCAGGTGCTGTTTGAGCCCGGACTTGAGGATGCTCGTTTCTTCATTCCGCCGCGCTTGCCAGTCCTCGGTATCCGACTCCCCGGCGATCCGTAGGCTGACGACGTACGCAACGAGGTGCTGGTGATCCGGGCGCTCGCTGTCGGCAATGACGACGCAATCGCCAACGTCGGCCTGGGCTCGCAGGTGCGCCTCGATCTCGCCCAGTTCAATGCGGACGCCGTTCAATTTCACCTGGTGATCCAGGCGCCCGGCGAATTCGAGGTAGCCACCGGGAAGCCAGCGCGCCAGATCGCCCGTCTTGTAGAGCCTGGCGCCAGCGACGTTCGAGAAGGGATCGGCGATGAATTTCTCGCGAGTCAGCTCGGCATTGCCCACGTAGCCCTTGGCGACGGCGACCCCGCCGATATGCAACTCGCCGAAACAACCCACCGGCACGTGCTGCCGGTGGGCATCGAGCACATGCAGTTGGACGTTGCTGATCGGGCGGCCGATCGGCACGCCCTGGTCCTCGGTAGACTGCCGGCAGTCCCAGTAGCTCACATCGATCGCGGCTTCCGTAGGCCCGTAAAGGTTGTGCAACGACGCTGTTGTGCCGGTCGCCCAATAGCGCTCCACGAGGGGTTGGCTCAATGCCTCGCCGCTGGCAAACACCCTGCGCACGCAGGTCAGGCCGGCCCAGTCGATCGCATCGAGCAGGCTGGCGAGCATCGACGGCACGAAGTGCAGCGTCGTGACACCTTCCTCCCGGATGACGTCGCGCAGATAGAGCGGGTCCTTGTGGCCTTCCGGCCGGGCCATGACGATGCTTGCGCCGACCGTCAATGGCCAGAAAAACTCCCATACGGAAACGTCGAAGCTATAGGGGGTCTTCTGCAAGACGCGATCGTCGGGCTGCAGGAGGTATTCCCGCTGCATCCAGTCGATGCGGTTGGCCAGCGCCCTGTGCGAGTTCATCACGCCCTTCGGCGTGCCGGTCGACCCCGAGGTATAGATGACATAGGCCAGGCCCGAGGGGTCCGGTGCCGCCGCAACGGGCGCGACTGGGGAGCCGGCCGCCTGCAGAAGTTCCGGATCGTCCACCGCCAGGCAGGACGTGCCAAAGCCCTGCCAGCGCGGCCGGAAGCGTTGCTGCGTAAGAACGAGGCGTACTTGCGCGTCCTTCGCCATGAAACGCAGCCGATCATCGGGATAGCTGGGATCCAGCGGAACATACGCCCCGCCGGCTTTCAGGATACCGAGCAATGCGATCACCATGTCCAGCGATCGCTCCATGGCGACACCGACCAGGGTGTCGCCGACAACGCCCCGTGCCCTCAGGCCATGCGCCAACCGGTTCGCTTGCGCGTCCAGCTCCGCATAGGAAAGCCGAGCGCCCGCGTACGACACGGCGACGGCATCCGGCGTGCGCGCCGCCTGTGCCTCGAACAGTGTGTGGATGCAGGTGTCGGGAAACGGATGATCCGTGCGGTTCCATCGCGTCAGCATCTCGAGGTCGCCCTCGGGCAGGATCGGTAGTTGCGCGGTGTCTGCCAGCGGATTGTGAAGCACGCCCTCGAGAAGCAGGCGGTAGCTCTCCGCGAACCGCGCAACCGTCTCTTCCCGGAACAGGGAAGTCTTGTATCCCCAGACCGCCGTCATGCCTGCCCTGGATTCGGTGACGTCCACGGACAGATCGAACTTGGTGACGCCCGTGCGGGCGAACAGGGGTGTCAAGGTGAGACCGGGCAACGCCAGCTCGGACTGCCCCACGCTCTGCACGTTGAACATGAGCTGGAAGATGGGGTTATAGCTCAGGCTCCGTGCCGGCTTGATCTCTTCCACCAGGAGCTCGAAGGGCGTGTGCTGGTAGGAGAACACGTCCAGGATCGTCGACTTGTTTCGACGCAACAATTCATCGAACGACAGCTCCGCCTCGAAGCGGCTCCGGACGACCAGCGTGTTCACGAAGAATCCGATCAGCGCTTGCGTCTCGCGGTGTTCCCTTCCGGCGACCGGGGTGCCGATCACCACGTCCGGAGCGTGGCTCAAGCGATGGACAAGGAGTGCAAACGCCGTTTCGAGGAACATGAACGGTGTAACGTCACGTTCCTTGCAGAACTGGCGAATGCGGGCCGAAAGTTTCGGACCGAATGCCTGGACGTGCGTTCCGCCGGAAAAATCCTGCTGCGATCCGCGCGGCTTGTCCAGTGGAAGGTTGTGTACCGCGGGAATGCCGGCAAGCTGCGCACGCCAGAAGGCCAACTGGCCTTCGACCGCTTCGCCCTCCATCCACGTGCGCTGCAATTGCGCGTAGTCTGCGTACTGGATCGCCAGTGGCTCGAGCTCGGGCTGGTGTCCGCCCTGGTACGCGGCATAGAGCACGGCGAATTCACGTACCAGCACGTCGATCGACCAGCCATCGGAAACGATGTGGTGCATGTTGACGATCACGACATGCTCGTCGCCGGCGAGGGCCAACAGATGGATACGGATGAGGGGCGACAACGCGAGGTCGTAAGGAGCGACGGCATCGTGGTTGAAGATGCGATGAACCTCCTCTTCCCGTTCTTCGACCGGCAGTGCCCTGAGATCCATTTCGACGAGCGGCAACTCGATCGCGTCGTGGATGTGCTGAAAGACGCTGTCGTGCTCTTCCACAAAATTGGTACGCAGAACCTCATGCCGCTGAATCACATCGCGGAATGCGCGTGCAAAGGCCGAGCGATCGAGGGAACCCTTCAGCCGGTACGCGCTCGGCATGTTGTACTGGCTGCTGCCACCCATGCGATCGATGAACCACAGGCGGTGCTGCGCATAAGACAGCAGTGGCCTGTCGCCGCCGGGCGGCCGCCGCTGGATGCGAGGCACGTTCGTCACGCCGGGGGTCTGGGCCACGGCCGCGCCCATTCCACCCAGGTAGGCAAGCAACGCATCCCTGTGCTCGCGAAGTTCCTCCCGCAGCTCGACGGACATCGGTGCGCCTGTCACTTCGAAAACCAGGCGGCCTTCCCTGGCGCTCAACAAGATGCCGGCGTCGAGCGCCTTGTTCACCAGATTCTTGATATCCATCAGTCAACCTCGGGGTGGTTCATGCGGTGTCCAATACCTGGTGGCCGTCATCGCTGCGTCGGCCGCGATGCCTTCATATCTCGCCCATCTCGACCGTCTTGCTGCGTGCACGCAGCGATTCGCTTTTCTTCGCCAGTTCGGCCGCCTGGCGTACGTCGTCCGCCCATGCCGAAAGCTGCGCGACGGTGGGCATCTCGAACAATTGCTTGATGGTCAGGTTGACGCCGTCGAACTCCGGCACCGAGCGGATCCTCGCCAGCAGCTTCGTGATGAGGACGGAATCGCCGCCTAGCTCGAAGAAGTTGTCGTGTATTCCGATTTCCGTGTACCCAAGCATCTCCTTCCAGATACTCACCAGGTGCATTTCCTGGGCGTTCCGGGGCTCCGTGAACGCCGTGCGCATCGTCGGCCGGGCGTGGGCCGGGGCAAGCGCGGGCGTGCCGTCGGCCGGTCGAAGCCACGTTTCGGAGCGGGAGGTCAGGTCGCCTGCGGAGCTGATGACTTGCGGCATCGGCACGGCCACGAGGATCGCATTCAACGCCGCGATACCTTCACCGGCGCTCATGCCGAAACGATCGGTGGCCGCGGCCTCCGTGAACCGCCAGGCGTCCCAGTTCACCGCCCGCCACGCCGTGTCGCCCTGCTGGTGTTTCCATTGCGCATAGGCGTCGAGGTAACTGTTCGCCGCGGCATATGCACCGAAACCCAGGCCACCGAGCACGGAGGAAAGCGACGACATCAACAGGCAGAAGTCGAGTTCGCGCCCCGCGAGCACCTCATCCAGCACCTGGGTGCCCGCAACCTTCGGCTGGAATTGCTCGCGGCGATCGTCGATCCCGATGCCGCCCAGCGGGCGCAGTGCATCGTGCACCTTTCCCGCGCCGTGGATGACACCGTGGATAGCGCCGAACTCGTCCTCGGTGTCGGCGATCACCCGCTGCATCTGCTCCAGCGATGCCACATCGGCACGCTTGATGCTCACTTTCGCCCCGAGTGCTTCGATAGCCAGGAGCGTCTCGTAAATCCCGGCCTGGCCGCTGGATGCGGTCGCGTGCAACGTCGCCCAGGATTCGCGTGGCGGCCATGTCGACCGGCCGACAAGCACCAGGGCACCCGCCCCCTGCCGTGCCAGTTCCTTCGCAAGTTGCAAGCCGATCAACCCCATGCCGCCGGTGATCAGGTAAGTGCCGCCTTTACGAACCGCTGTCCGCCCCGTACGCGCGAGCGCCAGGCTCTCGTTGCGTTGAAGCCATCGCTTTCGCCCGCGGTAGGCCACATGCGCCGGCCGTTCCTTCGCCGCACACTCGGCCAGCAGGTGGTCGGCCAAGCGCTCCATGTCTACATGGTCCTTGCCTGGCGAGGCCAGATCGATGTGCGCAGTACGGAACTGTGGGTACTCCTGCGCGATAACCTTGCCCAGACCCGGTGCGATGGCGAATTCCGGCGCCATAATCTCGCTGCCGGTTACGTTGAAGACGTTCCGGGTGACCAGGTTAAGCTCGACCCGGACGTGGGGCATCGCGGCATCGCACGCCCTGGCCAGGTAGAGCAGGCTTTCGAACGCCACCGTTTCAGCGTACTCGGTGCGGTCGAGGCGCTCGACGATATCGGCTCCGTCGCTGTTCCACAGGTGTACGACACGCATCTGCTCAGGCTTGTGCATGGCGAGCAGGCCCGCCAATCGCCGGTAATCCTGCTCCGAACCGGGATCGATGCGATACGCGACCTCGCCTTCCTGCGCGAAGTCGCTGCCACGGCAGACGGTCACCACGTGTGCGGGGCCGGCAGCCAGCCGCTCCCGGAGGCTCGCCGCGACGCCACCCTCGTCGGCAAAAATGAGCCAGAGGCCACGGTCACCCTCGGGTGCCCGTGGCAAGGCCGGTGTGTCTGTCCAGGTTGGGACATGGAAGCCACCCGGCGCCCGAGTGGCCTTTTTCGTCGTGTCGGGATGTGCCATGCCCTTGCCGGCATCTATCCAGTAATGCTGGCGTTCGAACGGATAGGCCGGCAGGGGAATGCGGCGTCGTTGCTCACCGGTGTGGAATCCCCGCCAGTCCACGGCGGCACCGTGAACCCATAGCTGGCCCAGGGCCGCAAGCAGCACGGCATCGTCGTCGCGTTCATCGTGGAGATGTCTGCCGGATGCAATGGCCACCACGTCGGGCGTCGTGGCGTGCTTGCGCACAAGCGAAGTCAACGCGATACCGGGGCCAACCTCCAACATCAGCCGCTTACGACGCAGGACGGAGGTGTCGGCGAACAACGTGTCCAGCCCATCGGCGAAGCGCACCGTGCCAACGAGGTGGCGGATCCAATAGTTTGGATCCGTAGCCTCCGCCACCTCGATAAAGCGTCCGGTGACATTGGAAACAAAGGGAAGTGCGGGCGCGGAAAGCGGAATGGACCGGACGAGATCGCCCAGTTGCACTGCTGCATGGGCCATCATCCGCGAGTGGAAGGCGTGAGAGGTGCGAAGCACGCGACAGGACACATCGCGTTCGCCCAGGTGAGCGGCAAGCGCATCGATGGCATCCCGTGGACCACTGATCACGCAGTCGGCGCGACCGTTCACGGCGGCCAGTTCACACGACCACTCCCGGGCAAGCGCTTGCGCCGCCTCTTCACCCAGCCGGACGCTGAGCATGCTGCCCGGCTCCGCCTGCTGCATCAGGCGGCCGCGGGCCGCCACGAGCTTCAGGCCATCCTCCAGGGAGAAAACGCCGGCCAGACAGGCAGCGACATACTCGCCAAGGCTGTGCCCCAGCATGGCCGCAGGCTGCAGACCCCAAGCCATCCATTGGCGGGCCAGCGCGTATTCGAAGACGAACAGCGCCACCTGCGCCAGGTCGGTACGAGCGATGGCGTCTTCTGCCAGCGAATCGTCGGCCGCGGCGAACATCACCTGGCGCAGGTCGAGGCCCAGGTGTGGCACGAGCCATTCCGCGCAGGTGTCGACGCACTCCCTGAACACCGGCTCGACGCGATACAGCCCTGCCCCCATGCCGACGTATTGCGAGCCCTGGCCCGTGAACAGGAACACGACCGACGCTTCCCCGGCAGTCTCGCCGGACGGCGCGAGGATATGCGTGCCGCCCTCGTCCAGGAGGGCTTGCACGGCATCGGGCATCGAACGGGCGACGAAGGCAAGACGGTGGCCATGGGCCGAGCGACCTCGCTGCAGCGTGTATGCCACATCCGCCAGTTCCCTGTCCCCATGCGTGCCCATCCATTGCGCAAGGTCCGCCGACATCCGCGCCAGAGCGGTCGGGGTCTTCGCCGAAAGGAGCACGAGATGGTTTTCCCGATAGCCATGGCCTGGCTCGGTCGCGGGGGACTCTTCGAGTACCACGTGCGCATTGGTCCCGCCGATGCCGAACGAACTGACGCCGGCGCGGCGCGGTGTGGCGCCACCCTCCCAGTGACTGAGTTCCTTACTGACGTAAAACGGACTGTTTTCGAAATCGATCTGGGGATGGGGCTGCCTGAAATTCACCGTGGGCGGAATTTGCCGCTCGCTCAGCACTTTCACGGTCTTGATGAGACCCGCCACGCCGGCGGCCGAGTCGAGGTGACCGATGTTCGGCTTCACGGCGCCCAGCGCGCAGCTCTGCGCGGGCGCGCCGGCGAAGCTCCTGGACAACGCCCGGATTTCGATGGGATCGCCCAGCGACGTTCCGGTCCCGTGCGTTTCCACGTAACCGATGGAGTCCGCGGCAACTCCGGCGACGGCATGCGCGCGTGCGATGGCGCGTGCCTGGCCCAGTACGCTCGGCGCGGTATAGCCCACTTTGTCCGCACCATCGTTGTTGATAGCCGAGCCGCGGATGACGGCATGGATCGTATCGCCATCGGCCAGCGCGTCTTCCAGGCGTTTGAGCAAAACCAGCGCGGCGCCGCTGCCACTCCGGGTACCGGCCGCATCTTTGTCGAAGGCGCGGCAATGCCCGTCCGGTGATGTGATGAAACCTTCCTGGTAAAGGTACCCGCGGGGGCCTAGCTGCGAAATCGATGCACCGCCGGCCAGTGCCATCTCGCATTCGCCGGCGAGCAGGCTCTGGCAGGCTTCGTGCACGGCGACCAGCGACGTCGAACATGCCGTGCCGATGCTAACACTGGGCCCGGCCAGGTTCAGACGGTGCGACAGGCGCGTGGCCATGAAATCGGGCCGGGTACCGTGCACGACCGCGATGCGCAGCGTTTCGAGCGCCTGGGACTGAGGCAGCAGGTTCTCGAACAGGTAGTGGCTCTCGCCCGTGCCCACGTACACGCCCACCGGCCGTGCCATGGCGTCGTCGCCATAGCCGGCCTGTTCGAGCGCTTCCACCGCACATTCGAACAGCAGGCGCTGCTGGGGATCCATGACTTCCGCTTCGCGCGGCGTGAATCCGAAGTAGGCGGCATCGAATTCGCGAATCCCTTCAAGCACGACACCCGATTTCACGTAGGCGGGATCGGCCAGCAATTCCGGCGGAACATCTTCGGCCAGCAGTTCCTCGTCGGTAAAAACGGTGAGCGACTCCCTGCCGTTCTTGATGTTCTCCCAGAAGGTTTCCACATCGCGTGCATCGGGAAAGCGGCCTGCCATGCCAATGATGGCGATGGCGCCGTTCGTGGAACGGCGACCATGCTCTGCCCCCGCCGGCTCGGCGCGATCGCGCTCCAGGCCGGCGCCGGTGTCTTCGCTGTCGCGTTCACCCTCGCGCGTGCGCTGCTGGAGGTACTTTGCCAGGCCGGCGATCGTGGGATAGGTGAACAGGTCCGTGACGTCGATGTTCAGTCCGG
The DNA here is from genome assembly GCF_000745005.1 of Luteibacter sp. 9135. Lineage (NCBI taxonomy): Bacteria > Pseudomonadati > Pseudomonadota > Gammaproteobacteria > Lysobacterales > Rhodanobacteraceae > Luteibacter > Luteibacter sp. 9135. Next base: position 3,252,204 of record NZ_JQNB01000001.1, on the reverse strand, counting down.
TACGGTTGAGTATCTCCTGCTGGACGATGATGCTGTGCAACGACGTGCCACCCACGTCGAAGAAGCTGTCATGGATACCGACCGATTCCAGTGACAATGCGAGGCACCAGATCTCGCACAGTTGCTCTTCCAGTGCATGGCTCGGCGGCGTGTGCGCAGCCACGGCGGCAATCGGCATCACGGGCACCGGCAGCCGTGCGACATCGACGGTCCCGTCCGCCAGCAAGGGCAGTGCGTCGATCGCCACGAAGACTGCCGGCAGCATGAAATCGGGCACGTGTGCGCGCAGGGCCTCGCGGCAGGCCTCGGTAAAACCGTTCCGGTCGTCTCCGCGCGGAACGACGTACGCGATCAGCGACGGCGCTTCCGCTTCACCGAACCTCAGCATCCTGACGATGGCGGATTCGGCCAGCCCCGTATCGAGCACGGCCGCCTCGATCATCCTGGTTGTGAAGCTATGGCCGTTGATGGTCTCGCTATCGCGTTCGCCGCGCAGGATCGTGACGCCGCCGTCGGAGCGAAGGAAACCGATATCGCCCGTGTCGTACCACACGGGGCTGCCCGCAACCTGCCCGGGCCGCGTGCCGCTCACACGCCCTGCGGCGCCCTGGGGCTGGATGGCGCCCCAGGCGTCGTGGACAAGGTAGCCTTGCCTCGCTTGTGCGGCCTCGCGCATCGCTTCGGCCTGTTCTGCGCCCAGCAACGGCAGCCGCTCGACGCATTGTGCGGGATCGGCCACGATCGCCTGCAGCAAATGGATGAAACTCGACGCCATGCTCTGCACCGTCGACAGCTCGAACAAGCTGTCGACGAAGGTCCATGACAACCGCAAGGCGCCCTCCGACTCGATGGCGATCACCGCGATATCGAACTTGGTGTTTTGCGGGCCGGAGACGAGTTCCTCGACGGTCATGCCGGGCAGCGCCAACGCTCCCATGTCGTAGTTCTGCAGCGCGAACATCACCTGGAACAGCGGCGAGTGGCTCAGGCTGCGCGGCGGATTCAGGCTCTCCACCACCATGTCGAAAGGTATTTGCTGGTGCGCGTAGGCGCGCAATGTGGAATCCCTGGATTCCCGCAAGAACTGGTCGAAGGACAAGCCCGGCGTAACACGGCTGCGCAGGGCAAGCGTATTGACGAAGCAGCCGATCAGGCGGTCGATGTCGTTGTGGTCGCGACCGGCGACAGGCGTGCCCAAGACAATGTCCTCGTCGCCGCTCCAGCGGGCCAGAAGAAGCGCAAACGCCGCATGCAGCACCATGAACAACGAGGCGCCATGACGGCTTCCCAGCGCGATCAGATCGGCCAGAAGCGGCGCATCCACTACCTGGTACACGCATTTGCCCGCCGTGGCCTGCTGCGGAGCGCGAAGCCGGTGGGTCGGCATATTGTGCAGTTGCGCGACGCCTGCGAGTTCGTCGCGCCAGAACGCAAGATGTTTTTGCGTGAGCTCGCCCGATACCGCGTTGCGCTGCCAGTGCGCATAGTCCGCGTATTGGATCGGGAGCTGCGGCAATGTGGGCTCCCGCCCTTCGACAAATGCCTGGTACAGGGCGGCGAACTCGCGGACAAGTATCCCGAGGGACCAACCGTCCGCGGCAATGTGGTGCAGGGTGACGAACAGGATGTGGCTGTCCGCGGAAAGCCGGGCCAGCGACACGCGGATCATGACGTCGCGCGACAGATCGAACGTCGTCGATTGCTCCTGGCGCATCGACGCGTCGATCCGGGCGGCCTGCTCCTCTTCACTCAAGCGCGACCAGTCCGACACCGGCAACGACAAAGGCAGCGGCGGCGCAACCTGCTGGACGCCACCGACAGCCGTCTTGTCGTAGGTGGTTCGCAGGATCTCGTGGCGACGAACGATTTCGTTGAGAGCCGCCTGCAATGCCTGGCGGTCGAGCGATCCGGACAGGCGAAGCGCCGCGGGCATGTTGTAATGCGCGCTGCCGTGGCCGAGCTGATCGAGGAACCAGAGGCGCTGCTGTGCAAAGGAGAGAATGCCGCGGTGCTCCGCCGCCACGGGCGACAAAGGCGCCACCGTTTCGCCAAGCGCGGCACCTTGCCCGGAAAGATACCTCTCGATCTCCCGCTTGTGCTCGCGGACGAGCGCCTGCAGCGCCTCGGGAAACGCACCGCGCTTCGCCTTGTACGCCAGCTTTCCATCCTTCAGATACAGCGCTATGCCGGCGTCGATCACCTGCTGCACTACGGCCCTGGCGTCCATTTACATCAGGCCTTCTTCAAGCAGGCCTCGTGGCGCCGGCGATTGCGCCCTGCCCTTCGAAAGCAGGCCGTCGAAAACCCCGTTGACGATCTCGATCACCGCCGCCTTGTGCTCGTGGATAAAGAAATGATCGCCGCGGAAGACGTGCACACCGCACGACGATCGACACATGGACGACCAGGCACGAAGGTCGTCCAGCGGCACGCCATCATCCTCGTCGCCACCCAGCACGGTAACCGGGCACCCGACGAGCCCACGATCGACATACCGGTAGGATTCCGCAGCGCGAAAGTCGGCACGCAGCAACGGTGTGAAGAGCTTCATCAACTCCACGTCCTGAAGCAACGATGGCGGCGTGCCGTTGAAGGACTTGATTCGCTCCAGAAACGTATCGTCATCCAGTTGGTGGATAGGCTCGTCCCGCCGCGGACAGCGGGGTGCCCGCGTGCCGGACACGATGAGGTGGCGAGGGGCCGTGCCGCGCAGCTGTTGGAAGGCCCGCGTCAGCTCATAGCCGACAAGCGCGCCAAGGCTATGCCCGAACAGCACAAATGGCTTGTCGGCGTACTGGGCGATAACTTCGCTGAGCTGGCCGACGATGTCGTCGATCGAACCGGGATGAGGCTCCGAAAAGCGGTTCTCGCGCCCGGGCAACTGGATGCCGACAACCTCGACGTCGTCGCGAATCGACGCATGCCAATCACGGTATGCGGACGCCCCGGCACCCGCATATGGGATGCAGAAAAGGCGCATCCGCGCTTGCGTATTGGGCTTGAACGCCATGGTCCAAGGGCTGGAACTCAACATGGTGCTTTCTCCCCCTGAGGGCTAGCGGGCCAACGCACGCCGGCGGCGCTCATGCGAACACTTCATAGACAATGGTTTCCTGCGCGCCCTTGGCGGAGTTGATGACGCCATCGCTGTCTCCACGTTTCATCAGACGCAGCCAGCACCCACCGTACTTCGTGCCGAAGCCGAAGATGCCCCACACGACGTCATGGAGCGCGTAACCCCGCTCGCCCGACTGCCCGTAGAACGGCAACGAGCCGCAGAACTCCTGCACGAGCCAGCCGGGTTCTCGCATGGCGCGACCTACGACCTCCGCCCACTCTTCATCCGTCCTGAACTTGCCGACGTGCACATCGTTACCTTGCGCGCCGTAAGCGATCTTGATGACGAACTGCTCCCGCTGCTGCAACAGAAGGATTTCCAGGTCGATCTGGGCACCCTTGAATTCGACCTGTTTAGGACTGGCCTCGGTGCCCCACGGGATGAAGTAGTCGATCAGGCGGCGCTCGTACTCGTTGAACACGGCGCTGTTCTTGTGCTTGTGCAGCAACGCCAGCGAGCGCTTGTCCCGCACCGTGGCGATGAACGGGTTGTCCGGCCATGCAACCTGTCCGCCAAGATAGGCGCGAAAGAGTTCCTTGGGCTGCGCAGGACCGTCGTCGCCCGGAAAGGAAGAAACGATGGCGGTAATCCGCTGCCCAGCGAAATAGACCCCGGAAGGAGTGAATTTCAACTCGTCGTATCCGCTTGCGAAGTGCATCGCCCCGCGGCAACCGCAGGCCGCCGCGGCGTCCTGGAACACGGCATTGATCGTCTGCTCGCTATCGGGAATATCAAGAAATTCGGCGGGAACAAGCACGAAAGCATGCACCGTGTCGTCGGTGTCGCCGGACACCGTCCTGGCGCTTTCGACAATCTGCGTCATGTACGCAAGCGGGATGTCCTTGGACTCGCAACGAACCTGGCCGAAGAACCCTTTCAGCGAGGGATGCTTGCGGTACAGGCTGTCCATCCATTGGATCTGCCAGCCACCGATATTCGACCCGACGTTGATCTCCATGATCTTCAGGCCATCTTCCGTGAGGATGGCATCCGTGCGATGCATCAGTTGGGACGGTTCGAGCGGTACAGCCATGTACAGCTGGGCCACCAGCTTGGGCAAGCCAAAAAAGGCAGCGAGCCGCTGGTGGTCGTCACCGAATTCCACTTCGACCGCCCGGTGCACCAGCTCGGGGACCAGGCACGCACACTCCTCCAGGATCCTGCGCATATCCTCCCCGAGAAACCAGGGCCAGGAATGGAGGGGGTATTTATAGTCGCGAAACAGCGGCGGCAGGCTGTCGTCGAGGAGCACCGCCGGACCCAGGCAGTTGCCCTGGACCACCGCATAGTCCAGGAAGGCCTGGGCGGTGGCGGATACAGTCGCATGGTTTCGCACGATGTCCTGGTCCATGGGAATTTCCGTTGGTTGTAATCGAGCCCCGCCCCACACGCCCCTGCACTGTCAGGCCAGCGCAGCCACCAGTTTTCGTATGGTCTGGTGGGTGTAAAGGTCCCTCATTGGCAGGGGCGGAAGCCCCTGCTTTCGCATCGCGGCCGCAATGCGTACCGCGAGTAGAGAATTGCCGCCCAGGTCGAAGAAGTTTTCGTCCGCGCCGATCTCTCGCCCAAGCACGTCCTGCCAGATGGCGTGCATCGTTTCTTCCATGGCCGACAGTGGCTGCACCGCGCTATCGGCCGCCGTAGGCGGCACCGGAGCGGACAAATCCGGGGACGGAAGACGCTTGGCATCGAGCTTGCCGTTGGTCGTGAGCGGCATGGCCGGCACGAAGGTGAACGTCGAAGGCAGCATGTGCTCGGGAAGGAACCGGGCCACGTGGGCGCGAATGTCCTCGCCGGTGGCGCCTTCGGCGACAAGATACGCGTCGATGCGGGCAGACGCCGGGTCGGCTGGGTTCGGCTGGTTGAACAAAACGGCAGCCGCGCGAACGGCATCGTGGCCGAGGAGGACGCGTCGGATCTCGTCAAGCTCGATCCGGAATCCTCGCAGCTTGATCTGATTATCCAGACGGCCGAAGTGTTCGAGCGTACCGTTTGCGAGCATGCAGCCGCGATCGCCCGTGCGGTACATGATGCCCTTCTGGAAAGGGTCGGGCATGAACCTTGCCTGGGTCAGGTCGTCACGGCCGTGATAGCGAAGCGCTACCCCCGCGCCGCCTACATAGACTTCCCCCGCCACTCCAGGCGGCAGCAATCGCTGCTGCTCGTCCATCACGTACAGGTGCCAACCGGGAATCGGTGTGCCGACCGACCGCGACGCACTCAGGGCCTCCCGCCGTCGCACCTCCTGCCACGTTACATGCACGGTCGTTTCAGTGATGCCGAACATGTTGACCAGCCGGCATCTCGATTCGGGATGGCGATCGAACCAGGGAAGCAACGCTCGCGCATCGAGCGGCTCGCCGCCGAAGATCACGACGCGAAGCGAATCGCTCACCGGCGCACGCCGATCGACCTCGATCAACTGGTAAAAGGCCGAAGGTGTCTGGTTCAACACGCTCACCGACTTGCGTCCGATAAGCTCGCGAAATTGCTCGGGGTCGCGGGAAACCCAGTGCGGGACGACGACGAGATGGCCGCCGGTCAGCAGGCAGCCCCAGATCTCCCAGACGGAGAAATCGAAGGCACTGGAGTGGAACAAGGTCCACGTATCGCGCGGCGACAGTTCGAGCCCTTCGCGGGTCGCGTCGATCAGGGCGATCACGTTCCGATGCGGGATGAGTACACCCTTGGGCCGGCCCGTCGATCCCGAGGTGTAGATCATGTAGGCCGCGTCGCCATCGGCTCCCCCCACAGCCTGCCAGGGGCGGCAGCCGTCGGCCTCGCGCGCGAGTTCCTCGATCGTCGTCACTGCCATGCCGGCGACCTCGGGGAAGGTTCCGTCGTCCGTAATGGTGAGCGCCAGACCGGCGTCGCTCGCGGTGTATTCGAGCCGTTCGCGCGGATAAGCCGGGTCCATGGGTACGTAGATGGCGCCGCACTTCAAGATCGCCAGCATGGCGACGATGACCGCCGCCGATCGCTCCAGGCAGATGCCGACGAAGCTTCCAGAGGTGACGCCACGCGCCGCCAGGGCGGCCGCAACCAGACTGGAGCGGAGATCGAGTTCCGCGTACATCAGCTCCTCATCGTCGAAAGAAATCGCGATCGCATCGGGCTGCCGGGCGCTCACGAGCCCAAAGGCACTTTCGATACGGTCGGCATCCGGGACCCGCCCTCCACCGGAACGGCCAAGGGCCACCACTTCCTCTCGCACCTCGGGCGGCAGCAACTCGACATCGGCAAGCCGGGCAGCTTCCGAACCTTGCAACTGGCGGCAAGCGTGGGCCACGCAACGAAGCAACCACTGGATCGACGGCGCCGAATACATGGCCCCGTCGAAATGACAGGCAAGGCGACCGCTTCCGCGATTGCCGACAACCAGCGTGATGGGAAACATCGCGCTGCTGCAGGGCATATAGTCCATGTCCACGATGCCGTCGATATCGTGCGGAAAGATCACACCGACAGCCACGTCGAGAGGGCGCTCGTACCTTTCGTTCAGCGCGCCGAGCAGGCTCTCCGTGTACCGCATCGCGTTCGTGAGCTGTGCGCGGGAATGATCCAGCACATGGGAGACGCTGGCGTCGCCGGTCGAAAGCAGGCTTGCGAGTCGAAACCCCGTCGCGCCCAAAGCGAGTTCGCTGCCATGCGACGCCTCTTCCCGCAGGATGGCGACGGCAGGCGATGGCTTGCCATGGAAACGGGATAGCGCCGAGCCCAACGCCGCCAACCAGCATTCCGGCGCCATGTCTGCACCTGCGTCGATCTCCACCACCGACTGCCCTGCCTGCCGGGTGCCCCTCCCGTCCCATTCGAAGGTGGGCGATACATCGGCGCCGACGAATGCGTCGATGTCGGCCGCCGACGGTCGCGGCAAGTGCCGCAGCACGATGGGCAGAGGCGCCTCACCGCGAGAAAGGCAGTATCGCGCAATGCGCTGCAAGGCGTCCTGGTCAAGCACCGCCCGGTCGCCGACAAGGATCAGGTCCCTTTGACCATCGACGTATCGCAAGACCATTGCACGCAGGATCTGTCCGGTGCCGTACGGCAGCAGACGCGACATTTCACGCGTGCGCTGCCGCCGGGCCACCTCGGACGCGGATGGCGCCGCGACGGTAGCGACATGAAGTGCCGCGCCGGACCCTGTCCACCCCATGCCTGAAAGCTGTTCATCCAGCGCCAGAAGCATCGCGCCGATGGCTTCTTCATCCGTTGCCGCAACGAGCCGGCAGGCGACGGCATGGATGTGCCAGCCGTTTCGCTTGCGCATGGCGGACGGCCAATCGGCGTGCGCAGCTTCCTTCAGCTTCGAAATGGCAGCGGTGCTTTCCATGGTACGTAATGTCCCTCTCACGTGATGGGTGGAAACCAGCGACTTCCCGAGCACAACTCAACGAATGGAGAAGCCCCCATCCACGGTGACCGTGCTTCCCGTCATCCGCACGGTTTCGTCCGATGCAAGCCACAACGCCGCCGATGCGATGTCTTCAGGCTCGATCAGCGCGTTCATGGGTTGTGCCTGGACGAACACCTGCTCGTGTTCGGCGACGGCGACATCCAGCGAACGCGCGATCTCCGAGAGCATGCGGCCCTCGACATGGTCGGCGTCACGGACCGAACCCGGACAGACGGCATTGACACGCACCTTGTACGGCGCGTAGTCGAGGGCAACGGCCTTGGTCAGGCCGATCACGCCATGCTTGGCTGCGACGTATCCCGCAAAGTGCCGGTAGCCCACGAGGCCCGCTGTCGAGGCGATGTTGACGATGCTGCCGGAGCGGGCATCCAGCATGAACTTTCCGACACTGCGAATCATCCGCCAGGCACCGTTGAGGTCCACGTCGATCATCAGCGCCCATTCGTCCTCGGTGATCTCGTGAGCGATCTTTCCCGATGGCGCCGCGATGCCGGCATTGTTGACGAGGAAATCGATATGCCCGAAGCGAGCGATCGCCTGGGCCACCGCGGCATCGATCTGCGCCTGGTTGCGCACGTCCACGTGCGCCGTCTGCACGACGGCGCCGGCCTCCTCGCACAACCCGGCGGTGTACGCGAGCTGACTTTCGTTGCCCAGTGGGTAGGGTACGCCTGGCAGATCCCTCGCTACGTCGATCAGCAACAGGTCGGCGCCGTGCTCCGCGAAACGCGATGCGCATGCGCGTCCCAGGCCCCTCGCCGCTCCGGTGACGATTCCAACCTTTCCCGACAATCTCTGCTGGCTCATGTCACGGTCTCCCGGGCCAGCTAGAGAAAACGCTGTTCAAGCATTTCAAGGAGCTCCCTCGGACGCTCGGTCAGGTACATATGCCCCCCGGGCAATGACTCCGCACGTGCACCCGCACTCGTCGCGCGTACCCAGCCCTGGAGCTGATCGTCGCTGATGAGCTCGTCGTCATCGCCCCTCACCATCAGGATCGGCACATCCAGAACGGCCTCCGTACGAGCCTTGTACTTCTCGTGCATTTCGACGTCTGCGCGCAAGGTCGGGAGCAGCAACTCGCGCATCAGCGGATCTTCGAGCGCACTATGTGTATATCCGGCAAACTCGCTGACTCGTGCAAGAAACTTTTCGTCGTCCAGGCCGGTGGCGCGCTCCTTGCGCGGCGTCCAGGGATCCGGTGACCCGCTGACCGCCAGGCCGATGACGCGATGGTTGCCTTGGCGCACGAGCGCATGTGCAAGCTCATACGCCAGCACGGCGCCAAGGCTGTGCCCGAAGAAAACGATGTCGCGCTCGGGATCGACCAGTTCGTTCAGTTCGGCGGCAAGACCGGCCGATGCCTCGAACACGTCGGTGTAGAAGGGTTCGCAGAAGCGCTTCTCGCGGCCTGGCAGTTGCACCGGAACGACCTCGAATCGCTGCGTAAGGGGCTTCCACTCATTGAAGAACGACGCACCTGCACCGGCAAATGGAAGGCAAAGCAACTGAGGCTTACTCATTTATCGTGCTCATTGATGGTTGATGGTGGTCGTAAGCCCTGGAGGTCGATCGGGCGGTTCCACATCGGGCACGCGTCGGTAGAACGACACGATCGTTCGCTGGCAACGCGCTCACTGCCCCCCCGGGGCGAACAGGCATTGCCGGTTAATAACGAGCTGTTCGGTCTCTAGTGCGTTGCTGGGTCGTTGCCTGGAAAGGCCGCGCATGTTGCTGTGAGACCTGAGCGGTCTTGAAGAAGCCGCGTGCATCGAGTGTCGGCGCATGATCGCAGGCGTACCTGCATGCCCGCCGATGCGCGGCTATTGCACGTGCAGGCATGCTGCCGCGAGTTGCGGCACCCGCCATGCGCAGGCCGGACCTTCTATTCCCTGACTCGACGCCGATGCCACCCCAGGCGCAAACGCCGACCCCCATATTCCCCAGCATATTCGTCAACTTCCTTAAATGACGTTTCTTCAGCGCAGATGAAATTCGTATGCTTTGGCGGCGCGAGAATGCTAAAGCACCATTGGCGAGTATTATGTGACGTCACGGCTGAAGTCAAGCGCCGTACCGAGCGTGCGATGGGAGGGCCAGAGACCGCCTTCACCCGATTTAACACGGGGTGTCGCAGACTGAATATCACGTTGTCACTCGCGAGTAACACAGGATACGGAGCCTCACCTGCCTCACCTGCCTCACCTGCCTCACCTGCCTCACCTGCCTCACCTGCCCTCCCTCACCGACACCAGGCGCAACTGGTGAAGACGACGTCCCCGCCCAAGGCAGAAAAGCCCAGCAAGAATTCACAACCTGGCATGAGGTTAGGTGCAAGGACCTCGGCAACCTTCGCCTCGATGAAACCCCGATCAACACTCACGGAGGTAATGCGCAACGCGGCAAAATCGAAGAAGCGCCCCACCCCAGCGGCGGTGGCCTTGTAAAAACTTTCCTTGGCAGAGAACGCGATCGTCACCGCGGCCGGCTCGCCCACGTGCAAGGCAAGCGGATTGAGCGCCAGCTGCTCTGACGGTGAGAGCGCAACCTGCATAATCGCAACCATCGCATCGGTCGATGCTACTGGCTCAAGGTCGATGCCAACGCCCGACACCTCGCCCTTCCGCGGAGCGACAGCCGCAGCCATGTCATGTGAGTGCGTGATACTTCCGGTATATCCGTCGGGCCACAGCGGAGCCCGCAACGAGCCCGTTCCCAAGTCGGCCACGTCGATCCCGGCCTCGCGAAGCGAATGGATCGCCACGCGCCTTCCAGCGAGGTACTCGGCCTTCCGCTTGGGTACGGCCCGTGCCACCGATGATGGGCATACCACCCCGAATCGCTCGAAATACGACGCATCCCCGTGAGTCGGGTTGAATCTCAATGCAATGGCATCCGGAAGATTTCCCGGATGCGCCGCTAGGGAAATGCGCTCGAATAACATCCAGTCTCGGTTCTCATGGCAGGAAGCCATGACATTCTAGCGCCGCCGGATCGCGCGAGCGGCCGCACGTGAACAGATCACCACGGATCCGTGCTGTCCCTGCTCGTGAACGTACCTGTCTCGCCACCCTCCGCCTGGGCAAGCCGCACGATTTCCTGCGCACCTTCGGCGAGGTCTGGTGGCCGCGCCCCGGTCGGCATCCGTGCCGTGGACCACGACGCGCCTTCTCGCCGATCAGTAGAAAGCGTATACCTACCCTCGGCCGAACTACCAGCGTTATCGTGTCCCCACTCGCCGCCGACCGGCCTAGATATGTCCCTGCCGCTTAACACTCACAGGGAGATAATCTATCCCCACAGCGTAACCATCTGTCTGCGAAAGAATTAGCCGAAATGTGGCCTGAGGGACATCTTTATATAGGTACCGACAGCTATCTTTCGTCTCCGTCGATGTCGATAAAGACAGTTAGAGGAAAGCCCGGACCCTGTTCATCCGGAGGAAGCAACGCTAGCGGGTGATCAGGCGGAAAATTACCGTCCTCTCCGAACGCCTCTGCCTCGAGAGCAAGCGATAGCTCTTTAATGCCGGCCTCACTCGTCCAGGGAAGAATTCTACTGCTGGTCATTGAGGGTCTGTACCGGCGGGGATACCGGTAATACGGCCTAAGCCGGTTATCAACAGCGTTGTGCGCCGCCAACTGTAGCGCGGAGAACTGCATGACGACCCCAGAGGGGTTTGCGGCTGATCTTGCATGGCCAACAGTGGCAACTAGGGGCTGTTTCATTAATACTTCGAACAGTCGACTCCAGTGGTCCCCTGGCTGCGAAGGCAACAGGACAGGCACACCCCTGCCGCCGTTTATCATATCGATCAGAGAACCACAGAAGGATCTGTGCAACGGTCCAGTGGCGTGCGAGCTCGGCCAACGATCGCGCATTGCCTCATGTACGGGCACCTTAGGATCGCGGTGCAGCGTCAGGAAAGACCAGTGTGCCGGCCCTCCGAACGCGCCGGCCGGGAAGGACGCGATGGAGCTTCCTCCCCTGCACTTGAGTAACTCGAAGCCTGGCGTCTGTGCGCCGGGATTGCCTTCAAACAGTTCGATCTCCTTTTTCGACGATGCCCCCGTAAAGCGGCTTATCGGTGTCTCCACGACCTTCGCTTGCAGCAGCCACATCACCCTTGAGATCGCATTGCCTGGCTTAATGCGCTGGGCGATCACGGCAATGTCAGCGAGCTCTCGCTGTTTGCCACCTGTAGGCCTCACATAGACGTGCTTGTCCTGCCACATCGTTCGCAGTCGGATGCCAACGCCAACCTTTTTCGTCAGCCAATTGGCGAGTACATCCAGAGATCTGGAGTTGTGCATGCCCCGGAGGTAGTCAAGCTCGTGCGGAACCGTGGTCTTGCTCCAATACGGATCTGTGATCCACTGATCCAGACCGCGCGACCAGACCCACATATCCATTTCATCTTCCTTACGCATGCTCCGTCACCTCCATTATGAATCTGAGCAAGTCGACATTCCCATTACACTTGTCCGGCCAGGGAGAAGGTTGAGGTGCCACTTTGAATGATGCCCGCCTCCACCCGCATCTATGCGATGCGCACGCATTACTCCACGCGCACCCGTTAAACGTCCCGGCGCATGCAACGATTCCCCGTAGGCGCGATCAGCGCCCGTTCGGATCAGGCGTGCCGACGCATTCGTAGCCGGTGATCCGCCCATTCGCGTCGTAGTGGGTGACAAGCGTCTGCCCGATCAGGCAGGAGGGTGGGAAGAATCCCTGTAGAGGGCCATGCATCTTCGTCGCGGTCGATGCCTGCGTCGCCAACGCGACGGTGAGCAAGACGAATCCAATCAGTAGCTTCTTCATAAGACGTTCCTTCTTCATGGATGTCTGGGTGCACTCCCCTGCCTACGGACATCCGGAACGTTCGGCATGTGCCGAACCTACAACGCGGCTCCCGCACCTACCGGTGTCGACTGGCCACGCGAGGGCAACGTTGCCTAATTCGGGCCAACATCGCCCTTCACCCGCGCTTACGCGCCCTAAAAGCGGCCACCTTCATCCGGTTACCACACGTTGCCTGGCTGCACCAGCGACGATGATGCGAGCGCGTGCGGTCGTGGAACCACAGCGTGCATTCGTCGCTCTCACACTTTCTAACGAGGTCGAAGTTGGCCGTGGACAGCAGCGTAGCGAGCGCGTTCGCCACAGGCAGCAACAGTCCCGACGTGCCCTCCGCACGTTCATGCATGGCAATGGAGGGAACGTCGCCGGCAGGCCAGTCCAGCGTGGCATAGGCACTTCCCGCCTCCAGCACGCAGTTGAGCAGGCCAGGGTCGGCGGGCTCACCTCGCTTGCGCCGCTCCACGAGATCGCGCGCATGGTCGCGCAGTTGTCTCGCCTCGGCCGATAGGGCGCCGCGCGCCCTGCCCGCTGTCGGCGTCGCGAGTCCGGCAGCCGCGAACCAGGCCGACGTACGTTCCGGATCCTCGAAGTGATCGATGCGGGCTCCCGAAGGACCGTACGCGCTGTTGATGAAGTCGAGGGCGAGATCGTCGCCGAGGAACAGGGGGGCAGTGCCACTTTGAATGACGGAGGTAGCCATGGGCTGCATCCAAGAAGGGTGCGCGTAGTGTAACTGCTAACTTACACATTGACCAGTTACATGGATCGGATGTAACTTCCTTAAACCACGTTTTGACGTTACGCCCCCTCAGCACCCCAGGAGTCTCCGATGTCCAGCCAAAATCCTCCCCTCGCAACGCTTGCCTCAGCAGCCGCCACCGAACCACACGACATGATCGACCTGCGTCGCCCGATGCCTGTCCACTACCGCTACGCGGAGGCGGATGGTGTAAAGGTGTTCTACCGGGAAGCAGGCGATCCCGCCGCCCCCACGATCCTGCTGCTGCACGGCTTTCCCACGTCGTCCTTCATGTACCGCAACCTGATTCCCCTGCTGGCCGATCGCTATCACGTCGTCGCGCCCGACCTGCCCGGCTTTGGGTTGACCGAGGTGCCCGAGCACGCGGCCTATGCATACACCTTCGATCGTCTGGCGACGACGATGGACGCTTTCACCCGGGCACTTGGCTTCGGGCACTATGCGATGCAGGTGTTCGATTACGGCGCGCCCGTCGGCTGGCGTCTGGCGGCGGCGCACCCGGAGCGCATCACCGCCATCGTGACGCAGAATGGCAATGCCTACGAGGAAGGCCTGAGCGAGGGATGGAATCCCATCCAGAAGTACTGGCAGGACGCGAGCGATGCCAATCGCGAGGTGGTGCGGGAGTTCCTGAGCCTGGAGGCCATCAAGTGGCAATACACCCACGGTGTGCCCGATCCGTCGTTGGTGGCACCGGACAGCTATGCACTCGACTTCGCGCAGGTGTCGCGGCCCGGTAACCAGGACATACAGCTGGACCTGTTCCTGGACTACCGCAACAACGTGGCCAGGTATCCCGAGTTCCAGGCCTACTTCCGCTCGCATCAGCCTCCCATGCTCGCCGTATGGGGCCAACACGATCCCTTCTTCCTACCCCAGGGTGCGGAGGCCTTCAAACGCGATCTGCCCGATGCCGAGGTGCACTTCTATGACACAGGCCATTTCGCGCTTGAGTCGCACGGGCTGGAGATCGGATTGCAGATCCGTTATTTCCTCGACCGAGTGGTGGCCCTTGAACAGGCATAGCCGCTGATACCCAAAGCGACGCTTACTCGCGGGCTATAGGACACGGGAAGCGTTACCGCTACGATTCGATTTCAGAAGACCTACCCAGACAAACGCGGCACGCCAAGTCAAAGGACTCACCCATGCGTCGCTATCTGTTCCCGCTCATCGCCCTGCTTCTCGCCCTACCCGCCCTCGCAGCACACCAACCCATGTCAGACCCGCCCGTACGCGTCGGCATCCTGATGTTCGACGGTGTCCAGATTATCGATTTCGCCGGACCCTACGAGGTCTTCGGCAATGCCGGCTTCGGCGTGGTCACCGTGTCACCCGACGGCAAGCCGGTGACCACTGCGATGGGCCTGAAAATCGATCCCGACACGAGCTTCGCCAAGGCACCTCCGTTCGACATCCTGTTGATCCCGGGAGGCGACGTGGCCGACGCCCAGCGTGACACGCGCATCCTCGACTTCGTCCGCGAGCGATCGCCACCGGCGAAACAGGTGTTGTCGGTATGTACGGGCGCCTTCATCCTATCGGCCAGCGGCCTGCTCGACGGTGACAAGGCGACCACGTTCACACCGCGGATCGACGAACTGGCCAAGGCGTTTCCTAAGGTTCACGTGATCCGCGACGTGCGCTGGGCCGACAACGGCAAGCTGGTGACATCGGCCGGACTGTCCTCCGGTATCGATGCCGCGCTGCATGTGGTCGCGAAAATCCGCGGCGTGGACGAGGCACGCACCGTAGCCCTGCGTCTGGAGTACGACTGGAAGCCGGAGGGCGGATTCGTGCGCTCGCGGTTTGCCGATCGTTACCTGACCAAGCGAGAGGTGCAGTCCGGCGTGGATTGGCCCAAGGATGCAACGTTCGACGAATATGTTTCCGCCGGCGATATGGACCGTTGGGTGACGCGGTATCACGTACGGACCGCCACCCCCGCAACCGACTTGCTCGACCGGCTCGATGTCGGCGTACGCAAGACCGGGTTGTGGAAGCCGGATGGCATGCATCGGTGGCTTAGTCGGCAGGAGAACCGCGACGTGACCTTGACCTTCACTACAAAGGCTGGCTCCGATGCGTCGCACTACGATCTCGACATGGTCGTCGTGGCCTCCCCTGCCAAGCAGTGAAACAACGCACAGGAACCGTCGGTCATGGCCATTCCGTTGGTGAGAATCATCATTTACGTCCGCGACGTTGCCAAGGTCAAGGCTTTTTACCGCACCAACTTCGAGCTTCCCGTCGTCGAGGAAATCGACGATGAATGGGTCGTCTTGCAGGCCGGCGGCATCGAGCTAGCCCTGCATCGAATGGGTGCGAGGTATCGAAACACGACGGCGTCCTCCGCTTCACCGGCGCAGGACGAGAGAACCGGCCCGACGACCAAGTTCGTATTCGCCATCACATCCGATCTAGCGGCCCACCGCGCCAGACTCGAGGCCGCGGGCATCACGGTTGGCGATATGAAGCGCTACGAAGGGTTTCCGTACGATATGTACGATGGCCGCGATCCCGAGGGAAACGTGTTTCAGGTCATGCGCTTAGATTGATCGTCAAGGTATTCTTCGAGCAACCGTCCGTTGGGCAGTTCGATGAAGGCGTTTTGGTTCGACCTGCAAGATATCCTTCTCGTCGCGGATCGGACTCGACATCGGGCCGCCACTCAAATCTGGAGGGACGTCGCCTGGCGTTTCGGCGCACTTTTTACCGGCTTGGACTCAAGGCGAAGGAGCCCAGCGGAAAGCCCCCCCCATCCCAAAGCTGAAGTAGTCACCTTTGACCTGAGGCTCTCCGAGCTTGCCCTTGAGCAACAAATAGGCATCGCACTTCTGGTTGCGACCTATGGTGATTTGTCCTTTCTCTATCTGATAGGCAAGCGGCTCTAACGTAGGGAAGAAGTCGTCGTCTCCGGTCGTCGCCGAAACGACCTTCACGGTTTTCCAATCGCCGCCTAGGCAGGACACCGCCTGCTCGTCGAGGAACTCAACGGCCAAAGTGGCAACGACCACGTGTTCAGGATTTTCGATGGCCAGGGTCCAGCGGCCGGGAAGTTCACTGCTACATGCTGCAGTGGAAATGAAAAGAGTGGCCGCGCCAACCATGGCTCTCAGATGTGATTTCGTCATGAGCTTGAACTCCTGGGTAAGTACATTGGGATACCGCATTTCAATCATCGCGCAAATGTGCCGACGTTTCTCCGCCCTACCCCGCTTACGAAACAACTCAAAGCCTTGCCGCACACGACACGGTATGATGCGCGTCCGGGTGGACCACAAGGAAACACAGCAGTGACGCGATATTCCCTTCGTGCGGCAACCATGGCCGCGCTCGTCATGGCCTTTGGCGGCGCCTTCGCCGCCCCCGCGCATGCCGACGACACCTCCGCATCCAGCGCAGACAAGCACCTCCGGCCAGGCTTCGACACCTGCATGGATGCATCCGACGGCGTCACCGTGAAGATGAACAGCTGTCTCGCCAAGGAGTTCGACTACCAGGACAAGCGCTTGAACAAGGCCTACCAGGCCCTGCGTAAGCCTATGTCCGACAAGGACCGCCTGGCACTCCGCGATGAGGAGCGTGCCTGGATCAAGGCACGCGACACCAAGTGCGCGCCCGACAAGGATGGCGGCACGGCTGCCCTGCTCGTCTCCGGCGACTGCGCCCTCACGCAAACGGCGGAGCGCGCGACGGAACTGGAAAACCGCTTGAAGAAATAATCACACCCACCCGGCGGTTATGTCGGGTGTTTTCGTTAGTCAACCAGGAGTTAGATGCATGACGGATGATCTCGATAAAGCAAAGCGCGTCGCCGGTAGCTGGCACCTCGGCCAGACCTCGGCCGGTTACGAATCCGGCGCGGCCGGTCCCGGTGCGGTATCCACCGGCAAGGGCGACCACGGTGGTGTGTCGTACGGGTCCTTCCAGCTGTCCACGAAGATGGGCACGCTGCAGGAATACCTCGACCAGTCGGCGTACAAGGACCAGTTCAAGGGCCTGACGCCCGCCACCCCCGCCTTCGACGAGAAGTGGAAGGCGCTGGGCAAGAACGATCCGAGCTTCGGTGCCGACCAGAAAGACTTCATCGGCCGCTCGCATTACAACGAGCAGGACAAGGCGCTGAAAGCCGCCGGCATCGACCTGTCCGGCCGCGGCATGGCGGTGCAGGATGCCGTCTGGAGCACGTCCGTGCAGACCCGCGACCTGACGCCGAAGATCTTCGCCAAGGGGCTGAAAGAGAAGTTTGGCGACGACTACCAGCTTGACAAGCTCAGCGACAAGGACATCGTCGATGCCGTGCAGGATTACAAGGCGGCGCACGTCAAGGATATCTGGGCCAGTTCGCCCCAGCTGCACAAGGGCCTTTCCAAGCGCATCGCGCACGAGAAGGAGTCGCTCGATGTCCTCGCCGATGCCGATCGCGTCCTCAAGGAAAACGGCGTGACCGTCGAGCACAAGGGCAAGGCAGCATCCGCCGCCGATCATCCGAGCCAGGCCTCGGGTGACCACGTACAGCGCGCCGGCACGTTGCGCCTGCACGATCATTCGCCCGACGTCGCGGCGCTGCAGGCCATGCTCAACAAGCACGGCAACCTGGGCAACGACGGCAAGTCACTGACGCCCGATGGCGACTTCGGTCCCAACACCCAGGGTGCGCTGAAGCGCTTCCAGACCGAAGCCGGTCTGACCGCCGACGGCATCGCCGGGCCGAAGACCATGGAAGCGCTCAAGGCGGCAACGCGCGAGCAGCCCATGGACAGCCTGAAGGACAAGGATCACCCCGGCCACGCCCTGTACGAACAGGCACTGGCGCAGGTGCATCAGCTGGACGCGAAGCTGGGCCGCACGCCCGACGCCATCAGTGAGAACGTGGCCGGCGCCGCTGCACAGAAGGCACAGGCCGAAGGCCTCACCCGCATCGACCACCTGGTCATGGCGAATGATGGCTCGACGGCGTACACGGTCCAGGGCGACCTGAACTCGCCGCTGAAAAAGGTCTCCGGCGTCGACATGAACACGGCGATCGGCCAGACGCCGGAACAGAGCGCAAGCCTGTGGAACCTCGAGGCCAACAACCAGAAGCTGGCTGCGCAGGAACGCCATCAGCAGCAGGCACAGGCCTCAGCCGTCGCCCAGCAGGCCGCGGCACCCCAGCAGTAACCGACCACCGCAAGGCAAAGGGCCGGCAGGATGCCAGCCCTCCGCGAAGCAAAAGCCTCTCGTGACCCTGCCTGTTCAGGCGACTCGGGTCACACGCCTTCGACCATGTAGACCCGATAGTCCGGTCCCTTGAAGCGGTGCTCGCGCGCTGCGGTGTATGCCGGGCTGTTGTACCAGGCCAGCGCCTCGGCCTTAGTCGGGAAGCTGATGATCACCGATCCGTCGACCGGATCGCCTTCCAACGTTTCCACCTCGCCATAGAAAGCCAACCGCGTGGCCGGATGACCTTCGCCCGCCTTGGCAGCGAGCTGCCCGTAGGTAGCGAACTCTTTTTCATCTTTGATGCGATCGCGGGTAAACACGACGTAGGTCGTCATAGCCATTTCCTCATGAGCCAGAAGCGTGGGTGAGCCGTTTACCAGGGAAGCGTCTGGCCGAGGTAGGTAAAGCTGCCGGTCGGACCGTCTTCGCCGATAAGGGCCATGCCGACGCTGCTCTTCGCGCCGGTCGGCACGTCGATCTCGCCCTGCCCGCCGTTCATGTCCGTCTGCACGTAACCCGGATGGATCGCGTTGACCTTGATCGGGGTATCGCGCAGTTCGTACGCGAGATGGATGGTCCACGCGTTGATCGCCGTCTTCGAGGCATCGTAGGCCGGCACCTTGAAGCTGTAGATTGGCGAGCTGGGATCCACGTGCAGGGCCAGCGAACCCAGCTGGCTGGACACATTGACGATGCGTGCGGCATCCGCCTTCTTCAGCAGCGGCAGGAACGCCTGCGTGACTTCCACCACGGCGAACACGTTGGTGTCGAAGGTCTCGCGCCACACGGCGAGCGTCTGCTCGGACGGCGCCTTGCTCATGTCGTCGACCATGATGCCGGCGTTGTTCACCAGGATGTCGAGCTTACCGAACCGGGACGTGACCGCGGCAACGGCCTTGGCGATGCTTTCGGTATTGGTGACATCCAGGACGATCGGTTCGACGGAAAGTCCTTCCGCCACGAGCTTGTCGGCAGCGGCCTTGGCACGACCGGCATCGCGGCCAGCCAGCAGCGTCAGTACGCCGGCCTGGGCCAGCTGGCGCACCGTTTCGGTACCGATGCCACGGGTGGCACCCGTGACGAGTGCAATTTTCTGCGAGGTATTCATGAGACGTCCTTTATCTATCGACGAAAGGCGGATGCCCCCGGACTTCTTCTGCACCAGGCGAGTGCAAGGACAAGGCGGGAACGCTGTCTGTCGAGATAGGGACGCCGGGGCACCGGATAAAGCCCCCCTCATGCCGGCAATCCTGGCCCCAGGCACCGGTAGTCATCCAGGAAGGCACGCGCGGTCGGCGGTGCATACGCGGCATAATCGGCAACCACGGCGATGGCATCGGCTTTGGCCGGCCATCGGACATCACCTCGTTCGTCGCCCATGGGCGACAGCATGCACAGGGAACATCGCATGATCGAAACCGACCGCCTGACGCTGTCCATCCCAACCATCGACGACTTCGAACCGTTCCACGCGATCCTTTCCCAACCGGAGGTCTACCGGTTCATCGGCGCGGGGCCTTCGCCGCGCCCCGAGAGCTGGGTGCGTTTCCTGCGCAGTGTCGGCCACTGGAGCCTCTACGGTTACGGCCTGTTCGCCATCCGCAACAAGGCCACCGGCGAATACGTCGGCGAGACGGGCACGGCGCACTTCGAGCGCGACCTCGGTACCGACTTCGACCCCTATCCGGAAAGCGCCTGGCTTCTGGGTGCGAACAGCCATGGCAAGGGGTACGCGACCGAGGCGGCGGAGGCAGCGCTTCGTTGGTTCCTGCGACTGAAGGGCCCGCAACGCACGGTGTGCATCATCGATCCACTGAATATCGGATCGCTTCGGGTGGCCGAGAAGCTCGGCTATCAGCCGATCGACGAGCGCGACTACCGCGAAAAGCCGGTGATCGCCTTCGAACGTCTGCCTTGACGCCCCGCTGAATTCGCTACGGCGTTTTCGGACGAAACCTGCATCTGTGCACGCAGTCACAACGCACGACCGATCCACTCATGATGATGCTCGCCACACGCCACGTGCGTTCAGGCCTTGGCTTTCCCTTCCCGGGAGGGCCGTCTTCGGAGACAGACCCATGTCGATGCCAAGAAAGTCCTGTCTGGCGCGCTGCCTGCTTGCCGCAGCGCTGGTGGTAACGAGCGGTTCGGCGTGGAGCCATGCCATAAAGAACGGCCAGGTGGTCGACGACAACAGCAACCCGGTGCAGTTACGCGGCGTCAACTGGTTCGGCTTCGACACCAACGTACACACCGTGCATGGCCTGTGGGCACGAAACTGGAAGGACATGATCACGCAGATGCAGGGCCTGGGCTTCAACGCCGTGCGGCTGCCGTTCTGTCCGCAATCCTTGAGCGGAGTGGCACCAAGTAGCATCGATTACGGACTCAACCCGGACCTGCAGGGGCTGAATTCACTGCAGGTGATGGACAAAGTGATCGACGAGCTGAGCAGCCGCGGCATGTATGTCCTGCTCGACCATCACACGCCGGATTGCAACGCCATATCCGAGCTCTGGTACACGTCGTCCTACAGCGAACAACAATGGATCTACGACCTCACCCTGGTCGCGACGCGTTACGCCGCGGTACCGGGCGTGATCGGCATCGATCTCAAGAACGAACCGCATGGCGCGGCCACATGGGGCACGGGTAACGCGGCAACCGATTGGAACACCGCCGCCGAACGCGCATCGGCCGCGGTGCTGAAGGTCGCACCCAAGTGGCTGATCGTGGTCGAGGGCATCAGTGAGAACCCCAGCTGCTCGAGCAGCGGCGGCCATTTCTGGGGGGAGAACCTGGAGCCCCTCTCGTGTAAGCCACTGAACATTCCGGCCGACCGGCTGCTGCTCGCACCCCACGTCTACGGTCCCGACGTGTCGATGCAGTCGTATTTCAGCGCGTCCAACTTTCCGGCCAACATGCCGGCCATCTGGGACCAGCACTTCGGCCGCTTCGCGACATCGGGCCAGGCGTTGCTGCTGGGCGAATTCGGCGGCAAGTACGGCCAGGGCAGTGCGCAGGACGTGACGTGGCAGAACGCACTGGTCGACTACCTGGTCGGCAAGGGTATCCACGGTGGCTTCTACTGGTCGTGGAACCCGAACAGCAACGACACCGGCGGCATCCTCAACGACGACTGGTCGTCGGTACGTACGGACAAGGTCACCCTGCTGAAGAAACTCTGGGCCACACACTAAGGCCGGTATGCCGGACCTTCGTCGCGCCGGTGCGACGAAAGTCCCATCCCTGGCGAGCGGCCGAGCCCATACATCGGCCGCCGCCTTTCATCTCAGATGCCTTCAGTCGTCGATACGCTGGAGATCGTCCGCGTCGGCCGACCGGGCGATGGATTCCTGCAGGTGCGCCACATGTTTCGTGATGTCCTGCGTCGTATGGGCAAGCCGCCGGATCTCGTCGGCGATAACCGCGAAGCCCTTACCTTCGTGACCCAGGCGCGCCGCCTCGATGGTCGCATTCAACGACACGATATTGGTCTGGTGCGCGATCAGCTGGATATCGGCGACCAGTTCGCCGATGCGATCCGCATCCGCCTTGGCGGCAAGGCGCTTGGACTGCCGGTCCTCCTCCATCACCAGGCGATCCTTTTCCGGCTGGATATCGGTAAGCACGCCCACGGCGCGCAGCGGCATGCCTTCGTCGTCCCGGCTCGTCTGCCCGCGAGCACGGAACCAGCGATAGTCGCCGTTCTTGCACAGCAGCCGGTATTCGATATCGAAGCCGGTCGCCCCGGTCGTATCGTTGAGGTGATCCGCGAACGCCTGCAACGATCGGGCCTTGTCTTCCGCATGTAGCTTCGACGCCCAGCTGTCGAGCACATCCGGAAATTCCGCGACGCTCGTGTATCCCAGCAGCTGCCGGAACTGCGGCGACCACCAGAAGGCGTTCTGCGGATTGACCGGATCGCCCGCGATGACGCTCATGTCCCAGAGCCCATCGTTGAGCATTTCACGCGACAAATTGAATCGCGTGAGCGTGATGTCGAGTTCCGCGTCGCGGGCCAGTTCGTCGTGGATGTCGCTCAGCGAACCCGCCACCCGGATCGGCTCGCCATTGGGATGACGGATGGAATCGCCCTTCGCGCGGAACCAGCGGTAGCTGCCGTCCTTGAGCATCAGTCGATAGCGAACGTCGTACGGGGTCTTACCCGAGCGATCGGACAGGTGGGCCGAAAACGCCGCGAGTGTGCTTTCCAGGTCGTCGGGATGCAGCCGGTTCGACCAGCTGCCCAGCACGTTCGGGAAATCGCTTTCGTCCTGGAAACCCAGCATGGCGCGGAACGGGTCCGACCACCAGAACGGCTGCGACGCATCCACCTGGCCGCCCACGGCCTCCATATCCCAGAGGCCGTCCGTGGAAACGCGACGGGTCAGGTCGAAGCGTTTCTGCAGCGCGTCCAGCGCATCGAGCGCTTTTTCCAGATCGTCGGCACCTTGCAACCGTGCCACGTCTAGGTCGTCCACCGATGCCACCTCGATCACCGGGCTATCCAGGATCACCTTGCCTGACCTCTTGCGCCAAAAACCCATGACCAACCTCTTTTGCCTCACATTATCGAATAGGCAATATCGGCAAGAACAAAGGAGAATTTAACGACTCGTTTATCCTGGAGACAGGCTGAAAGGTCCATCGAGGCTCGCACGCATCAGGATGGATCGGCCCATTCAAAGGCCTCTACCCGCTCCTGCCGCCCAATGAGGAACGCATCCGCCACCAGCCGCAACGGCCGCGTATCCACGTCCCTGCCCCGTTCACGAATCAACGTCGCGAAGCGCGCATACAGGCCGGCATATTCGCGATCATCCGCCGTCAGCGTCTGGTCCGGCAGGGTGAGCACATCGCCACCTTTGCTGAGCTTCAGTGTCCCGCCATCGGTCTGGACCACGATGTCCCACGTCTGCGGGCCGGTCTGTCGCCAGTCCAGGTCCATGGCGATCGGCACGCCGTCGCTGTCGGCGAACTGCAAGGCCGCCGCAATCGGCGCCGCGCGATTGGCGGGAAACGACAACGTGGCGGACGTGAGGAAAAATGCGTTGGGAAGGATGCGCGTGGCGATGGACAACGCATTGATGCCCGGATCGAATACGCCCAGGCCACCCGGTTCCCACACCCACTCCTGACCGGGATGCCAGACGCGCACGTCTTCCCGCCAGGTGATCGCGACACGATCGATGCGCCGCGTGGCAAGCCACGCACGTGCCGGCTCGACGCCCGCCGCATGCTGGGAATGCCAGCCGGCGAACAGGGTCAGACCGCCCGCCTCCGCCTGCTGTTCCAGCACCGCGACTTCCGCGAGTGTGGCACCGGGCGGCTTTTCGAGGAATACATGCACACCGTGCTCGAGTGCTTCACGGGCCAGCGCATACCGCACCTGCGGCGGCGTGCACAGCACGACGGCATCCACGGCCGGCCCATCGCGGAACAAGGCCGCGAGGCTGCCGAAGGACGCCACGTCTTCCACCGAAGGCAGCGCCGGATCGACCACCGCCACCAGTTGGAAATCCGGACTGCCCGCCAGCGCGGGCAGGTGCTGGTCGCGCGCGATCTTGCCCAGGCCGACGACGGCGATGCGAACAGGCGCCACGGTCAAAGCGCCTTGACGGTCACGGCCTGCGCGCTCGCCTGTGCCAGCGCGTTGCGCAGCGGCAGGGTGAACGGCGCCGCTTCGATCTCGAATTCATCGCCCACTTGCGTCGTGATGCCTTCGGAGAACGACAGCGTGGCCGTGCCGAAGAAATGCACGTGCACGTCGCCCGGCTGGCGGAACACGTCGTACTTGAAGTGATGCGCTTCGAGGTTGGCGAAGCTGTGCGACATGTTCTCTTCGCCGGACAGGAACGGCTTCTCCCAGAGCACCGCACCGTCGCGATGGATGCGGCTGCTGCCCTGGATCTGCGCCGGCAACGGGCCGACTAGCAACTCGGGCCCCAGCGCGGCCTGGCGCAGCTTGGAATGGGCCAGCCAGAGATAGTTGTGCCGTTCCGTCACATGGTCGCTGAACTCGTTGGCCAGGCACACGCCCAGCCGGAACGGCGTGCCGTCGTCACCGATCAGGTAGATGCCGGCCAGCTCGGGCTCCTCGCCGCCGTCCTTTGCAAAGGCGGGCGACGTGAGCGCTGCGCCCGGCCCGATCAGGCCATGGCCGTTGCCCTTGTAGAACCACTCCGGCTGGCTGCCGACCTGCCCGGCCGCGGGCTTTCCGCCTGCCACGCCCTCGAGGAAGATCCGCATCGAGTCGGTCTGCTTCTCCGCGGCGGCGGCCTCGCGGTGCATCTTGTCGCGTCCTTCCGCGGAACCCAGGTGGGTCAGCCCCGTGCCGGTCATGAACAGGTGGGCCGGGTCCGCGTGATCGATCGGCGCGAGCAGGCGCCCGGCCGCCAGTTCGGCCGCGATATCGACCGTTGCGCCGACGCCGCAGGCCGCGACCGCACCCGCCAGGTCGGTACCCGCGGCGATGGCGCGGTTGGCCAGGGCGCGCACGCTGTCCACGCCGGGCACGAACGCGGCGGTGTCACCCCGCGCGGCGATCACGGAACGCGTGCCGTCGGCAGCACGATGTTGCAAAAGACGCAAGGTCATGGCGTTGTCTCTCCAGGGCACACGGGGCGCGGGGAATCAGGCGGCGGGGACACCGTTGACGAGGCGCGGCAGGCCGGCATCGTCACGTAGCACGGCGGGCAACAGGGCCTGCGCGAAGTTCTGGTACGACACCGGCCGCAGGAAGCGATCGATGGCGAGGCTGCCCACCGAGGTGGATCGTCCGTCGGATGTGGCCGGGAACGGGCCGCCGTGGACCATGGCGTGGGTGACCTCGACGCCGGTCGGCCAGCCGTTGACGACGATGCGTCCGCACTTCCGCTCCAGCAGCGGGACCAGGCGCGCGGCAAGCGCCGTGTCGCCTTCGTCCATCTGCAGCGTCATCGTCAGTTGGCCTTCGGCGGCCGCGACGACCGCTTGCAGCTCGGCTTCATCGGCACAGCGCACCAGCAGCGACGAGGCGCCGAAGACTTCATGCGCCAGAGCCTTATCGGCCAGGAACGCCTTGCCCGTGGTAGCGAACAACGCCGCGCTTCCGGCGCTGGCACCGTCGCCGGGCAGACCCTGCGCCACGGCGGTGACCTCGCCCTTCTGCCGCAGCGTGTCGACGGAGCGCTCGTACGCGCCGTGGATCGCGCCGGTGAGCATCGTCTGCGCCGGGGCCTTCGACACCGCGCCACTGGCGGCCTCGACGAACGCATCCACACCGTCTCCTTCGATGGCCAGCAGCAAGCCGGGATTCGTGCAGAACTGCCCCGCGCCCATGGTCAACGAACCGACGAACGCCGTGCCGAGCGCGTCGCCGCGCGCACGCAGCGCCTCGGGCAACAGCAGCACCGGATTGATGCTCGACATCTCCGCGTACACGGGAATGGGCACGTCGCGTTCCTGCGCCAGCTTGACCAGCGCGAGACCGCCGGCGCGCGAGCCGGTGAAACCGACGGCGGTGATGGCGGGGTCCTTGACCAGGGCAGCGCCCAGTTCGATCCCGGGACCGGTCAGGTTGGCGAACACGCCCGCCGGCAGGCCACAGGCTTCGACCGCGGTGTGGATCGCCGAGGCGACCAGGGCGCCGGTCGCCGGATGCGCCGGGTGGCCCTTGACGACCACGGGGCAACCCGCTGCCAGCGCGGACGCGGTGTCGCCACCGGCCGTGGAGAACGCGAGCGGGAAATTGGAGGCGCCGAACACGGCCACCGGGCCCAACGGGACCATGCGCAGGCGCAGGTCGACACGCGCGGGCGTCACGTCGGCCGCGGTGGCCGGATCGATGCGCAGGCCCATCCAGCCGCCGCGGCGCAGCACGCCCGCGAACAGCTTCAGCTGGCCGACAGTGCGGCCACGCTCGCCTTCCAGGCGCGGCCGGGGCAGTCCGCTCTCGCGCATGGCGGTGACGATCAGATCGTCGCCCAGCGCCACGATTTCCTCGG
This sequence comes from Luteibacter sp. 9135, assembly GCF_000745005.1. NCBI lineage: Bacteria > Pseudomonadati > Pseudomonadota > Gammaproteobacteria > Lysobacterales > Rhodanobacteraceae > Luteibacter > Luteibacter sp. 9135. Next base: position 3,225,853 of record NZ_JQNB01000001.1, on the reverse strand, counting down.
CGATGCGCTCGAGGAACGCGGCGCGGCTCTTGGCATCTGTCGTACGATAAACGTCGAACGCGGCGTCGGCCGCGGCGCAGGCCGCCCTGACCCGATCGACGCCATCCGACGCGAACGGCTCACCGAAAGGCTGTCCCGTCGCGGCATCCACCGAGCGAAAGGCGTTGGGGGTCACACCGGTTTTTTCGTCGTTCGACATATGTTGCACCGCCATAATTACTCAGACAATTAGGGTAAGGCGGTTATACTGCTTTTGCAATGGCGGGCGGCCGAGGGACGGGAAGGAATGAATACGTGAGCAAGACCAAGCCGACAGCACCGATCGAGGCCGAACCCCAGGCACCGCGCGAGCCGCGTGGCACGGGCCGGCGCCTGTATGGCGCCATCGCGCACAAGTTGGGCGCCGCCATCCTGGCCGGGGAATACCTGCCGGGCGACGTGCTCTCCGGCGAGGTGGTGTTTTCCGAGCAACTCGACGTATCGCGCAGCGCTTATCGCGAGGCGATCCAGGCGCTGGCGGCGAAAGGGCTGGTCGAGAGCCGGCCCAAGGCCGGCACGCGCGTGCTGCCGCGCAGCCGCTGGAACCTGCTCGATCCGGAAGTACTGGGTTGGGCCTTCGCCGGCAACCCGGACACGGCGTTCATCCGCAGCCTGTTCGAGCTGCGCGCCATCGTCGAACCCGCCGCCGCCGCGCTGGCCGCCGAACGGCGCAGCAAGGACGACCTGAAGGCCATGCGCGATGCGCTGGCCGGGATGACCCGCCACACGCTCGCCACCGACGCCGGCCGCATGGCCGACCGCGATTTCCACAGTGCGATCCTGCATGCCACGGGCAACGACGCGTTGATCGTATTGAACGCGAGCATCTGCGCGGCAGTGAGCTGGACCACGCAGTTCAAGCACCGCCAGCGCGCCCTGCCCCGCAACCCCATTCCCGACCACCGCCGCGTGCTGGTGGCGATTGCCGACGGCGATGCCACGGCGGCCAGCGAGGCGATGCGGGTGCTGGTGGAACTGGCGCTGGAAGACACGCAGCAGTCGATGCAGCCCTGAGCGCGGGCGGCATCGACTGCCGGTAGACGTCATTCCTGGAACGTCGCCTCAGCGACCGCCGGTGCGACGCTTGTTGTAGACGTCGAACGCCACCGCGGCCAGCAATACCAGGCCCTTGATCAGCGCCTGGTATTCCGTGCCCACGCCGAGGATGGACATGCCGTTGTTGAGCAGCCCGATGATCAGGCCGCCGATGATCGCGCCGGTCACGGTACCGATACCGCCGGTGACCGCCGCGCCACCGATGAACACGGCAGCGATCGCGTCCAGTTCGAAGCCCGTGCCGGCGCTGGGGCTGGCCAGGTTGAGCTGCGCGGTGAACACCAGCCCGGCCAGGGCCGAGATCACGCCCATGTTCACGAACAGCAGGAACGTCACCCGCTTGGTTTTCACGCCCGACAACGCCGCGGCGCTGAGGTTGCCGCCGATGGCGTACACGTGCCGGCCGAACACGGAGCGCGCCATGATCGCCGCGTAGGCCACGATCAGCACACCCAGGATCACCAGCACGATCGGCGTGCCGTTGTAGCTGGCCAGCAGGAACGCCATGAAGGCGATCAGGAACACGGAGAACGCCAGCTTGAGGACGAAGTACCACAGCGGCTCGGATTCCAGCCCATACCGATGCCGTACCGCGCGCTGGCGCAACGAACCGTACAGCAGCACCAGGGCGGCGACCCCGCCGAGCACCAGCGTCAGCGGCTCGTAGCCACTGGTGCCGAAGGCCGGCAGGAAGCCCGAGCCCATCCGGCGGAATGCCTCTGGGAACGGCGAGATCTGCTGGTTCTGCAGCGCGATCTGCGCGGCGCCGCGGAACAGCAGCATGCCCGCCAGGGTGACGATGAACGCCGGTATGCGGAAATAGGCGATCCAGAAGCCCTGCCACGCACCGACCAGGCCACCCAGGACCAGGCAAAGCACCACGGCCGCCGGCCAGGGAATATGCCACTGCGTGATCATCACGCCGGCCATGGCCCCGATGAACGCCACGAGCGAGCCCACCGACAGGTCGATGTGCCCGGCGATGATGATCATCACCATGCCGATGGCCAGGATCAGGATGTAGCTGTTTTGGATGACCAGGTTGGAGACGTTGATCGGGCGCAGCGTGATGCCGCCGGTGGCGAACTGGAAGAACAGCACGATGACGATCAGCGCGCTGAACAGGCCGACCTGCCTCAGCTGGCCGGTGAGATAGCTCAGTGCCTTCCTTACCCCGCCACCCTGCGGCGTCATTTCATTGGACGTTGTCACTGGCGACCTTCTCCCGTTCTCGTGTCATGTGCTGCATAAGGACCTCGGCGGTCGCCTCGGATCGTGGAATGTCCGCGGTGACGCGCCCCTCGGCGAGGGTATAGATGCGGTCGCAGACGCCGAGCAGCTCGGGGAGTTCCGACGAGATCATGATGATTCCCTTACCCTCGTCGGCGAGCCGGTTGATGATGGCGTAAATCTCGTACTTGGCGCCCACATCGATGCCGCGGGTGGGCTCGTCCAGAATCAGCACGTCGGGATCGGCATACATCCATTTGGACAGCACCACCTTCTGCTGGTTGCCGCCCGACAGCTTGCCGGTGATGGCATCGACGCCCGGCGCCTTGATGTTGAGGTTCTTCAGGTACTCGCCGGCCACCGTGGCCTCCTTGTGGCCGTCGACGAAGCCGAACAGACTGGCCAGCTTGTGCAGGGCCGAGCCCGAGGTATTGCGGGTGATGTCGTCGATGAGGTTCAGCCCGTAGCGCTTGCGGTCTTCCGTGGCATAGGCCACGCCGTTCGCGATCGCCTTGGGTACGGTGCTCATGTCGATCTCGACACCGCGCTTGAATACCTTGCCGCTGATCTTCACACCGTAGCTGCGCCCGAACACGCTCATGGCCAGTTCGGTGCGCCCGGCGCCCATCAGGCCGGCGATGCCGACGATCTCGCCGGCGCGCACGGTGATGCCGGCATCGGTGATGATCTGGCGGTCGACGTCGATCGGGTGGAAGCAGTTCCAGCCCTCGATCCGCAGCAGTTCGTCGCCGATCGTCGGCGTGTGCTCCGGATAGCGGCTTTCCAACTCGCGCCCGACCATGCCCTTGATGATCCGTTCCTCGGTAACTTCGCCCGCGCGCATGTCCAGCGTCTCGATCACGCGACCGTCGCGGATGATCGTCACCTCGTCCGCGATCGCTTCGATCTCGTTGAGCTTGTGGCTGATGATGATCGAGGTGATGCCCTGTTCCTGCAGCTGCTTGATGAGGCCGAGCAGGTGGGCGGAGTCGGCATCGTTGAGCGCCGCCGTGGGTTCGTCGAGGATCAGCAGCTTGACCCGCTTGGACAACGCCTTGGCGATCTCCACGAGTTGCTGCTGGCCCACGCCCAGGTCGGTGATGCGGGTGATCGGATTGTTGTTCAGCCCCACCCGTTCCAGCAGCTTGGCCGCTTCCAGGTTGGTCTTGTTCCAGTCGATCCAGCCGTGGCTCTGCTGTTCGTTGCCGAGGAAGATGTTCTCGGCGATGGACAGGTAGGGGCTGAGCGCGAGCTCCTGGTGGATGATGACGATGCCGGCGGCTTCGGAGTCGTTGATGCTCTTGAAGTCGACCGGCGCGCCTTCGAAGACGATCTGCCCATCGAAGGTACCCGCGGGGTAAACCCCGCTGAGCACCTTCATCAGTGTCGACTTGCCGGCCCCGTTCTCGCCGCAGATGGCGTGGACGTGGCCGCGTTTGACACCGAGCGACACGTTCTGCAACGCCTTGACGCCGGGGAAGGTCTTCGTGATGCCCTGCATCTCGAGAATGTTGGTGGTCACGTATCCTCTATCCTCAGGCAGGACTTACTGCAGCTGCGCCGGCGTGTAGTAACCGCTGTCGACCAGCACCTGCTGATAGTTCGCCTTGGTGACCACGGTGGGCTGGAACAGGTAGGTCGGCACGACCACGACCTTGTTGTTGTAGGTCTTGTCGTCGTTGGTTTCCGGCTTCTTGCCGCTGAGCAGGTCGTTGGCCATCACCGCGGCCTGGTCGGCCAGCTTCCGGGTGTCCTTGTAGATCGTGGAGTACTGCTGGCCGGCGATGATCGACTTGACCGAGGCGGCCTCGGCATCCTGACCGGTGATGACCGGCAGCGGCTTGGAGGCATTGCCGTAGCCGGCACCCTGCAGCGCGGAGATGATGCCGATCGACATGCCGTCGTACGGCGACAGCACGCCGTCGAGGTTGGCGCCGGCCGAGTACGACTTGGCCACCAGGTTCTGCATGCGCGCCTTGGCCGTGGCCGGATCCCACTGCAGCGTGGCGACCTGGGTGAAGCCGGTCTGGCCGCTCTTCACCACGATGCTGCCATCGGCGATGTACGGCTTGAGGGTATCCATCGCACCGTTGTAGAAGAACGTGGCGTTGTTGTCGTCCGGGCTGCCGGCGAAGATCTCGACATTGAGCGGGCCCTTCTTGTCGGTCTTCTTGCCGTCCGCGCCCAGCAGGCCCAGGCCGGTGAGCAGGCTGTTGGCCTGGTCGACGCCGACCTTGTAGTTGTCGAACGACACGTAATAGTCGACGTTCTTGCTTCCGGTGAGCAGGCGATCGTACGAGATGACCTTGATGCCGGCCTTGGCCGCGGCATCGAGTTGGTCGCTCAGCGAGCCGCCGTCGATCGACGCGATCACCAGCACCTTGGCGCCCTTGGTGATCATGTTGCTGACCTGCAGCACCTGCTGCGGAATCTTGTTGTCGGCGTATTCCAGGTCCACCTTGTAGCCGAGCTTTTCCAGATCTTCCTTGACCGCGTTGCCGTCCTTGATCCAGCGCTCGGACACCTTGGTCGGCATGGCGACGCCGACGAGGGCGCCCTTGTTGTCGCCGGAAGCGGCGGCCGTGTCGCCGTTGCCGCGGCCGCCGGAACAGGCGGCGAGCGAGAAGGCGAACCCGACGGTGGCGAGGCCGAGGAGCAGGTTGCGTGAGTTCACTGTGGGGTCCCTTTCAGTTGGATGCTGCATGGTGGCGTCATCTGAAGGGGCGACTCGTGAATGCACTGCGCGCAGGCCGTGCCGAGGTATTCGTCCAGACAACGTGGGTTCGGAAAATTCCTTTACCGCCGCTTGACTCATGGATTATCTTGTCTGAGTAATAGACTATCGACGCATCCACCGCGCGTCAACGGCCGGGCCGGAAGCCCTCACCACGCCGAGCCATCCACCGATTCCTGAAGAGACCGCCGCTCGCCATGACCCATACCGCCCCTCCGCTTCGCTCGCGCGCCTGGTTCGACAACCCGGACAACATCGACATGACCGCGTTGTACCTGGAGCGGTACCTCAACTTCGGGTTGTCGCTGGAAGAACTGCGTTCGGGCAAGCCGATCATCGGCATCGCCCAGACGGGCAGCGACCTGTCGCCCTGCAACCGCCACCACCTGGTGCTGGCCGAGCGTGTGCGCGACGGTATCCGCGAGGCCGGCGGCATCCCCCTGGAATTCCCGGTGCATCCCATCCAGGAAACCGGAAAGCGCCCCACCGCGGGTCTGGATCGCAACCTCGCCTACCTGTCGCTGGTGGAAGTGCTGCACGGCTATCCGCTCGACGGCGTGGTGCTGACCATCGGCTGCGACAAGACCACGCCGGCCTGCCTGATGGCGGCGGCCACGGTGAACATCCCCGCAGTCGCCCTGTCCGTGGGCCCGATGCTCAACGGCTGGCACAAGGGTGAGCGCACGGGCTCGGGCACCATCGTGTGGCGGGCGCGCGAGATGCTGGCCACCGGCGCCATCAACGAGGAAGGCTTCATCAAGCTGGTCGCCTCGTCCGCGCCGTCCACCGGTTACTGCAACACCATGGGCACGGCCACCACGATGAACAGCCTCGCCGAAGCGCTGGGCATGCAGCTGCCAGGTGCCGCGGCCATTCCCGCGCCGTACCGCGACCGCCAGGAAATCGCCTACCTGACCGGCAAGCGCATCGTCGGCATGGTCGCCGAGGACCTGAAGCCGTCGGACATCCTCACGCGCGAGGCCTTCCTCAACGCCATCGTGGTCAACTCGGCCATTGGCGGATCGACCAACGCGCCGATCCACCTCGCGGCCATCGCACGTCACATCGGCGTGGACCTGGCGATCGACGACTGGCAGACGCACGGTCACAAGGTGCCGCTGATGGTGAACCTGCAGCCGGCGGGCGAATACCTGGGCGAGGATTTCTATCACGCCGGTGGCGTACCAGCGGTGGTGGGCGAACTGCTCAAGCAGGGCCTGATCCACGCGGACGCGAAAACCGCCAACGGCAGGTCGATCGGCGAGAACTGCCGCGACGCGACGATCGAGGACGAGCGCGTCATCCGTCCTTTCGCCACACCGCTCAAGGAAGACGCCGGCTTCATCGTGCTGCGCGGCAACCTGTTCGACAGCGCGATCATGAAAACCAGTGTGATCAGCCCCGAGTTCCGCGCGCGTTACCTCAGCGATCCCAACGATCCGGAAGCCTTCGAAGGCCCGGCCGTGGTCTTCGACGGGCCGGAGGATTACCACCACCGCATCGACGATCCCTCGCTGGGCATCACCACCGACACGCTGTTGTTCATGCGTGGCGCGGGCCCGGTGGGTTATCCCGGCTCGGCGGAAGTGGTGAACATGCGTCCGCCGGCCTACCTGATCCGCGAGGGCGTGCACGCCCTGCCCTGCATCGGCGACGGGCGCCAGTCCGGCACGTCCGGGTCACCGTCCATCCTCAATGCCAGCCCGGAGGCGGCCGTGATGGGCGGGCTCGCACTGATCCGCACGGGCGACCGTGTTCGTATCGACCTGGGCAAGGGCACGGCGGATGTCCTGATTCCCGACGAAGAACTGGCCGAACGCCGCCGTGCGTTGGTCGAGGCGGGTGGCTATCGCTACCCCGCGTCGCAGACGCCGTGGCAGGAAATCCAGCGGGCGCTGGTCGGCCAGATGGAAACCGGCGCCATCCTGGAAGGCGCCGAGAAGTACCAGCAGATCGCACAGACGAAGGGGCTTCCGCGCGACAGCCATTGAACCGGCTGCGTGCGAAAGCCCCCCTGCGTGTCACTGACGTTCTGACCGGTCCGGTCAGAACTCCTGCCAGGACGAGGCCAGCGCCGGCGTCGTCATCATCGGGCGGCTGGCCGTCTTACGCGGCGCGGCGGCGGGTGCGTGCGCGGCAGCGACGGGCGCGGGTTGGGCCGGCTGCGATGCGAGTTCGCTCGCATCGCCACGCAGCTTGAAGAACGACACCTGACGCATCAGTTCGTCGGCAACATCCAGCGCGGTACGGCTCGCCGCGCTGGCTTCTTCCACCAGGGCCGCATTCTGCTGCGTTACTTCGTCCAGTGCGGACACCGCCTGGTTGACCTGCTCCACGCCGGTGGATTGCTCGTCGGAGGCCGCCGCGATCTCCGCGACCAGGCCCGAGACCCTGGCGACATCGGTGGCGATCTCCGCCAGCGCCTGCCCGGTGCTCTCGACCAGGCCGACGCCTTCGGCGACTTCGTCGCGGGTGGAAGCAATCAGATGCTTGATGTCTTTCGCCGCCGCTGCGCTGCGCTGGGCCAGCGACCTGACCTCGCTGGCCACGACGGTGAAGCCACGGCCCTGCTCGCCCGCGCGCGCCGCTTCCACCGCGGCATTCAGCGCCAGCAGGTTGGTCTGGAACGCGATTTCGTCGATGAGCACGGCGATCTCGCCGATGTCCTTGCTGGCCTTCGCGATCCGGCCCATGGCGCCGACCGCCGACGTGGCGACCTCATGGCCACTCGTGGCGTCGCTGCGAAGTTTTTCGGTCAGACGCCGGGTATGCCCGGCGGCCTCGGCGTTCTGCTTCACCGTCGCGGCCATTTCTTCCATCGACGCGGCGGTTTCTTCCAGCGACGAGGCCTGTTCCTGCGTACGGTTGGACAGATCGTCGTTACCCGCCGAGATGTCGCGGGCCGCGCTGTTCACCTGCTGCGCGTTTTCCCGCACCTTGCGCACGATGGCGGACAACTGCGTATCCATGTCCGCCAGCGCCTGCAAGGTCTCGCTGAGCTCGTCGTTACCGGTGACGACCAGTTCGTTCTCGAGGTGGCCGTCGCGGATACGCACAGCCAGCCCGCGTGCCGCGACCAGCGGACGCATGACGGCGCGCCGCAGGAAGAAGCCGCCCATGGCGACCAGGGCCGCGCCAAGCAGAAGCGTACCCGCCATGATCTCCGCCGATCGCTTGCCGGACGCCACCGCAGCGTCGTATGTGGCACGCGCCATATCGCGGTTCTTGGCGACGAGGGCAGCAATCAGCTCCGCATCCTTGTCCATCGACGGCGCGATGACGTTCAACATGCGATCGATCGCCGCCGCACGATCCGTGGGCAGGATCTCCAGCATCGCGTCGACTTGACGACGCGTGCCCGATCGCGATGCGTTGAAGGCGTCGGCCATCTTGCGCAGCGTCGGGTTCGCGCTCTGCGTCGCGTAGTAGCTGCGCCAGACGGTGTCGCTTTCGGCGCGAATCTGGGCAATCTTGGTCTTGGCGGCTGCGGCGGCATCCGGCTTGTTGACGAGCAACGCGCGATTGAGCACGCCACGCTGCTGGGTGACGAAATGCCGTATCTCGGTCACCTGGGTAACCGGCACCAGGGCATCCGAGTAGATCACGTCGGCCCCGTTGGTAGCCTGGCGTGTAGAGAAGAAACCCAAGGCACCCACGGCCAGGGCAATGGCGACCGAAGCCGCCGATGTCAGTACGATACGCAGTCCAATTTTCACATCCACCCCCCAGAGCCATGCAACGGACGTCGCACTTGATAGGGTTATCGGCCTTACGCAATATCGGCATATAGACCGTTAGTTATGTTGCCTGTCCTCGCAGCTTCGTGCGATACGCAAAATCGTCGTCTGGAGCCGAGCGCCTGCGAGGTCAACCGAACTCCGGACCATGCCTCCAGAGCTCATCCAGAGGCACACGGGAAGGGCCACAAATAAGGATATCCGGGTGATCCCTGCTCTCTTCGTTGACGATGCCCAACGTGTTCCAGCTATGACCCGCCACCCGGCACTTAGTGAGTATTTCCTCAGCACGCGTGAGTGAACTGCCAAGCACGATATAGGTGGATGGTGCGGGTTCCGGGTAGCCACGCAGCCATCCTGAATTGATGGTCGTGACAGGTACCGGCAGGTGATACGCCGGCCCTAGCAACGCGATGGCGCCATACTCACCATAGTTGCCCACCGCGATACCCAGGTTCGCTTGCTCGGCCGCCGGCAGGCCGTCGCGAATCGCGGCGACCTGTGCGACCAGTTCCGGCCAGCCGATCTCCTCGCGCAAATCGCCGTTGTGACGAAGGGCGTAGTCGCGTAACGGGCCGCTCGATGCGATGGGGACGATGCGCAGCGCCGCGTATCCCCCCATCCCCAGCACGCCAATGAACACCAGGGCGACGAGGCCCCGCGCATGCAGGGGTCGCAGGCTGCGCATGCGATTCTCCGCGACCACCGCCCCCATGGCCAATAACATGGGATACGCGCCGGACACGTAGTAGAAACGTCCCTTCGCGACCAGGAACAGGAGCAGTGGCACGGCATACATCCATGCCAGCATGCGGTAGCGCCGGCTTCTGGCAAAAACGTACAACCCCGCAAGCCACACGGGGGCGGCCACCAGGTTCACATTGAGCAGGAACTGGTCACGCAGGAAACCGTCCGCCCGACCCAGATGCACATCCCGTGCATGGATGCCCTGCAGGAAATGGTACGAGATGAAGTCGTGCCGCACGAGCCAGACCAGGTTGGGCGCGACGATCGCCAGCGCGACGAGCCCCCCGGCCCAGAACCAGCCGCTCCTCAGGTACCGGCGCGCATCGGTCAGCAACATGCCTACGAGCACGCCGACCAGCAGGAAGGCAATGGAATACTTGGTCTGCAAACCGAGGCCAGCGACGCCGCCGATCGCGATCCACCAACGCGGCTCGTCGTCGCGCAGCATGCGGATCACGCACCAGGCGATCAGCACCCACCAGAGCAGGTCGAAGGACGAGTACTGGAACTGGGTCGCCTGGAACATCGGCACGGGAGACAGCGCCACCGCCATAGCGGTAAACACCTGGGCCAGTCGGCCACCGCCGAGGTCACGCGCCATGAGCCCCGCGATGACGATCACCAGCATCTGCGCCAGCACCGAGAACAACCGTAGCCCCACCAGCGACAGTCCGAACAGCTTCAGGCCCAGGGCTTCCACGGCGGGTGTCAGCGGCGGGTACGGCACGAACCCGAAGTCCAGGTGCTGGGCATCGCTGAGGAACTGCCATTCGTCCCGATGGAATCCGTACTGCCCGTTCGTCAACATGTGCGCGAGCCCGGCCAGCAGGGCGATGACCAACAGCGGTAAGGTCGTTATCGCTTTATGTCTGTCCATGAAAATCCTTGTCACTCGTTTCGTCGAGACCTAGCGCAGCGGCACCAACCGAAACGTACTGTTCGCCACCCCGGGTTGCAACGGCGTCGGCTGGCCCAGCCGCCAGGCATCGGTGCCGGCCAGATAGGTCGATGCCAGTGGATGATCCGTCTGGCCGCCGGGCATGTGCAGCAGGCTGCGTGCCGCGTCACCGGGCACGGCCACCATCCGTTCCGAGGCGCCGAACCGGGGCGCGCTGACGAACGGCATGTCGCGGTCGCCGGACAGCGGCTGCGCGCGCGCGTCGAGGAACCGGGCAACGATGCCCGGGAAGGCGCCCGACAAGGGGTGCCGCAGATTGAGCATGTTCTCGTCGCCCCAGGTGGCCTTGCCGTCCTGCGCCACATCGCGCAGCGTCGCCAGGCAGGCCTCGTCGAGAAGGTCGTCCCAGCTGGCATAGCGAGGGTCGCGCAGGTGCGATGCCGACGGTGCGTGGATCAGCTGCCAGACCGCGTACTCGGGTACCGTACCTTCGGGCCACGCGAAATCCTTGAAGCGTTGCGCAGCCAACGCCACGAACGGCCGGAGCACCCGTGCGGTCACCTCTTCATGAAAACGTCGCACTGCGCCGTAACCGGGGCTGGACGCATCCGCACGGGCGCCCCAACGGGCGACGCGATCGTGCAGCGCGGCCAGTCCGGCCTCGTCGGCATGCCTGGCCCGCGCCTTGTCGATGACCTCTAGCATCAACGCCTGCCATCGCGCGAGGAACACGGCGCGGTCGTCGCGCTGGATGGCCAGCATGGCGGCAGGTGTGGCGGGGTGGCCGCCGGCAAGGTCGTCGCGGATCTGCCTGGCACGGGCGCCCAGGTTGTAGCCCCCATTGCCCAGCAGCGCCAGGGACGCGCCGCCGACCGCGCGGTTATTCGCCGTCCATAGATACCCCTGCGCCGGGTTCTCCACCCGCGGATACCGCGACGCGTCCAACCATCCCGACCACCCTGCCCCGGATACGCTCCAGTCGGCAGGGTTGGCGAAGCCAGCGGTGCCTCGCACCGGGATGGCGTTGCCGGCAATCGTCCAGCCGATGTGCCCCTGCCGGTCGACGGCAAGGACATTCTGCAACGGCAGACCGGCGTGTTGCGCGATATCGAGTGCCGAGGGCACGTCCGTCGCGTCTTCCATCTGCATGATCGCCAGGTTATAGGCGCGCGGTGAGGCACCGGTCCAGGCCAGGGCCATCGGCTCGCCCTGCGCGGACGTCGCCATGACCGGGCCCCAGCGCGTTTCCGCGATACGCAGCGGCACGGACGCGCCGCCGCGTACCTGGATCACCTCGTCCCTGTAGACCATGGCCTCGATGCCCTGCGGCGACCGGTAACGCGAGCCCTGCGGATCGGTCGTGTGCACGACGACCCAGTCCTGCACATCGGCGTAGCTGTTGGTGAAGCCCCAGGCGACCTGTTCGTTCTGGCCCGTCACCAGCGCGGGAGTGCCCGGCAGGGTAAGGCCGGCCACCTGCCGCACGACAACCTTGCCGTTGGCGTCGGCCTGCCCGTAACGAAGCGTCGCGCGGTACCAGATGTTTGGCACGCCCAGGCTCAGGTGCATGTCGTTCGCCAGCAGCGCGCCAGGGTCGGACGCACTCGTGCCGGCCACGGCGAACGCATTGCTACCGATGTCGGCCCCTTGCCGCGGTGAGAAAGACAGGTCCAGCGCCACCGCGTCGTCCGTGTGCGATGGCAGGACGAACACCGACGCGTCCGGCACGGGCGGCGCGTCGGACACCGAACCATCCAACGCGGCTTCCCATGTGGGATCGGGCGCGGCTAGGAAGGCCACGACCGATGGCGGAAGCACGGCGTCCAGTTGCAGCAGGCGAAGCTTGCGCTCGTTGTGGCCGCCATCGTTGAGTTCGAGGTACATGGCGCCGAGTACCAGCAGGGAATCCTCGGGCCGCCAGGGTTGTGGCGCCTGCCGGAACACCAGGTATTCCCACGGTCGCACGCGCAGGCCGGCCAGGCCTGCGTTCACGCCCGCCGCGTAATGCTGCAACTGGTCGCGCTGGTTGGGGGAAAGGGTTCGGTAGGCCTGCTCGGCCACCGCGCGCAGCCGATGGCGACGATAGTCCTTGTCCAGGTCGATAGCCGCGGGACCGACCAGTGCCGCCAGCTCACCGGCTGCCTTGCGTCGCATGAGGTCCATGGCGAAGAACGTGTCCTGCGCATGCGCGAAGCCGAGTGCGAACGATGCGTCCGTCCGTCTGGCTGCGTCGATGGTCACCGCGCCCATCGCATCGCGCGCGATCGTCACGGGCGAGGCGACAGACGCCGCGACATCGCCTTCGGTGGTGGCGGCACCTGCATGGAGCAGCACGAACACGGCAACGAGGATCGATGCGGCGACCGCGAGGACAAGCGCCACGATCAGGGCGATCAGCCGGCGCACATGCCGATAGGTGAGATGCGTCACGTTTTTGTCCTTTGTCGAAGGCATCCTATTCGTCCGTCGCGGGCACTCACCTGCGGGCGGACATCCAGGACGGCAACGCGCATGCGTGCGGGAAAACGAGACGAATCTACACCTTTATCGACAATGACAATCGATTGCATCACGAATCGTAACTCTTTTCGACGACATCACCGTTGAGGAACACACCATGATGAACATGCGACTCTCCCTCCTGGCGGCACTGGCCGCGGTCGTGCCGATTTCCGCGTCGATGGCGCAATCCCCCTCGTCGATCTACAGCCTGGAGGAATTGAAGACAGCGGCGGACAACGGCGCGAACATCGCCGTCACCGTGGACCTCACCAAGTGCAAGCCGGCCGGTACGACCACCGCGCCGGGCACCACGAAGGGTGGCCTGAAGATCGGCGCCTACCGCGTGACTCCGGATGGCGTCTTCAGTTTTTCCGACGCCCATGAAACCGTCGGCCAGGACGGCAAGCCGTTGTGGCAGTTCCTCCGTTACCAGGTCAAGCCGGACCAGACCGTGGTGTTCACGGCCTTCATGTATTCCCTGCCGACCTATACGCCGCTCGGCCCCGAGATCACGTACGAGTGCGGGATCAACCGTGGGGTGACCTTCATTCCCGAGCGCCACTGAGTACGTCGCCAAACGGCCGGATGTGCCGTTTCGGCAGCAACACGTGAACGCAAGTGACCATGCGTTGCGCCCGGGCAAACCGGGGTGTACACGAAAGGCAGGCATCCGCGCCGGTAACGGCGTGGATACCTGCCGCCGTGACATTCCGATCGTTACCGCCCAGGGAACAACGCCCATGAAAACCAGCTTCGCCGCCCTCGTCCTGATCGTGGCGGGCGCCTCCGCGCACGCCGTCGATGCCCGCAAGATCACCACCCCGGAAAACGCGCCGCGCAATGCGCCGGTGTGCCCGGAGGGCCAGGTTGCCGAGTTCGTCGGTGTGATCAACGGCAAGGCCACCTGGCGCTGCGTACCCGCCTGACGAAGGCGTCGCCCGTCTCACGGCCAACGAATATCCGATAAGCTCGTTGCCTTATCCGCTGCGCCGTGACGCCCATGACCGTGCCCGCTATCGTTCGCCTCCTGCCGGGTCTGATGGCTTTCATGCCCATGGTCGCGGCGGCATCGGACCTGGCGGCGATCGATCCCGTGCCGGCTAGCGGGCTGGCGCTGTTACCTCCCATGGGCTGGAACAGCTGGAATCACTTCGCCGGGCGCATCACGGCCGACGATGTGCGCGCCATGGCCGACGCCATGGCGACCAACGGCATGCGCGATGCCGGCTATACGTACGTCAATATCGACGATACGTGGGAAGGCACGCGCGACGCCGCGGGCCGGATGCGTCCCAACGCACGGTTCGGCGATATGAAAGCGCTGGCCGACTACGTGCACGCACGTGGCCTCAAGCTGGGTATCTACTCCTCGCCCGGGGCGAAAACGTGCGCGGGATTCGAGGGCAGCTACGGCCACGAAGCGCAGGATGCGGGCAGCTACGCCGCCTGGGGCGTGGATTTCCTCAAATACGACTACTGCGGCGCGCGCGACATGTACCCGGTCACGCGACAGAACCAGGAGATCCTGTTCCGTCGGATGGGCGCCGCGCTACGTGCGACGGGACGTCCCGTGATCTACAGCCTGTCGCAATCCGGCGACTTCGACATCTGGCGTTGGGGACCGCAGACAGGCGCCCAGCTATGGCGCACCACCCCCGACATCAGCGACGACTGGGAAGCGATGTCGCAGCGCGGTTTCCGCCAGCTCGACCTCACGGCCTGGTCCGGGCCGGGCCACTGGAACGACCCCGACATGCTGGAGGTCGGCAACGGGGGCATGAACTCGCAGGAATACCGTACGCAGATGAGCCTGTGGTCGATCCTCCCTGCCCCGCTGCTGGCCGGAAACGACCTGCGCACCATGGATGCGGCCACCCGCGACATCCTGCTCAATCGCGACGTGATCGCCGTCGATCAGGATCCGGCCGGACATCCCGCCAGACGCCTGACCAGACGGGGCGATGTGGAACTGCTGGTGAGGGATATGGACGACGGCTCGATCGTGCTGGGCGTGTTCAACCGGGGCGCCGCGCCCGCGACGGTAAGGCTGGCGTGGGATCGCGTGGACAAGCGCTTCCAGGGCGCGCGCCGGGTCCATGCGCGCGACCTTTGGCAGCATCGCTCACGCGACTATGCGGCGGCTTTCGATGTGGTCGTCGGCCGGCACGATGTCGTGCTGCTGCGGACCGATGCGACGCGAGGTGCCGCACCGCGCGCCGCCGTCTCACGGAACGACGCGGCCCGGTCCCTGCCGTGAGCGAGACCAAGCCGTCCTCGGGTCCGGTCGTCGCACTGGGCGCCACCGTCGTCATCTGGGCGTTCAGCTGGATCGTGATGAAGCTGGCGATGCGCTACGCCGGGCCGTTCGATTTCTCTGCGTTGCGCTACGCGCTGGGCGCCGCGCTGTTGTTCATCGTCGTGCTGGTACTGCGCCGGCCGCTGGCGCCGCCCCCGCTCGCCGGCACGATCGTCACCGGGCTGGCCCAGACCGCTGCGTTCCAGGGACTGGGCCAGTGGGCCCTCACCTCCGGTGGCGCCGGTCACGTGGTGCTGCTGGCCTACGCCATGCCGTTCTGGGCCGTGTTGCTCGCGTGGCTGCTGTTGGGCGAGCGCCCGCAGTGCCGGCACTGGATCGGCATGGCGCTGGCCGCTGCGGGACTCGTCTTCGTCATCGCGCCATGGCATGGCCTCGGCAACCCGCTCAGCACCGGCATGGCCCTGCTGGGCGGGATGTGCTGGGCGCTTGGCACGGTGGTCAGCAAGCGCATGTTCCAGCGCCACCAGCCCGATCCGCTCACCTTCACCGCATGGCAGATGACCTTCGGCGCCTTGGCCCTGGCGGTCGTCGCCTTCCTCGTCCCGCAACGGACCATGGTCTGGAGCCCGGCGTTCATCGCCGGGCTGGCCTACTCGGTCATCCTGGCTACCAGCCTGGCCTGGACACTCTGGCTGCTGGCAGTGCGTCGCCTGCCCACGGCGCTGGCGTCCATGTCGTCGCTGGCGGTCCCCGTGCTCAGCGTGCTGATGGCATGGTGGGTGCTGGACGAAAAGCCCCTGCCCAACGAGTGGCTGGGCATGGGCTTCATCGTCGCCGGACTGGTGGCCGTCAGTGGCGTGACGATCAGAAGTCGTAGCTGACCGAGAGGCGTGCGTAACGCGGCTGCTGGCGGATCGTCACCGTGCGATACAGCGGATTGGTCAGCTGCGGGCTGAGTTCGCTATAGGGCGACAGCTGCAGCGGCCGCTGCTCGTTCATCAGGTTGAAGATGTTCGCGCTGAAGCTCAGCTTGTGGTCCGCGAAAGCCGGGCTATAGGTCGCGCCGATGTCCAGCTGGCGGGTCCACGGCAGGTGGCCCTGCTTGCCCGGACGCGACGGCTCGCCGTTGCAGAAGTGGTAGAGGCTGCCGTACGACAACGGATCGGTGCCGTCGGCGCCGTAGAAACCGAGGCAATGCCGGGGGCTGCCGGAGATGACGGCCAGGTTGGCCGACACCAGCCACTCGGGATCGATCTGGTAGTAGCCGTAGAGCTTGATCTGGTGCGTGTGGTCGTTGTTCTGCGGCCCGTTCGCGAACTGCATGATCGACGCGCCGTCCCAGTCGTAGCTGGTGGATGCGTTGGCCTGGCTGACGTCGGAACGGAGCTGGCCCTCGGTGTTGCCGTAGCTGCGCGAGAACACGTAGTCGAACTTGGCGTACCAGTGCCCGTCGAACGGATGCTCCAGCAGCGTTTCCAGGCTGTAGTACTGGCGCTTGAGCTTCGGGAAGCCGAGTTCGGCATTGCTCATCGGCACCTCGACGTAGTTACCGCTGGCGTCCACGAGCGTGAACGTGTTGGCCCGGCCGGGGTTGATCAGGAAGCAGCTGTTGCTGGTGGACGCGTCTTGGCCCAGCTGCGCCGACTTGGCCAGCACGGCGTTGCGGTCGCAGTAGTCGTCGATCGCGTTGCGCAGGTTGCGGTACATCAGCTTCGCGCCGTAGACCCACTCGGGGCCCGCGGTCTTGGTGAAGCCGAGGATGTATTCGTCCTGCTTCTCCGCCGTGAGCCCCTTGGCCGTGGTCACCTTCGGGTCGGGCTGCTGGCCGTAGAGGTTCAGGCCGGAGACTGGCCCGGACATCGGGGTCAGGCCGGTGGGCGTGCCGTCGGCGGCGATCCCGCCATAGGTGTAGTACTGCACGGTGTTGGTCGTGGCCGCCGCGGAATTGAGCGCGGGGTTCAGCGGCAGGCCGAGGTAATAGCGTCCTGCGTTGCCGTACACCTTGAAGCTGGCGTCTCCCATCACGTCCCAGCTGAAGCCCAGGCGTGGGGCCCATTGCGGCTTGGTCTGGGTGATGTAGGCCTGGCTGGCGGAATCGTAGTTGGTGAACTGGTCGTTGCGCAGGCCCAGCTGCAGCAGCAGCCGATCGTTCACCTGCCACTTGTCCTCGACGTACTGCGCGCGCTGCGTCGAGCGCACCGTGGCGATCTGGCTGTAGGTGTTCTTCTGGACGAAATAGCCGTCCGCGCCGTTCGGGAAGTCACCCGTGGCACCCACGCCCAGATCCGAGTTGATCGGCACGTTGGGCAGCGACTGGCTGTACGACCAGGTGTAACCCGGGCCGGACGACTCGCTGCCCTGGTTGGCCGCCTTGGCGGTCAGGTTGTCGATACCCACGCTGATCGTGTGGTCGCCGATCGCATAGGCCAGGTCGAGCCGGGTGTTGGTCGTGAAGTTGCCGCGCTTGGGATCGCTCAGGCCATCGGTGGTCTGCGCGTTGCCGATGGGCACGCCACCGTTGAGCGCGGGGTTCTGGTTCACGTCGCCGTCGATGTAGGTCAGGCTGCCGTCGTAGTTGGCCGGTGCCTGGTAGGCCTGCGTGTGCATCTTGCCGTACTCGGCCGTGAGCGTCAGCGCGTCGGTGATATAGCTGGTGAACTTGCCGCTCCACAGGTCGCCGCCGTTCTTCTGCCGGTCCGCATCGTTGACGAAGGCACCGCGTCGCTTGGCCACGTAGTCGTAGTCGTAGTAGCTGCCGCGATTCTCGGTCTTGTCCGAGGCGCCGGTCAGCTCGAGGATGTTGCTGTCGGTGATGTTCCAGTCCAGCTTGGTGTACCAGCGCGGCATGGTGCTGCGCGACTTCTCGAACGAATTGCTGGCTTCCTCGTTGGCCACGGTCTGCGTGTCGCGGCGTTCCACCTCGGCCGCAGCGAAGACGTAGAGCTTGTCCTTGATCAACGGTCCGCCGGCATACACGGATGCCGTGCTGTCCACGTTGCGGTTGTCACGGTTGTACGCATACAGGTTGCCGGCCTTGGCCGATTGCGGCACGCCGCTGGCGTAATAGTTGTTGGCGCCCTTGGCACGGGCGAACTGCGGCTCCCAGAGGAACTGCACCCCGTAATGCCAGGTGTCGGTACCGCGCTTGCCCACCGCGTTGATCACGCCGCCGTCGGAGCGACCGTACTGCGCGCTGTAGCCGCCGGTGTACACCTCTTCCTGGTCGATCGCGCCATACGGCAGCGTGATACCGCCGAGGGCCTGCAGCGGGTCCGTCGTGTTGAAGCCGTTGATGTAGTACGCGTTGGCGTTGGCGGACGACCCGCCGAAGCTCACCAGCGACTTGCCGGTGTCACTGGTGAACCCGCCGCTGTTGGGGACCACGCCGGGGGCCAGCTGGGCGATCTGTTCGGCGGTGCGGCCCAGGGGCAGCTTGGCCAGCTGCTGGGCGTCGATCACGGTACGCGAATCGACGCTGGCGACATCGATCGGGGGTGTCGCGTTGGCGGACACCTGCACGCCGTCGAGCGTGGCGGCCTGCGCTGTCCCGGCGGAAAACGAGACCTCGCTCGCGTTGCCGACGCGCACGGCCACGTTGTCGCGCGTGTCCAGCACCTTGCCGTCTCGCAACAGCGTCACCTTGTAGGTGCCGATCGGCAGGGCCGGCGACTTGTACCGCCCACTCGCATCCACCGGCAGGTCGCGACTCACGCCGCTCTGGTTTTCCACGCGTACCGTCGTACCGGCCGCGACGGGCACGTCGCCGAACAGGCTGCCCGTGGTCGACTGCGCGAAGGCGACCGGCATGCCGGCGGCGGCGAGAGCGAGGCACAGCGCGTGCAGCGGAAGGCGACGCGAGAAACGCGATGTCGGCATGGGAAGGCCCCTGTAGCGGCATGACCGTGCGCACGGGACCCTCCCGTGGACGAGATGCAAGTGAATGGGATTGCCGGCGCCGTGAAGGCCGACGCCTCACCTTCTAACATCGCGTAAACGTTTACACAACGGTTACATGCGCGTTACGTAAAAGTCGCAAGTTATTGCGCCTGCTTGGTTTTCGGGGGGCGTTGTTCGGCGTGGACATTTATGCCGGAGCACGCATCGGGCGTGAACCGCGTGGGGTCGATCACGACGTGGCGCATGTGCGATCGCTCCCACGTGTAAAGCACATGCACGCGGCCATCCGCCGACTGGATGATCGCGGGGTATGAGTATTCCTTGCCGGGGTGGTCCTCCAGCGTGAGGACGCGCTTCCAGTGGTGCCCGTCGGCACTCAGGGCGACAGCGAGGGTTCCTCGACCGTCCCACCAGTCCTTGCCCGGCAGCGTGGGGTTGTAGACCAGCAGGTAGCGCCCGTCGGCCAGGGCCACCGCGTCGATCCCCGCGTTGGGATTGTCGATGTCGAGCAGGCGCAGCGGCGACCACTGTCGACCACCGTCATGCGAGCGGGTGTCGAACAAGCGCCCCTGCTTCGTGCGGCCGATCGCCTGCAACGTACCGTCGCCATGTACCAGCAGACTGGGCTGGATCGCGTCGATGCCTGCGGAGGCCACGTCGGGCTCGCGCTGCCAGGTGCGGCCTTCGTCGTCGGAACGTTCCATATGGATATGCCAGTCGCCCTGCTCCGTGCTGGACGGACTGACGATAGCGCCATCGGCCAGTTGCACCGGCTTGTCCTTGATCGGTCCCAGGATGCCCGGCGGCAGCGCGCGGGCGGCCGACCAGTGCGCGCCGTCGTCGCGCGAGGTCATCACCATGCCCCACCAGTGCTGCGGGTCGGGGCCCACCTTGTAGAACAGCAGCAGGCTACCCGCGCGCGACCGGAACAGCACCGGGTTCCAGGTGGGCAGCCGCGATCCGTCCGCCTGGACGCCGGTGGCGACCTCCCGCGGCGGTGTCCATCCCTTCGCGTCGCGTCGTGCGAGCCAGATGCCCACGCTGGGATCGCGCTCCTGCTTGCCACCGAACCACGCCGCCACCAGCCCGTGCGGGGTATCGACGAGGGTGCCGGCGTGGCTGGCGGCCGTCGGCGAGGGATCGGCGACGAAGTCGCGACTCACCATGGCGTGGCACGGGTCGCCCGGCTCGGCCACCACCGTGGGGGTCACCAGTGCCAGGCCCAGGCACGCGGCGGCAGCGAAGGCGGCGTAGCTACGGACCACGGGGCGGCGCGGTAGCGAATCGAACATGGCATGACCTTTCAGGAGCGCCGGGCGATCACTCACCTTATCCTCACCAAACACGCTCATATATGAACAGAAGTTTCTGAAAGCTCAATTTTGCCAAATTTTTACTCCAGTTCGGCTCGTCGTGGCCGCTGACGAGGAAGCACCGACTACCGATGAGCAAAAATGGCAACGTTAAGCGTCAAGGCACAATTGGCGATCCTCGCGGGTGGACTCGCCCTGGCGATGGTGGCGACCTGCGCGTCCGGGCTTTACGCCCTCTCGGCGACGGGCGAGGCACTGCGCACCGTCTACGAGGACCGCACGGTCTGCATCCAGCAGCTGTCGATCGTGAGCGATCGCCTGCGCGACGAGGCGGCCCAGCTGTCACGGGCCGCACTGGACCCCTCGCGGTTCCCGGCCCGCGATGCGGTGGCTGCCAGCCTTTCGCATCGCGGCACGCTGGAGGCGCAGTGGAAAACCTACGCGGCCACGTACTGGACGCCTGACGAACGGAAACTGGCCGAAGCCTTCCACACCTCGTACGAGACGCTGGAGAACCAGGGCTTCGCCGCGACCCGCAAGGCCCTGGAGGCCGGCGACACCGCCGGTGCCGACAAACTGCTGCACGGCTCGGTCGATGTACTGCTGCCGCGCGCCCTTTCGCACCTGGACGACCTGCGCAAGTTGCAGATCGACGTGGCCTCCAGCGAATACCAGGGCTCGCGCGAGCGCTACGCGTTGTTGTGGCGCACCCTGCTCGGCATCGCCGCGGGTGGCCTGCTGATCGGCACGGGCGTGGGCGTCTGGACGGGGCGTCGTCTTTATCGCGCCCTGGGCGGCGAGCCGGTCTACGCCGCGGAAGTGGTGCGCCGCATCGCCGATGGCGACCTCACCGTGCGCGTGGACCTGAAGGCGGACGATTCGTCGAGCCTGCTGCATTCCATCGCCACCATGCGCGACCACCTGTGCGGCATCGTTACAGGCATCAAGGAGTCCAGCCACTCCATCGCCATTGCCGCGGAACAGATCTCGCAGGGCAATTCGGACCTTTCCCAGCGCACCGAGGAACAGGCCGCGTCGCTGGAGGAAACCGCGGCAAGCATGGAGCAGCTGACCGCCGCCGTGCGCGAGAACACCGATAACGCCATGCTGGGTACGACCCTCGCCGGCACCGCCTCGGCGACGGCCAAGCGCGGTGGCGAGGCCGTGGCCCGCGTGGTCGACACGATGACGGGCATATCGACCAGCTCCGCCCGCGTCGGTGACATCGTCGGCGTCATCGATTCGCTCGCCTTCCAGACCAACATCCTGTCGCTGAACGCCGCCGTGGAAGCGGCCCGTGCCGGCGAGCATGGCCGTGGCTTCGCCGTGGTGGCCAGCGAGGTGCGTTCGCTGGCACAGCGCAGCGCTACTGCCGCGAAGGAGATCCGCGGCCTGATCGACGCGTCGATGGAGCGGGTCGCCGAGGGTTCGTCCATGGTCGCCGAGGCGGGATCGACGATCGAGGGCGTGGTCGCCGCGGTGTACCAGGTGTCCGGCGTGATGACCGGCATCTCCGCGGCGTCGCAGGAGCAGGCCTCGGGTATCGAGCAGGTCAATCGCGCGGTGACGCAGATGGACCAGGTGACCCAGCAGAATGCCGCGCTGGTCGAGCAATGCACGGCCGCCTCGCGATCCATGGCCGAACAGGCACAGTTGCTGCGCAACGCGGTGGACGTGTTCCGCCTCGAAGCGGCCTGATCCGAGCCTCAGGTTATTGCGATCCTGGTGCACAACGACGCCCGGATCGCAATAACTTGCTTCATTGTATCTTTCACGCATGAGAAAGCGCATAGACGTATAGACGTCTGTGCGTCTTTTGCGATCCAGCGCACTTTTCAATCGCGTTACAAGGGAATACGCTCGGCTCATTCCCGGGCAACCATTTGCCTCGGGAAGACGCGGCCGGTCCGCGTCGGCGAAAGCGGTGCCGAAGCTTTCGCGCACGGCAAACAGGGGAACCACAAAAATCGAGGGAGACGATCCATGACGTATCGCAAGTCATTGCTGTGCGCGGCAGTCCTGTGCGCGCTTTCAGCACCCGCCGCCGTATTCTCGCAAACCGCCGCTTCCGCCGTGGCCGATATCGACACCACGGAGGCACCACGGATCACGCAGACGGTGGATGCCCGTCAACGTGTAGCCATCGCCGGAAGCCATATTCCGCTGGTGGACGCCGTGGCCGCGACCTCGGTCGCGACCGACGACCTGCCGATGAACCACCTGCAACTCGTGCTCAAGCGCAGCGCGAAACGCGAAGCCGCACTGAAGAAAGTGATCGCCGAACAGAACGATCCTTCCTCGCCCCGCTTCGGTCGCTGGCTGACGCCGGAAGCCTTCGGCAAGAGTTTCGGCGTCACCGATGCCGATCTCGCCGCCGCCGTGTCCTATCTCACGGCCCAGGGCTTCACCGTCAACGGTGTCTATCCCAGCCACATGCAGATCGACTTCTCGGGTTCCTCCGGGCAGGTGCGCAACGCCTTCGGCGTGCAGGAAAAATACTATGCGGTGGACGCGAAGCAGCACCTGGCCAACGCCGGCGACGTGACGATTCCCAAGGCCTTGAGCGACGTCGTGGCCGGTGTGGCCGGCCTGACCGACCTGCGTCCCCAGGCGCAGCACACGCCCTTCGTGCATGCCGCGCGCGATCCGTCCGGCACCGGCTTCATCCGCAAGCCCGCCACGGGTCCTTCCGCCGATGTGGCGACGGCCAAGGCCAGCCCGCAGCTGTTTCCCTACAGCGACAAGATCCGGCTGCTCACCCCGTACGACATGAGCGTCATGTACGGCACCGCGCCGCTGATCGCCTCCGGCATCACCGGCAAGGGCATCACGGTGGCGGTGGTCGAGGATGCCGACATGCCCAAGGAGGACTGGGACAACTTCGTCAAGGCGTTCGACCTGGCGAAATATGGCGGCACCTATGCCCTGGTCAATCCGCCGGCAGCGGGCCTGTCCAGCACCAACTGCATCGATCCGAACGTGAGCGCCGGGTTCGAAGAGGAGTCCGGTGAAACGCTGCTCGACGCCGAGTGGGTCACCGCCATGGCGCCGGGCGCCACGCTGAAGGTCGCCACCTGCGACGACTCGGGCACGAACAACTTCTTCGGCGGCGTGTACACCGCGGCCAACAACCTCATCAACGGCGCCGACCGACCGGACATCATCAGTGCCAGCTACGGCTTCGACGAACTGGATGTGGACGTCGCCACCAAGATCGCCCTGGACGGCATGTGGCAGCAGGCCGCTGCCGAAGGCATCTCGGTGTTCGTTTCCACCGGCGATTCCGGCGTGAACACGGGCTACAACGGCTCGGCGTTCATCACGCTGGGCATCAGCGCCAATGCGCTGGCAACCTCGCCGTACGTTACCGCGGTGGGCGGCACGGATACGGCCGATGTGCTGGACAAGACCACGGCCACGTATTTCGCGGCCAAGCCGAACAGCGTGCTGGGCAGCGCCTTGTCGTACGTACCCGAGATCCCGTGGAACGAGTCCTGCGGCAACGGCGTGGCCGCCAAGGCCAACGGCTATGCCAGCGCAGTGAAATTTTGCCAGGCACAGTACGCCAAACTGGGCCGCTTCAACACGCCGTTCACGGCGGAAGGCTCCAGTGGCGCGCCTGCGTTGTACAACGAGAAGCCGGCATGGCAGGCCAAGGTGCACGGCGCAACGAAGGACGGGGCACGCGACATACCCGACGTGGCCCTGTTCGCCGGCAGCTACGGTAATGTCACCTACGCGGTGACGTGCGATTCCAGCGCGCTGTGCGCGCCGGGACTGCCCAACGGAGCCGACGGCAGCGGTGGCACGTCGCTGGCATCGCCCATGTTCGCGGCCATCCAGGCCCTGGTGAACCAGTCCACCGGTCGCCGGAAGCAGGGTGTGGCGGCGACCACGCTCTATGCCCTGGCCGCAAACGAGTACGGCACCGCCGACGGCGCGGCACCCGCCACGCTGGCCGCGTGCGATGCCGACAAGGGCGCCACCGGCACCGCCGGTTGCGTGTTCCACAACATCACCCGCGGCGGCATTTCGACCAACTGCTCCACGGGTGCCGACAACTGCTATGCCTACACGGGGCCCTACGGACTGACCTCGATCACCACGAAGAAGTACAAGGAGGCCTACCCCGCGCAGCCTGGCTGGAGCTTCGCCTCCGGTCTGGGCTCGGTCAACGCCGCCAACCTGGCCAAGGCCTGGAAGGCGTACAACAAGCAACACTGACGAGGCCCCCGTCCACGGCGCGACACGCCGCGGACGGGATTGTCGTGCGCCGGCGGCGCATTGAGCACACCGGCGTTTTGTGGAACCCTCGGTGTTCGCTGCCGTGAGGATGTCCGCATGCAGGCTGCTTCGCCCGTGTCACGCGTTCGCCGGCTCGTGCCGGCACTCTCCCTCTTCCTGGCCGTGCCCGCGATGGCCGCCTCGCCCCAGGCGACGCTCATCGTGGCGAACGGCGGTCGGCCCGTGCTGACCATCCGCGATCCCGGCAGTGCCCCGCCGATCACCATCGCACTCGGCCTGAAGACGACCGCGGCGGATCTCACGCAGGGGCTGACCCTCCAGCGCACCACCGAACACCAGGGCATCATCGAGCACTACCGCATGACCACCGGCAAGCGCCTGCAGCGCGAGGCCACCTTCGACGAGATCCGTTACGCACTGCGTAACGCCGGGGGCCAGCAGCTCGATGTCGTGCTGCGCACGGCGCCCGATGGCATCGCCTTCCGTTACGAACTGCCCGGCGTGCACCAGGCCACGGTCACGGGTGAAGCCACCGCCTTCGCCGTCCCCGCCGATTCGCCCGCCTGGCTGCTGCCGTACGGCCCCCAGTACGAAAACGAACGCATCCAGACGACGGCAGGCACGGCGGCGGCCGGCGACTACGGGTATCCCTCGCTGTTCCGGCTTGGCGGGCACTACGCCCTGATCACCGAAGCCAATGCCGATGGCCGCTACGACGGCAGCCGCCTGGTCCATGCCGCGGGTAGCGGCACCTATACCCTCGCCCTTGCCGATCCCCGCGTCGACAGCCAGGGCGTGACCCCGTGGCGCGTGGTGATCGCCGGCAGTCTTGCCACCGTCACCGCATCCACCCTGGTGGACGACCTGGCCGACCCGGCACGCTTCGACGACACCGCGTGGATACGGCCCGGCCGCGTGGCCTGGTCGTGGCTGAGCGAGCACGACAGCCCCTAGAACGTGCAGCGTCAGCGGGCGTATGTCGATTTCGCCGCGCGCAACCGTATCCCGTATGTGCTCGTCGACGAAGGCTGGAGCGACACGTGGGTGCCCGACCTGGTGCGCTATGCGAACGGCAAGGGCGTGGACATCCTGCTCTGGTACCACTGGTCGAAGCTGGACACGCCCAGCAAGCGCATGGCGGAGTTGACCCGGATCAAGGGCTGGGGCGTCAAGGGCGTGAAGATCGACTTCATGGAATCCGACTCGCAGGCCCGCTTCCGCTGGTACGACGACACCCTGGCCGACACCGCCCGCCTGCACCTGATGGTGAATTTCCACGGCGCCACCATCCCCCACGGGCTGGCGCGCACCTGGCCGCACCTGATGACGATGGAAGGCGTGCGCGGCGCGGAGAACGATCCGCCTGTCGCCGGCAACACGATCCAGCCGTTCACGCGCAACGTGGTCGGTTCCATGGATTACACGCCGGTGGCCTTCGACACCGGGACGCAGAAAGCCAGCATCGCGCACGAAGTGGCGCTGCCCATCGTCTTCGAGTCGGGCTGGACGCATCTGGCCGACCGGCCGGAAGCGTACGAGCGTCGTCCGCTCGCTCTCGCCTTCCTCAACCAGGTACCCACCGTGTGGGACGACACGAAACTGATCGCCGGCACGCCTGGGCAGGAGGCGATCATCGCGCGGCGCAGCGGCGACCGCTGGTTCATCGGCGCGATCGCGGCGGGGCCCGCCCGGCGCCTGACCGTACCGGTGGCATCGCTCGGCGCGGGACCCTGGCATGCGGATATCGTGCGCGACGGCCGTGGCCGGGGCGACGTGGCACGCAGCGCGCAGACGCTCGCCGCGGACGGCACGCTCGCCTTCGACGTGCCGCAGGACGGCGGCTTTGCGGCGGTGCTGTGCCCGGCAGCGACGGCCACCCCGGCCGATGGCTGCTATCGCCGATGACTGCTACGACGTCTTCGGCGCCTTGTGCTTGCGGGTGTATGCCTGGAAGGCCTCGATAGCCGGGTCGCGGCGCAGCAGCTTCGACGCGGGATCGACCGTGAATGTCGCGCCCGGCGGCAGGGTCAGCTCGCCCTGCCCCGCGCTCATCGGTAGCGTGACCACGTTCTCGCCGACACGGACCTCCACGGGCAGCGGGAACGGACCCTTGCCCGGCACCTGCCAGCCAAGGTGCAGCTGCTGGCCCTCACGCGTCACCTTCAGCTCCGGCAACGCCGCCTGGTAGAGATACACGTCGAAGAACCAGTGCATGTCACGGCCCGTCACACGGTCCACGATGTCGATGAAATCCTTCGTGGTGGCGTAGCGCGGCGCGAACTGGCCGGGCACCGGATGATCCGTGCCGTAGACCAGCTCGCGGGTCGCACGGAAGAACGCCTCGTCGCCGATCAGCCCGCGCAGGGTGTGCAGCATCAGCGCACCCTTGTTGTAGATATCCTGTCCGGGGCCGCCGCGCGTGTCGTCGTAGACGTCTTCCTCGCGGCGTGGCTTGCCGGACACGATGGGATGCTTGTTGTCGATACGCGCGCGCAGCTGCATGAGGCTGGCGAAGTAGGCCTGGCTGCCGCCCAGCGACCCGGCGTACAGCGGCTGCATGTACGTGGCGAACGCCTCGTGCAGCCACATGTCGTCCCAGTTGGCGTTGGTGACCTGGTTGCCGAACCACTCGTGCGACAGCTCGTGCTGCAACAGGTCGTCGTAGCCATAGACGTTCTTCGCATACGCATTGCCATAGGCGTTGATCGTCTGGTGCTCCATGCCCTTGAACGGGGTTTCGGCCACGCCCATCTTCTCGCCGCCGAACGGGTACGGACCGATGGCGCTCTCCAGGTAATCGAGCATGGCGGGAAACTCCGCGAACAACGCCTTCGCCTGGGTCTCGTCGTCCACGTACCAGTAGTGCAGCGGCACGACGTTGCCGAACCGGCTGCGATACGACGCGGACAGTTCGCGATACGGCCCGATGTTGAGCGCCACGCCATAGGTGCTCACGTCGTGGCTTCGCCAATGGTAGGTGCGCCTGCCGTCGGCCTCGTCCATGCCCATGGCCACGCCGTTACCCACCGCCACCAGCGGCGCCGGCACCGTGATGTGCTCGTCGACCACCTGCGGGCGGCCCATGGGATGATCGATGCACGGCCAGAACAGGTCGCAACCCTCGCCCTCCACCGCCGTGGCCACCCAGGGCATGCCGTTCGGCGCCTTCGTCCAGACGAAACCGCCGTCCCACGGTGCGTGCACCGCCGTATGCGGGCTGCCGTGATACACCACGCGCACCGTGGTCCGCGCGCCCTTCTCCAGCGGGCGCGGCAGATCGATCGACAGGCGACCGTCGGGATTGCGCCAGGCGGCGCTCGCCAGTGCCTTGCCATCCACCTCGACGCGGTCGATCGGCAGGTTGCGATCCAGGTCCAGCACGATGCGGCGCAGCGGTGCCGTCACCCCGAAGGTCAGCCTGGCATCCCCTTCGATCCACTGCCGCACCGGGTCCACGCGGATGCCGAGGTCGGCATGTTCGAAGGTCACCGCCATCTGCTCGGGCGCACGCGCCGCCCCGGAGTTGCGGGTCAGGTCGGTCAGCGGCGGAGGTGCCGGCGGCGTCGAGGGTGTGCAAGCGACGGTGGCGAGTGCGAGACCGGCACCGAACAGGAGGGGAATACGCATACCTTGACGACCGTCGGCTAGTGAAGTGTGCGCGGCCACCATACCCAGATGCCACCACCCCGTCCTAGGTCGAAAGACCGATGGTAATTACGCCCAAGCCCGCGATACCGCCGGGGAAGGACGAGGGGTTCGCCGACATCGTCGGCTCCTACACACCGGATCGGATACCATCGCGGCCTTCCCCGCCAGTGCGCCCTCCCCCGATGACCGACAACTCCCAGGACTACGTGGCATGGCTGCTCGAGCGCTCCATGCTGGAGAAAGCCCGCGAACGCGCCAGGCTCTACGGCGGCCAGGCACGCCTGTGGGCGTACCCATATGCGGAAAGCCGCGGACGTAGCGCCTCGGAGATGGCCTCGGTGTGGTTCACCGCCTATCCGGCCTCGCTGGTGACGCGTCCGGGGCAGTCGGTGCTGTCGGCGCTGGGCGAGCACGACCTGTGGCACGCGCTCTCGGTACTCGGCGTACACGGCATGCACGTGGGCCCGACCAAGGAGGCCGGTGGCCTGCGTGGGCGCGAGAAAACGCCGACCATCGACGGTCACTTCGACCGCATCGGCCTGGATACCGACCCGGTGTTCGGGACCAGCGCCGAGTTCTCGGACATCGCGCGCATGGCGTCGGTGTTCAGCGGCATCGTCATCGACGACGTGATCCCCTCGCACACCGGCAAGGGCGCCGACTTCCGCCTGGCGGAAATGGCCTATGGCGACTACCCGGGCCTTTACCACATGGTGGAGATCCGCGAGGACGACTGGGCGTTGCTGCCGGACGTGGCGGAAGGCCGCGACTCGGTCAACCTCGGGCCGCTCACGGTGGACGCGCTGCACGACAAGGGTTACATCGTCGGCCAGCTGCAGCGGGTGATCTTCCTCGAGCCGGGCGTGAAGGACACCGACTGGAGCGCCACGGCGATCGTCACCGGCGTGGACGGCAAGCCGCGCCGCTGGGTGTACCTGCACTACTTCAAGGAAGGACAGCCGGCGCTGAACTGGCTCGATCCGTCGTTCGCGGCGCAGCAGCTGGTGATCGGCGACGCGCTGCACAGCCTGGACGTGATGGGCGCGCGCGGCCTGCGCCTGGATGCCAACGGCTTCCTCGGCATCGAGCGTCGCGCCGGCGGCCCGGCCTGGTCGGAAAGCCATCCGCTGTCGATCACCGGCAACCAGATCATCGCCGGCATGGTGCGCAAGGCGGGCGGCTTCAGCTTCCAGGAGCTGAACCTCACCGTGGACGATATCGCGGCCATGTCCCGCGGCGGTGCAGACCTCTCGTATGACTTCATCACCCGTCCCGCCGTGCAGCATGCCCTGGCCACCGGCGATACCGAATTCCTGCGCCTCATGCTGCGCACCGTGCACCAGCACGGGATCGACCCGGCATCGCTGATCCATGCGATGCAGAACCACGACGAGCTGACGCTGGAGCTGGTCCATTTCTGGACCGCCCACGCCACCACGCCGTTCTTCTTCAAGGGGCAGACCATGCCCGGCGCCCTGCTGCGCGAGCAGATCCGCGAGGCCATGTACGAGCGGCTCAGCGGCGAGCATGCGCCGTACAACCTGCGCTTCGTCACCAACGGCATCGCCTGCACCACGGCCAGCCTGGCGGCGGCCGTGCTGGGCCTGCGCGACCTGGACGCGCTGTCCGCCGAGGACATCGAGCAGATCCGCAAGCTGCACCTCCTGCTGGTGATGTTCAACGCGTTGCAGCCGGGTGTGTTCGCCATTTCCGGGTGGGACATCGTCGGTGCGCTCACCCTGCCCGTGGACGAGGTGGCCCCGCTCATGGGTGACGGCGACACACGCTGGATCAATCGCGGTGCCTACGACCTGATGGAACTGGACCCGGAAGCCACCGTATCCGGCCAGGGGCTGCCGCTGGCACGTACGCTGTACGGCAGCCTGAAAGCGCAGCTGGAAGACACCACCTCGTTCGCCAGCCGCGTGCGCCGCGTGCTTACGGTGCGCCAGGCCACGGGTCTGGCCAGCGGCCACCAGCGCCCCATTCCCGACGTGGAAGCCGCGGGCCTGCTGGTGATGCTGCACGACCTGCCCGCCGGCCGCGGCGTGCAGATCACCGCCCTGAACTTCACCGCCGAGCCGATCGACGAGCGCCTGGTGCTGGAAAACGTGGGCGCCGGTCCGGTCGTGGATTTGCTCAACGAGACGCTGGAAGGCGACGTCGGCGAGGATGGCGTGCTGGATATCCACCTCGATCCATACGAAGGCCTTTGCCTGCGCATCGTCAGCGTGCCGGCGCCGCCCGGCTTCTGATCGCTGCGCCTTACTTGAGTACGCCGGCCTCGATCGCGAACGGCTTGAGTCCATGGTCCTCACGCATGCCGTCACGCAGGTCGATCTCGATGCCGCGCGTGACGGCCGTCATCGGCACGTCGTTGACGCCGTTCTCGAACGGGTCTTGCAGATCGTTGCCCGATTGCAGCAGACCGAGGAACAACACGCCGGC
This sequence comes from Luteibacter sp. 9135, assembly GCF_000745005.1. Lineage (NCBI taxonomy): Bacteria > Pseudomonadati > Pseudomonadota > Gammaproteobacteria > Lysobacterales > Rhodanobacteraceae > Luteibacter > Luteibacter sp. 9135. Next base: position 3,195,102 of record NZ_JQNB01000001.1, on the reverse strand, counting down.
CACGGTCGAGCCCAGCGGCGTGTACAGGCCCAGCTGCTCCACCAGGCCGAACGGCAGCAGCGCGCAGAACAGGTGCGTGAACACCACCGGATAGACCGAGTATTGCTGCGGCAACGGCGTGTTCTTGATCCGCTCCATGCCGCCCTGCGCGTTGGATATCTCGGCCAGCGTGCGGGCGAAGGCGGCGCGGATGATCGAGTCCGGCGCCGCATCGCTCAGCAGCGCACCCGTGCGCAAGGCGATGGCGTTGGGCGCATTGGCCACCGAATCCAGGTCGGCCAGTTCCTCGTCCGACAACAGGCCGACCAGTTCGTCGCGTTCCTTCTGCCTGCGCAGGTGCAGCCGCAGCGCGTGCACATAGGCGATCTGTCGATAGGAGATCTCGCGTGCCACGCGGGCATCGCCCAGGAGCGTCCACGCATCGCGAACCAGCGTGCGCGAGCAGTTGACCATCGCTCCCCACAGGGTGCGTGCCTCCCACCAGCGCGCATAGGCGGTGGCATTACGGAAGCTCAGGTAGATCGCTACCGCGGTGCCGAACAGGGTGAGCGGCAAGGCGGGAAAGTTGTCCCACCCCGCCTGCGTGCAATACCACGCGGCCGTGACCAGCACATCCCAGCAGAACAGGATGAGCAGCGGCACGCCGACATAGCGGGAAAGATGACTCACATGGGCATGACCGGGAACCAGCATCGGGGTGTCCTCCTGGTGACGATCAGCTGTTGTGCGCGGCAGCGCGCGGCGTGGTGTAGGCACCGAAACCGTCGGATGCGGTCGGCAGACGGTTCTGATGGGTGTGCGGCGATGGGCGGCCACCCTCGGTGGCGGGTGCATCGTCACGGCCTTGGGCAAGCGCCACGGCCATCGCCAGGGTCAGCGCCATCACGGGGGCCACCTTGCGTACGCGCAGTCCGCGGACCAGCAACAACGGCACCATGCCTAGCGCGACGACGCTGCCGAACCATTCGGCGATCAACAGATCCATGCGTCGCGGCGGGTCGGTCGCGACGACGACGGTCGCGCATACCACCAGTACGAGCATCAGCGGCAGGTGCGGACGCACCTGTGCGAGCGCGGGTGCGATGTGATCGGGAGGCCCGATGGTGGGGGCGGCGTTATCCGCGCGATCGGGGGACAGGTGCTGTATCGGCATACGCAATCCGGTGGCGGTGGGGACGCCCCGAACTTGCAAGACCCCGCGTGGCGATGGCAACCCCGGGTTGGCGACGGCATTCAGCGAAGGCCCGGGTGACATGTAACGCCATTGTTACGGACGTCCATGCGAACGGCGTCGCCATGCGGCATCGCAGCATTCGCATCCGTGAAATAGACGTCCATTTCACGGATGTGATCGCTGCCAGTCGTTCAGCCAGGGTCGGAAATACGTCGCTCCGGACGTCCAAAGGGCCGTGAGGTTCTTCTGAACGCTGGCCAGTGCATGCGGCTCAGGGCGCCGCCGGTGTCACCCGCCACACCGTATCGCCCACGTCGTCGGCGATCAGCACCGCACCGTCCTTGTCCTGCACGATGCCCACGGGAGCACCGTAGAGTTGCTTCTGGTCGTCGGAATAGAAGCCGCTGACGATGGTCTCGGGCTTGCCCTGCGGCTTGCCGTCCCGGAACGGCACGAAGACCACTTCGTAGCCGCTCAGTGGCGAGCGATCCCAGCTGCCGTGCTCGCTGATGAAGGCGCCGTTGTGGTACTTCGCCGGCAGTGCGTTGGCCCGGGTCAGCAGCAGGCCCAGCGGCGCCACGTGCGAGCCGATGGCGTAATCCGGCCGGATCGCCTTGGCCACCAGGTCGGGGCGTTGCGGCTTGACGCGTGTATCCACATGCTGGCCGTAGTAACTGTACGGCCAGCCGTAGAAGGCACCCGGGCGTACCGAGGTCAGGTAATCGGGCACCAGGTCGGCGCCGATCTCGTCGCGCTCGTTGACGATAGCCCACAACGTGTTGCCTACCGGATCCCATTGCAGGCCCGTGGGATTGCGCAGGCCGGCGGCGTAGATCCGGCTGGCGCCGGTGGCCACGTCCACTTCCAGCACGTCGGCACGGCGGTATTCAACGTCCAGGCCGTTCTCGGTGATGTTGCTGTTGGAGCCGACACCGACATACAGCTTGGTCCCGTCCGGGTTGGCCTGCAGTGCCTTGGTCCAGTGGTGGTTGATCGTGTCGGGAAGGTCGGCGAAGACGGTGGGCGCGGCGGCGATATGCGTGTCGCCCTCGGTATACGGGAAGGTGACGATGCCGTCGGTGTTGGCCACGTACAACGTGTTGCCGATCAGCTGCACGCCGAACGGGGAGTTCAGGCCGTCGACGAAGTCGTGCTTCTCCCAGGCGCCCTGCCCTTGCCGGCGCAACAGGGTGATGCGATTGCCGCCCTTGCCACCCTTGCCGGATTGATCCTTGACCAGTCCCGCCATCAGTTGCTTGGGCGTAGTGACCGGTTCGGTGCCCGGGCCGTTGGATTCCACCACCAGCACGTCGCCGTTGGGCAGCGTATACAGCTGCCGTGGATGCATCAGCCCGGTGGCGATGGCCTCGATGGCGAGGCCCGGTGCCACGCGCGGCTTTTGTCCGGATGTCCAGCCGGCCTTGTCCGGCACCTGCATCGGCGGCACGAGGAAGTGACGCGGCGCGGGCAGCGACGGATCCGCGCCAGATTGGTCCGGCGGCGCCAGCGAGGCTTTTTCGCTGCAACCGGCAAGGCCGACCAGGCAGGCCAGGGCGAGGGTGCCGAAGGGGATGGACTTAGTCATGAACGATCACTCCGCGATGGTTCGCGTACACCGCGACCAGGACATGGGCCACGGCCAGCAGCAGCACCGTGACGACGGACAGCCAGACGCCGGCCGGTACGGCGGCATAGGCATCGCGGGTATGCACGAACGCGTTGACGATCGCCACGACGATGGCCACCAGGTTCAGCCAGAAGTCGATGCGCGCACCACGCCACAGCGCGTGACGCGAGGTGATCCACACCTGCACCAGGTTGACCAGTCGCGGCACGATGGCGAACAGCAGGCCGAACAGGATCAGCCATGCGGCCCCCTTGATCCACAGCGTGACGCCGGTGTGGGCATAGGTCGCATCGAAGATCAGGGCGGCTACAAAGCAGCCGAAGGGAATGGGATTGAGCAGGCCGTAAAGCGTGGCGGCCACCACGTTTCGCTGCGACACGACGCGGGGATGCATGATCGGAAGTCTCCCTGGATGGACCGGATGGACGAATCACGGATCATGCTGGCCCGCCCGGTGTATAGGCGGCGTCTGCTGCGCGCTCTTCCCATGCCTACCCCTGACGGGCGATCATCGCGCAGGGATCATAACGAGGGGTGGGGATGTCGGAGCATGGCCAGGATCAGCAGCTGGAGCGGCTGACGTTTTTTTCGGATGCGGTGTTCGCCATCGCCATCACGCTGTTGATCATCGAGGTGCACGTGCCGCATCCGGCGGTGTCCACCGATGCGGCGTGGCTGGAGGCCCTGGTGGAACTGATACCCCAGCTGGCCGGTTTCTTCCTCAGCTTCATCGTGGTGGGCGCGGTCTGGGCGGCGCACCATCGCGTGTTCGGCCTGTTGCGTCATTACGATCCGTCCATCGTGTGGCCGAACCTGTTCCTGTTGATGGCCATCGCCTTCACGCCATTCTCCACGGCGTTGATGAGTGCCCACCCCGTGGAACGCGTGCCGGAAGTGTTCTACGCGACCAGCCTGCTCATCGCCGGTCTGCTGCAGTACCGGCTGGTACGCAATGCACTGCGGCCACCCTTCCTGGCGCCGGGTGTGAATGAAGACACCGTGGCCGTGCTGCGTCGTCGCAGTCTGGCGATGCCGTCGATGGCCCTGCTTTCGGGCATCCTGGCGATCTGGTGGCCCGGGCGCAGCAACATCCTGCTGGTGCTCACGCCGCTGGTGGTGATGCTTTATGCGCGCATGGGAACACGCAAGGTTGCCGACGGCGCCTGAGGCGAACCGTCGGCCAGGCTCAGCTCCGCTTTGCCGTTCGCGTTGGGCTGGGTGCAGCCGCCACCGTGAAGGCGTCGTCACGAGGCACGCAAGCGCCGGAGGCATCCACGACACGAACCACGCAGGCACCCGGGTGGGTGGCAGCGGCGAGGTTATAGGCACCGACACGGTCCTCCCGCAACTGGGGAGCGGGGGACGGATCGCGTGATCGCTTGGACATGGTCGTGGCACTCCCCGGCTGCCGGGCGTGCCCCGGCAACCGCTACGCTGCGCCTTCCCGCGTTAGCTTGCCGTCAGTGCCGCAGGTAGACCACCTCCACCCGGTGCTCCGTGCCATCGTCGACCAGCGGTATGGCCCCGCCGGAGACCAGGACGCCGTCCACGTGAACGCTGCCGGCTTCCCCATCGGATGCGGGACGCAGCGCGATGACGTAACCGGACCCGCCATGGCGATAGCGCATGCCGTAGCCGGGCCACGCCGCGGGCACGCGAGGGACGATTCGCAGCAGGTCGCCCTCGCGCCGGAGGCCCAGCAACGTTTCCACCAGCAGGCGGTACATCCAGCCGGCCGAGCCCGTGTACCAGCTCCAGCCGCCGCGCCCCACATGGGGCGGCACGGAATACACATCCGCCGCGATCACGTAGGGCTCGACCTTGTAGCGCTCGATCGCCTGCGCGTCGCCCGTGTGGCTGGCCGGATGGATCATCTTCACCAGTTCCCACGCGCGTTCATGACGTCCCATCTGCGCGAAGGCCATGGCCGCCCACACCGCCGCGTGCGTGTACTGGCCGCCGTTTTCGCGCACGCCCGGCACGTAACCCTTGATGTAGCCCGGGTCCATGGCCGAGCGGTCGAACGGCGGATCGAGCAGGCGGATCATGCCGGGATCCTCCAGCACCAGGTGCTCGTCCAGCGAGGCCATGGCCTGTTCGCGCCGCTCGGTACCGGCCACGCCGGACAGCACCGACCAGCTCTGCGCGATCGCGTCGATGCGGCATTCGTCGTTGGCGGCCGACCCGAGCGGCGTGCCGTCGTCGAACCAGGCCCGGCGATACCAGTCGCCATCCCACGCCTCGGCTTCGAGCGCCCTCGACAAGGTATCGGCTTCCGCCAGGCAGCGCTCGGCGAACGGTGCATCGCCGTGGCCACGCGCGGTGACCGCGAACTCGCGCAGCACGTGGACGAGGAAGAAGCCCAGCCAGACGCTTTCGCCCTGCCCGCCCTCGCCGACCTTGTTCATCCCGTCGTTCCAGTCGCCGCCACCCATCAGCGGCAGGCCGTGCCGACCGCGCGGCATGGCATGCTCGATGGCGCGCACGCAGTGCGCATACAGCGTGGCGCGCTGGCCGGACGGCCGTGCCTGATCGTACCAGGATTCCTCGCCGTGCCGCAGCGTGCGGCCTTCGATGAACTCGATGGACTCGTCCAGTACGCCGGTGTCGGCACTGGCCTGGACATAGCGGCTGGTGGCCAGCGGCAACCACAGGTAGTCGTCCGAGCAGGTGGTACGCACGCCGCGGTCGCCGGGCGGATGCCACCAGTGCATCACGTCGCCTTCGGCGAACTGGTGCGCCGCGCACACCAGCAGCTGCGCCCGTGCCATGGCCGGTGCCGCGTGCTGGGTGGCCATGGAGTCCTGCAACTGGTCGCGGAAACCGATCGCGCCGCCGGACTGGTAATAGCCGCTGCGCGCCCACAGCCGCGCGGCGATGGTCTGGTAGAGCAGCCAGCCGTTGGCGAAACGGTCGGTTGCCTCGTCCGGCGTGCTGACCTGCACGGCGCCCAGCGTCTGCCGCCAGTGCTCGCGCACGGCGGCCAGCGCACGCGCCGCCGAACCGTCGTCGCGAAAACGCAGCACCAGGCCGCGCGCGCCCACCTCGTCCACGCCCATGCCAAGGCGGATCACCACGTCGCGCGATTCACCCGGTGCCAGGGCGATGGTCGAACGCAGCACGCCACATGGGTCCAGCCCCGCACCGACGCGGTTGTGCCAGCCGGCACGCCGCATGCCCAGGGGCGCGCCGGCGTGCCCGTTGCGGCCGAGAAAGCCGGTACGGTCGCCGCCGACGTCGCGCTCGGCGTCTTCCACGTCAAGGAACGCGACGCGATCGGGGAACTCGCTGTTGTACGCATTACGCGCGAACAGCGCGCCCGTCGACGGATCGATCTCGGTGACCACGTGCATGGCGCTCTTCTCGCGCACGTCGCCCAGCAGCCATTCCACATAGGCGGTGATCGACAGCCGCCGTGGCTCGGCGCCATCGTTGGTCAGGCGCAGCACCTGGAACTTCACCGACGCATCCAGCGCCACGAACACCTCCAGGCGCGACGACAACGTGCCTTCCGTGTGCTCGAACACGCTGTAGCCGAACCCGTGGCGCGTGACGTACGTGCCTTCGCCGCGCATCGGCAACGGGGTCGGACACCAGGTGTGCCCGGTGGCTTCGTCGCGCAGGTAGATCGCCTCGCCGCAGGCATCCTCCACCGGATCGTTCTGCCACGGGGTCAGGCGGCAGCCATGGGCGTTCTCCGCCCAGGTGTAGGCACTGCCGCTTTCCGAGACCACGCTGCCGAACGACGGATTGGCCAGCACGTTGCACCAGGGCGCGGGCGTGGTGGCGCCGGGCGCCAAGGTGATGACGTATTCGGTGCCGTCGGCGGAAAAGGCCGCCGCCACGGGTACCGCCGGCGCCGGGGCGGGACGCCTGCGAGCGGGCCAGGCCGGCTCGGCGGCCGCGGCACGCACACCGATCCGGTGCCGCTCCATCTGCTCGTGCAGCGAACCCAGGGTATCCACCACCACGATGCAGGCACTGGCCTCCATCACCAGGCGATCCTCGTGGGACAACGACTGCGCGGCGCGGATGAATACGCCGCCGGGGCGATCCAGCAGGTTGGTTTCCGCGCCGGTGGCCAGCAGGCCGGTGAGCGCGTCGTGCAACGTCTGCCGGTAACCCGTGCTGTCCTCGTTCCAGATCACCAGGTCCACGGTCAGCCCGCGCTGTCGCCAGTACGCCGCGGCACGGACCAGTTCGCGCGCGATGTCCAGCCGTGCGATGTCGCCGATGCGCAGCAGCACGATGGGCAGGTCGCCCGAGACCGCCTGCCCCCACAGGCCCGACTGGCCGCGCCGGTTGGCCGCGATCAGCTCCGGCTCGGCGCGCAGGGCGAGGTTCGGATACAGGATGGAGGTGGCCATGTGCTCGTAGAGCTGGGCATCCACCAGGGTGGCGTTGGCCTGGCGCAGCAGCACCTGGCTGCGGGTCCAGGCCAGGTCGAACGTGCGGTCGGCCAGGTAGCGATCGCGGTACTTCTCGATCAAGCGCAGGCACCCCGGTCGCGTGTCGGCCACGCCGGTCACGAAGTCGAGCGTGGCGGTCTGTTCCGGATCGAGCGTGATCCGCACGCGGATGGCGACGATCGGGTCCAGCACCGCGCCGTGGCCACCGGACAGCGCGTCGTGACCGGCATCCATCACCACGGGGCTGGCCGTGCTGCGACCGCGCCCGATGAAGCGCGCGCGGTCGGTCTCGTAGGAGATCGCATCCACGTCCGCATCGTGCACCGCGACCATGTGGCACATCGACGGCGGTGTCTCGTCGGCCGAGCGCGGTCGGCGGGTGCATAGCAGGGCCTGCATGTCCGGCACGATCTCGGTGGTGACGAACAGCTTGCTGAAGGCCGGATGCGCGGCATCGCCGCGCGGGTCGGCCAGCACCACTTCCGCGTAGCTGGTCAGCTCGACCGTGCGCCGCACGTTGCCGCGGTTGGTGATGCGCGTGCGCCGGAGTTCGATATCGTCCTCGGGCGACACCACGATCTCGGTGTGCGTTTCAAAGCCGCGCTGGCGCACGCGGAACTCGGCGCGCGACTCGGCGAAGATCGCCTCGAAGCGATCGGTGTTGCGTGCCACCGGCTGGTACGCCGTGGACCAGACATCGCCCGATTCCGGATCGCGGATGTAGCAGAACATGCCGTCGCTGTCGCGCGTGATGTCCTCGCGCCAGCGCGTCACGGCCATGCCGTCGCGGCGGCTGTAGCCGCCGCCGGCGCTGCTGACCATGACGTGGTAACGGCCGTTGGACAGCAGCTGCACGGCCGGGCGCGGCCGGTCGGGATCGGTGAACAGGCGCAGGCGGGCTTCCGGCAAGGCCGGCGCCGTGGCCACTTCGCCCAGGCCCGCCGTGTGCAGGTATTCGGAAGCCATGCGCGGCACGCGCTCCTGCAACAGCAGGCTGGTGGCCATCATGCGCGGGTCCGACTCGAAGCGCTTCTGCATCGGCCGGTCCAGCAGCACATGACCGATCGCCAGCAGCGACATGCCCTGGTGGTGCGCCATGTACTGGCGCACCACCGCGGACTCCTGGCCCGGCGGAAGGCGCGAAGGCGTGTAATCGACCGCCTCATACAGGCCGAAACGGCCGGCCAGTCCGGCACGCGCGAGGCGTCGCAGGTTGTCGGTGGCCGCGGCGGGCGCCACCATCAGGGCCAGCACCGACGCATACGGCGCCACCACCAGATCCTCGCCCAGCCCACGTTTCAGCCCCAGGCCCGGCACGCCGAAGGCGCGGTACTGGTAGGTCATCTGCGCATCGACCGCGTGGTAGCCGGATTCGGACACGCCCCATGGCAGGTTGCGTTGCCGGCCGTATTCGATCTGCCGTGCCACCGCGGCGCGGCAGGTCTGCTCCAGCAGGCTGCCTTCGTAGGTCGGCATGACCAGCATCGGCATGAGGTATTCGAACATCGACCCCGTCCACGACAGCAGCACCGGCGAGCCGCCCGTGCTGGTCAACAGCCTGCCGAGCGAGAACCAGCTCTCTTGCGGCAACTGGCCCTGGGCGATGGCCACGAACGTGGTCAGGCGCGCCTCGGAAGCCAGCAGGTCGTAGAACGACGCATCCAGCGTGCGCCGTTCGACATCGAAACCGATCGACAACAGGCGGCGATGGGCGTCGTAGAGGAACGCGTGATCCATGATCGCCAGGTCGCCCGCCAGCGAGGCGGCGGCCTCCATCGCCCGCAGGCGTGCCGTGGCACGTTCCGCCTGCGCGGCATCGGTCGTATTCGCCGCCCGTTCCATCAGCGTGGGAATGGCCTGGCCGTCCGTGGCCGCGTCGTACCAGAGGCTCGCCTCTTCGTGCAGCTCGTCGCACAGCAGGGTCAACCGCGAGAGCCAGAAGGCGCCTTCGTCGTCACCGGAAGATACGTGGTCGGATGCCTGGGGGGTTACCTCGCGCAGCCGCTCCTGCTGCACGGTGACGAACGCGAGCACGTCGCGCATGCATGCCGGCGGGGCCAGCATGGCTGCCGCCAGATCGCCGGCCCACGCGGTCAGTGGCGCACGGCGGTTTTCGTCCGTGGTCTGCGCCAGCAACGCCACCGTGTCGCGCAATCCCGTGATCGACGCGTTGCGGAACACCGGGGCCTGGGCGACATCGAGCAGGCCACGTTGCAGGGTCAGCAGATGGCCGGCCAGGTTGCCGCTGTCCACGCTGGAGACATACAGCGGACGCATCGGCGCCAGCGTGGCGGTGTCGTACCAGTTGTAGAAATGGCCGCGATGCCGCTCGAGCCCCTGCATGGTGGCCAGCGTGTTCGCCAGCCGCTGCACCAGGGCGCCCGCACCCAGGTAGCCGAAGTCGTAGGCGGCCAGGCCGGCCAGCAGGCCCAGGCCCATGTTGGTCGGCGACGTGCGTCGGGCCAGCTGCGGCGACGGCGCCATCTGCACGTTGTCCGGTGGCAGCCAGTGATCGTCCGGGCCCATGTGTGTTTCGAAGAAGGCCCACGTGCGCCGCGCCAGCAGCCGCAGGAAGGCATGATCGGCCTCGCTGGGCGCGAACGGCTTGCTCACCTGCGCCCGGCTGATCCACCAAGCAAGGGGTGGCGATGCCAGCCAGGCCAGCAGCCAGGGCAAGGCGACGGGCAACACCAGCGGCCTGGCCACGGCCAGCAGCGCAGCCACGACGATCGCCGTAGCCGGGCCGGCCCACAGCGCACCCCAGGGAATCTGCCGCGAGCCGCGACCCTGACGCTCCACGTCGGCGGACGAGCGCCACTCGAGCAGGTGTTTGCGGCTGACGCACACACGCCAAAGCGACCGGGCGATGGCATCCACACTCAGGCGCGCGTCATGCGGCAGCCAGGCGATGGACAAGCCCAGGCGCAATGCGTGCTCCGCCGCCGCGCGCGACTGCACCCCTGCATGCTGACGCCACGCGATGTCGTGGGGCTTGCGCGCGGCGTCCATCAGCACCTGCAACAGCACCGGCACCACCATCATGGCGAGGATCGCCACCGTCCAGGTCAGCGCCGGGGCGATCCACAACCACCCGGCCACCAGCAAGGCCAGCGCGGCCGGAGCGACCAGGCTGCGTCGCAGGTTGTCGAACAGCTTCCAGCGCGACAGCGCGCTCAGGTCGTTGGCCACCCACCCGTGCGGGCTGGGCACCGTGGGCAACAACCATGGCAACAGTTGCCAGTCGCCGCGCATCCAGCGATGGCGGCGCACGCTGTCGTCGGCATAGCGTTCGGGGATTTCCTCGAACACCAGCACGTCGCTCAGCAGCGCCGAGCGGACGAAGCAGCCTTCGATGAGGTCGTGGCTGAGCACGCGCTCGTCCTTCAGCCGCCCGGCCATGGCGCGCTCGAACGCATCTACGTCGTAGATGCCCTTGCCGGTGAACGAGCCCTCGTGGAACAGGTCCTGGTACACGTCCGACACGGCGCGCGTATACGGATCGACACCGGCGTCGGCCCCGTAGAGGCGGGCATACGCCGAACGCGCCTGCGCCGGGAGCGCGATACCCACGCGCGGCTGCATGAGGCTGTAGCCGGCGATCACCCGATTGCTTTCGTCGGCGAACACGGGGCGGTTGAGCGGATGGTCCATCGCCGCGACCAGCCGGTGCGCGGTGTCGCGCGGCAGGTGCGTGTCGGTATCCAGGGTGATGACATAACGCACGGCGGGCAACTGGGCGATCCGGCCCACGATCAACAGGAAACGATCGGCGCCCTCGCCGCGCAGCAGCGCGTTCAGGGCGGCCAGTTTGCCGCGCTTGCGATCGAAGCCGATCCAGCGCCCCTGCGTGGGGCTCCACTCGCGCGGACGGTGCAGGAGATAGAAGCGGTCGGCGGCACTGGAGGGGTACGTCGCGTTGAGCGCATGGATCCGGGCGGCGGCCTGCGCGAGGATGGCCTCGTCACCGGGCATCACCGCCTGGTCGGCGTCGGGGAAGTCGGTCAGCAACGCGAAATGCAGGGCATCGTCGCGATTGGCCAGGAAGCGCACTTCGAGGCCCTCCGCCACGTCGTCCGCGTCCTGGGGGCTGCCCAGCATCGTCGGCACCGCCACCAGCGTGCGTGCGGCGTCGGGCAGGCCGTCCTCATAATCCATGCGCGGCAGGTAGTCGGGGGCGGTGAGCAGCGAGGCGATCAGGTTGAGCAGGCTCAGGCCGAGCTGGCTGGCCACGACGATGCAGCCCAGCGCAAGCACGGACCGCTCCCACACATAGGCCGGGCCCAGCGCCGCGGTGCCGACCAGCGCGGTGGTCAACGCACCGGTGAGCGTGAGGAAGGCCACCAGCGACCAGGCGAACGGCGCCCGGTCGAAGGCCTGCCGGCAGCGCGTGGCCAGTCGGCGCCGTGCGCCTAGCGCGCGTTCCAGCGCGGGACGTCCCGCGCCGACCAGATGGTAACCCACGTGTCGCGCGGCGGAATGGGCGGATGTCGCGTCCGGTGCCTGGGCCGCCGCGATCGCGCGCCGTGCCACGGTCCGCTCGTCGATGCGCGTGATGCGCGACAGTTTCTCCACCGCGTGTCGGTAACGATCGCGGCTGGCGAAGTCCATGGCGGGATAGACACTCGACGGGTCTTCACGCAGGCAGCTTTCCACCAGACTGGCTGCCTCGACGAAGTCGCGCCAGTCGATCGTGGCCAGCGAGCGCAGGCTGCCGATGCTGTTGCCGACCGACACCTGCTGCATCGCCTGCTGCTGGGATTCGGCCTGCACCAGATGATCGGTGCTGCGTCCCGACTCGGCCAGCCGCTGTTCCACCCAGCCCAGCGGCATGGCCAGTGCCGGCCCCTGCCCTTGCAGGCGGCGGACCATTTCGGCGACGAACGGGGCGCTCATGACCGGCGCGGAGCGTGCCATGTCCGCGACGACCAGCACCACGTTCTTCGGGTCCTCGGCGGCCATGCGTGTCATCGCGTCGGCCCAGCGTGTGGCACGGCGGCGCCGCGAGCGGTCCAGCGTCACGCGCACGGCGATGCGGCGCAGGTTCTCGATCAGCGCCAGCCGCAGCATGATCGGCACGGCCCACAGCTCGCCGAGGCTGAGCGGCACTACGGTCTGGTAGGCGTCGAGGAAGCGCGCCAGTCCGGCCGCGTCGATCCGGCCGTCCCCGTGGGAGATGACCTCCAGAGCGATGTCGTAGACCCGAGGCAGGCCGCTGGACGGGCCGCCGTCGAGCTGCGGCAGTTCTCGGCTGTAGCCCTTGGGGAAATCCTTTTCCGCGGCGCGGACGTGTTCCTCCATCACGTAGAGGTTGTCGAGCAGCCACTCGCCCGCGGGCGTCGTGCCCTCGCCGCGCTTGCCGGCGGCCATGAGGCCACGGCAGGCATCGACGATGACGGTCTCGTTGTCGGCCAGCCGGGGCAGCAACCATTCGGCGGAGCGATGGGCCGCTACGCGGTGCCGCGTCGCCAGTTGCGCACCGTAGGCTTCCAGTTGTTCGGTGTTGAAGAGCTCGGCCCGGAGGGCCGGCTCACGCTCGGAACCCGCGGCATCCCGGGTCCGCTTGCGCCGGAAGAGGTCTATAGACCCGCCATGAACATCGCGACGCTAAGCATGAGCCACTCCCGGCGCGGATGATCCACACCTGACCCCCGAGAGTAGTCCTTTCCACGTGCATGGCGAATGATCCGGGTAAAACCGGTCAGGCCTGCGCCCGGGTCAGCACGATCGCGTTCTGCCGTTTGTTCACCGCCACGGCGATGCGCCAGAAGTAGAACACCCCGATGGCCGCCTCGTAGCTGGAACCCACGATCCAGCAGGTGGGCAGGAACCCGGCATCGCCCACATGGCCCAGGGTCATCAGGTACACCGTGGGGATGCTCAGCGCCCACATGAACACGAAGCGGGTGACGAACAGGAAGCGGGTGATGCCGAAGGCCTCCAGCACCGCCTGCCCGGTCATCGAGAAGGCGAACGCGAGCGAATAGGTCCACAACACCCGCGATGTGGCGACCGATGCCTGCCGGATCGCCTCGGGCTTGTCGGCCAGGCCGAACGGATTCAGCAGCACGTCCGGGGTGACGATCTGGAAGAAGGACATCACCGCCACGTACGCCAGCTCGATGCCCAGCGTCACGGCGATGATCCGCGGCACCTGGTGGAACTCGTCCTTGCCCAGCGCATTGCCGCACAGCACGCTGCAGCCGATGCCCATTCCCAGCAGCGGGATCACGCCCAGGTAGCTGACCGTCAGGTTGACGTTGTTGGCGGCCAGCGCGATGGCGCCCAGCCCGGCGATGATCCAGATGAAGGCGGCGTTGCCGAAGTTGCCGATGCCCGCCGTCACGCCCAGCGCCACGCCCTTGCGCAGCCGTGGCGCCACCTCGGCCAGGGGAACGCCGCGCGTGCGCACCAGCCCGCGCAGGATCGACCAGACCTGCCGCGGCACATACGGCAGGTAGCAGGCGGTGATCGCCAGGGTGCCGCACAAGGTGCCCAGCGCCGAGCCGCGCATGCCCATCTCCGGCAGGCCGAAGCGGCCGAAGACCAGACCGATGGTCATCACGATGCCGACTGCCTGGCCGAGCAGTCCCGCCACCAGCGTGATGCGCGTCTTGCCGATGCCGTTGAAATACGACGACAACGCCATGTTGAAGGTCATCGCCGCACCGAAATACGCCGACCAGTAGAGGAACTGCGATTCCAGGTGGGTGATGGCCGGCGGCCGCTGGCTCAACGACGGGATCACTGCCATCAGCGGCGCCAGCAGCAGCAGGGCCACGGCGAACAGGATGCCGACGACGATGCCCACGGCCGCCTGGTAGGCCGCGGCGTCGTGGCCGGACCGGCCGAAGGCCTGGGCGACGCAGGAGCGTGAGAAGCCCACCACCGCGGCGAAGAAACCGATGATGGCCATGGCCGTATAGACCGCCGGCCCGGACGCGGCCAGGGTCTCGCTGGAATACCGCGCCAGGCACACCCGGTCCACCAGCATCATGATGAGGTTGCCGACCATGGAGCCCATCAGGGGCAGCGACACGCCCAGGATACGCCGGGCGATCTCGAGGTTGGACTCCCGCGCCGCCGGGATCACGAAGCCGCCCCCGGCGGCGTGCGCAGCCTGATCCGCACCGGCAGCGAACTGGGCGCCATGAAGAAATTGAGCACCTCCCGCACCGGTGGCGCGTTCGTATCCAGTTCCAGCTCGAAGTTGCGCAGGATCATGGAGACGACCATGGTGATCTCGGTGAGCGCGAGGAAGCGCCCCGGGCACAGCCGCGGCCCGCTGCCGAACGGAAACAGCTTGCGCGCCGGGTCCCGCTCGCGCGGCGGACGCTGCTCGAAGATCCAGCGTTCCGGCGAGAACGCGGCCGGGTCGGGAAACTGCAGCTCGTCCAGCCCCTCCCCCGCCGTCGCCACCACGATGGCGGTGTTCTTCGGAATCAGCGTGTCCGCGACCACGCAGTCGATGTTGCTGGTGACCCCGACATACGGTGCCACCGAGCGCAGGCGCTGCGCCTCGCTGAAGGTGGCCTCCAGGTAGTCGAAGCGCTTCATCAGCTCCCAGTCGCGGATGAGCGTGTCCTTGCCGAGCACCGCGTCCACTTCCGCCGTGAGCGCCGCGGCCGCCGCGGGATGCTGGGCCAGCAGGTGGAGCATCCAGGCGATGGAGTTGGCGGTGGTGTCCTCGCCGCCGATGACGCTGAGCACCGCGTTGTCCATCAGCTCTTCGTCGGTGAAGCCGGACGCTGGGTCTTCCGCCGCGGCGATCATCGCTTCCAGCATGTTGCCGGGTTTCTCGTGCAGCTGGCGCTGCTGCGCCATGCGCGCGCGGGCGTCGCGGACGAAGCCCTGCACGGATGCCGCGATCTGCGCCGACGCGCGGTCGGCGGCGCGATCCACCGGCAACCGGACATGGCGCCAGTACGGGAACGCCGCCGTGGTGCGCTGGCCAAGCCGCTGGAAGATGGCATCGATGCTCCGCTGCAACGGGCCGCCTTCGTCGTTGACCGCATCGATGTCGTGGCCCATCGCGATGCCCACGATCACGTCCAGCGCCATGGCCTTCAGGTCCCGGCGCAGGTCGACCGGCAGGCCCTGGACGAGCCGGTGCTTCCAGCGGTCCATCATGCGTTCGGTCATGAAGCGCATGGTCGGGAAGAAATTGCGGATCACCTCCGCGCTCAACCCGCTCATCACCAGCTTGCGCTGCTTGCGCCAGGCATCCCCTTCGGCGGTGATCACGCCACGGATGTCCAGCTCGTGCATGATCGTCTTCAGGCTGCCGCTGCGCCGGAACACCTCGGGCCGTTCCTTGAGCACCGCCTGCACCGTGGGCGCGTCGGAGACGATGACGATGGGGTTGCCGAACACCTCCAGGCGGAACATCGGGCCGAACTCGCGCACCCAGGCGGTGAACTTCTGGTGCATCTGCCGCCCGCTGAGTTGCAGCGCGTTGCCCACCCAGGGCTGGCCCTTGGGGCCCGGCAGGTCCTGGATGCCGCGCGAGTACTGCAGGGTGGGCGTGTCGTTCATGGCGATCCTGGAGGCGTTCACTGGTTGGCGGCCGGGCGGGCCACGGGCGCGGCGACGTTGCCGATCCGGCCGGCGATCTCGCGCGCCAGGCGATCGAGCAGCGGCGGCCGCACCATCGACAGGTGGGTACCGCCGATACGGACTATGTCCAGGGACGGACCGAGCAGGTCGCGCCAGCCCAGGCTCACCTCCTCGCCCTCACCACGCGCGGCGGCGAAGAAGGTCACCGGCAGTCGTCCGGCGACGGGCGCGCGATACGTATCGACGGCGCGTGCCGTGGCCGCGTAGAGCGCCACGGTCCGCTGCACCTGCCCACTGTCCAGGTGCTCCGGCAGCAAGGCTTCGCGTCGGCACGCGGCGATCATGCCCGAGAGGTCGTCACGTCCCGCGAGCGCCATCAGCTCGGCGAACGCCGGGTGCCGACGTGGATCGTCCACGGCGCCCGGCAGGTCGAGCAGCCAGTTCAGCAGGCCGCGGCAGGCCTCCGAGCGCACCGGGTGCTCGGCCAGCAGACGGGCGCGCATGGCGGGGCTGCCGGTGTCGATCAGGCCGACGAAGCGAACGGCCTCTCCCGCCTGGGTCAGCCGGTGGGCCATCTCGTAGGCGATCGTGCCGCCCAGCGACCACCCCGCCAGTTGGTAAGGGCCCTTCGGCTGCACCTGGCGAATGGCGTCCACATAGGTACCGGCCAGTCCGGCGAGGGTGTCCAGCGGCGTTTCGCCCTCCCCCAGCCCGGTCGCGGCCAGACCGAACACCGGCTGGTCCGCGTCCAGTTGGCGGGCCAGGTCGAACGCGTACTGCACGCCGCCGCCGATCGGATGGACCAGGAACAGCGGTGTCGACGTGCCCTCTGCGCGGATCGGCACCAGGTTGGGATGGCGTCCGCCGGCGTGGCTGGCGTCGACGAAGGCGGCCAGCCCGGCCAGGGTCGAGTGGCTGAACAGGTCGCGCAACTCGATGCCGGCGATCTGCCGCTTGCGCAGCTGCGACACCAGCTGGGTAGCCAGCAGCGAGTGGCCGCCCAGTTCGAAGAAATCGTCCATCGCACCGATCTTCTCCACCTTCAGCACATCGGCCCACACCGCGGCGATGCGCTGCTCGGTCGGCGTACGCGGCGCGACGTGCGCCGCTTCGTCCTGCACCATCTCCGGCGCCGGCAGGGCCTTGCGATCGACCTTGCCGTTGGAGGTCAGCGGCATGGCCGCCAGCGCCACGAAATACTCCGGCACCATGTAATCGGGCAGCGTGCGCAGCAAGGTGGCGCGCAACGACGCCGCGTCCGGCAGGGTCGCCCCGTCGTGGGCCACCAGGTAGGCCACCAGCCGCGGTACGCCGCGTTCGTCGGCACGCGCCAGCACCACCACGTCGCGTACCGCGTCGACCGCCGCGAGCGTCGCCTCGATTTCCCCGAGTTCGATGCGCAGGCCGCGGATCTTGACCTGGTGGTCGCTGCGCCCGAGGTAGTCGATGGTGCCGTCGGGCAGGTAGCGCGCCAGATCGCCGGAGAGGTACATGCGCGCACCGGGGCTGGCACTGAACGGATTGGGGATGAAGGTCTGCGCGGTCAGTTCCGGCCGGTTGACGTAGCCGCGCGCCAGGCCGACGCCCGCGATGTACAGGTGCCCGACCACACCGACCGGCACCGGCTCCAGTGCGTCGTCCAGGATGTGGATCTGGATATTGGCGATCGGCAGGCCGATGGGCACGCAGTTGAGCGGGCTGTCCTTGCGGCAGGCCCAGTAGGTGACGTCCACCGAGGCCTCGGTGGGTCCGTAGAGGTTATGCAGCGCCACGTGCTGCCAGGTGGCGAAGAAACGCTGCTGCAGTTCCAGCGGCAGGGCCTGGCCGCTGCACATCACCTGGCGCAGCGAGCGGCCGCTGCCCGGCTCCACCTCGTTGAGGAACACGTCCAGCATCGGCGGCACGAAATGCGCCGTGGTGATCCCTTCCGCATCGATGATGCCGGCCAGGTACGCCACGTCCTGGTGACCGCCGGGACGGGCCACGACCAGGGTCGCCCCTTCCAGCAATGGCCAGAAGAACTCCCACACCGAGACGTCGAAGCTGAAGGGGGTTTTCTGCAACACGCGATCGGCGGCGGTCAGCGGATAGGCCTCCTGCATCCATTGCAGGCGATTGACGATACCGCGATGGTCGATCGCCACCCCCTTCGGCTTGCCGGTGGAACCGGAGGTGTAGATCACATAGGCCAAGTGTCCCGGCTGCGTACGGTGGTCCAGGTCGCCGTCCGCGTTTCCCTCCCACGGGGCATCGTCGGCATCCAGGCAGAGCACCGGCAGGCCGGCCACCGGGGGTACCGCGTCGCGGTGCTGCCGCTGGGTGAGGATCGCCTTCGGCGCGGCATCGTCCACGATCGTGGCCAGGCGATCCGGTGGATACGTGGGGTCCAGCGGCACATAGGCGCCACCGGCCTTGAGGATCGCGTACAGCCCGACGATCATCTCGATCGACCGCTCGGTGCACAGGCCGACCAGGGTGTCCGGCCCCACGCCCAGGCCACGCAGGTGCCGGGCCAGACGGTTGGCGCGGGCGTTGAGTTCCGCATAGGTGAGCGAGACGCCCGCGTAGACCACCGCGACCTGCCCAGGCGTGCGCGCCACCTGCGCCTCGAACAGCTGCTGCAGCGTCTGCGATGCCGGCCCGACGCGCGGGTAGACCTTCGCCGTGTCGTTGAAGCCGTAGACCAACCGCTTCCGTTCCGCCGGCGCGATCATCGGCAGGTCACCCAGCGCCCGGGTGGGATCGTCCACGATGGCCTGCAACAGGTTGCCGAAATGCACGCCCATGCGCTCGATCGTGCCGGCGTCGAACAGGTCGGTGTTGTACTCGAAGCTGCCGTGCAGGCCCGCCGGGCCTTCGGTGAGCGTCAGGGTGATGTCGAACTTGGCCGTGACCACCTCGTGCGGCACCAGCTCCAGCTGCAAGCCGGGCAGCGCCAGGTTCATCGGCGAGTTCTGCAGCACCAGCATCACCTGGAACAACGGCGTGTAGCTGGTATGCCGTTCGGGCTGCACGGCGCCGACCAGCTGCTCGAACTGCACGTCCTGGTGTGCGTAGGCATCCAGCGTGGTGGTGCGCACCTGTTTCAGCAAGTCGGTGAAGCCGGTCGACAGGTCCACCTGCGTGCGCAGCACCAGCGTGTTGACGAAGAAACCGATCAGGTCCTCGATCTCGCTGCGGTTGCGGTTGGCGATCGGCGTGCCGATGCAGATGTCGCCCTGCCCGGCATAGCGGGCCAGCAGCACGTTGAACGCCGCGCACAACGTCATGAACAGCGTGCTCTGCGACTTCCGGCTGAGCGCGTTCAGCTGCGCGCTCAGGCCCGTCGGCAGCGCATAGGCGAGCGCGGCGCCGTCCTGCCCCTGGCGAGCCGGGCGCGGACGGTCGGTGGGCAGGGTCAGCAGCGTGGGCGCGCCGGCCAGCTGGCGCTTCCAGTAGTCCAGCTGGCGATCCAGCACCTCCCCGCTCAGCCACTGGCGCTGCCAGCGGGCGAAGTCCACATAGCGCATGGGCAGGTCGGGCAGCGACACCGCTGCGCCGGTGCTGTGCGCGGCGTACAGCATGCCCAGCTCGCGCACCACGATGCCCATCGACCAGCCGTCGGAGACGATGTGGTGCATGGTCAGCAGCAACAGGTGTTCGTGCTCGCCCAGGCGCAGCAGGCGGCTGCGGACCAGGGGGCCGGTCTGCAGGTCGAACGGCGTGCGGGCCTCGTCCAGCATCAGCCAGCGGGTCTTGACGTCGCGTTCCTTCGGCGACAGCTGGCGCAGGTCGTGGCGCACGAAGTCCAGCGCCACGTCGTTGGCGATGCGCTGCACGGGCGAGCCGTCGATGCTCTCGAAACGCGCGCGCAGCGCGTCGTGGCGGGCCACCACATCGTCGAGCGCCGCCTGCAGCGAGCGATCGTCGAGGCTGCCCTTCAGGCGCACCGCGGCCGGGATGTTGTAGGTCGGGCTATGGCCTTCCAGCTGGTCCAGGAACCACAGGCGCTGCTGGGCGAACGACAGCGGGAACGCCTCGCTCTCGTCTGCCCCGCCAGCGTGGCCGTTCGTGTCGACGGCGGCATCCGTCGTGGCCGGCGGCGCGGACGTCGCTGCCTGCATCGGCGCGATGCTGCGCATCCGTGCGAGCAGCGCGGTCACGGTCGGCGCTTCCAGCAGCGTGCTTACCGGCACGTCTACGCCGAACTCATCACGAATCCGTGCCGCCAGCTGGGTGCCCAGCAGCGAGTGGCCGCCCAGCTCGAAGAAGTCGTCATCCTCGGCCACCGACGGACGACCCAGCAGCTCGCACCAGATCCGCGTCATGGCCGCCATGTCGTCGTTTTCGCGGACGGGAGCGACGTGGTCCGCTGCGGCAGGCACTGCCGTCGCGGCTAGCACTGTCGCCGTGCCCGGCGCATCCGGCGCATCCGGGTAGCGGACGTCGGTCCAGCAGCGCTCGCGCGCGAACGGATAGGTCGGCAGGCTGATCCGGCGTGGACGTGCCTGGCCGTGCGCATACAGGGCGTTCCAGTCGAAGGAGAAGCCCTTGACCCACAGGTCCAGCAGTTTGCCGAACTTGCCCTTGGCCACCCAGGCCTGCACGGCCACCTGCATGTCCTCGTCGTCGGCCAGCATCGCCAAGGCGTTGCGCCGTGCCTGGCCGCGGTAAGCCTCGGCACCGTCGGCATCGCCTTCGACGAAGGCCGCCAGCTTCACGCGCAGTTCGTCTACCGATTCGACCAGCCAGGCCAGTCGTTCTTCCATCCCCTCGCGGCCGACCTGCAGCGTGTACGCGATATCGGCCAGCGTCGCCTCCGCGTCGATGCGTTCGGGCGCGAGCGCCGCCAGCAGCTGCTGCGCACGCGCCTGCAGACGCTCCGGATCGCGTGCGGAAAGCACGATCATCGCCGGACCGTCGATGGCCCGCGCGGTCTCGGGCGGGGCGATGTATTCCTCGATCACCAGGTGCGCATTGGCACCGCCGGCACCGAAGGACGAGACACCGGCTCGGCGCGGCAGCTCCTGCGGCCGGCCGTCGATCTCCTGCGTCGGACGCGTCCACGGGCCCAGCGCCTGCTGGACGAAGAACGGCGTATCGGCGAAACGGATGTTCGGGTTGAGGCTGGCGGCGTGCAGGCTGGGCACCAGCGTGCGGTGCTTCATCTGCATCAGCACCTTGCTGATCGCGACGAAGCCGCTGGCGCTCTCGCAGTGGCCGATGTTCGACTTGGCCGAGCCGATCGCGCAGAACTGCCGGTCCGCCGTCCACTGGCGGAACGCCTTCGACAGGCCGGCGATCTCGATGGGATCGCCCAGGCTGCTGCCGGTGCCCTGCGCTTCCACGTAGCCGATCGAGCGGGCGTCCACGCCGGCGCGCCGCAGCGCATCGGCCACCAGTTGCGCCTGCAGGGCCGGGCTGGGCACCAGGTAGCTGTTGGTCTTGCCGCCGGCGTTGATCGCGCTGCCCTTGATGACGCCATAGACGTGGTCGCCGTCGGCCACGGCGCGGTGCAGCGGCTTGAGCACCAGCGCGCCTACCGCTTCGGCATCGACGAAGCCGTCGCCGTCGGCGGCGAACGACTTGCACTTGTCGTCGGCGGCCAACATGGTCATCGACGCCAGGTCGATCAGCTGGGTCGGCGCCACGATCAGGTTCACGCCGCCGGCGATCGCCACCTCGCTGTCACCGCTGCGCAGGCTCTCGATCGCCAGGTGCACGGCGGTCAGTGACGACGAGCAGGCCGTGTCCACCGCCATGCTCGGGCCCTGGAAGTTGCACAGGTGCGAGATGCGGTTGGCGATCGACCAGAACCGCGCACCGGTGGCGTAGTGCTCGTTGGTCACCCCGACGAACACGCCGATCTTCCGGTTGGTGTGCAGATTCGCGGCGGTGTAGCCGGCATCCTCGATGCTGGCATGCACCTCCTGCATGAACAGCCGCTCCTGCGGGCTGATCAACCGCGCCTCGCGCGGGGCGATGTTGAAGAACAGCCGGTCGAAGCGATCCACGCCGTCGATGAGGCCGGCCCAGCGCGTATAGGTCTTGCCCGGCACGCCCTTCGCGGCATCGAAGAAATGCGCATGGTCCCAGCGTTCCGGCGGCACTTCGGTGACGCAGTTGCGACCCGCCACCAGGTTCTCCCAGAACCCGTGCACGTCGTCGGCCGCGGGATAGCGACCGGACAGGCCGACGATCGCCACGTCGAAGGGCGCCACGGGCGCCGGCGCGTGCACGGCGGTGGCTGCGGCGCGCTGCACGACCGGTGCCGTGGGCGTCGTCGTGGCGGGAGTCGCCGGTACCGAGGTTCCGACCGGTTGTTCGACCGCCTGCGCCGCGGCGGATACGAGCACCGGGGCGCGTGCGGGTGACGCGGCAGGTGCGGGTGCGACCGCTCCCGCGAGCCCGGTCCAGCGGAGCAGCCCGTCCGGATCGGTCTGCAGGAAATGCTCGACCAAGCTGTCGATGTCGCGGTGCTCGAAGAACAGCGTGGTGCCGACGTGTTCGGCGCCGAAGGCTTCGCGCAGCGCGTTGGTCAGCTCCATGACCAGGATCGAATCGATGCCGTACTCGTCGAAGCCGATGTTCCCGCCGATGGCGTCCAGCGGCAGGGACAGCCCCTTCGCGATCAGCTTTCTCAGCTGCAGGACGCTCCGTTCGCGAAGCAGGCGCGAGGGGCCGGTGGATGCGGTGACGCCGGTGGTGTCGTTCATGTCGTGAAGGGTCCGGTCGGTGGGCGTGTCACGTGTCGGTGGAATATCCAGAAGGCGCAAGCTGAGCCGGGTCAGGCGCACGCAAACCGCGCCGTTCGGATCGCACAGGTCGATGTCGAGGTACCGCACGGGTCCGTCGCGGCCCGCCGGATCGCTGTAGCGCACGAAGGCCCACATCCGGGGCGTGCACGGCGCCAGCACATCCAGGGCGTCCAGCGCGAACGGCAGCGCGAGCGCCACGTCCGCATCGTCGTTGCCGTCGTCGCCCGAGCCCAGATGCAGGCCGAGTGCGGCCTGCAAGGCCGCGTCGAGCAGGCTGGGATGCAGCACGTAGTCGTCCAGCGTGGACGCCACGGACACCGGCAGCGAGATCTTCGCCAGCACCCGGCCATCGCCGATGAACAGCTCGTCCAGGCCACGGAAGCCGGGTCCGTAGTGCAGCCCCTTGCGCGCGAAGACGGCCTGGCATCGTGCCGCGTCGGCGTGGGCCAGCGCGCAGTCCCGGCGCAGCGTGTCCAGGTCGTGTCGCACGGTGGCCGCCGGCGCTTCCGCGGATGCCGCGCTGCCCTGGCTGTACACCGTGGCATCGTCGCCTGCCTGGATCGTGTAGTCGTCGCGTCCGCTTCGATCGGTGGACCAGGCGACATGCACGGTGACGCCGTTCGCGTCGGCGACCAGCGGCCTCGCCCAGACGATCTTGCGCAGGCCGCGCACCTCGCGCCCCAGCGCCTGGCGGGCGGCAGCCAGCGCCATTTCCATGTGCACCACGCCGGGCAGCACGCGCGCGCCGTTGACCTGGTGGTCGGCCAGCACGAAGGTGTCGCCGGCCAGGCGCGTGCCGATACGCCGCGACGCGCCGTCGGTGGCGTCTGTGGCCTCCGTGGCGTCACGATGCGGCGCGGATGGGCGATGCAGGCCCACCCAGCGTGCCATCGCGTCGGGCTCGGTCGCGATGAAGTGATCGGCCAGCGCATCGATGCTCGGATGCTCGAAGAACAGCGTAGTGGTTACCGCCTCGCCGATACCCAGTGCCTCGAACGTGTCCCGCAATACATGGGTCAATTCCAGCACCAGGATGGAGTCCATGCCGTAACGGTCCAGGCCCATGTCGGTCTCGATGCTGCCCGCCGGCATCTTCAGGCTGGCCGCGACCAGCTTGCGCAGGGCAGCCCTGCACTTGTCCGCCAGTGCGACGTCGGCGTGCATGGTTCGGCTAGCGGCAACCGGCGTGTCGGCGGGCACGGCCAGCGGTGGAACCGTACCGGTCACGCTCGCCGTGGCGACGGCGGCCGATGCGGTCACGCGCGGTACCTGCCGTTGCCGGGTGATCCCGTCACTGCGGGCCACGATCACCTGCTGGCCCAGTGCGTGGCTGTCCTGCGCGGGGAACGCCACCGGGGCATAGCCTTCCTCGGCAAGCACCGTCGCCCAGCCCGCGGGTGACAGGCTGGGACAGCCGGGCATCCGCAGGGCCTCGTCCTCGTACAGCCACCAGCCGTCCAGCAGGCCGAAGGTGAGATGCGCCCACAGCTCGCAGCTGCTCAGCTCGTTCAACGCCAGCAGGCCGTGCGGACGCAGCAGCGCTTTCGCGTTGCGCAGGCTTTCGCGGATATCGGGCGTGGCATGCAACACGTTGGTGGCCACCACCAGATCGTAGCTGCCGGCCTCGATGCCCTGCCCCGCCAGCGGACGGCCGATATCCAGCAGGCGGTAGTCCAGGTACGGGTAGTGCGGACCGTAGGTGGCCTGCGCATGCATCAGGAAGGCACGCGAGAGGTCGGTGTAGCAGTAGGTGTCGACATGCGCCGCATGCGGCGCCAGGCGTGCCATCAGCCGCGCGCTGGTGCCACCGGTGCCCGCGCCGATCTCGAGGATGCGCAGGCGGGCCGCCGGGTCGGCGGCGATGCGCGCGACGACAAAGTCCACCACCGCCTGGCCGAGCACGTCGTTGAAGTGGTCCGCCACGGCATTGCCCTGGTAGATGCCTTCGACCAGGCGCATGGACGACTCGGGGAACATCACCGCCGTGGCCTGCACCTGGCCGCTGAGGATCGCCGGCAGTGCACGCAGCATGCTATCCACCAGGCCGACCTGCGCACGGCGTACGTGGCCGTCGACCAGCCATGTCACCTTGTGCGTGTCCCATGTGGCCCAGGCCTCGGCCAGCGACGGCGTGGCGCCGGCACCGGACAGCGCATCGGCACGGGCGACCCGGTCCAGGCTATGGGCCAGCCAGCGTGCATGGCGGGGATGCCACGCGATCGCCTTGGCCGCATCGGTCAGGCCCAGGGCGCGCAACTCCGCGCGCAGGATCGCCAGCGACAAGCGGTCGATCTGCTCGCCCTCCGCCGCCAGCGCGGCCGCATCGCCCGCGAACCCGGCCGATGCGGCAAGAGCCGGCACCGGCATCGCCACCGAGGGATACGTGGCGACATCGGCACGAAGCCGGGTATCACCGATGAGGTCGAACACGCCGCCATCGGTCTCGCGCCCGGGCACCACCTTGACGTAACCCAGCCGTGCGAGCGGCGTACGCATCAGGCGATCCAGGGCGCGCATGCCGTCGGCCGGCTCGATCGAGCCGATGCCCTGTCGGGCCATGCGCTCGCGGTACATGGGCGAGGCCACCGTACCGATGCTGCCCCAGTAGCCCCAGTCGACGACCTTCACCGGATACGGCAGGCGTGCGGCCAGGCGCAGCGCGTAGGCGTCCTTGAAGCGGCATCCGGCCGCATAGACGGCCTGCCCCGCTGGCGTCGTGAAACCGATCATCGACGAGAAGAACAGCATGATGTCCAGCGGCAGGCCGGCGAACACCTGCGCCATGCGCACGCTGGCATCCACTTTCGCCGCCAGCCCGGCACGCAGGCCCTCTTCGTCCATCTGCGCGATGCTGCCGTCGCGCAGGGCGATGGCGGCATGCACGACACCGTGGATGGCGCCATGGCGGGCCAGCATCGCGTCGCGGGCGTGCGCCAGTGCCTGGCGGTCGGACGCATCCGCCGCGATGTACCACGGGGTCGGGCCGAAGGCGCCGATGCGCTGTCGCGCCTGCTCGATCGTGGCGTCCGCGGCGCGGCGCCCGATCCACACCACGTGGGCCCCGTACGTGCGCACCATGTGCTCGGTCCAGGCCTGTCCGATACCGCCGGCGCCGCCGATGACCACGTAGACGCCACCCGGCCGCCACGGCAGTTCGCCCGCCGCCGTCGCATCGACGTCCACGGGGGCAAGCCGCTGGCGCAGCCACTGGCCACGACGCCAGGCGCATGCCGCCCCGGCGGGTTCGCACGGCAGGTCGAACATCGTGTCAACGGGCCACGGTTCGCCAGCCGGCAGGTCGATCAGGCGCAGCTGCCAGCGCGGGTATTCCCGCGCCATCGCGCCGATCCAGCCATGCACACCGGCGCTGGCCGGTGAAGGCACGTCGTTGCGATGCACCGCCTGGGTGCCGAAGGTCACCACGGTCCACTGCAACGCGCGCGCATCGGCCCCGTAGTCCAGCAAGGCCCTGGCGAGGCGGAAGCCGGTGACCACGCCGTCCTGCTGGACGGCGATCAGTGCCTCGTCGTCGGTCAAGTCGTCGGTCGCGTGATCTGGCGCGGTGTCCCCGGGGAGTATCCAGACCAGGTGATCGAACATGGCGTGGCCTGCCTCCTCGGGCGAGGCCAGCACCGTCGCACCCGGCCAACGCGTGGTGAGCAACGCACGCTGCGCGGCCGTCCCGCCGAGCAGCGCCACGCGTTGTTCGGCGCCAGCGGCGCTACCGTCGACGACGGCGGGCGCCATCACGTCCCAGACCGGCGCGAGCAGCCATTCGTCGTCGGCCTGCAGCGCCGCTGCCCCGTCGGCTACGGCGGCTACGGCGGCAGTGACAGGGGCAGTGGCAGTGGCAGTGGCAGTGGCAGGGCGCGTGCTGATGACGGCGCCCACGCTTATCCAGTGACGCTCGCGGGCGAACGGATAGGTGGGCAGGCCGATGCGGCGTGGCATCGCCGTGTCGTACAGCGTGCGCCAGTCCACCGCACGTCCCTCGACCCACTGCCGCAGCAGCACGCCCCTGTCGCCGTCGAACACCACCGGCGGCGCGGCGCGGTTGCGCAGCGCCCTGCCCTGTACGACACCCGCGACACTCGCACCGTCGGCCAGCCGGGTCAGTGTCTGGCGCAGATGCGCCATGCTCTCGGCGACGAAGCCGAGCCGGGCCTCCATGGCCTCGCGCCCTACCTGCAGCGTATAGGCCAGGTCGGCCAGGTCGACGTCGCTTTGCAGGACGAAAGCCTGCAACGCACGCACCTGTTCGGCGAGGCGCGTCTCGTTGCGTGCGGAAAGCACGATGATCGCGGGCACGGCCGGCGCCACGGATGGCCTCGGCGTCGCCGGCACGTATTCCTCCAGCACCACGTGTGCGTTGACCCCGCCGAAGCCGAACGAACTCACGCCGGCGCGTCGTGGCAGCGGCCGGCCCTGCGCGTCGCTCACGGTGGCCCAGGGACGGGCCTCGCGCACGACGTAGAACGGACTGCCGTCCAGGTCGATGTAAGGATTGAGCGTGTCGCTGTGCAGGCTTTTCACCAGCGTGCGGTGCTTCATCTGCAACAGCACCTTGACCACGCCGGCCACGCCGGCGGCCAGTTCGAGGTGGCCGATGTTGGTTTTCACCGAACCCAGGCCGCAGTACGGCGCGGCTACCGTATCGTCGCCGAAGGCGGCCTTCAGGCCCTGGATCTCCACGGGATCGCCCAGGCGGGTACCGGTACCGTGTGCCTCGATATAGGTCACCGTGCGCGGATCGATGCCGGCCTGTTGCTGCGCCTTGCGGATCACCGCCGCCTGCGCGACCGGATTGGGCGCGGTCAGCGAATTGGCGTGGCCGCCGTGGTTTTCGGCGGTGCCACGCACCAGGCCGTGGATCGCGTCGCCGTCGCGCTCCGCCGCAGACAGGGGCTTCAAAACCAGCATGGCGACGCCCTCGCCGCGCACGTAGCCGTCGGCATCGGCCGAGAACGTCTTGCAGCGACCGTCCTCGCTCAGCATGCCGGCCTTGCTGAAGCTGATGTGCGCCTCCGGCGTCACGATGGTATTCACGCCACCGACGACCGCGACCGACGTATCGCCGGCGCGGATCGCCCGCACGCCACGATGCAGCGCGATCAACGAACTGGAGCACGCGGTCTCCACCGGTTCGCTGGGCCCGTGCCAGTCGAACAGGTAGCTGATCCGGTTCGGCCCCACCGACGGCACGCCGCCGGTGGAGGCGTAGGCCTGTCCGCCGAGGTCCGCGCGGGCCACCAGCGTGGCGTAGCCCGTCGATCCGGTGCCGACGAAGATGGCCGTGTCGCTGCCGGCCAGGGACGGCCCGGCATAACCGGCGTCCTCGAGCGCCTTCCACACGTGGATCATCATCAGCCGCTGCTGCGGATCCATCAATTCGGCTTCCTTCGGCGAGATGCCGAAGAACATCGGATCGAACTCGTCGACGCCGTCGATGAAGCCGCCCCGGGTGATGTTGGTCCGGTTCGGCTCGCGCGCCGGGTCGCCGAACCACGCACGCCAGTCCCAGCGCGAGGGGGGAACCTCGACGACGCTGTCCCTGCCTTCGCGCAGGTTGTCCCAGAACGCGGCGATATCGCGGGCCTGCGGGAACTGGCCGCTCATGCCGATGATGGCGATGGGCTCGTCTGCGGCGCTCGCGTGTGCTACGGCCGTGTCGTTGAGCGTGGCGACGGCAGGTGCGGCCGGCGCCATCGGTTCGGCGGTCTCCCGGGTGGCCATGGCGGCCGTGGACACGGGGAGCGAGACGGACGCGATGGACGCGGCGTGCTCGCGCACGAGGTAGGCGCCCAGGCCGTCGAGCGTGGAATGCTCGAAGAAGATCGTCGGCGTCAGTCGCAGTCCGTAATGCGTGTTCAGCGCGTTGCCGAACTCCGTCAGCGAGACGGAATCGAATCCGTATTCGCTGAACGTGGTATCACCGTCCAGGTCTTCCGGTCGCACGGCGATCAGGCGCGACACCATGCCTTCCAGCACCTGCCCGACCTGCTCGGCGAGTGCCGCTGCCGGGGGCGCGGGTTGTGCCGCAGCTTGTGTCGCCGACGCCGACAAGGGTGCGGAAGCCGTTGCGGCGGTAGCGCTCGGCGGCGCCCCGTCCCGGGCGTAGCCCAGCAGGCTTTCGCGCAGACGCGGCGCATCGCCGGCGATCACCAGCAACCGATCGTTGCCGCCGGTCCATGCCTGGCGCAGCGCATCCACGCCCGCCGCGCTGTCCAACGGGCACATGCCCAGTTGTCCGGCCAGCATGTCGCGCGTGGCGGCATCCACCTGCATGCCGCCCTCCGCCCATAGTGGCCAGTCGATCGACAGGCTGCGGCCCTGCCGCTCGCCCAGCGCGACGCGTACGGCGCGACGCTCGACGAAGGCATCCATGAACGCGTTGGCCGCTGCGTAGTCAGCCTGCCCCACGCTGCCGATCGCCCCGGCGATGGACGCGAAGGCGACGAAGACGTCCAGCGCCATGTCGCCGCTGGCTTCGTCCAGGTTCACCAGGCCGGCCACCTTGGCACCGAACACCTCGCGCAGCTGCTGCGGTGTCTTGGCGACCAGGTAGCTGTCGCGGGTCACGCCCGCGCTATGGATAATGCCGTCCAGGCTTTCGAAGGTCTCGGGCAGCGAGCGCACCAGCGTGGTCACGGCCTCGGCGTCGGTGACATCCACGGCGTGGTAGCTCACCACGGCGCCCAGCGTCTCCAGCGAGCGCACCTGTGTCTTGATCGCATCGTTCATCGGCGTGCGACCGGTCAGTACCAGCACCGGATGGCGTACCTCCCGCGCGATGGCGTGGGCGAAGATCAGGCCCAGGCCGCCGGCACCCCCGGTGATGAGGTAGACACCACGATCCTTCCACGGCGACGTGGCATCGACCACGACGTCCTGCTCCGTCCACCCGGCCAGCTGGCAGCGGCCGTCCACATAGCGGACGTGGGCGGCGCCGGTCTCCCTCGCCGCAGCGATCGCCTCGGCCACGTCCTGCGCCGATGCGACGGCGACGACCTGGCCGATGAGCCGCTCGTGTTCGCGCTGCGCCGTGCGCAGCATGCCGCCCAGTCCCGCCAGGATTTCGCCGTCGCTGTCCAAGGGGACGACCACCTGGACCAGGTGCCGTCCGGATTTGCCGATGCGCGCCTGGATCGCCTCCAGCAGGGCGATGGCCGCACGCTCGAAGACGCCTGGCAGGTCCGTCGCGGCATCGTCGATGCAGAGGCAGGCGAGCCCCGGCAAACGTGCGCGCAGATGGGCGGCTGTGGTTTCGTCGAAGCCGCACAGCATGACGAAGCGTGACGTGAACGCCTCCCCCGTCGGGGCCGTATCGGTGGCATCGGCCGCTCGCCACAGGGGGCGGAAAAGTAGTGTCTGCACGGGAACGTCCACGGCATGCGCCGCCGTCGAGGTCATCCGTGGCGCGGGTGCGAGTGGCATCGCTGTCGCTACGGACGCGACGGCCACGGCTGGCAAGACACCGCCCGGCACCGCGCCCGTCACGCTTTCCGTGGGCTCGGTGAGGGGGGCCACGTCGATCCAGTGACGCTCCCGCGCGAACGGGTACGTCGGCAGGCTTATCCGTCGCGACCGGCGTCCACCGGCGGCATGCAGGCGCGGCCAGTCGAGCGACATGCCCTTGCTCCACAGGTCGAGCAGCCGGGCATGCTTGCCTCGGGCGAGCCACGTCGCCACGGTGCCGGCCATGTCGTCGTCGCCGGCCAGCGCAGCCAGTGCATCCCGGTTGCGCCTGGCCTGGCCGCGGTACAGGTCTTCCACCGCCGTGTCGCCGGCCAGGAAAGCTTCCAGCTTGTCGCGCAGGGCCTCTACGGAAGGCACCAGCAAGGCCAGGCGCTCGTCCATCGCCTCGCGTCCGATCTGCAGGGTGTATGCCAGGTCGTGCAGATCGACGTCGTTCGTCCGCAGGTGGTCGAGCAGGGCCTGCGCGCGTTCACGCAGGCGCGCTTCGTCGCGGGCGGACAGCAGCACCATGGCCGGGCCCGCAGGGTTCGCCGCATGCGTGGCGGCGGCGTCGTGTGCCCTGGTGTCCTCGTATTCTTCGACCACCAGGTGCGCGTTGGCACCGCCGGCGCCGAACGAGGACAACCCGGCGATCCGCCGTCCCTCGCGGCCGTTCACGACCGGCCGGGACCAGGGCGCGAGTTCCTGCTGGACCACGAACGGCGTCTGCCCGAAGTCGATCGCAGGATTGAGCACGGCCGAATGCAGGCTCGGCACCAGCTGGCGGTGCTTCATCTGCAACAGCACCTTGGTCAGTCCGGCGATACCCGCCGCGCTCTCGGCATGGCCGATGTTCGACTTGGCCGAGCCGATCGCGCAGAAACCGACGTCCGCCGTCCATGTCTGGAAGGCCTTCGTGAGGCCGGCGATCTCGATCGGGTCGCCCAGACGGGTACCCGTGCCATGCGCCTCGACATAGCTGACCTCGCGCGCATCCACGCCCGCCGCACGCAGGGCACGTTCGATCACGCTCGCCTGCGCATTCGGATTGGGCACGGTATAACCGTGGGTCCGGCCGCCGTGGTTGATCGCGGCGCCACGGATCACACCGTAGATATGGTCGCCATCGGCCACCGCGCGGGCCAGCGGCTTCAGCAGCACGGCGCCCACGCCTTCCCCGGGCACGTAACCGTCGCCGCCTTCGCCGAAGCTCTCGCACCGGCCCTTGCCCGAGATGAAACGGCCCTGGGCGAGCACTAGGTACTTGTTCGGGTGCAGCGACAGGTTGACCCCGCCGGCGATCGCCACGGTGCAACCACCACGCAGCAGGCTCTCGCAGGCCAGGTGGATGGCCGTCAACGATGAGGAACACATGGTGTCCAGCGCCATGCTCGGGCCGTTGAAATCACACACGTGGGATACGCGGTTGGCGATGGACGCCGGACTGCCCGCCACGGCGACACCGTCACCGCGTGCCTGCGCCTGCGCGCCATACAGCTGGTATTCCTCGTACATGACCCCGACGAACACGCCGACGTCGCGATCCGTCGCCACGTTGTCCGGCGTGTAGCCCGCATCCTCCAGCGTGGCGTACGCGCATTCGAGGAACAGACGCTCCTGGGGGTCCATCAGCGCCGCTTCGCGCGGCGAGATATGGAAAAAGCGCGCGTCGAAACGGTCCACGCCGTCGATGAATCCGCCCCATTTGCCGTACGTCTTGCCGGCGCGGTTGCGATCCTCGTCGAAGTAGACCGTGTGGTCCCAGCGTTCGAGCGGAATATCGGTGACGCTGTCCCTGCCCTGGCTCAGGTTGGCCCAGAAGGTATCCAGGTCGGCGGCCTGCGGGTAACGCCCGGCGAGGCCGACGATGGCGATGCCTTCCTCGGCCAACGCCGGTACACCGGCCACCGGAGCCGGCGACCCGAACCGCACCGCCGATGCAGCGACGGCACCGACCGCGCGGACGACGCCGTCAGCCGCACGACTCACGGCGACCTCACGGGCCGCACCGGCAGCTTCCGTCGCGCTCGTCTGGCCGGTGTCGCCGGACAGCGTAGCCAGCGTGGCGCCATGCGCACGCAGGAAATAACCGGCCAGTGCCGCGATGCTCTGGTATTCGAAAAACAGCGTCTTCGGCAGCGTGCCGAAGGTTTTCTCCAGCTCGGCGGTGAGTTCCAAGGTCAGCACGGAGTCGATGCCGTAGGCCTCCAGTCGCGCCTCCGCATCGATCTTGTGCGACGGCAGGCGCAGCGTGGTCGCAAGGAGACGCACGAGATGGCGTACCGTGCGCTCGCGCAGATCGTCCATCGCGGCGGGCGCTGGCCCATGAGCCACGGTGACGGGTTGACCCGCCGCAGGGGGCGGTTCGACGGAATGCGCCATCGTCGGACCCTGCGTTTTACCGCCCAGAAGAGCCCGCAATCGCGTCGGATCGCCCTGCGTCACCAGCACCTGCGACGCGCCGAGCGACCATGCCCCGGCCAGCGCACGGCAGCCCGCGGCGGTCGGCAGCGGTGTCATACCCGTTTCCTGGGCAAGGTAACGGCGCGTGGCCGCGCCGACCTGCATGCCGCCCTCGTCCCACAGCGGCCAGTTCACCGACAGGGTGCGGCCGGCACGGAGGCCCTGGGCGACCAGGTCGTTGCGGTGCTGCGCGAACGCGTCCATGAAGCCGTTCGCGGCGGCGTAGTCGGCCTGGCCGAGGTTGCCGAAGGCGGACGCGATGGACGAGAAACAGATAAAGCATTCCAGCGACAGATCGCGGCTGGCGTCGTCGAGGTTGAGCGTGCCGGCAAGCTTCGCACGCAACACGTCGGCCAGTTCCTCGTGCGTCTTTCGCATGATGAAGCTGTCGCGCAGCACGCCCGCGCTGTGCACGATGCCATGCAGGCCATCGGCGGCGGCCGTTTCGCGCACGCAGCGCGCCACGGCGTCCGCATCGGCCACGTCCAGCTGGCGATAGCGCGCGGTGACACCCATGGCCTCCAGCGATGCCAGCGCGTCACGCGTGGCCTCGCCCAGTGCCGAACGGCCGGTCAGCACCAGCGTCGCCCCGGGCGCCTGGGTGGCGATGTCGCGCGCGAAGATCAGCCCGAGGCCACCGGCGCCGCCGGTGATGAGGTAGGTCGCTCCGCTGCGCCACACAGGCACGGCGGTGGCGGCGTCCGCTTCCAGCCAGCCGCCTTCCTGACGCGATCCATCCACGTAGCGGATACGCGTCGCCGTACTGCCGCGGTTCTCTTCGAGCACGCGGTCGATATCCTCGCTGCCGTCCAGCGCGATTACCTGCCCATGGATTGCCGGGTCTTCCAGCGTGGCCGTGCACAACATGCCACCCAGCCCGCTCATCGTCCGTGCGTCGCCCTGCCCCGCGATCACGAGCTGGAACAACGCCGGCCCCGACGTGCTGTCCTGCGCCTGCAACAGGTCAAGCAGCATTGCGGCAGCGGCGGCGTAATCCCCGGCGAGGGTTCCGGTCGAAGGCAGTGCCAGGCAGGTCGCCTGGGCAAGGCGCTGGCGCACACCTGCGAGCGCCGTATCGTCCACGCCGCAGGCAAGCACGACGTGCCGCGCCCACGCCCTCGGCGCGAGCCCCGCTCCATTGGCCGACCGTTCGGTCCAGTCGGGGGTGGCGAACATCAGGTGAGTTCCGGGCGTCTCATCCGGCACCGGCTGCACGACCAGGCCGGCCAAGCCGACGCAGACGCTTCCAGCGTCGTCGCACAGGTCGATGTCGAAGCGCCGGGTGCCGGCATCCGCGCTGGCCACAGCACGCACCACGGCCCACAGGTTCGAGGGAAGCAACGCGTGCACGGTCAGCGCGTCCAGCGCCACGGGCAGCCACAGGGCCGGCTCGGCGGTGGCGTCCTCCGCGATCATCAGGCCGACCACGGATTGCAGCGCGGCATCCAGCAGCGCCGGGTGCAGCGTGTAGCCGTCCATGCGTTGCGACGGCGGCAGTTCGATACGAGCCAACAGCCGACCCGTGCCGATGTGGAGCGTGCGCAGACCGCGCAACCCGGGACCGTAGTCCAGCCCCATGCGTTCGAACCAGGCATAGCAGGCATCCTCGTCCAGCTGCGCCCGGATGTCCTGCTGCCTGAGCGCGTCAAGGTCATGGAACACCGCGGGAGGCGCATCGGCATGGACCTCCACCGTGCCGTGCCCAAAGGTCGTGGTACCACCGTCGGCATCACGCGCGATGTCGAAGCGGATGGCATCGCCATCGACGGCAAGGACCATGTGCAGGTCGATCGGCTCGTCGGCGACCGTGACGGCTCGCGTCCAGCGCACGTCGCGCAGGGACAGGATGCCGGCGGCGTCCAGCGCCTCGGTGACCGCATGGTAGGCCATTTCCAGCTGCGCGACGCCGGGCAGTACCCGGACGCCACGGACGACATGCCCGGCGAGGAAGAACTCGTCGCCGGTAAAGTGCGACGTGAAGCGCTGCTGCGCGAACGTCGACGTATTGCGATGCACGAGCGGGTGCAGCGCTGCCGCGCCCGCGGTGGGCGTCGTCGGACCGATGGCGACCCAGTAGCGTTCCCGCGCGAACGGATAGGTCGGCAGTCCGATGCGGTGCGGCCGCGGTGAGCCCGCCGGATACAGAGGCATCCAATCCACATCCAGGCCGCGCGCCCATAGCCCGACCAGCTTGCCGTACTTGCCCTTGTCGAGCCACGCCCGCACGGTGGCGGCCATGTCGTCATCGTCGTCCAGCTCGGCCAGCGCCTCCTGGTGGCGCCGGGCCTGGCCGCCGTGGAGATCGTCGATGCCGGTCTCGCCGGCCAGCCAGGCGGACAACTTCGCGCGCAGCGCGTCCACCGTGGAAACGATCAGGCCAAGTCGCTCGTCCATCGCCTCACGGCCCACCTGCAAGGTATAGGCGAGGTCGGCCAGGGACACCTCGTTGACGTCGAGGTGGTCGAGCAACGCCTGCACGCGTTCGCGCAGGCGATCCTCGTCTCGTGCGGACAGCAGGACGATGGCTGGCGATGCGTTCGCGGCCACCGTATCCGGGCGCTCGGGCGCGATGTATTCCTCGATCAGCACGTGGGCGTTCGCGCCACCTGCCCCGAACGAGGAGACACCTGCCACACGTGCGGCTTCGCGGCCGTCGAGGGTCGGCGCGTGCCAGGGGGCGAGTTCCTGCTGCACCACGAAGGGCGTGCGCGCGAAATCGATATCGGGATTGAGCGTGGACGAGTGCAGGCTCGGCGCCAGCTGTCGATGCTTCAGTTGCAACAGCACCTTGGTGACGCCGGCGATACCCGCGGCGCTTTCGCAGTGGCCGATATTGGATTTGGCCGAGCCGATCGCGCAGAAACCGGTGTCGGGCGTCCACTCGCGAAACGCCCTGGACAAGCCGGCGATCTCGATGGGATCGCCCAGGCTGGTGCCCGTGCCGTGCGCCTCGATGTAACTGATCGCACGGGCATCCACGCCGCCGGCGCGCAGGGCGTGCTCGATCACCTGGGCCTGCGCGTTGGGATTGGGCACCGTGTAGCCATGCGTCCTGCCGCCATGGTTGACCGCGGTGGCGCGGATCACGCCGTGGATGTGGTCGCCGTCGGCGATGGCACGGGACAGCGGCTTCAGCAGCACCGCACCCACGCCCTCACCCGGCACGTAGCCTTCGCCACCCTCGCCGAAGCTCTCGCAACGGCCCTTGCCCGAGATGAACCGGCCCTGGGCCAGGGTCAGGTACTTGTTCGGATGCACCGAGACATTGACGCCGCCAGCGATGGCCACCGCGCAATCGCCGCGCTGGATCGCCTGGCAGGCCAGGTGGATGGCCGTCAGCGACGACGAGCACATGGTGTCCAAAGCCATGCTGGGACCGTGGAAATCGCAGAAATACGAAACGCGGTTGGCGATGGACGCGGGGTGGCCCGCCACGGCGAGCGGCCGGCCACTCGCCTGTTCCTGCGCGCCGTAGAGCTGGTACTCCTCATACATCACACCGGCGAAGACACCGACACGGCCTTCTTCCGCCACGTTGTGACGTGTATAGCCGGCATCTTCCAGCGTGGCGTGCACGCACTCGAGGAACAGGCGCTCCTGCGGGTCCATCAGGATCGCTTCGCGCGGGGAGATGTTGAAGAACAGCGGATCGAAACGGTCCACGCCGTCGATGAAGCCGCCCCACTTGCCGTAGGTCTTCCCGGCCTTGCCGCGCGTCTCGTCGAAATACAAGCGGTGGTCCCAGCGGTCGGCCGGAATCTCGGTGATGCTGTCCCGGCCCTGGCTGAGGTTGGCCCAGAACGCGTCGAGCGTATCGGCCCCGGGGTAGCGGCCGGCCACGCCCACGATGGCGATGTCGCCGACCGTGGGCGCGTTGGTGGTTGGCGGGGTCTTCGCGGCGAACGGCAGGGACGCGAGGGTCCGGATGGCACGCGGCACGGCCACGGCCGCATGTGCCACGTGCGCCACGTGCGCCTCACCGATCAGACCGGCCATGGCGACCGGATGCTGCCGCACGAAATAGTCGCTCAGGGCGGCCAGCGTCTGGTACTCGAAGAACAGGGTTTTCGGCAGCGGCCCGAAGGTGGTTTCCAGGACACGCGTCAGTTCCAGCACCAGCAACGAATCGATCCCGTAGGTCTCCATCCGTGCCCGGCGATCGATCCGGTGCAGCGGCAGCTTGAGTGCCTTCGACAGGAAACGCTCGAAATAGCGCAAGGCGCGCTCCGTCGTGTCGTCTCTGGCAAGCATCGACACCTCTGAGCCCGTCGTGTGGACGCCCGCTTCGATAGCGGCACCCATGGCGACACCGATCTCGGCACCGAGGGCGACAGCAGCGACGACGTCGCCCTCTGCGTCTGCGGCCGCGCCACCCACGTACGCATGCCCGCGCTTCGATTTCGGCACGACCACGCGGAACACCAGTCCGCGCAGGCGCAGGCACACCAGGCCCTGTGCATCGCACACGTCGATGTCCGCGACGATCGAGGCCTCGTCACTGACGATGCCGTCCGCCGGTCGCACGATCGCCCACAGGCGATCCGGGCACGGACCGAGCACATCCAGCGAGGCCAGCGCTACGGGCAGCATCGCCGGCGGCGTGCCGTCGGCATCGATCACCAGCCCGATCGATGCCTGCAACACGCCGTCGAGCAGGCTGGGATGCAGGCCGTACGCCGCCTGCGAACCCTGCACCGACGACGGCAGGTCGATCCGCGCCAGCGCCATGCGCTCGCCGAGCCGGAGTTCCGTCAGGCCGCGGAAGCCGGCACCGTAATCGAGGCCCATCGCCGCGAACATGGCATAGCAGCGCGCGGCGTCCATCGGCTCGCGGTCGCACTGCGCCCGAAGCGCGTCCAGCGAAAGCATGACCGTCGGCGCGGGGCCAGGGACACGGGATACCACGCCATGGCCATAGACGATGCCGTCATCGGCCAGCGACGAGCGGATCGCGTAGCCGATATCGTCACCGCGACCGGCCTGCAACGCGATATGCAGGTCCACACCTTCGTCGTTCACGCCGATCGGGCGCGTCCAGGCGATGTCGTGCAGGCGCAGCCATCCGGCCGCCGCATCGGCGCGACTCGCGACCGTAGCCGCGAAGCGGCCCATCTCCAGGTGCGCCACGCCGGGCAGCACGCGCCGACCGCGTACCCGATGGTCGTCGAGGAAGAATTCGTGGCCGTCGAAATGGCTGCCGAAGGACACGCCATCCAGGGTGGACACGTTGCGCTGGACCAGCGGATGCAGGGATTTCCCCTCGGATCCGTTCGAACCGGTAGCAGGCACCCAGTAGCGCTCCCGCGCGAACGCGTAGGTGGGGAGGTGCACGCGATCAGGCCTGTCTTCGCCATACAGGGCCGGCCATTCGACGGCATATCCCTTGACCCATAGGGCGAGAAGCCGGTCCAGGCCGGCCCGGTCGATGGCGGGCCGCATGAGCCCACGCAGCGCCAGATCGGGCACGAAGGCATCCATCGCCTCGCGATGTTCGCCGACGTCCGCGCGATGCATGCCGCCGGCGCCGTCGTCGAGGTAACGCGTCAGCCGGTCGCGCACCTCGGCGACCGAGCCGGCCACGAAGCCGAGCCGGTGCACCATGGCCTCACGCCCCACCTGCAACGTATACGCCAGGTCCGCCAGGACGATGTCGCCCGACAGGCGGGTATCGTCGAGAAACGCATGCAGCGCCTGCACCTGCTCGCGCAGGCGCTCGTCGCTGCGCGCGGAAAGCACGATGGCCACCGGCGCGTCGACGACGGGTCGCCGGGCGGGCGCAACGTATTCTTCGAGCACCACATGGGCATTGACGCCGCCGAAGCCGAACGAGCTGACACCCGCGCGGCGCGGCAGCGGACGACCGTCCTCGCCACGCAGGGCGATCCACTCGCGCGCATCGCGCAGCAGGTAGAACGGCGTGCCGGACAGATCGATGTACGGATTGAGGGTGTCGCCGTGCAGGCTCTTCACCAGCGTGCGGTGCTTCATCTGCAACAGCACCTTGATGACGCCCGCCACGCCGGCCGCCAGTTCCAGGTGACCGATGTTGGTCTTCACCGAACCCAGCCCGCAATGCGCCGAGGCCACCGTGCCGTCGCCGTTGTCCGCGTAGAGGTCCGCGAAAGCGGCCTTGAGACCGCGGATTTCCACGGGATCGCCCAGGGGCGTGCCCGTGCCGTGTGCCTCGATATAGCTGACGCTACGCGGATCGACCCCCGCCTGACGCCAGGCGTCGCGGATCACTGCGGCCTGTGCCGTGGGGTTCGGCGCGGTCAGCGAACTGGCGCGGCCACCGTGGTTCTCGGCCGTGCCACGCACCAACCCATGGATGGCATCGCCGTCGCGCTCGGCGGCCGAGAGCGATTTCAGCACCAGCATGCCGACGCCCTCGCCACGCACGTAACCGTTCGCTTCGGCCGAGAACGTCTTGCAGCGGGCGTCCACGCTGAGCATGCCGGCCTTGTCGAAACTGACGTGCAACGCGGGATCAACCAGGGTGTTCACCCCACCGGCGATCGCGACCGTGCACTCGCCGCGCTCGATCGCCAGCACCGCGCGGCGCAACGCGACCAGCGAGCTGGAACAGGCGGTTTCCACCGGCTCGCTCGCCCCGTGGAAATCCAGGAAGTAGCTCATGCGATTGGGGCCGACCGAGGCGACCGCGCCGGTGGACGAATAGCCTTCCACCGCCATGCCGGCCCGACCGGCCAGCGCGGCGTATCCGCTGGGCATCGTGCCGACGTAGATCGCCGTATCGCTGCCGGACAAGGCGCCACCGGCATAGCCGGCGTCTTCCAGCGCCTTCCAGATGTGGATCATCATCAGCCGCTGCTGCGGGTCCATCAGCTCGGCCTCGCGCGGCGAGATACCGAAGAACATCGGATCGAACGCGTCGACCCCGTCGATGAAACCACCCTGCGCACATGGGCCGCCCGGCCAGTCACGCCCCGCCGGTATCGCGTCGATGCAATCCTTACCGTCGCGCAGGTTGCGCCAGAAGCTGTCCAGGTCGGGCGCGTGCGGGAACTGCCCACTCATGCCGATGATCGCCACCGGCTCGCGGGTGCGTTCCGGCGCGGACGCCGGGGCGGCCATCATCGCCGCGAAGCCGCGGCGCGCCGGGATCGGCGTGCGCATCGCGTCCGCCGAAAGCGACGGCAAACGCGACGGCCGCGGCGCGGATGCGGATGCGGTTGCGATCCCAGTGCCGGCCGCCGCCGTCGTGACCATGGCGGCCATGCCGGGAGTGGTGGGCGACGATGCAGGCCTGGGCGCGAAGACCGGCGCAAGCAACGCCGCATGCTCGCGAGCCAGATAACCGGCCAGGCCATCCAGCGTGGGAAACTCGAAGAAGATCGTCGGCGTGAGGTCCAGCCCGTAGCGCTGGTTCAGCACGTTGCCGAACTCGGTCAGCGAGATCGAATCGAAGCCGTATTCGCTCAGCGCGGTGTCGCCGTCCAGGTCGCCCGGCCTCACCTTGATGAGCGCCGACACCACCTCCATCAGCGCCCGCTTCACGTCGCGGCGCAGATCGGGCACAGGACGGCCGGACGCTTCGCCGGATACGACAGCGGAGGCAACGGGCGCCACGTCCATCAGCACGCCGCGCATGCGGCCCAGGTCGCCCTCGATCGCCAGCACCTGGCCCAGCCCGCTCGCCAGCGCCTGGCGCAAGGCCTGCACGCCGGTAGCGCTGGCCATCGGCTGCATGCCCCACTGGCGGGCCAGCATCGCGCGGGTGGCCGCGTCCGCCTGCATGCCGCCCTCGTCCCATAGCGGCCAGTCGATCGACACGGTGTGTCCCCGGCGCTCGCCCCTGGCGACGCGACGGTTGCGCTCGTGGGCGAAGGCGTCCATGAAGGCGTTCGCACAGGCGTAGTCGGCCTGCCCCACATTGCCGAGCACACCGGCGATGGACGCGAAGCAGATGAAGCAGTCCAGGTCCATGTCGCGGCTGGCATGGTCGAGGTTCAACGTGCCGTGCAGTTTCGCGGCAAGCACCTCGCGCAGTTGCGCCGGTGTCTTCCTGGCCAGGAAGGCGTCACGCACCACGCCGGCGCTGTGGATGATGCCGTCCAGGCGCTCGAACTCCTCGGGGATGCTGGCCACCAGGTGCGACACCGCCGCCGCGTCACCGACATCCACCGCGTGGTAGCGGACCACCGCGCCGAGGGTTTCCAGTTCGCGCACGCATGCGTGGATGCGCTCGTCCGGCGCCGAGCGACCGGTCAGCACCAGCACCGGATTGCGCGCGTGGCTGGCGATCTCGCGCGCCACGATCAGGCCCAGGCCACCGGCGCCGCCGGTGATGAGGTAAGCGCCGCGATCCCGCCACGGCACCGCGGCCTCCACCACGGGCGTGTACTCCTGCCAGCCCAGCGTTTCACGCACGCCGCCGACGTAACGCACGTGCGTCGCGGTGTCGCCGAGGTTCTCCCCGAGCGCCCCGACCACGTCCTGCCCGGCCGTTATCTCGATCACCTGGCCCTGCACACGCGGGTTTTCCCGCTGCGCCGTACGCACCATGCCGGCCAATCCCGCCAGGGTCCGGCCTTCGCCGTCGCCCGGCACCACCAATTGCAGCCGCTGCATGCCGCCGCGGCCGTTCAACGCCTGCAACTGGTCCAGCAGCAGCGTCGCCGCGGCTTCGTAGCGTTCCGCCAGGTTGCCGGTGTTTTCCAATACCACCAGCGTCGCGTCGGGCCACGCCTGCCGCACGCCATGCGCGTCCACACCGCAAAGCATGACGAGATGACCGTCGAACGCGCGGTTGCCCGCGGTCGCGGCAGCCGCCGTCCACGACGGCTGCAAGAGGAGAAGGCCGGCCTCAGTAGCTTCCGAGGCGTCAGATGCCGTAGCGACCATAGTGGCTGGATGGGCCCGATGGGCCGCGTGGGCTGTGGCCGCCGCATCCGCCGCAGCCGGGGCGGACATCGCCCGCAGGCCGAGGCCGGTCAGTCGCACGCAGACCGCGCCCTCCGTGTCGCAGAGGTCGATGTCCAGCCGCGGCACGGCATCACCCGGCGCACTGCCTTCGCTGTACCGCACCAGCGCCCACATATCCGGCTTGCACGCACGCAGGAACCGCAGGCCGCCCAGGGCGAACGGAATCATCGGCGTCGTGGCGTCGCCGGCCGACGTGGACGGCAGCGCCAGGGTTGCCTGCAGCGCCGCGTCGAGCAGGCTCGGCGGCAGGCCGTAGCCGTCCATTGTCGCCGACGGCGGCAAGGCCACCCGCGCAAGGACACGTCCCTCGCCGACGAACCACTCGCGCACGCCCTGGAACGCCGGCCCGTAATGCAGGCCCATCCGCTCCAGCCGCGCATAGCAGGCCGCCGCGTCGCTGTGGCCGAGCGTGCATGTCGCGCGCCAGGCGGAAAGATCGTGCGAAACACCCGGATCTGTATCGTCGTGATCGGCGACCAGCGTGCCCTGGCTATGCACCAGGGCATCACCGTTGTCACCGTCCGCGTAGATGGTGAAGCCGATCGCGGCGTCCGTCTGCGGATGCAGGGCGACGTGCAGCGACACGCCGGCGCCATCGTCGACGACCGGGCGCAGCCACGCCATGTTGTGCACGGCCCAGGTGCGACCGTCGTCGACCGCCTCGTGGAGCGCGGCACGTACCATTTCCAAGTGCGCCACGCCGGGGAGCATGCGTGCGCCGCGGATCACGTGATCGGTAAAGAAGGATTCGGCACCGGTGAAGCGTGCGCTGAAGCGCAGTCCGCCGATGTCGGAGGTGTTCCGGTGCACCAGCGGATGCAGCACCGGCGCTTCCACGGCAGCAGCGGCGGGCGCGGCGGTATCGACCGGAATCCAGTAGCGTTCGCCGGCGAAGGGATAGGTCGGCAGGCTGATGCGTCGCGGCGTCCGCTCCGCATACAGGCGTCGCCAGTCGAACGACACGCCCTTGACCCACAGGTCCAGCAGCTTGCCGAACTTGCCGCGCGCCATCCACGCGTCGGCCAGCGTGGCCATGTCGTCGTCGCCGGCCAGTGGGGCCAGCGCGTCCCTGTTCGGCTTGACCTGGCCGCGATACACATCCTCCACCGCCATGTCGCCGGCGACGCAGGCCGCCAGCTTCGCACGCAGGTCCGCCAGCGAGGTCGCCACGATACCCAGGCGCTCGTCCATGGCCTCGCGGCCTGCCTGCAGCGTGTAGGCCAGCTCGTGCAGGCGCATGTCCGGCTGGTCGTCGATGGCCGCCAGCAGGCGCCGCACCTGGTCGGCCAGCCGGTCTTCCTGCCGCGCAGACAGCAGCACCAGCGCCGGGCCGGTCGGTTCCGCAGGCACCGGTGACGGTGATGCCACGTATTCCTCGATCACCACGTGCGCGTTGGCGCCGCCGGCACCGAACGACGAGACGCCGGCCAGCCGCGGACGCTCGTGCCCGTCCAGCACGGGACGCGACCAGTCGGCGAGTTCCTGCTGCACGACGAAGGGCGTGCGCGCGAAGTCGATGTTCGGATTCAGCACGGCCGAATGCAGGCTCGGCGCCAGCTGCCGGTGCTTCAACTGCAGCAGTACCTTGGTGACGCCGGCGATACCCGCGGCGCTTTCGCAATGGCCGATGTTGGATTTGGCCGAACCGATCGCACAGAAGCCGGTATCCGGCGTCCACTCGCGGAACGCCCTGGACAGGCCGGCGATCTCGATGGGATCGCCCAGGCTGGTGCCCGTGCCGTGCGCCTCGATGTAGCTGATCGCGCGGGCATCGACGCCGCCGGCACGCAACGCACGCTCGATCACCTTCGCCTGGGCGTTGGGATTGGGCACGGTGTAGCCGTTGTTCTTGCCGCCGTGGTTGACCGCGGTGGCGCGGATCACGCCGTGGATATGGTCGCCATCGGCGATGGCGCGATCCAGGGGCTTCAGCAGCACCGCACCGACGCCCTCGCCCGGCACGTAGCCTTCGCCGCCCTCGCCGAAGCTCTCGCAGCGGCCCTTGCCCGAGATGAAGCGGCCCTGGGCCAGCATGAGGTACTTGTTGGGATGCACGGAGACGTTGACGCCGCCGGCGATCGCCACCGCGCAATCGCCGCGCTGGATCGCCTGGCAGGCCAGATGGATGGCCGTCAGCGACGACGAGCACATGGTGTCCAGCGCCATGCTGGGACCGTGGAAATCGCAGAAATAGGAGATCCGGTTGGCGATCGACGCCGGGCTGTTGAACACGGCGAGGTTGTGGCCGCGCGCCTGCGCCTGCGCACCGTAGAGCTGGTATTCCTCGTACATCACACCGGCGAAGACGCCGACGTTGCCGTCACTGGACACGCTCTCGCGCGTATAGCCGGCGTCTTCCAGCGTGGCATGCACGCATTCCAGGAACAGCCGTTCCTGAGGGTCCATCATCTCCGCCTCGCGCGGGGCGATGTTGAAGAACAGCGGGTCGAAACGGTCGATGCCGTCGATGAAGCCGCCCCACTTGCCGTAGGTCTTGCCGACCGCGTTGCGGTCCGGGTCGTAGTAGAGGCGATAGTCCCAACGCTCGGCCGGAATCTCGGTGATGCTGTCCCGGCCCTGGCTGAGGTTGGCCCAGAAAGCGGCCAGGTCCGCCGCCTGCGGATAGCGCCCGGCGACGCCGACGATGGCGATCTCCGTCGCGGCCTGGGCGTCCACCGCGGGCAGCGTGCGCGGCGGCTCGCTGCCGAAGCGGGGCCGGCGGGGCATCGGCGGCGCGAACGACTCGTCGTGCGCCGCGCTCTGCGCCGGACCGTTCGGCGCCCCCGACGTCGGCTCTGCAACCGAGGTCCTCGTTACGGCTGGGGCTGACGCCGAAGCAGCAACAGTGGCAGCGGCCGTCACGTTACCCGACGCACCCAGCGCCTCGACCAGCGCGGCGCGGTGCTCGCCCAGGAAATAGCCGGCCAGCTCGGCCAGGGTCTGGTACTCGAACAACAGCGTCTTCGACAACGGCCCGAACACCGGCTCCAACGCGCGGGTCAGTTCCATCACGAGGATGGAATCGATGCCGTACGCCTCCATGCGCACCCGTGGATCGATGCTCTGGGCGGGACGCTTCAGCGTGCTCGACAGCAGGCGGACCAGGTAACGCTCGGCCTTGTCGCGCAGGGCGTCCGTGGCCTCACCGGTATCGGCGACCGCGCTGCCGGCAGGCGACGACGACGTGACCGGCGACGACATTGATGCGACCGCCGGTGCCGGCGCGCCCGACCAGCTCGCCACGAAGCGATCGATCGCGCCTTCGGCCACCACCACCTGCGGCAGCGCCGTCGCCATCGCCTGCCGGAGCGCGGCGAGGCCGCTGGCGGTGACCAACGGCACCAGTCCCGTCTGCGCGGTCATCGCCTCGCGCGTGGCGTCATCCACGCGCATGCCACCTTCCTCCCACAGCGGCCAGTCCACCGACAGCGTGCGACCGTAGCGATGTCCCTCCACCACCTGCGTGGCGCGCTGGATCGCGAAGGCGTCCATGAAGGCGTTCGCGGCGGCGTAATCGGCCTGGCCCACGTTGCCGAAGGCACCCGAGGTGGAGGCGAAGCAGA
This sequence comes from Luteibacter sp. 9135, assembly GCF_000745005.1. Classification (NCBI taxonomy): domain Bacteria; kingdom Pseudomonadati; phylum Pseudomonadota; class Gammaproteobacteria; order Lysobacterales; family Rhodanobacteraceae; genus Luteibacter; species Luteibacter sp. 9135. Next base: position 3,150,175 of record NZ_JQNB01000001.1, on the reverse strand, counting down.
TGAAGCAGTCCAGCGGAAGGTCGCGGCTGGCCTCGTCCAGGTGCAGCGTGCCGGCCACCTTCGCCCTCAGCACGTCGTGCAGGTCGTCGCGCGTCTTGCGCGGCAGCAGGCCGTCGCGCAAGACCCCGGCGGCGTGCACGATGCCGTGCAGGCCATGCGTCGCAGCCACCTCGCGCACGAGGTGCGACACGGCGTCCGCATCGGCCACATCGAGCGGGCGGTACAGGGGCTTCGCGCCCAGCGACTCGAGTTCCGCGAGCAACGCCTGCACCGTCGCGCCGACAGGCGAGCGTCCGGTAAGTACCAGCGTGGCTCCGCTGGCGTCACGGGCGATATCACGCGCCAGAATCGCGCCCAGGCCGCCGGCGCCACCGGTGATGAGATATACGCCACCCGCCTTCCACGGCGAGGCGACGTCAGGCTGCGTCGCCACCTCGGACCACCCGGCCACCTGCCGGATGCCACCGCGGTAGCGACTGTCACCGGCCGGCGCGTCGCGATGTTCGACGATCGCCTGGACGATGTCCGCCGCCGAGCCGAGCCGGATTACCTGGCCGACGATCCGCGGGTTTTCCCGCATCGCCGTGCGCAGCATGCCGCCCAGGCCGGCCATGAGCTGCCCGGCGCCGTGGTCGGCGACGACCAGCTGGACCAGGTGCCGTCCCGGCCGCGCGGCGGCGCCCTGGAGCTGTTCCAGCAACGACACCGCCGCGCTTTCGTAGCGTGACGCGAGCGCCGCGTCGTCGTCGATCGCAACGATCCGCGCCTCGGGCAGGCGTGCCTGCAGGTCGGTCGAAACCTGTTCCGGCAACGCCACATCCGCGCACACCAGGACGGTGTGATGTGCGTAGGTGGCCGGCTCGGTGGACACCGAGGACGGCTCCGTCCAGGTCGGCATGAACAGTGCCGTGCGCGTCGAAGCGGGCGCAATCGCCACCGGGACAGTACGCGTGGAGAAGCCATCCAGCCGTGCCAGCACCGTGCCTTGCGCATCGCACAGGTCCACGTCGAACGCCTGCACCGCGGAGGCAGCCGAACCACGACCGGCGCGGTGGCGAATCACAGCCCAGCCGTCGCCGTTGCACGTGCCGCGCACGTCGAGCGAGGCCAGCGCGAACGGCAGCGACAGCGCCCCGCCGTCCCATGTGCCCGCGTCATTCGCCTGCACCGCGATGACGGCCTGCAACGCCGCGTCGAGCACGGCGGGATGCACGACATAGGCCTCGCGTCCCGACGTCACCGTCGCCGGCAGGACGATCCGTGCCAGTGCCACGCCATCGCCGATGAGCAGTTCCTCCAGGCTGCGGTGGGCCGGCCCGTAGTGCAATCCCACCCGGTCGAACAGCGCGTGGCACGCCGCGGCAGATCGCTGCGAGCGCGTGCACGCCTGGCGAATCGCTTCGATGTCGTGGCTAACGCTGCCGTCCGCAGCGTCGGGTACGGCGACGGCGAGCAGGCCCTGCGTGTAGACGGTGCCGTCGCCGGTGGCGCCGTCGTCGTAGATCTCGAAGCTGAAACCACCGCGGGCTTCGGGAAACAGCGCGACATGCAGCTCCTTCGGCGCATCGCCGACGGTGAAGGGGCGAAGCCACACCACGTCCTCGATGCGATACCGGATGGATGACGCACTGGCGAGGTCGGCGGCGCAGCGCAGCATCTCCAGCTGGGCCGCCGCGGGCAGGGTCCGCTCGCCGCGCACACGGTGATCGTCGAGGAAGAATTCCCGTCCGGTGAACTGGCTGGTGTATCGCAAGCCCGCTGCGTTGGAGGTGTTGCGCTGGACCAGTGGATGGATCGCCGCCTGCATCGAGTGCGTGGCGGTGGGCTTCGCATCCACCCAATGCCGCTCCCGGGCAAAGGGATACGTGGGCAAGGCCAGGCGGCGTCGCGGACCCGAAGCGTACAACGGCATCCAGTCGACCGTGGCGCCGTGCACCCAGGCTGACGCCACCGCAGCCAGGTCACCCCCGGCGAGGTGCCCGGCCAGGGTTTCGCTGCCGGACGTTTCGTCGCCCGTGGTGGCGACATCCACCGGCACCTCGCCCGTGAGCACATCGTCGCGTTCCGCGGACGAAGCCAGCCATGCTTCCAGTCGCGAGGTCAGCGTCGCCACCGAATCGACCACCGTCGCCAGACGCATCGCCATGGCGTGCCGGCCGAGTTGCAGCGTGTAGGCCAGGTCATGCAGGTCGGCGTCGCGCGATTCGTGCGCGGTCAGCGCATCGACCAGTTGCCGGACGCGCTTGCGCAGCGCGGGTGCCGTGCGTGCCGACAGCACGATCAGTGCCGGACGGGTGTCGGTCACCGGCGCGGGTGCCGTGTCCACATGTTCCTCGACGACGACGTGCGCGTTGACGCCGCCGAAACCGAACGAACTGATGCCGGCGCGACGTGGTATCGCCTGTCCGTCGGCATCGGTCGGCACCGGCCATGGCCGCGCCTGGTCGACGATGAAGAACGGACTGCCGGACAGGTCGATGCGCGGGTTGAGCCGCTGGTAATGGACCAGCGGCGGGAACGCCTGGTGCTTCATGCACAGCAGGGTCTTGATGAGCCCCGCCAGTCCCGCCACCGATTCCAGGTGGCCGATGTTGGTCTTGACGCTGCCGATCCCGCAGGTGCCCTCGCCCGGCGCTTCACCGCGATCCGCGGCCACGCGCGAGAAGGCCAGCTTCAGCCCCTCGATCTCGATCGGATCGCCCTTGGGCGTGCCGGTGCCGTGGGCCTCGACATAGCCGATGCTGGCCACGTCGATATCCGCCTCACGCAGGGCGTCGCCGATCACGTGCGACTGGGCCAGCGAGCCGGGATAGGTCACGGTGCGGGCGTGGCCGCCGTGGTTCATCGCCGTGCCGCGCAGCACGCCTACGATGCGATCGTTGTCGCGCAGGGCACGGTCCAGCGGCTTGAGCAGCACCATGGCCGCGCCCTCGCCACGCACGTAGCCGTTGGCCCGCTCGTCGAAACTCTTGCAGCTTCCGTCCGGCGAGAGCATGCCCGTCTTGGAGAACGAGATGAAATGCGTGGGGCTGCACAGCACGCTGACGCCGCCGACCAGCGCCTGCTCGCACTCGCCCCGGCGGATCGCGTGCGCGGCCTTGTGCAGGGCCACCAGGGAACTGGAACAGGCCGTGTCGATGGGCAGGCTGGGGCCATGCAGGTTGAGGAAATACGAGATGCGGTTGGGGATCAGCGCGGTGTGCGTCCCCGTGGCGAGATGGCCCTCGATCGTCTCCAGCGCGCGGCTCAGGTGATCGCGGTAGTCGAAGGTGAAGACGCCGACGTAGACGCCGGTACGCGTGCCACTGAACACGGCGGGATCGTAGCCAGCGTCTTCCAGGCAGTTCCACGCTTGCTCCAGCATCACGCGCTGCTGGGGGTCCATGACCGCCGCCTCGCGCGCGGAGATGCCGAAGAAATCGGCATCGAAATACTCAACGCCGTCGATGAAACCGCCCCACTTGCTGACCGAGCGGTTCGGCTCGCGCCCGTCGGCGGCGTAGAAGGCCTCGCGATCCCAGCGTACCGCGGGCACCTCGCCGACGCTGGACACGCCCTGGCGCAGGTTGTCCCAGAAAGCGGCGTAATCGGCGGCGCCCGGAAAGCGGCAGGCCATGCCGATGATGGCGATATCCACGTTCATGAAAGTGCCCATGTGGAAAGGTGGTTCACTCAGCGACGAAGTCGGCTGAAGGTGCGGGTGAGGTGCGCGGCGGCGGCGTCCATGATCCGCACGGCGATGTCGTCCACGTGGCGCGCGGTCCACGGTTCCAGCGCGGTGCCCTTCACCCACTGGTTGAACGAGCCCAGCGCCGGTCCTGTCTGGATCTGGTAATTCACCCGGTCGTCGCCGTTACCCTCCATGGCGATGCGCGTGCAGTAGGCGAAGTACCAGCGGAACACCAGCGCCATCTTGTGCTTGCCGTTGGCCTCCGCCTTGGCGATCTCGTGATCCCGGCCCACGGAACGGAAGTACGCCGAGGTCTCCTGCCAGATCGCCTCGAAACTCTTGTGGAAGAACGTGGTTTCCAGCTGCTGCCGGGTGCGCTCGGGGATGTCTTCCAGGCTGTCGTGGTGGCGGTACAGCGACAGCAGCTTGTTCGCGCGCGCCGGGAAGAACACCGACTTCTTCAGCACCTGCACCTGCGCGCCGATCTCGAACATGTCGCCGGCGGGCGCGTATTCGGTGTCCTGGATATCCATTGCCTGCAACAGCGCCTTGCCGTCGGCGCTCATGCCCGACTCCACCGTGCACTGGTTGATCGAACCGGTGGCGATGAAGTCGGCGCCGAGCAGGAACGCGGCCGCCGCGGCCTCGGGACCACCGATACCACCGGCCAAGCCCATGCAGATCGGCTCGGCGTAGCCGTGAGTAACTTGCATCTCGTCGCGCAGACGCAACAACGGCGGCAGCATCACGGCCGCGATGCCGCCGTCGGTATGGCCGCCGGAATCGGCCTCGACGCAGATGTCGTAGCTGACCGGCAACGCCTGCGCCCACTGCGCCTGCTCCGGCGTCACCTGCCCCTTGTCCAGCAGGCGCTGCACCAGCGCTGGCGGCGGCGGGCTCATGAACGCCCGCGCCACTTCGGGACGCGACACCTTGGCCACGATGCGGTGATCGCTCACCACCGTGCCGTTCGCATCGCGGCGCAAGCCCTGCAGCCGGAACCGGACCAGCGCCGGGGTCATCTGCATGAAGGCGGCCGCCTCGACGTTGCGGATGCCGTAGCGCAGGCAGAGGTCGACCACCGCTTCCTCATGGGCCGGGTTCTCGTAGTTGGCCAGCAGGTTCATGCCGTACGGCTGACCGGCGTCCAGTCCGGCCTGGATGCGCACGATATTGGCCTCGATGGTCTGCGGCGACAGGCCACCGGCACCGAAGAAACTGAGGAAACCGGCGCGACCCATGCGCACCACCAGCTCCGCGGAGGCGACACCGCGGTACATGGCGCCGGTCATATAGGCGTAGCGCACGCCGAAGCGTCGCTGGAACACCTCGCTGCCCAGCGCCGTGGCGTGGATGCGATACGACGCATCGGGGTCATCGTCGCCGACGCCGCCGGTATCCGCACCATCGGCCGCCGCGGGCATCGCGGGCACAGGCTGCACCACCGTGTCCTGCCGTTCGTCGTGGATCGGCGTTTCCTTGGTGCGGATCTCCTGCACCATCTTCGACAGGATGTTCGCGCCCATCTCCTGGAATTCGATGTCGCCCTTGCCCATCACGTAGCGGATGGAATCCACCCATTGCACGGGGCTGGCGATCTGGCTGGCCAGCGTCCGCGCGATGGAGGCACCGTCGTACGGCCGCGCGGTGGCGTTGGCGATCACGGTGGCGGTGGGCGCGGCAAAGGTGAACTGGCCCAGGTAATCGGCAAACTCCGCCTCGACCGGCCGCATGTGTCGCGAATGGAACGGCGCGCTGACGTTGAGCGGCACGCAGCGCAGTTTCAGCGTCGCGAACAGCTCCGCCGCGGCGGCCAGTGCCTCGTGATCGCCCGCGATCACCGTCTGCGTCGGCGTGTTGAGGTTGGCGATATCCACGCCGTCCAGCCGATGCTCGTCGAGCACGACGCGGATCTGTCCGGCCGAGGTGCCCAGTACGGCGGCCATGCCACCGCCGCCGGCACGCCCCATCAGCTCGCCCCGCTTCTTCACCAGCCTCAGTCCGTCCTCGAACGAGAACACCCCGGCCGCATGCAGCGCGTTGTATTCGCCCAGGCTGTGCCCGGCAAAGAACGCCGGGGCCCGACCTGCCGCGCCATCGGCCTGCAACGCCTGCTCGCGGTAGTAATGCAGCGCGTTGACCACGTACAGCGCCGGCTGCGTGTACTGCGTCTTCGCCAGCAGGCCGTCGCGGTCGTTGAGGCACAGGTCCTCGACGGAGTAGCCGAGGATCTCGGACGCACGGCGCACCTCATCCGGATACAACGGGAACAGGTCCTTGCCCATGCCCCTGAACTGCGATCCCTGCCCGGGAAAAATGACCGCTTTCATCGTGTCTGGCTCCGGCATGCGTACGGTTCGGGTGTCGGGCGCCAGGGCATCCAGGCGCGCGAGGTCGCCGCCGAAGGGCGACATCACCGCGTGCACGCGGGACGCCGTACCGGCGGGCAACAGGTATTTGAGGAAGGTCGCCATCGTTCCCGCGGGGCCGACGTCGATGTAGCGGTAGTCGTCCCGCGGCGGCAGCGTCGCGAGGGTCTCGGCCAGGCGAATGGGCTCGCGCACCACGGCCCAGAAATGATCCGCCGAGGGCGCATCGACATGGCCACCCTGGGCGCAGCACATCAGCGGAACGTGCCCTTGCCGGTACGGCAGCGTGCGCAGGAAGGCCATGTACGGTTCGCGCGCCGCGTCGATCCAGCGCGAATGAAAGGCAAACCCCACCGGCAGCCGCTGGAACGCCAGGCCGCGGCGACGCAACGCCGTCTCGACCGCATCGCTGTTCCGCGCGGGAAGAGACAGCACGGAATGCGTGGCGAAGTTGCGCGCGCCAAGCTCGCACAGGGCGAGCACATCCGGCTCCAGGAATCGCGCCGGCTCACCGACCACCGCGATCATGCAGCCCGGCTCCGCGTGCGCTTCCACGATAAGGGCCTGCTCCACCACGGCGAGCAAGGCGTCGTCCGGGTCCAGCCATCCGGCCACCGCCGCCGCCGCGAACGAACCCAGGCTCGCACCCAGCACGGCATCGACCCGCAGCCCGCGTTCGAGCAGGCTGGTGGCCAGCGCGTACTCCACCATGAAGATGGCGGCATGGCTGTACAGCAGGCGCTGTAGCGGCATATCCGCATCAGCACCCTGCGCGAACAGCACCGCCAGCACCGACACACCGGTCCGTTCGCGGAACAGCCGGTCGGCATGACGCATCGTCGAACGAAAGCAGTGATCGGCCTCGTACAGCTCCCGCCCCATCTCGACGTGCTGGGAGCCCTGGCCGGAAAAAAGAAATACGGTATTCAAGAGCGACGCATCCATCCTTGCACCTGCGCCCACGGACGATTCGTATCGACCCGGAACGCAGCGCAGACCGTGCTGCCAACTCCCCTCCCCCCCCGGGGCACGCGGACGACCCGTGCGGGTCGTCCGAAACTCACTATCGATCGGTTCTAGCCGTTAATGCCTCGACTCGACAGCCAGCGACCGCGGACGCATGTCGGTCCACGCTTCACCGATATAGGCAAGGCACGAGGCCTTCGTTCCCTTTACGCCGACTTTCGTCCAGCCCAGCGGCAGCGACTTCGGCAACGGCCAGATCGAGTGCTGGCCCTCCTGGTTGACCACCACGTCGTACAAGGTTTCTGACGCGTTCGAACTCGTGGACATGCTTGCTCCTGTGCAAACGATGACGTCGTCGCTCTCGATAGTGCGATCGTCGTGTCACAGCGTGGAACGATGGTTTTATGTGGCCCTGATCCCCTCGACCGATACACGCAGCATGCTTGCAGTGTGCCGGTCTGTGTCTCAGATCATTCTTCGAAGAAGACCGTCGGCTTTGCAACCAGCAAGTTCTTACGATCGGTAAATGCAGGTGGGTACGCCATGAAGACGGCTTCGCGCCGCGCTATCTGCCGGATAACGGCATGAGTCCACCATCACCTCCTGCCGTATTTGCACATAGGCAACCGTAGGAGCCCACGATGTGGGCGAAAAACCAACAGCGCGTTGACGCCGAATGCTTCGGAGCAAGAGCCGGCGGGTGCCACCCTCGGGGCCACGCCTGCGGCGACCCGTCAAGGAAGGGCCGCGTCCGCGGCCGTTTATTGATTGCCCTTCGGGCCGGGTCGGGCTTCGAATGGGGATTTCCGACTCGACATCCTGTCTCGCGGAAATGGCCGGCCGTCCTGGCCGGCCCCGCTTCGCGGCCTTGTCCGTTCGAACCCCTCGCCTGCGGCTACCGGCCCCGAGGGTGGCACCCGCCGGCTCTTTCGAAGACTGAGGTTGCGTGTGGGAAGAGCGAAATGCATGGTTTTGCTTTGTTGCAGGGAACGCTCGCTTACATGGTGTGCATCGCATCGATCGCCATGGCGTATGCGTACGGCCAAGTCACATTGATCGCTTCCGCGCGATGTCGGTTCAGCACGACAGCGGGTTCGGCTGGAGTCATGTCATCCATCTCAATTCGGCGACGAGCGAGCGGAGCGCGCCTTGCAGACCGACTACCTTGCCACCACCAGAAGAATCGCGCTGAGACAGCCCATTGCGAGCAAGCTACAAACCGACGCGAGCAATATAACCATGTACCTGGCTGCTGATCCGGCCTTGGTGGCGGTAATGCTAGAGAAAAGGACAACAGCAGCGCAGGATTGCGTGACGAGGGCGGTTACGGTCGCGTAAACAAGACAACCCAGATTCCATGTACCGCAAGTCAGTACCCCGCCGAACCCGTACAAAAATGCGGCGCTCAACGCTATGCCTGCAAAGGCTATGAAGATACCGATTGCGCGCATTAAGTATGCCGCCTGACGTTTTTTGACACCAGCTTTCATGCTGCCAGCATTGGCCGCAGGTAGATATAGCTGGCTTTGCGACGGCCGAGCTGACACCACACCAGAAATAAGTATCCCCACCGTCGAGGGGTCGCGCACGTGCGTGCGCTCCTACCCAGCGGGCAGATCACGCATTGGATATACAACAACCTGCCTACCCTTGCGGCAGGAGCGCACGATGTGGGCGAAAAGCCAACGAAGCAGCGACGCCGTACCCGAACGCTGCACGTTCACCCGCACGCACTGCTCGCCCAACACGTCACCTCAGTTTACGGAAGAGCCGGCGGGTAGCCCCCTCGGGGCCGGTAGCCGCAGGCGAGGGATTCGCACAGATCAGGCCCGAAGGGGGCCGGCCAGGACGGCCGGCCGTTCTCGCGAGACAGGATGTCGAGTCGAGAACCCCTGTGCGAAGCCCGACCCGGCCCGAAGGGCAATAGATAAGCGGCCGCGGAGCGGCCTTTCCCTAGCGGGTCGCCGCAGGCGTGGCACCGAGGGGGCTACCCGCCGGCTCTTGCTCCAAGCCCCATGGCTCTTGCTGCGCCGCAAGACCCCGGAACGAATCCGCCAATTCCCACGACCCTCACCCCAACACCCAAAACCATGAATCCAAAAGCGAAATGACCACCCAATGAACGATTCATTAGATATTCGTGCAATAAATTACGCGAATATTTAACAAAAACATAATGCTGTCACGCAACACACCGCCGACAAATCGACGGTTCCTTGACGCATGTCGCAAAACCGACCTCGCTCGCTTTGTGTGCCCATCCTGCGCGACTAAGCTCAAAGCTCATCGGCGCCGATCACACGTGTGACTCGCCCTGACGCGACAAAGCACATGCCATCGACGCACGCGTCGAAGCGGCCTACCGGGTGTGCAACGCAGACGCCCAGGCGTTCCCTTCATGACCCAGGAAACCACGCCGCCGCATGACGACGAAGATTGAGCAGGCACACGACGACGACACCATCGACCTCAACGCGTTGTTCGGCACGTTGCTGGATCACAAGTGGCTGATCGTCGCGATCACCGGCTGCTTCTTCGTGGCCGGGGTGCTGTATACGGTGCTGGCCACGCCCATCTACCAGGCGACCGCCGTGGTGCAGGTCGAACAGAAAACACCCAGCCTGCCGGGCCTGAGCGACCTGTCGCAGTCGCTGGGAACCAGTGCGTCGCAGGCGGTGACCGAGATCGCCCTGATCACCTCGCGACTGGTGGTGGGACAGACCGTGGACGACATGCGCCTGAACGTGCAGGTGCAACCGCGGCGCATGCCGCTGATCGGCAATTACCTCTCTCGCGGACACAAGCCCGGCCAGCCCGGCAAGCCTCGCTTCGGTCTCAGCCGCTACGGCTGGGGCGGCGAACTGGTGGATATCTTCCGCCTGACCTTGCCCGATCCGGGCATGAGCGCGACCTTCGAGTTGCGCGCCGAAGCCGGCGGTCGCTTCAGCCTGTACGACGACGACGGCAACCGCGTGGCCCAGGGTGCGGTGGGACAGCCGGTGACCGGCAAGGGCGTCACGTTGCAGATTCGCCAGCTGGTGGCCAACCCGGGCACCCGCTTCGACGTGGTGGTGCAGCCGCCGCTGACGACCACGACGAAACTGCAGTCCGACATCGTCGCGCTGGAACAGGGCAACGACTCCGGGATCATCGGGCTGACCTACAACAACGCCGATCCCGACCTCGCGCGACAGGTGCTCGAGCACGTCACGCGCGCCTACGTGCGGCAGAACGTCGAGCGCAATTCCGCGGAAGCCGCCAGCCAGCTGCAGTTCGTCAAGGACCAGCTGCCCAAGGTGCGCCAGGACCTGGACAAGGCGCAGGCGGCGATGAACGCGTTCCAGATGAAGTCCCACTCCGTGGACCTGAGCATGCAGACCAAGGGGTTGCTGGACCAGATCGTGTCCGTGGAGAACAACCTCCAGCAACTTCACCTGCAGGAAGCCGATATCGAACGGCGCTTCACCCACGATCATCCCGCCTACAAGGCGCTGCAACAGCAGATGGGCCAGTTGCAGGCGCAGAAGGATCGGATGCAGAAGGAAGTGGGCGACCTGCCGGATACGCAGCAAGAGCTGCTCAAGCTGAGCCGTGACGTGCAGGTCAGCGGCAACACCTACACCAGCCTGCTCAACCAGGCACAGCAGCTGGACATCGCACGCGCCGGCACGGTGGGCAACGTGCGCATCGTGGACAGCGCCGCAGTGGACCCCAACGTGCCGGTGCAGCCGCGCAAGGCGCTGGTGGTGATCGTCGTCACCTTCCTCGGCGGGTTCCTCGCGCTGGCCTTCGTGTTCCTGCGGCAGATACTGAACCGCGGTATCGAGGACCCCGCACTGATCGAGGACCTGGGCCTGCCCGTCTACGCCTCTGTGCCGCTGAGCCCCGGCCAGGGCGCGCGCCTGTTGGGTCGCGGCCGTTCACACGCCGCACACGGCCCGCTGCTGGCCATCGCCGACCCCGCCGACCTGGCCGTCGAATCGATCCGCAGCCTGCGTACCAGCCTGCATTTCGCCCGGCTGGAGGCGAAGAACAATATCCTGATGATCACCGGCTCCAGCCCCTTCGCCGGCAAGACCTTCGTCTCGGCCAATCTCGCCGCGGTGATCGCGCAAGCCGGGCAGCGCGTACTGCTGGTCGACGGCGACATGCGCCGTGGCACGCTGCACCAGCTGCTCGGCGTGCGCACCGGCCGCGGCCTGTCGGACCTGCTGGTCGGGAGCGCCGCGCTGGCCGACGTCATACAGCCGGGCCCGACCGAGAACGTGCACTTCATCAGTCGCGGGCAGGTGCCGCCCAACCCGTCCGAGCTGCTGATGCATGCGCATTTCACCCGGTTCATCGCCAGCGTCGTCCCCGCCTACGACCTGATCATCATCGACACGCCGCCGATCCTCGCGGTAACCGACGCGGCGGTGATCGGCCACCACGCCGGCACCAGCCTGCTGGTGGCCCGCTTCGGCCTGAACAAGCAACGCGAACTGGCGCTGGCCAAGCAGCGTTTCGAGCAGAACGGCGTGGAACTCAAGGGCGCCATCTTCAATGCCGTGGAGCGGCGCACGGCGGGCTACTCCGCCTATGCCTACTACAAGTACCAGGCCGATCCAGCATGAAGGCGTTCCCATGTCGCGCATCCTGATCGTCGGCAACCACACCTGCGGCAACCGCGGCGATGCCGCGATCCTGCGCGGGCTGCTGGAATGCCTGGCCACCGCGTTGCCGGGCTGCGAGGTGGATGTCACCAGCCGCTTCCCGACCAGCTCCGCCTACCTGCTCGGCCGCCCGCTGTTGCCCGACGGGCTGGATGCCTATTACCGCGAAGCGGCCAGCCAACGCTTCGGCCGGTTTCGCCCGCAACTGCTGCGGCGCCTCGTGCCGCGCCTGTTGCACGCGCATCTCACGGGACTGTGGTGGGCGCGCTGGGTACCGTTGCCGCAACGCCATCGCGACACCATCGCGTGGATGGCCGACTACGACCTGGTGATCCAGGTGGGCGGATCGTTCTTCGTCGACCTGTACGGCCCCACCCAGTACGACCAGTCGATCTGCGCGCTGCTCGCCGGGCGACCGGTGTACATGATCGGCCACAGCGTAGGGCCGTTCCGGCAACCCTTCTTCCGGCGCATATCCCGGGACGTCATGCGCCGGGTCCAGGCGCTGGCCCTGCGCGAGGAAGTGAGCGCACGCTACATGGCCGAGGACGGCATCCCGCAGGACACGCTGCGCTGGACATCCGACACCGCGTGGCTGGTGGACCCGGGTACGCCCGTGGCCATCGCCGATCCGCCCACCGTCGCGGTGACGTTTCGCGAACTGGCCCCCTTCGACAAGCGGCTGGGCGTCACCCAGGCACAGTACGAGGAGGCCTTCGCCATCCTGCTGGACGCGGTGATCGAGGCGGGCTACCGCGTGGTGGCGTATTCCACGTGCACGGCGATCGACGGTTATCCGAAGGACGACCGGATGGTGGCCCTGCGCGTCGGTGCGCGCATGCGCCACGCCGAGGCCTACCACGTGGAGATGAACGAGCTGACCGACGTAGACCTGGGCCGTTGCCTGGGTGCATGCGTGCTGACTATCGGCACGCGTCTGCACAGCGCCATCCTCTCGATGAACTTCGGCACCCCGTCGGTGGCGCTCAACTACGAACACAAGTCCGAGGGCATCATGAAGCGCCTGGGCGTGGACGAACTGGCGGTGCCGGTCACCGCCCTGCTCGATGGCAGCCTGCGTAGCCAGGTGCTTGGGCTGTTGCGGGACGACACGCTGCGCGCCCGCGTGGCCGTGGCGGTGGCGCGAGAGAAGGCCTTCGCACGCGAATCCGTGCTGGCCACCCTGGGGATCGGAGCCTGAGCATGCCGGTGCTGTTCGTCCTCGCCGAGTTTCCGCGCTATTCGGAAACCTTCGTCATCGACCAGATCGTCGGCCTGCTGGACCGCGGGTTCGACGTGCGCATCCTCGCCATCAGCCGGGGGCCGTCACCCGTGCCCGGCGACATCGTCGATACCCGCGGCCTGATGGCGCGGGCCACCTTCGTCTTCGATCACCCCGCCAGCGCTTCGGCCCCCTGGCAGGTGTTGCTGCGGCGGCTGCGCCGCGTGCTGCCTGGCCTGCCCAGCGCCCGCGTGCGGCGGGCGCTGTCCGTGCGTCGCTTCGGTCACGCGGCGAAGAGCCTGGTGCTGGCCGGTGCGGTACGCCGCCTGCCTACCCCACTGCGGGCCCGGGCGATCGTCGCCCACTTCGGCCCGACCGGCGTGCTGGCCACGCACCTGCGCACGCTCGGCCTCATCGAGGGACCGCTGTACACCGTCTTCCACGGCTTCGATCTGTCGCAGCACAGCGTGCTGGCGCGGCATGCGGCCGACTATCGCCACCTGTTCGCGCATGGCGAGCGGATGCTGCCGATCAGCCAACGCTGGCGCGGCAAGCTGGAGGCTCTGGGTTGCGCGGCCGAAAAGATCCAGGTGCATCGGATGGGCGTAGACCTGGAGGGCTTCCGTTACGCACCGCCGGCGACGAACGGCGCGCCGGCACCCGGGCGTGAATTGCGCCTGCTATGCGTGGCGCGCCTGGTCGAGAAGAAGGGTGTGCGCTACCTCTGCGAGGCCGTGGCCCGGCTGGTGCGGCGCGGTGTTCCCCTGCGCCTGGACGTGATCGGCGACGGCCCGCTGCACGCGACACTCCGGCGTTTCGTCGACGAGCAAGGCATGCAGGATGCCATCCATATCCTCGGCCGTCGCGACACGACCTATGTGCAGGAGGCCCTGCGTAGCGCCGATGTGTTCGCGCTGCCCAGCGTCACCGCGGCCGATGGCGACCAGGAAGGCATTCCCGTGTCCCTGATGGAGGCCATGGCCAGCGGCGTGCCGTGTCTTTCGACGGTGCACAGCGGCATCCCCGAGCTGATCGAGGATGGCCGTTCCGGCTGGCTGGTGCCCGAGCGCGACATCGATGCGCTGGCGGACGTGCTGGCGCGTATCCAGGCGGGCGACTTCGACCTGGCGGCCATCGCGCGCGAGGCCCGGCACACCGTGGAGACGCACTTCGACCAGCGCCGGCTGCACGACAGCCTTGCCGCGCAGCTGCACGCGCAGGCGGCCCCGTGACCTCGGCACGACGCGATGCGTTGTGGACGGCCGGGTCCACCGTGGTCAGCGCGGCCAGCCAGCTGCTGCAGATCGCGGTGCTCGCGCATCACGTCGACGCACACATGCTGGGCGCGCTGGCCATCGTCAACGTGGTCAACGCCATCGCCACGCTGCTGCAGGACATGGGCCTGAGCAGTTACCTGATCCACCGGCAGGACATCAGCCGCCCGCAGCGCACCTCGCTGTTCATCATCAGCGTGGGCCTGGGCCTGGCGTCGGCGGCGACGCTGTTCGCGATCTCGTACGCGGTGGCCTATTTCTACCGGTCGGACCTGCTGGGCGACCTGCTGCGCCTGTCGACGGTGAACTTCATCCTGCTCGGCGTGGCGGCGCAGTACCAGGCCAGCCTGATCAAGGCCTTCCGCCTGCCCCGCCTGGCCCGCATCGAAGTGATCGGCCGGCTGTGCGGGCTGGCCACGCTGCTGGTGCTGGTGCTGGTGTTCCACGCCTCCATCGAGGCCGCCGTGTACGCGATGATCGTCAACAGCCTGGTGCGCCTGGCCTGCTTCCTGACGGTGTCCGAGCGCGACTGGCATCCGGGCCGCGCCTTCGATCGCGGCATCATGCGCGAGGCGCTTCGCTACGGGGCCTTCCAGCTCGGCTCGCAGGTGATCAACCAGCTGCGCAGCCAGGCCGACCAGATCATCCTGGGCAAATTCCTCGGGCTGTCGTCACTGGGCGTGTACTCCTTGGCCAAGGAACTGGTGCTGCAACCGACCAAGCTGATCATGCCCGTGGCCGGACGCCTTGCACTACCAAGGCTGGCCACGCTGCAGGACGATCCCGAGGCGCTGCGTCGCCTGTTCCTCGTCGGGCTGCGTGGCGTGGCGATCTTCAGCGCCGTGGTCTTCATCATGCTGGCGGTGTTCGCGCCGCCGGCCGTCTCGATCCTCTACGGCCATCGCTACGACGGCGTCGCGCGTCTGGTCCCGCTGATGCTGCTGTTCGGCATGCTGCGGCCGCTGGGCTCGCTGATCGGCGCGCTGAGCCAGAGCCGCGGCCGCTCGGACATCGAGTTCGGCTGGAACGTGCGGATTTGCGGGATCACGCTGGCCGTGAGCGTGGCGGGCGCGGCCTCCCGTTCGCTGGAAGTCATGGCGGTCGCCCTCGCCCTCAGCCAGGTGCTGTCCACGGTGCTTTCGTATTACTTCTTCTCCTCGAAACTCATCCGGACCACGGCGCGCGAGTTCTTCGACGCCTGGGTCACGGCCAGCTTCGTGCCCTATGCCTGCCTGATGCTGGCCGTCACGGCGTACCCGGGCGACGGCTGGACGGCCAGCGCCGTGCGGTTCGCCTTCGCCGCGCCGGCGCTGGCGTGGGTGATCTGGCGCAGCCGCCATATCCTGATCCATCGACAGCTCCAGGCGGTAAGCGCATGACGGACACCCTGCCGCTAGTGAGCGTATACATCCCCACGCGCAATCGCTCGGCGCTGCTTCGGCGCGCGGTGGATTCGGTGCTGGCGCAGAGCTACCCGCGGATCGAGATCCTGATCTGCGACGAGGCCTCCACCGACGACACCGCCGAGGTGGTGGCCACGTATGCGCAACGCCACCCGGGGCGCTTCACCTATCTGCGCAACGACACGCCGCAGGGTGCCTGCCGCGCCCGCAACCGCTGCATCGAGCACGCCGCCGGCACCTATGTGACCGGACTGGACGACGACGACCTGTTCCACCCGCAGCGCATCGCCTGCCTGGTCGAGCTCTATCGTCGGCACGACGTGTCGTTCGTGTGCAGCCGCTTCCGCTATTTCCAGGAGGAGTCGCAGATCGCCGCGCTGCGCGGCCGGTCTTACCGCGTGGTCGAGCTGCACGCGACCGAGCGCCTGGCTCTGCCCGCCCTTCTCTACGCCAACCTGGCCGGCAACCAGGTGCTGACGGAACTGTCGCGGATGCGCGAGCTGGGCGGTTTCGACGAAGCCATGCCGTCCTGGCAGGACTACGACATGTGGATACGCCTGGCCGACCGTTTCGGCCCGGCCCTGCGCACGCGGGCCGTGCTGTCCTTCGTGGACGACGACCGCTCGCGGGCGCGCATCCGCAACTCCAGCAAGCGCGCCGAAGGCAGCGAGCGCTTCCTGGCCAAGCATGCCCGGCTGATGAGCGCCGACCAGAAGCGCAACCATCGCAACATCCAGTTCGTCATCGGCGGCCAGCGCGCACCGCTGCGCGAGATCGTGCGCAACCTGTCGCTGGGCGGCTACAAGTCCACGCTGAAGGTGTTGCTGCACAAGTTCTTCGGCCGGGCGATCGGCTGAGCGCATGGCCATCGCGATCCACAAGACCCGGGGTGCCGCCATCGTGCTGATGGCCATGCTATTCGTGCAGGTGCCGCTGGGCCACAGCACCAGCAGCAAGTCGCACGTGAACGTCTACCACCTGCTGCTCCTGCTGATGCCGGTGCTCTACCTTCCCGCCGCGCGTTACCTGAAACTCAACCCGGCCACGGCCTTCATCGTCACCATGGCCGCCACCGCGCTGGCCGCCGGGGCCACCTACGGCGGCGGCCTGCGCTCCACGCTGATCGTGTTCGTGGCGGCGGCGTATTTCCTCGGCGTGGTCTTCGGCCGCAAGCTGCAGGACGTGGAACTGCGCCGGATCTTCACCTGGATGCTGGGCTGCTGCCTCGCCTTCGTCATCCTGCGCGATCTGGTCTACGCGGGCAGCCTGGGCGCGGTCTACGCGCGCACCGAAGGCGCGTCCAGCATCCTGTACATGTCCACCGGCGGCCGCAATATCGAAGCCAGCCTGCTGGCCCTGCTTTCGCTGTTGCTGCTGGGCACCCGCGCCTACCCGATCGCCGCCGGCATCGCCTTGCTGACCAGCGGCATGATGCTGTCGCGCGCAGGGCTGGTGGGCACCGCGGTATCGATCGGCATCGCCTGCTTCCAGGCCCGCAAGTCGCGCCACTATTACTTCTTCACGTTTTTCGGCGTGGCCATGGCCGTGCTGCTGGTCGGGCTGGTGCTTTCGTCGGTGATCGACATCCCGGTGCTGGACCGCTTCAACCTCCAGGCCGAGACCCAGCTGGAACACAAGAATGTCGGGCGCCTGGCCCTGTGGAACAGCGCGGGCACCGCCCTGGAGCACAACCTGCTCGGCTACGGCGTGGGCAACGGCGTGCCGGTGATGGAGCAACTGTCCGGGCTGACCTTCGTGGAGAACAACGTCCACAACATCTACCTGCAGTTCCTGCTCGAAGGTGGCGTGCAGTCGTTGTTGCTGTTCCTGGCCATGGGCGCGCAGATCCTACTCACCCGTACCGAGGGCCCGCAGCGCAACATCAAGTTCTTCCTGCTGTGCTACCTCATGCTGGCCTGCATCGAGTTCAGCGGCTACGAGGCGTATTTCTGGTTCTTCGTGGGCATGTTCTACGCGCGTGCCGACCTGCGGCGCGCCGCGCAACGCACGGAAGCGAAGCGGCACCTGCAGGCGCGCGTGCAACGTCCCGACCGATCGCCCGCCGAACCTTCCATGGACCCTTCCCATGCTTGACGCTTTCCGCGCCGACGTCCGCCGGCTCCGCTCACTGCCCGGGTACCGCAGCCTGGCCTGGTGGATGCTGGACCAGTCGTTCTGGGTGATCCTGACCTACCGGCTGCTGGCCGGCGCGCGCGGCACGGTGCTGCATGTACCGCTGCGCGTGCTGGAGAAACTGGCCGAATTCGTCTTCAAGTGCTACCTGCCGACCACCGCCACCATAGGTCCGGGGCTGGTGATCTACCATGCCTTCGGCATCATCGTGAACGGCAAGACCACCATCGGCGCCAACTGCACCCTCTATGCGCGGGTATGCATCGGCAACCGTTTTCCCGGCGACGGCGCGCCCGTGATCGGCGACAACGTCACCATCGGCACCGGGGCCTGCATCTTCGGCCCGGTGGTCATCCCCGACCATTTCGTGGTGAAGGCCAATGCGGTCATCACCCCGTCGTCGATGCGTGCAAGCGCCGCACCCTCCGTTTCCACCCCGCCCCACGCTGGAGCACCGTCATGAGCGAGGCCGATGTGCGCCTGTCGATCGTCATCATCACCTGGAACGAGAAGGACAACCTGCAACGCTGCCTGCTCTCGCTGATGGACAAGCTGGACTTCGAGCGCGACGAGGTGATCGTCGTGGACAACGGCTCACGTGACGGCAGCGCCGAATTCGTCGCGACGCTGCCGCAGGTGCGCTATTTCCCGCTGGACAGCAACTACGGCGTGGGCCCCGCGCGCAACCGCGGCCTGTTCCTGGCCCGCGGCCGGTATTGCATGACGCTGGACAACGACACCATCTTCCTGACCGCCGATCCCGGCAGCATCGTCGACGAGTTCTTCCAGACCCACCCCGACGCGGGCGTGGTGGGATTCGAACTGCTCAACGTCGATCGCACGCGCCAGGATTCCACCCGCCGGTTTCCCCGCTTCTTCCAGCCCATCGCCGCCCGCATTCCGGCCACACGCAAGCTCGGCTTCGTCCAGCGCGAACTGGACCGCCACCTGATGGTGGATACCGCGTTCGACGATGCCGACGATCCGCTCGAGGTGGACTACGTGCTGGGCGCCAACCAGACCTTCACCAAGAAGGTGGCCGCCCTGTTGATGGGCTACGACGACCGGATCTTCTTCGGCCCCGAGGATGCGGAGTTCTGCGTGCGCACACGCAAGCTGGGCCTGCGCAACTACTACTGCCGGCGCATTTCCGTCGTACACGACTACAAGCGGCGCACGCGCAAGTTCTCGCGCCTCGCGCTCAGGCACCTGGCCGGCTTCGCCTACATGCTGCGGAAGCATGGCGGGGTGTATCGCTATACGCTCGACGAACGGCGCTGAGGGACATGGCCATGGACCGTCGCACCTTCCTACGCGGCTCGGCCTGGGTGGCCGGCGCCTGTGCGCTCCTGCCGCTGCCGCCGCTGCGCGCGGCCACCACGGGTGGCGTGTTCCATATCGACGGGATCGATGGCGAGGACGGCCGGGACGGCTCCACCCCCGCACAGGCCTGGCGCAGCCTGCGACGGTTGAACCAGGTGCGATTCGGCCCGGGCGACCGCATCCTCTTTCGTAGGGGCGGGGACTACCCCGGCGCCTTCCTGCCGAAAGGCTCCGGCCGCGCTGGCGCACCGGTCACCGTGGATGCCTATGGCGACGGCGCCCTGCCTCATCTGCACGCCGACGGCGACAGCCCGTCCACGGTAAGGTTGCAAAACGTCGAATACTGGGAGCTACGCCACCTGGAGATATCCAATACCGGCGCGCAGCCCGCACCACGCCGGACCGCCTTACACCTGTTCCACCAGGATGCGGGTGTCGTGCACGGCATCGTGCTGGAAGACCTTTACCTGCGTGACGTCAACGGCAGCCTGGTCAAGAAAGACGGCGGCGGCAGCGCCATCCTCGTGCAGGCGCTGGGCAAGCAAACCCCCACCCGCTACCAGGACCTCACCATCGCCGACAACCGCATCGAGCGTTGTGGCCGCGACGGCATCCTGTTCCTCGGCGCGGGTAGCCGCCGATCCGGCCTTGCCACCGGCGTGGTGGTCAGGGGCAACCGCCTTGCCGGCGTGCCCGGCGACGCCATCCTGGTCAAGGGCTGCACCGGCGCGATCGTGGAGCGCAACGCGGTCAGCCAGTGCGGCGCCCTGCCACGCGGTGAAGCCGCCGCCGGCATCTGGCCGTTCGACTGCGACGACACGCTGATCCAGTACAACGAGGTGAGCGACCACCGCGCCCATGCCGACGGCCAGGCGTACGACGCGGATTTCAACTGCCGCGGCACGGTCATCCAGTACAACTACAGCCACGACAACGTCGGTGGCATGGCGCTGGTATGCAACGACGGGCGCAACGCCTCCGCCGTGGGCAACACGGGCACCGTCGTGCGCTTCAACGTCAGCATCAACGACGCACTGCGCGCCACGGACAGTGCTTCGCTGCGCCTCTCCGGCCCCGTGGCCGGCAGCCGGATCTACAACAACATCATCATCATCCCGGACAAGCCCGTCGCCGACGCGGAAGTCACCGTGTTCAAGGCCACGCGCTGGCAAGGCGTGCCCGACGACACCGCCATCCACGACAACATCATCGTGGCCGCGCGGTCGCCGGGCATGGACATGGCCCTGGCCACCCAGACCCGGCTGGGCGACAACGCCGTATACACCGATACGCCGCAGGACGCCGCGCCCGGGCGGATGCGTGCGGCCGCGGGTGACGCCGCGCTGCTGGCGCGATTCCGCCGCTACCGGCCTACGCTGGACCAGGTGAACACGCTGGTTCGCGAGTGCTTCGTCGAAGGCAAGCCGGTGTCCGACGCGCTGGCGCGGATCGGTCGGCTGGCGGCATAGGGCGCTACCCGAACGCCGGCTCGCGATGCCAGCGCCATGCGCTGGCCAGGATATCGTCCAGGCGGACCATCCGCGGCTCCCAGCCCAGTTCCGCACGAGCCAGCGCACTGGAGGCAACCAGCGTGGCCGGGTCGCCCGCACGCCGTGGCGCAATGGTGTGCGGTACCGCCTTTCCCGTCACGCGTTCGGCGGCGGCGATCACCTCGCGCACGCTGAAGCCCTCGCCGTTACCGAGGTTGAAGCGGTGCGCTCCGGGCTGCCCGGCCAGGTATTCGATGGCCAAAAGGTGCGCCGAGGCCAGGTCGTTCACGTGCACGTAGTCGCGCACGCAGGTGCCGTCGCGGGTGGCGTAGTCGTCGCCGAACACGTTCAACGCCGCGCCCTGACCCAGCACCGCCTTCAGCACGTTGGGGATCAGGTGGGTTTCCGGCTCGTGCGCCTCGCCGATCGTGCCTTGTGGATCGGCGCCGGCCGCATTGAAGTAGCGCAAGGCGACCGAGCGCAGACCATAGGCCTTCGCCGCATCAGCCAGCACGTGCTCGATCATCAGCTTGCTCTGCCCGTACGGATTGATCGGCGCGGTGGGGTGCGACTCGTCGATGCGTTCGGCCTGCGGATGCCCGAACACGGCAGCCGTGGAGGAAAACACCAGCCGGTCCACGTCCGCATCGCGCATCGCGCCCAGCAGCACCAGGGTGTTGGCCACGTTGTTCCGGTAATAGGCATAGGGTTCACCGACGGATTCACCCACCAGCGACTTGGCGCAGAAGTGGATGACCGCGTCGAAGCGCTGGGTGGCGAATACGCGCGCCAGGCGCGCAGCGTCGCCGATGTCGCCATGGACGAAGGCCACCTCGCGCGGCACCGCCTGGCGGTGACCCGTGGAAAGATCGTCGTAGACGACCGCCTCGTGTCCCTGGCCGGTGAGGTAGCGCACCATGTGCGAGCCGACATAGCCCGCCCCGCCGCAGATCAGCAGCTTCACGCGACCGTTCCGACTGATTCGAGGGGCAAGCGGCACGAACGTGGCGGGATCAACGCGATTCCTCCACGGCGGCCGTAACGGTCGACAACGCGGGCTTTCCCGGTGCCGAGGACGCGGGAGGAGCCTCGCTGTGCACGAAGCCCTTGAACAGGGTAAGGAAAATGATGCGCAGGTCGAAGCCCAACGACCAGTGGTTGATGTAGTAAAGATCATGCTGGATACGCTTGACCAGGTCGGTGTCGCCGCGCCAGCCGTTGATCTGCGCCCAGCCGGTAATGCCCGCCTTCACCATGTGCTTGTGCATGTAGCCGGCGATCTCGCCCTTGAACTTCTCCACGAACATCGGCCGCTCCGGGCGCGGCCCCACGATGGACATGTCGCCGCGCAGCACGTTGAGGAACTGCGGCAGCTCGTCGAGGCTGGTCTGCCGGATGAATCGGCCGAAGCGCGTCACCGTCTTGTTCTGCGCACCGCCCCATTGCACGGTCTTGTTCTTCTCCATGTCCACGGGCATGGAGCGGAATTTCATCATCTCGAATTCCTTGCCGTCCAGGCCGACACGGCGCTGGCGGTAAAGGACAGGACCGGGACTGGACAGCTTCACGCCCACGGCGAGCGCGAGCATCAGCGGCGCGATCATCAGCAGGATGGTGCCGGCGATGACGCGGTCCTCGATATCCTTCAACAGCCATGCATTGCCCAGCAGCGGGCTTTCCCGCAGCGTGACCAGCGGCACGCCGGCCACGTCTTCCATGCGGTGGTTGATCAGCTGGCGCCCGAGCATGTCGGGCACGAACTTCACCGTCATGACGTGTTGCTCCATGCGGTCAAGCACGTAATTGATGGCGCGGTTGGCGCCGACCGGCAACGCCACCAGCACCTGGTCCCAGTCGCGGCAGGCCAGCACCTCGTCCAGTTCCAGCAGCGAGCCGGCCATCGGGATGTCTGCCGGCACACCGTTGTCGTAACTGGTACGCACGTACGCGGTGATCTTCATCCCCAGCGCGGGATTGGCTTCGACCTGCTCGATCATATGGATGCCCGAGTCGGTCGCGCCGATCAGCAGGCAACGGCTGATACCCACGCCGCGCTCGTGCAGGCGGGTCGTGGCGCGGTACGCGACCAGGCGCACCACTGCCATGAAAGCGAGTCCGAGCGCGAACACCAGCGATACCCAGCCACGCGAGTACAGCTCGCTGACCTTCAACAGATAGCCCATCGCAAGCAGCACGGCGAACGCCATGGACCACGATGCTGCGATGCGCCAATACTGGCCGATGGGGCGTTGCCCGATGGGCTGCTCATAGACGCGGAACACGGCCGACGCCGTCAGCGTGGACAACAGGAGGATGACGAGGGCCACCGAGTACAGGCTGGTCATGGCCAGCGTGCCGAAGCGCAGGTAGTACGCGAGGAAACTGGCCGACACGGCGCAGACGGGATCGCTCACGCGGAGCTCGAGATCCACTAACGCGTTGAATTTGGACAGTTGCATGACAGGTACCCTATTTCGACACGATGATCGCCGTTTCATCGGCGTGCCCAGGTACGTGCCCCCCGTGGGATCGCGTTGTCCCTCCAGGGACACGTAGCGGCCCAACACGTGACGGTCGGCCCACGACATTCCCGTGGGGCCGCCAACTCAACACTTCGCAGTGTGTGTGTAACGATGACCCCATGCTGCACCGCCAGAATTTTGACGGCAATGCAAGATCATGCGATTTGCGGGTCGTGTCACAAAAAGAATTTTCGATAACGCACGTTCAGCCGATTGCCTTGCACTTCCTTGCGAGTTGGCAGTGAATAACCCTGCCTTCGCGATGCATGCATGCGTGCACGCATCGCTTCACATCACCGGAGATGACGACCATGAGACGTCTGCTGTTTGCCAGCGCGATACTTGCCGTCGCGATTCCTGTCTGGGCCCAGAGCCAACGTACCGACCGACCGCCGACCACTCCACCGAACGCACGGCCCGCCGACGCCACGCCACCGCGCGTGGCGCGTCCCGACGAAGCACGTGAAGCGTCGCGCGGCGCGATCGCCCCGGCGCGCGTCGGGCCAGGCACCGCCGCCATGGGCGCCGTCAGCGGCGCTGCCGCGAACAACACCAGCGGCACCGGCAACGACGGCACGGGCGGTACCGGTGGCACCGGGGGTACCGGCGGCTCGGGTGGCACGGGCGGCACGCGTTGAGGCTGCTGCTTGCGCTGGGTGCCGCGGGATGCAGCCTGTTGCTCAACGGCTGCATACTCGCGCCCGGCCAGCACATGAAAACAGGCGAACTGAACGACAAACAGAGCGCCACGGGTAGCCGCTACCAGCTGGTGCCCATCACACCCAAGCTGATCGCGATGGATCGCGCCACGGCAAGCGCGCCCGCCATCGACCCCACACTCACGTCCTACCAGCCCGATGCCTATCGCATCGGGCCCGGCGATTCGCTCTACATCACGGTGTGGGAGCACCCCGAACTCACTTCCCCGGCGGGCTCGCAGCAGCAGACAGGTGCCAACGGTCGCATGGTGCGCCCTGACGGCACGCTGTTCTACCCGTACGTCGGATTGCTCAAGGCCTCTGGGCTGACCGTCGAGGAACTGCGTCAGGCGATCACCGATCGCCTGACGAAATACGTGGAGAAACCGCAGGTCGATATCAGCATCATCGCGTACGCCAGCCAGCGCGTGACGCTCGGTGGCGCGTTCGTGCGCACCGAGCCGCAGAACATCACCGTGACGCCGCTCACCCTCACCCAGGCGGTGGGCAGCGCCGGTGTCAACGCCGAGCTGGCCGACCTCTCCGACGTGGTGCTCCGCCGCGACGACCACGAATACCATATCGACCTGGACGCGCTGTCGCGCTCGCGCGACGGCGGCAAGCAGGTGTACCTGAAGGGCGGCGACAGCATCTACCTGCCCTATAACGACCGTCACGAGGCCTACGTGATCGGCGAGGTGCTACGGCCCCAGGCTATCTCGTTCAAGACCAGCGACCTCACGCTCACGCAGGCACTGGGCCGGTCGGGCGGACTCAACCAGAGCAGCGCCAACGGACGATCGGTGTACGTCATCCGCGGCGTGGAAGACATGGAGAAAGCCCCGGCGACCATCTATCAGCTGGACAACACCTCGCCCGCGGCCTTCGCCGTGGCGGCACAGTTCTCGGTCAAGCCGGGCGACGTCATCTTCGTCGGGCCGGCCGGCATCACCCGCTGGAACCGCTTCATCAGCCAGCTGCTGCCGCTGTCCGGCCTGGTCAGCAACGCGGCGAGCGCGACATACAACCTGGACCGGGCCAGCCAGCTCTGATGCTGCCCGCTCCGCTCCATCCAGACGTCTAAAGGCGACATCCATGAAGGTCACAATATTCGGCACGGGCTACGTGGGACTGGTTACCGGCGCGTGCCTTGCCGAGATGGGCAACCACGTGGTGTGCGTGGACGTGGACCAGGCCAAGGTTGAGGGACTGAGGCAAGGCGTCGTGCCTATCTACGAGCCGGGCCTGGCACCCATCGTCACGCGCAACTACGCCTCCGGGCAGCTCGACTTCACCACCGATCCCGCGCCTGCCGTGGCCAATGGCGAACTGATCTTCATCGCGGTGGGCACGCCGCCGGACGAAGACGGCAGTGCGGACATGAAATACGTGCTCAGCGTGGCACGCACCATCGGCGAGCATATCGACGCCTATGCCGTGGTCGTGAACAAGTCCACCGTGCCGGTGGGCACCGCCGACCGCGTCCGCGCGACCATCGCGGACGCGCTGGCGGCGCGCGGCGCGGCGATCGACTTCGACGTGGTCTCCAACCCGGAGTTCCTCAAGGAAGGCGATGCCGTGGAGGATTGCCTCCGTCCGGATCGCATCGTGGTCGGCTCGTCCAGCGAGCGCGCCGTGGCCCGCCTGCGCAAGTTGTACGCCCCCTTCAACCGCAACCACGACCGCATGGTGGTGATGGATGAACGCTCCGCCGAACTGACCAAATACGCCGCCAACGCCATGCTGGCGACGAAGATCAGTTTCATGAACGAGATCGCCAACATTGCCGAGCGTGTGGGTGCGGATGTCGAGTTGGTCCGCCAGGGCATCGGCGCGGACCCGCGCATCGGTTATCACTTCATCTACCCCGGCGCCGGCTACGGCGGATCGTGCTTTCCCAAGGACGTGCAGGCGCTGGAACGCATTGCCCGCGGCCATGGCTACGACGCGCGGCTGCTGGCCATGGTGGAGGCGGTGAACGCGGCGCAGAAACACCGCGTGTTCGAGCACCTGCTGCGCCACTTCGAGGGCGATATCGCCGGCAAGACGATCGCCCTGTGGGGCCTGTCCTTCAAGCCGAACACGGACGACATGCGCGAGGCACCCAGCCGTCGCTTGATGGAATCGCTGTGGGAAGCAGGCGCCCGCGTGCGTGCCTTCGATCCGGAAGCCCGCGACGAGACCACGCGCATCTACGGCCAGCGCGACGACCTGGTGCTGTGCCAGGGTGCCTACGACGCCCTGGAAGGCGCCGATGTGCTGGTGCTGCTGACCGAATGGAAGGCCTTCCGCAGCCCGGATTTCGCCCGCGTGAAGGCCATGCTGAAGACGCCGGCGATTTTCGACGGTCGCAACCTCTACGATCCCGCCACCGTCGAGGACGCCGGCATCGCGTACTACGGCATCGGGCGGGGGCGTTCGCTGCAACGTTGAACCAGGACGGGCCGGCGCCACCGCGCGCTCGGCCCGCCCTACTCGGCGATCCTGCCGAGGTTCTTGTCGAACAGATCGCTGTCCAGGTCGTTGGTCAACGTGTAGAGCGTGTAACGCTTGTTCAGGCGCGCGCCACCGTCGCGCTGCAGGGGCTGCCACAGCAAGGTGGCACGGTTGCGCGACGACCGCGGCAGCAGCAGGTCGAAGGGAATGGACACGTAGATGCCCTTGTCGAAGCTGCCCTCACCGTAGCCGGCGTTGCCCGACTGGTTGGTGATGGTGGCAAACGCGCCCATGCGGGCCCCGTTGGCGAACTGCCGTGACACGTCCACGGTGGTACCCCAGTCCCCCGCCAGGTAGCGCCCGACGCTCACCGCCACGGTGACGTTGTGATAGCCGGTATCGAGGTAACCCGTGGCCTGGCCCGTGATCACGTGGTAGTTGCGGAACGACAGGTCCTGCCGGAAGCCACGCGACTTCACCCAGTTCAGGTCGGCGCCAATCGCCCAGTGCTGGCCGAACGGCCGGTAAAGCACTTCCCCACCGGCGCCGCCATACATGCTTTCCAGCATGCCGGCGTAAGCCAGGCCGTAGAGATCCTGGCCCAGCTTGCGCGTGCCGGTAAGTTGCAGGTTCGGCACCGTGACATCGGAGCTGGTGAGATAACGGCGTACGTCGGTGCGCACGCGCGGCAGGTTGCTCGGCGCGTCGTAGCGGAAGGTATCGTAGTTGTTGGCGAGGTTGACCGAGAGCACGCCGTCGACCCACAGGTGACGCGTCACGTTGAACGTGCCCGACGCCGCGGCGTACACCTGGTACAGCACGAAAGCGTCGGGGCCGCCCAGGTTCTGCTGGTAACCGAGCGACGTGCCGCCGGTGAAGCGTCGCAGCGGCGCGCGGTACAGCACCTCCTCGTCGCGCGCCGTCACCGGGTCCTGTTCCACGCTGCGACGGAAGTCGGGCAGGTCCAGCCGGTGATCGAGCAGTGCGAGGAAACGGGGCCGGTGCACGCTGGTGTCCACGGTGGCCAGCCCGCTGCGCTCGGCGGATACGGTGACCCAGTCGATCGTGCCGTCCACCCGGTTGTCGACGATCCGCGTCGCGCGTCCCACGCCTTCCGCCGCGTAGAAGAAGCGATCCTGCTGCCCGTGGATGACCAGCTCGGAGCCACGCCGGCCGATGCTGCGCACATCGATCCCGGCGTTGTTGCCCAGCGCGTTGGCCATCTCCGCCCAGTCCACCTGCGCGGGCGCGCGGCGCGCGGGCTCGGGCGCACCGGCGTCTGCGGCCTTGTCGTCCGGCAGCGCGGCCGGCGTCTCCGAAGATGCGCGCACGGGGGCGCTCGTGTACGCCACGGCCTCCGGCTTCGGGTCGGACAGTTTCGGCGGGTCCACATGCGTGGCCAGGTTGCTGTGCAGGTTGATCGCGGCGGTGCCGACGTGGCCGCGCTCGTAGCCCAGCGTGAGGTCCACGTTGCCGTTCAGGCGGA
Organism: Luteibacter sp. 9135; assembly: GCF_000745005.1. NCBI lineage: Bacteria > Pseudomonadati > Pseudomonadota > Gammaproteobacteria > Lysobacterales > Rhodanobacteraceae > Luteibacter > Luteibacter sp. 9135. The sequence continues at coordinate 3,122,531 of NZ_JQNB01000001.1, read as the reverse complement.
ACACGGCGCCCAGGTTGACGGGCCACCGCTGCGGCTGGTTGTTGTTCTGCGGCTGGTGTTTGTAGTCGTTGCCGTCGAGCTCGGCCTTGAGCACCAGCCAGCGCCACGACGACCGATACTCCACGCCGCCGAAGAACCCCGGACGCCCGCGCAGGAACTTGTTGATGCTGAGCGCGCCCGTCGCCCCCGTGCCGCTGTTGGGGCGGGTGTCGAACTTGTCGCTGATGAAGTCCAGCGGGTTGGCGATGTCGCCGCGGTTGCCGATATAGCCCCATGCGAGGCCCAGGCTGAAGTCGAACGGCCCCGCGCGCTTGCTGGCCACGATGTATTCGCTGGAAAACAGCCCCGTGCCGCCGATATCCCGGGCACCCACGGCCACCGCGGGCAGCCAGCGACTCTCTTCGCGCAGGCGCACCTTGGCGTCGATGGACTTGTCCTTGTAGGTCTGGCTGCCACTCAGGTACGTCGGCCCATACGGCCGGTTGCTGACGTTGGTGTAGCGGAACGAGCCCTCCAGCCACGGCAGCGGTTGCAGGGACACGTTGTAGTTCGTGTAGGGCGTGGTGCGACTGAGCACGAAACTGAACTCGCCTTCCTGCGCCATCCGTGCGGCAGGCGACTGCATCAGGCCGACACCGCCGAAGTCGCTTTGCGTGTAGACCTCCTGCGCACTCGCCGCCGAGGCGACGCCCGCCAGCACGCCCAGCCGCAAGGCGCGACCACCGTACGACGCGACGCGGCGGAGACCGCGGCGGGAAGCGGCTGCCAAGCGCACTACGGGTGGTCCCCGTCGTCCGGCCACTGCGTGGCGAGGAACGCCGCCACCTCGCGATCGAACGCGTCGTCCGCCGCGCCGGCGATCGCCTTGCGGTCGAAGGGCACGTAGATCCATGCGCCCGGCGCCAGCGGACGCGGCGCGTCACGATTCCACAGGGCGATGTTCTGCGCGAACACCGCGCCGTCGGGCTGCACCACGAAGATCGTGTCCGGGTCCGCGGCGGGAGATATCGCGCATGCCCGCAGGTAGGCCCTGGCATCCTGCAGCGCCACCTGTGGCAACTGGCACGGCGCATCGACGGCGCCCACCACATGGATGTCCGACGGACGCCGCGGATAGACGAGCCTGTCGCCGTGGTGCACCGGCAGGTTGTCTTCCGGGGTGACTTCCAGCCGCGCGGCATCCAGCGATACCGGCGCGCGCCGGCCGGTGACCGGCAACGCCGCAAGCCAGGCCTGGAACGCCGCGGCGCGTATCGACAGGATGTCCTCGCCCCGCGCCATGGCCTGGCGGCGAATCGCGCCCAGCTCGTAGACCAGGCCGGCCTGCAGACGCACCTGCTCGCGACGCAGGCCGGGCTGCAACCAGGCGGCACCTAGCAGGTAGGCATCCGGCGCGATATCCGCCGCCAGGGCCACGTCGGCCAGCCGTGCACTGGCCGGATAGACGGCCGTACCCGCGCGGCCCACGGCGCCGTCGACGGTCACCCGTATCGTCTGCGCAGACGGCTCCTGCGCCTGCGCCGAGCCGAAAGCAAACGCTACAACGACAGCGAAAGCGACGGCGAACACCCACCGCACGACAAAAGATCGGTCGGACAAACTGAAGCGCCTCACGGGGCCGACTCGCGATACGGCCGCAACTGGACCAGCTCGAGCGGGTAGTCCGGGGCCACGTACTGGCGGCTTTTCCAGATGAAGCCGTCCGCGGGGTCGACCCAGTAGCGGTTGTGCAGATGGATCCCCTGCCCCACCAGGGTTTCATCCACGCGCCGCAGCCGGCGCACGGTGTCCAGGATCGTCACGTCTTCCAGGTCGCCGGGCACCAGCTGCCCGTCCAGCACGACGCCGTAACGGTAGCCCGGCGACCAGTCCATGCGGCGCGTGTAGCGCGTCGTGCCGTGCAGGCGATGCAAGCCATCGTGGAACGGATCGGCTCCGGTAAACACGGAGGCGTCGAGGTTCTGCGGCAGGCCGACCGTACGGGTAACCAGGCCGTCACGGGTGAACACGATGTCGTGCCCCACGCCGTACCAGCCGAGCACGCCATGCGCCGTGTTCGCCAGGATCAGGATGGCCCGGCCCGACGGCGCGTCCACCTGCAACTGGAAATACGGCGAGGCGGCCACGGAGGCCGGCGTGGCATCCACGGTACCGCCGTGCAACGCGAGACGCAGGCTTTCGACGCTGCCGACCGATACCGTCGAGCAACCGGCCACCAGCCAAAGCGTCAGGGCGCAGACGACGGCATGCAGAAAACGTGGCGCGACGCTCGCGCGTTGGGTCGGGGGGCATTCCAAAATCAGTGGCGGGTCCGTCGGGTAGAGGTCGGTTTTCGGCGCGCGGGCGCCGAAGCGATGCAGGACAACACTGACCGTGGAGCCGGCGCCCACAGGGGGACGACCGGGGTGCATCGAAAACCTTACACGAGGCGAACGTGCCGAAAAATGACACCCGTCACGGCACGCGTCACAAATAGCGCAACCATGCCGAAACGGACGCGTCGATCAGTGTGTATACATGTTCGAAGGCTTCGCGTTGCTGGCGATAGGGATCGGGAATGTCACGCCCCTCACCCCAGCGATCGAGCAGGAACACCTTGCCGCTGACCTCCGGCGCGATACGTCCCAGTTCGGCCACATGCCGCTTCTCCATCGCCAGGATGACGTCGTAGGGCCGCAGCAGCGCACGATCGACCTGGCGCGCGCGATGCGCATCGCCGTCGATGCCGTGCTCGTGCAGCAGCTGGCGCGCCGTGGCGTCCATGGGATGACCGACCAGCGCGCCCAGGCCCGCGCTTTCCACCCGCGTACGATGGCCATCGCCCAGGCGCGTGCGCAGCACGTACTCGGCGATGGGGCTGCGACAGATGTTGCCGACGCAGACGATCAGTATCCGTTCGAACATGGGTGCTGCGATACTCCGTGGCTTGGACGACGCCGTGGCGACGAACGCAACCGACATGATAGCGATACGCGAAGGCATGGCATGAACCCGTGGCACGCCATCACCGCCTTCGGCGACAGCGCCCTGCTGCTCCCCCTGATCGCCTGGATGGGCCTGTGCCTGCTGGTGCCGCCGTTGCGCGTGCGCGATGCGCGGCGATGGGCGGTCGCGGTGGTGTTCGCCGGCGGCATCGTCTGCCTGTCCAAGCTGCTCTTCATGGGCTGGGGCGTCGGCCCCGCCGAACTCGACTACACGGGCTTCAGCGGGCATACCACGCTGGCGCTGCTGGTCTGGCCCTCGCTGGCCGCCTTGCTCGCACGCGATGGGGCGCTGCTCGTTCGCCGCGGCGCCATCGCGCTGGCCACGTGCCTCGGTGTGGCCGTTGCCGTATCGCGGCTGGCCCTGAAGGTGCACAGCCCGTCGGAAGTCGTGCTCGGCGCGGTACTCGGCGTGGCGGTCATGGCGTGGTTCGTGCGCGGCGTGGCGCCTCGGGCCGAGCTGCCGGCGCCACGACGTCGCCACGTCGCGCTGCTGTTGGGCCTGGGAGCGCTGGCGATCACCGTGGCCTGCCATGGCCGCGTGTTTCCGTCCCAGCACATCCTCAAGGACATCGCGCAATGGCTGAGCGGCCACGGCGAGGTCTTCACCCGTCGCCTTCGACAGGACTCGCCATGACCACAGCACCGACCCCGCCGCCGCACAGCGCGTGGTACACGAAACTCGTCGCGGCGCGTGTCGCCGTGGACAAGGCGGCCGCGGACACGGCGCTGGCGGCCGATGAGTTACGTCGCTACCAGAAGTTCGCCCGCCCGGGCCAGCCATCCGCGCACACCGTGCAGCTGCGCCAGAAGCAGGCTGCCGCACGGCAGGCCTCCGCGCAGGCGAAGCAGGCATTCCTGAAAGCCGCGATGGAAGTGGCGCGAGAGGCGGGACTGACGCCGCCGCCGCGCGTCCCGCTGGAAACCTTCATGCGGGGCTGGATGGACGCCCAGCCGGCCGCCTGACGCGCGACCTTTTCAGGCGGAGTTCGTTACGCCCCGCGTGTTGCGCGCCGGTGCCGCCAGGGCCGCCACGGCGCGGTATTCGCTCGGGGTCATGCCCACGGTGGCCTTGAACTGCCGGGCGAAGGCGCTCTGGTCCACGAAGCCGCAGGCCATGCCGATGGACGCCACGTTGTCGTCGCCGCCGAGCAGGCGCATGGCCGCCTCGATACGCAACTTGGTCAGCACCTGCTGCGGGGTCAGTTGGAACACCCGGCGGAAATGCCGCTCCAGCTGCGCGACCGACAACCCGGCCAGTTCGGCCAGCGCGGGAATTCGCACGCCTTCGCCGTAGTGCTCCTGCATGTAGCCGAGCACGCGGCGCAGCCGCTCGTACGTGGGATGCTTGCCGTCGGGAAGGCCCAGATCGCGCGAGATACCGATCACGCCGCGAATCTCGCCGCGCGAGGACACCGGCCGCTTGCAGGTGAGGCACCAGCCAGGCGCCCGGTTGCTGAAGATGTGGACCTCGAGCTGGTTCTCGATCACTTCGCCGGCGAGCACCCGGCGATCCTGTGCGGCGTAAGACCCACCCATGAGCGCGGGAAACAGTTCGGTGACGCCGCGACCGATCACCTCGCTGCGCTGCTTCAGGCCGAGGCGGCGGACCAGGGTCAGGTTGGCATGCGTGTACCGGCCTTCGGTGTCCTTGACGAAGAACACGACATCGGGCAACGCATCGAACAACGGCTCGAGTTCATCGGCGGAAATCTTCATGGTAAGGATGCTCCTTCGGCACAGCTGCGCACGGGTTTCAGGACCGTATGGACCATGGCGCGATGCATCATAAACCGCTTCGCGCCGCGAAAGCCAAGGAAACAGGCATTCTCGGCACGGCTTGCCGAACTTGCAGCCAATTATGCAAAATTCCGCATCTGCCGATAGCAAAGCTTTCTATACGCCACAGGGGCTGCCCGGTGAGCATGGACCCATGCATCGAATCGACTTCATCGACTCCCACACCGGCGGCGAACCCACGCGTGTCGTTCTTTCCGGTTTTCCCGATCTCGGCGACGGCCCGCTGGCCGCGCGACTGCAGCGCATGCGCGCGCAACACGACACCTGGCGGCAGGCGATCGCCTGCGAACCGCGCGGCTCGGACACCATGGTGGGCGCCCTGCTGGTAGAGCCGACCGATCCCACGGCCTGTGCCGGGGTGATCTTCTTCAACAACGTTGGCTACCTGGGCATGTGCGGACACGGCAGCATCGGCCTGGTACGCACCTTGCAGCACCTGGGCCGCATCGCGCCGGGGCGCCATCGCCTGGAAACGCCGGTGGGCATGGTGGGCGTCGAACTGCTCGACGACGGCCGCGTGGCCATCGAAAACGTCGAGAGCTACCGTCACCGCCGCAGCGTGTCGGTCGATGTCGCGGGCTACGGCAGCATCACCGGTGACGTCGCCTGGGGCGGCAACTGGTTCTTCATCACGGGCGAAACGCCGCTGCCGCTCACGCTGGCCAACCAGCGCGGGCTCACCGCGTACACCGAAGCCATCCGCGCCAGCCTGGAGCACGCCGGCATCACCGGTGCGGGCGGTCAGGAAATCGATCACATCGAACTCAACAGCCACGACCCCGAGGGCGGCAACGACGCACGCAACTTCGTCCTCTGCCCGGGCATGGCCTACGACCGTTCGCCGTGCGGCACCGGCACCAGCGCGAAGGTGGCCTGCCTGGCCGCCGACGGCAAGCTCGATCCGGGCCAGGTCTGGCATCAGGCAGGCATCCTGGGCAGCGTCTTCGAGGCCACCTACCGGCACGGCGAGCGCGGCGTCTTGCCCCGGATCACCGGCAGTGCCCATGTCACGATGCAAGGCACCCTGCTGATCGATGAGGCCGACCCGCTGGCCTGGGGTATCGGCGCCGCGTGAGCACGTTCGACCTGATCGTGATCGGTGCCGGCATCGTCGGTGCCGCCTGTGCGGAACGCGCCAGCGCGGCCGGGCTAAGCGTCGCCATCGTGGAGCCCGGCGCGATCGGCGGCGGCGCCACCGCGGCGGCCATGGGACACCTGGTTGCCATGGACGACGATCCGGCCGAGTTCGCCCTGTCCCGCTATTCGCTGGGGTTGTGGGACGCCTTCGCCAACCTGCCGGGCGCGGAGTTCAGCCGCTGCGGCACCCTGTGGGTGGCCAGCAACGACGACGAACTGGCGCGCATCCCGGACAAGCTCGATCGCCTCCTCGCGGCCGGTGTGCAGGCCGAGCCGCTGGACGCCCGCGCGCTCTACGAACACGAGCCCGCCCTGGCGCCCGGCCTGGCCGGTGGCCTGCGCATTCCGAACGAAGCCGTGGTGTATCCGCCGGCGGTCGCGCGCCACCTGGTCGATCGTGCGCTGCGCGCGGGCGCCATGCTGCACCGGCAGACGGCCGCCAGTCTCTATCCGCAAGGGGTGGTGCTGCACGACGGCAGCACGCTGCGCGGCCCCGTCCTGGTCGCCACCGGGTGTGCCCTGCCACAGCTGCTGCCGACGCTACCCATCCGTGCCCGCAAGGGCCACCTGGTGATCACCGACCGCTATGCCGGCAAGGTAACCCACCAGCTGCTCGAACTGGGCTACGCGGACAGCGCCCACGGTGCGGATGCGGCCAGCGTGGCGTTCAACGTGCAGCCGCGCCCCACGGGCCAGATCCTGATCGGTTCGTCGCGCGAATACGATGCGGCCGACGCCGGCGTTTCCATGGCCATGGTGCAGCGCATGCTCCAGCGCAGTTTCCGTTTCCTGCCCTTCCTGCGCGACTTGTCGGCCGTGCGCATCTGGACCGGTTTCCGTCCGGTGAGCGTCGATGGCTTGCCCTACCTCGGCCGTGTTCCCGGCATGACCGACACATGGGTGGCCGCCGGGCACGAGGGCCTGGGCGTCACCACCTCGCTGGGCAGCGCGCAGCTGCTGATCGACCGGCTGCTCGGACGCCCCACGGCCATCGATGCCTCGCCCTACGATCCCGCGCGGGTGGCCCGATGAGCGGGCATGTACGCATCGTGATAGACGGCCTGCCGGTCGAGGTGCCGGAGCGGATCAGCGTCGCCGCCGCGCTGCTCGGCCTGGAACGGCCGTTCCGCCGCTCGGTCGGCGGACAACATCGCGCCGCCGTGTGCGGCATGGGCGTGTGTTTCGAGTGCCGTGTGGGCATCGACGGCCTGGCGCAGCAACGCGCCTGCCAGGTCACCGTGCGCGAGGGCATGAGGGTGGATACCGATGCATGACCGCTTCGACATCGCCGTCGTGGGCGCGGGCCCGGCCGGACTGGCCGCGGCCACCGCCGCCGCCGCGCACGGACACCGCGTGGCCCTGATCGACAGTCAGCCCGCGGCTGGTGGACAGGTCTGGCGGCAGGACATCGCGTACGGCTACCCGGCCATGGCCCGGCGCAGCATCGACGGCGCGCTGACCACGCGCGGCGTGACCTGGCTGCCCGAGACGCAGGTGATCGCCGCGGAACCCGGCCAGTTACTGTTGCAGGACCCGCGGCGCGGTTACCTGCTGCCTTTCCGCTCGCTGGTGGTCGCCACCGGCGCCCGCGAACTGCTGCTGCCGTTTCCCGGCTGGACGCTGCCCGGCGTGGTCGGCGCCGGTGGTCTGCAGGCGCTGCTGAAACAGGGCTGGGCCCTGCGCGGACGGCGCGTGTTGATCGCCGGCAGCGGTCCACTGTTACTGGCCGCCGCCGCCACCGCGCACCGGCACGGCGCCATCGTACTGGGCATCCATGAGCAGGCACCGGCCGCCGCCATCAACGCGTTCGCCCGCGGGCTCTGGCGCTGGCCGGGCAAGGCCACGCAGGCCGCCGCGCTGCGCCTGTCGCTGCGCGGCGTGGGCTATCACACCGGTAGCGTGGTCACCGCCGCCGTAGGCGAGCAGGCGCTGGTGGCCGCCGATATCGACGACGGCCATGGCACGCGGCATGTCGCGTGCGACGTGCTGGCCGCCGGCTTCGGACTGGTGCCTGACCTGGCCCTCGCCCGACAACTCGGTTGTGCGACGCGCGTCGGCGATAACGAGGTGCATCCCCGGATCGTCGTCGACCCTTACCAGCGCACCAGCCGTGACGACACCTTCGCCGCCGGCGAAAGCTGCGGTATCGGCGGACGCGACAGCGCTTGCCTGGAGGGCGAGATCGCCGGGCTCGCCGCCGCCGGTGCCCGCGTGCCCGACGCGCTGCTACGCCGACGCGATCACGCCCGCGCGTTTGCCACACACCTGCAGCGGCATTTCACGTTGTCGCCGCGTGTGCGGGACCTGGCCCGCGACGACACCCTGGTCTGTCGCTGCGAGGACGTCACGCTGGGCGCCGTGCGCACGCATACCGACGCACGCAGCGCCAAACTCGCCACCCGCTGCGGCATGGGCGCGTGCCAGGGCCGCATCTGCGGCGCCGCGCTCGCCGAACTGGGCCATGGCCTGCGCACCGATCCGCGCCCCCCGCTCTTTCCCGCTCGCCTGTCCACCCTGGGCGAGCCGGACCTTTCCTGTTCCCTACCTTCACCTTGAGAGGCACATCCACATGAGCAACACATCCCTCTGGCACGGCGTCCTTCCCGCCATCACCACCCCGTTCACGGCCGACGGCCAGATCGACCACGACTTCCTCGCCAAGCATGCCGTGCAGATGATCGACGCCGGCTGCAAGGGCATCGTACCGCTCGGTTCGCTGGGCGAAGCGGCCACCCTGAGCTTCGACGACAAGACGGCGGTGCTGCGCACGCTGGTCAAGGCCCTCGACGGCCGCGCACCGGTGATCCCGGGCATCGCCTCGCTGTCCACCGACGAGGCCGTTCGCCTTGCCAAGGAAGCCAAGGCCATCGGCTGCGCCGGCCTGATGGTGCTGCCGCCGTACGTGTACTCGACCGACTGGCGCGAGATGAGCGCGCACGCCAAGGCCGTGATCGCCGCGACCGACCTGCCCTGCATGCTCTACAACAACCCGGTGGCCTACAAGACCGATTTCACGCCCGAGCAGATGGCCGAACTGGCCGGCCAGCACGCCAACCTGCAGGCCGTGAAGGAATCCTCGGGCGACGTGCGTCGCTTCGCCGCCATCCGCGCGCTCGTGGGCGATCGCCTGCAGCTGCTGGTCGGCATGGACGATGCGCTGGTGGAAGGCGTGAGCATGGGTGCGGTGGGCTGGGTGGCTGGCCTGGTCAACGCGTATCCGGCGGAATCGGTGAAGCTGTTCGAGCTGGCCCGCGACGGTGGCGCCAAGGCGGCGGAATCGCTGTATGCCTGGTTCCTGCCGCTGCTGCGCCTGGATACCGTGCCCACCTTCGTGCAGCTGATCAAGCTGGTACAGGCGCGCGTGGGCATGGGCAGCGAAACCGTACGCGCCCCGCGCCTGCCGGTAGTCGGTGCCGAGCGCGAATACGCCATGAAGGTGATCGACCACGCGATCGCCACCCGGCCGGGGCTCTGATCCATGAGCGACCAGCCGCAGGTACTGATCGGCGGACGGTGGCGCGCGGCCGATGCGCCCACCGGGACGTTCCGCGCCGAGGATCCCACGCGGGGTGAAGCGATCGGGCCGGCCTTCCCGATCAGTGGCGCGGCGGATGCGGAGGCGGCCCTCGTGGCCGCCGTCTCGGTTGCCGCCGACCTCGCGGCGCTGCCGCCGGAATGCATCGCCGATTTCCTCGAGCGCTACGCCGAGGGCATCGACGCCGACGCGGAGACGCTGGTCGCGCTGGCCACGGCCGAGACGGCGTTGCCGGCGGAGCCGCGCCTGCGCTCGGTGGAACTGCCCCGCGCCAGCGGCCAGTTGCGCCAGGCGGCACGCGCGGTGCGCGAGCAGGCCTGGAGCGATGCCACGATCGATACGGCCAGCGGGCTGCGTGCGCATCGCGCGCCGCTGGGCAAGCCGGTGCTGGTGTTCGGGCCCAACAACTTCCCCTTCGCCTTCAACGCCGTGGCCGGCAGCGATTTCGCGTCCGCCATCGCGGCCCGCAACCCGGTGATCGCCAAGGCGCATCCGTCGCACCCGTCCACCTCGCGGCGACTGGCGCAGATCGCGCGCGATGCCGTGCAGGCAGCCGGCCTGCCGCCCGCGTCGGTGCAGCTGCTCTACCACTTCGACAACGCGACGGGCGCGGCCCTGGCGGGCGATTCGCGTCTGGGCGCGATCGGCTTCACCGGCAGTCGTACCGGTGGCCTCGCCCTGAAGCAGGCCGCCGATGCGGCGGGCGTGCCCATCTACGCCGAGATGTCCAGCGTCAACCCGGTGTTCCTGCTGCCGGGCGCGCTGGCCGAGGGTGCGGATGCCCTGGCGGAGGCGTTCTTCACCTCCTGCACCATGGGCAGCGGCCAGTTCTGCACCAACCCCGGCATCGTGGTGGTACCGGCGGGTGCCGCCGGCGACGCCTTCGTCGCCGCGGCCACGCGTCGTTTCGCCGACGCCGCGCCGCGGCCGTTGTTTTCCCGGGGTGTCCTCGACAGCCTGAGCCGCGCCGTCGCCGGGTTGACCGCGGCCGGCGCGACCGTGCTCGCCGGCGGAGGCCCCGGCAAGGACGCCGGCTACCGTTTCCAGCCGACGCTGCTGAGCGTGCACGCCGAGGCGTTCCTGAAGAATGCACGTGCCCTGCAGGCCGAGGCGTTCGGCCCGGTCAGCCTGCTGGTCCGCGTGGACGACGACGTGGCGTTCGCTGGCGTGGCGGAGGCGTTCGAGGGCAACCTCACCGGCACGCTCTACCGCGCGGCCGACGGCCGCGACGACGCGCTATGGCAAGCCATCGCACGTCACCTGCGGCCGCGCGTGGGTCGTCTGATCGCCAACCGCATGCCCACCGGCGTGGCGGTCAGCGCCGCGATGAACCATGGCGGGCCCTTCCCCGCCACCAGCCATGCCGGGTTCACCGCCGTCGGCATGCCCGCGGCCATCCATCGCTTCACCGCGCTGCACAGCTACGACAACGTCCCCGACGCGCTGCTGCCGGCGGACCTGCGCGACCGCAACCCCGGCGGCGTGCAGCGCCGGATCGACGGTCGCTGGACCACCGCCGACGTGGGAGCCGACGCATGAACGCACAGATCGGACACCTGGGTATCGAACGTGCGCGTGCCGCGTGCATGCCGTGGACCGCGCTCGCCCCGCGCATCGGCACCGACGAATACCTGGGCCGGCTGGCGCGTGCGCAGCGCCTGCTGGAGGCCACGGGAGCCGATGCGCTACTGGTCACCGCGGGCACGTCGCTGCGCTATTTCACCGGTATTCCCTGGGGCGCCACGGAACGTCTGGTCGGCATGCTGCTGCCCCGGCAGGGCGATGCGGTGCTGATCTGTCCGGCCTTCGAGGAGGGCTCGTTGCAGGCCGAACTGGCGCATCCGCTGCCGATGCTGTTCTGGGAAGAACACGAGGACCCGCACGCGCTGGTTGCCTCGTGCATGGCATCGCGTGGCGCACGCACGCTGGCGCTCGACCCGGCGGCACCCTTCGGCGTGTTCTCCGGCCTGGCCGCCGCGCTGGGCACACGCGACATCGTGGATGCCACGCCGGTGATCGATGGCTGCCGTGCCTGCAAGTCGCCCGCCGAGCTGGGGCTGATGAAGCAGGCCACGGCGATGACGCTGAAGGTGCAGGCCCTGGCCGCCGGCATGCTGCAGGAAGGCATCGCCGCGGGCGAGGTGAAGCGCTTCATCGACACCGCGCATCGCGCGCTCGGCGCGGACAACGGCTCCACCTTCTGCATCGTGCAGTTCGGCACGGCCACGTCCTTCCCGCATGGCGTGCCCGGCGAGCAATACCTCGAACAGGACCAGGTGGTGCTGATCGACACCGGGTGCAGCGTGGCGGGCTACCAGTCCGACATCACCCGAACCTATGTCTTCGGCACGCCGGATGCCGAGCAGTCGCGCATCTGGGATCTAGAGCGCGCCGCGCAACAGGCCGCCTTCGACGCGGTGCGGCCCGGCGTGGCCTGTGCCGACGTGGATGCCGCGGCACGTCGCGTGATCGAGGCCGGCGGCCTGGGTCCGGATTATCGCCTGCCCGGTCTGCCCCACCGCACCGGACACGGTTGCGGCATGGCCATCCACGAAGCACCCTATCTGGTGCGTGGCAACCAGGCGCCGCTCGCGCCGGGCAACTGCTGCAGCGACGAACCGATGATCGTCATCCCAGGGCGCTTCGGCATCCGGCTGGAAGATCATTTCTACGTGACCGACGACGGCGGCGCCTGGTTCACCGCGCCGTCGCCGTCGATCGACCAACCGTTTGCGTGACGTTCCACCGAAGGGGGTATCGCATGATTCGTTTCCCGGCCGCTCGCGGCGTGTTGCTCGCGTGCCTGATCGCCGCGACCGCTGTTCCCGCCCAGGCGGCCGAGGCGCCGACCGGTCCGGCCAAGGCATTCGATGCCCTGGTCGCCGAACGCTGGGCCTACCAGCTGAAGGAAAGCCCGGAGCTGGCCACCACCATCGGCGACTACCGTTACAACGACCGCTGGACGGATTATTCGCTGGCCCACGTGGCCGTGGACGGGAAGGCCACGGCGGCGTTCCTTCAGCGCTTCGAAGCGGTTGACGTCACGAAGCTGGACGAGCAGCGCCGCCTCAGCCAGGCCATGGCCGTGCGCGAGCTGAAGGACCGCCTGGAGGCGATCCGCCTGAAGAACCACGAGATGCCGCTGGACCAGCTGGGCGGCGTGCAGCTGCAGCTGCCCGGGTTCGTGCCGACCATCCCGTTCGATTCCACGCAGCACTACGACCACTACCTGGTGCGACTGAAGGCCATTCCCCGCGTTATCGACCAGCTGATCGCCGCGTCGCGGCAAGGCATGACGGACAGGCTGATGCAGCCGCGCTACCTGCTGGAAAAGGTGTCCGTGCAGGCACGGCAGATCGCCGAACCGGCCGGCGCGGCCAACGTGTTCGGCCAGCCGGTGGACGCTATGCCTGCCAGCATGTCGGCGAAGGACAAGGCACGGCTGAAGCAGGCCATCCTCGCGGCCGTGGACGAACAGGTGCGTCCCGCTTACCGGAAGCTGGCCGACTTCGTCGCCAACGATTACGCGCCGCACGGGCGCATGCAGGAAGGCATCTGGTCGCTGCCCGACGGCGAGGCGCGCTACCGCTTCGCCATCCACACGCAGACCACCACGGACCTGGACCCGCAGCGTATCCACCAGATCGGCCTGGACGAGGTCAAGCGCATCGAGGGCGAGATGACGGCCATCTCGCACCAGTTGGGCTATGCCGACCTGCCCGCGTTTCGCGCCGCGATCGTCAAGGACCCGAAACGCTACGCCACCTCGCGCGAGCAGATCCTGGACCTTTACCGCGGCTATATCGCCGGCATGCAGCCGGAGCTGCCGAAGCTGTTCGGCCACCTGCCGACCACGGCGCTGAAGGTGCAGGCGGTGGAGGCGTACCGTGAGAAGGATGCGCCCGGCGCCGAATACCACCAGGGCACGCCGGACGGCAAACGCCCCGGCGTGGTCTTCGTCAACACCGGCGACTTCGCCCAGCGCACGCTGTACACCATCGAGGACACCGCCTATCACGAGGGCGTGCCCGGGCATCACCTGCAGATCTCGATCGCGCAGGGCCTGCCGTTGCCGCCGTTCCGCCAGCAGGCCGCGTACAACGCCTATATCGAGGGGTGGGCGCTGTATGCCGAGAAGCTGGCCAGGGAAGCGGGCTTCTACAAGGATCCGTACAACGACTATGGCCGTCTCAGCGGCGATCTGCTGCGCGCCGATCGACTCGTGCTGGACACCGGCGTGCATGCGCTGCACTGGACACGCCAGCAGATGATCGACTTCTTCCATGCCCACCCGGCGGAAGACGAGCCCAGCATGCAGGCCGAGACCGATCGTTACATCGCGTGGCCAGGCCAGGCGCTGGGCTACAAGCTGGGCCAGCTGAAGTTCCTGGAACTGCGCCAGCGCGCGGAGAAAGCGCTGGGCCCCGCGTTCGACATCCGCGCGTTCCACGACCAGATGCTGTCCGGCGGCGCCATGCCGCTGGAACTGCTGGATGCGCGCACCGATGCCTGGATCGCCACCGTCAAGGCGGCATCCACCCCTCATTGACCGGAGAGTCGCCATGTCCCGTTCCCTCGTCGGTATCGCCTGCCTGCTCGGCATGGCGGCCCTCGCTACCCCGACACACGCCGAGGACGTGGGCCGACGTTTCCGCGACATCGCCACGCGCGAATACACCTGGCGGCAGGCGCAGTTCGCCGGTGCCGACGACGAAAACGGGCCGGCGGCACCGTCGGATCACCTGCCGCGGATGGACGCCGCCACGCAGGCCACGCGCGAACGCTACTGGAGCGACGTGCTCGCGCAGTTGCAGGGCATCGATCCCGCACGGCTGACCGGCGAGGATCCGACCAACTACGCCGTCTACCGGCAACAGGTGGAGGTGCTGCTGGCCGACCAGCGCTTCCACACCTGGCAAATGCCGTTCAACGCGGACTCCGCATTCTGGAGCAACCTGGGTTTCAGTGCGCGCGCCACGTTCACCGATGCCGCGTCGTACCGTCATTACCTGGCCCGCCTGCGCGACGTGCCGCGTTACTTCGACGAGGAAACGGCGGCCATGCGCCTGGGCCTGGCGCGCGGTTTCAGCCAGCCGAAGCTGGTGGTGGCCAGCCAGTACGACGGCATCCGCAGCGTGGCCGATGCCGCGGGTGAAGCGAACCTGTTCTATACGCCGTTCCTGAAGATGTCGCCGACCATCCCCGCGGCGGAACAGGCCCGCCTGCGCGACGAAGCGAAGAAGGCGATCGAGACCCAGGTGCGGCCCGCGTACGCCCACCTGCTGGCTTTCATGCGCAACGAGTATTACCCGGCCGCGCGCGACGGGCTGGCCGCCGAGGACCTGCCGGACGGCGTGGCCTTCTACCGTTCGCAAATCCTCGAATACACCACGCTGGACAAGAGCCCGGACGAAATCCACGCGCTGGGCCTGAAGGAGATGGCCGATATCCACGACCAGATGCTGGCGGTGATGCGCGAGGTGAACTTCAAGGGCACCTTCCCGGAATTCCTGCATTTCCTGCGTACCGATCCGCAGTTCTACGCCAAAACGCCGGACGAGCTGCTGAAAGACGCCGCGTGGATCGCCAAGGAAGTGGATGCCGTGGTCGGCGATTACATCGGCTTGCTGCCGCGCCGCCGCTTCGCGATCAAGCCGGTGCCCGCCGACCTCGCGCCGATCTATACGGGCGGCCGCGGCGGCCCGGGGATTTATCTGGTCAACACGTACAACCTGCCTTCGCGGCCCCTGTATTCGCTGCCGGCGCTGACCCTGCACGAATCCTCGCCCGGGCACGCCCTGCAAATGCCGCTGGCCGCCGAGACCACGGGCCTGCCGGACTACCGTCGCTACGGTTTCATCTCCGCCTATGGCGAGGGCTGGGCGCTGTATTGCGAATACCTGGGCCAGGAGATGGGCATCTACCACACGCCGTACGAGCGCTTCGGTTACCTCAGTTACCAGGCATGGCGTGCGGCACGACTGGTCGTGGACACCGGCATCCATCACCTGCACTGGACGCGCGAGCAGGCGCGCCAGTACCTGCGCGACAACACCGCGCTGGCCGAGCACGAGATCGACACCGAGGTGGATCGCTATATCGCGTGGCCGGGCCAGGCGCTGTCGTATTACCTGGGCGAGATGGCCATCCGCGAGGGCCGTGCGCGGGCAACGAAGGCGCTGGGTGAACGCTTCGACATCCGCGCCTTCCACGACACCGTGCTGTCCACCGGCTCCGTGCCGCTGCCCGTGCTGAACCAGCGGATCGACGCCTTCATCGCCGGCGGCGGCAAGTCGCCCTATGCGTCCACCGCGGGAGCGCCACGTCCATGAGCGACATGCCGAACGACACCCAGGGCCACTTCCACAAACGCCTCACCCTGGTCGACCTGACCTTCATCGGGCTGGGTGCGATCTTCGGCTCCGGCTGGCTGTTCGCGGCCGGGCATGTGGCCGCGCTGGCCGGCCCGGCGGGCATCGTCTCCTGGCTGATCGGCGGCGCCGCGGTGCTGCTGCTGGGCCTGGTCTACTGCGAGCTCGGCGCCGCGTTGCCGCGCGCGGGCGGTGCCGTGCGCTATCCCGAGTACTCGCACGGCGCACTGCTGGGCGCGCTGATGGGCTTCATCACGCTCATCGCGTTCTCCAGCCTGATCGCCATCGAGACGGTGGCCTGCCGGCAATACGCCGCCGCGTGGCTGCCCGCGCTGAACATGCCCGGCAGCACGCATGCCAGCGTGCTGGGCTGGTTCGTGCAGCTGGCCTTGCTGCTGATGTTCTTCGCGCTCAACTACTACAGCGTGAAAACCTTCGCCAAGGCCAACAACATCATCAGCGTGTTCAAGTTCGTGGTGCCCGTGCTGGTCATCGTGATGCTGCTGACCCACTTCCATCCCGCCAACCTGAGCATCCACGGCCTCGCTCCCAACGGCCTGTCCGGCGTGGAAGCCGCGGTATCCGCCGGTGGCATCATCTTCGCCTACCTGGGCCTGACGCCCATCGTCTCGGTGGCCAGCGAGGTACGCGATCCCCAGCGCACCATTCCCATCGCGCTGATCCTTTCCGTGGTGCTGTCCACCGTGATCTACGTGCTGCTGCAGCTGGCGTTCCTGGGCGGTATCCCCACCGACATGCTGGCCGGCGGCTGGAGCGGCATGGACAAGGCGTTCGCCCTGCCGTACCACGACATCGCGCTGGCGCTCGGCTTCGGCTGGCTGGCCACGCTGGTGGTCTGCGACGCGGTGATCTCGCCCAGCGGCACGGGCAACATCTACATGAACGCCACACCGCGCATCGTCTACGGCTGGGCCCGCAGCGGTGGCTTCTTCCCAGCGCTCACACGGATCGACCGCGCATCGGGCATCCCACGGCCGGCGTTGTGGCTGACCCTGGCCCTGTCCATCTTCTGGACGCTGCCGTTTCCCTCGTGGGAGGCGCTGATCCAGGTGGTCTCGGCCGCGCTGGTACTCAGCTACGCGGTGGCCCCGGTCACCGTCGCGGCGCTGCGCCGCAGCGCGCCGGCACTCGAACGCCCGTTCCGCGTGCGTGGCTTCGCCGTCATCGGGCCCGTGTCGTTCGCCGTGGCCGGACTGATCGTCTACTGGTCCGGCTGGAGCACGGTGTCGTGGCTGCTCGGCCTGCAGATCGCCATGTTCGCCGGGTATGTACTGGTCAAGCGCGCCACGGGCGCACCCCGCGCGCTGCTCGCCCAGCAGGTGCGCTCGGCGGCATGGCTGATCGGCTTCTACGTCGTCATCATCGCCGCGTCCGCGCTGGGTACGTTCGGCGGCAACGGCAGCCTGCCCCATCCCTGGGATTCCGTCGTGGTGCTGGTGGCGTCCGTGGCCATCTACTACTGGGGTGCCTGCACGGGCCTGCCCGCTTCCGCGCTTGCCCTGGACGACGACGATGAGTGACCACTACCGCTCGCCGATGGCGCGCCGCGACTTCCTGCGCACCCTCGCCGCCGCCAGCGCGGCGGCCGGCCTCGCACCCCTGTCGGCCGAAGCGCTGTGGCGCGGCGATACCGGCGGGGCACCTGTCGCGCCCACCACCAGTGCGCCGCCGCCCGCCTCGCGGGTGCCCTTGCCTGGCGTGTCCCTCGACGGCTTCGCGCCCGTGGCGACCTTCCGCGACGGCGACCGCGCGTGGCGCGTGCTGGAAAACCTGCGCCACACGGATGGCGACCTCGTGCTCACCGACGGCACGCAGGCCGTGGTGATCGGCAAGCGGACCGAGGCCACCTGGGACGAGGCCGACAAGCCGTACCTCGGCCTCGCACTGGCCGAGATCGCGGTCGCCGGCCCCGACCTGCTTGCCGACCGCCTGCTGGCCAAGGGACAGCCCGACGAAGACCAGGTGCGGCGGGCCGCGCCGCCACCGGCCTCGGTGCTTAACCCGGAGGACTATTACGGCCGCCTGCCGTGGACGACCTTCGTCGGCACCCGCCAGTGCCTGGACACGATGCCGGTCTACACCTCCGGCAGCACGCGCGGCTACCACGCCGACCAGGCCTTCGCCGACCTGCACGACCCGAAGAAAGTGGCCCGCCGTCGCGAGGGCCTGCTCGGTGGCTGGCTACCGGCGGTGCACAAGGTGGTGCCGATCGACGCGGAGCGCTGGTACGACGTGATCGTCCTCGCCGACGTGGATGCCACGGATCGCTTCGTGGTGCAGACCTGGCATCGCACGGCGCTCGTCGAACATGGCGCGATGACGCGTGTCGTCTACGGGCACAGCTATCCGGCCTGCCCGCCGCGACGGCAGGCCCCCACCGCCGATGCGTTCCACGCCGCGCTGCTGCGCTTTCACGACCGCTGGCATGCCGAACTGGCCGACATGGCGGTGGCGACGATACCGGCCCCCGGCTGGGCGGACATGGCGCGCTACGCGTTCGCGCGCGAGCTGGTCGTACGCCCGGAAGGCACCTACCCCAAGTACGGCGCGGTGGATCGCGACTACTACGGCAACGAGTACGACGGCTTCCAGGACACCTTCACCAGTTCGCTCTACGCCAACCTGGAATGGGGCCGCTTCGCCCAGGCCGCCGCGGTGTTCGACGGCTATTTCACCGATTTCGTCCAGCCGGACGGCATGATCAACATGCGCGGCGCGGAGATGGGCCAGTTCGGCCTCACGCTCTCGCTGATCGCGCGATACGTGGCCTACACGGGCGACTTGGCGCTGTGCCGCAAGCACCGTGCGAAGATCGAGGCCACCGCGGCCATCCTGCTCGAACTGCACGACGCGTCGCTGCGGCTGGCGGCCACCGACCCGGGCCATGGCCTCATCCACGGCTGGAACGAATCCGACGCCTGCCTGTTCCCCGATCCCATGCTGTGGTGGAAGCCGTACTTCGCCAACAGCGCGCTGGCCGTGCGCGGACTCACCGATCTGGCCGGCGCATGGTCGCGTATCGCACCGGGCGACGTCGCCACCGCGTCGCATTGGACGACGCGCGCCACCGCCCTGCGCGAGCGGCTGGTGGCCAGTGTGCGCGCCAGCGTGCGCCACGACCTCAAGCCGCCTTACGTGCCGCCGTTGCCCGGTGTGAAGCGCACCTTCCGCGAGGCACTCGCCGCCGAACATCCCAGCGAGCAGCAATGGCCGCACCGCGCCTATGCGGAACTGTTGCAGGCCGACGTGCTGCCGGATGACCTGGCGCACCGGGTGATCGACGCGATGCGCGGCCATGGGGCGACCAGCCTCGGTGTCGTGGCCAACATCGGCCCGGTGGACCCGAAGAGCCGCGATATCCTCGGTTTCATCTCTTACGGTTACGCGCAGCAGCTGCTGCGCCTGGATCGCGTGGACGAATACCTGCTGTTCCTCTACGCGCACCGCTACCACGGGCATACGCCCGGCAGCTGGACTGCCGGCGAGGTCACCGACATAGCCGGAGGCATGCCGCTGTTCTGCATGCCGGCGCAGATGACGATTCCCCTGCTGCTGCGCTGGGCCTTCGTCCACGACGACAGCGACGGTGCCACCCTGCGACTGGGCCGTGCCGTGCCGCATGCCTGGTGGACCGGAAACCATCCGCTGTCCTTGGATGCGGCGCCGACGCGGTGGGGACGGTGCAGCCTGCACCTGCGACGCAGCGCGGGCATGCTGTCCGCCACGGTGGTGCTGCCCGACGCAGCGACGCCAAAGGCGGTCTGGCTCACGCTGCGCACGCCGCCACAGGCGACGCGTGGCATGGTGCGGATCGACGGTGCCGCCGCACCGGCCGGCGACCTAAGCGGCGAGCATATCCGCCTGCACGGCCGTCCCGGGCAACGGATCGAGGTCACGCTGGCCTTCACGTGACCCGATACTGTGCAGGATGCCGCACCGGCGTCTTGTAAATGACACAAGACGCTGCCGGTGCGTGACGGCACGATGAAAGCGCGCATCGGGGGGTGTGCGGGTACGCCGGGCCTGATGCGCGGCGGCCACGCGGTGGGGGCGACATGCACGAATCGGACGAACGCAGGCGATTTCTGAAAACGGGTGCGATCGCACTCGCCAGCGCCCTGGCCGCGCCGCGGTTGCAGGCCTTCGATACCGCCGACCCGGCCAGCGCGACCGCCGTGGCCGCGCGTGAGAAGCCGGTGTGCCGGATGCAGCCTTTCGCGCTGAACCAGGTCCGCCTGCTGGACAGCGATTTCAGCCGGGCCGCGGCGATCAACCTCGACTACCTGCACAGCCTGCCCGTGGACCGCCTGGCGCACAGCTTCCGTGTGCAGGCCGGCCTGCCTTCCACCGCGAAGCCGCTGGGCGGCTGGGAAAAACCCGATTGCGAACTTCGCGGCCATTTCACCGGCGGGCATTACCTTTCGGCGGCCGCCATCGCATGGTCCGCGCACGGCGACGCCACGCTGAAGGCGCGCGGCGATGAACTGGTCAGCATCCTGGCAGGTTGCCAGCGACCCAACGGCTACCTCAGCGCCTTCCCCGAATCGTTCTTCGACCGGCTGAGCGCCGGCCAGAAGGTCTGGGCGCCGTTCTACACGGTGCACAAGATCCAGGCCGGCATGCTCGACATGTACCGGCTGGCCGGAAATACGCAGGCACTTGCCGTCGCCAGGGGCATCGGCAACTGGACCGTGCGCTGGCTGAACGGGCTCTCCGATACGGACATCGCGCACATCCTCAAGACCGAATACGGCGGCATGAACGAATCGATGGCGGACCTCTACGCCATCACCGGCGACACCCGCTACCTGGATGCCGCGCACCGGTTCGACCAGGTGTCGCTGTTCGACCCGCTGGCCTCGCATCGCGATGAACTGAAGGGCCTGCACAGCAACACGCAGATCCCCAAGGTGATCGGCGCGGCACGCCGCTATGAGCTGACCGGCGAACCGCGCTACCGGCGCATCGCGGAATTCTTCTGGGAAACGGTGACGCAGAACCGCACCTATGCCACCGGTGGCTCCAGCAACGACGAATTCTGGAAGACCGGCCCGGGCGACCTGAAGGACCAGCTGGGCCTCTACGCGGCGGAATGCTGCGTGGCCTACAACCTGCTCAAGCTCACGCGGCATGTCTACGCGTGGAGCGGCGACCCGCGCGCCTTCGACTACTACGAGCGCAACCTCTACAACGCCCGCCTGGGCACGCAGGACGCCCAGGGCATGAAGCTGTACTACTACTCGCTGCAGCCCGGTGGCGCGAAGTTCTACAACTCGCCCATGGACTCGTTCTGGTGCTGCACCGGCAGCGGCGCAGAGGAGTTCGCCCGCTTCAACGACGCGATCTATTTCCGCGACGGCGACGCGCTGCACGTCAACCTGTTCATCCCGTCCGAGCTGGACTGGCCCGAGATGGGCCTGACCCTGCGCCAGGACACCGGTTTCCCCCGCGAAGCGGCCACGCATTTCCGGTTCACGCTGAAGCAGCCGCGCGACATCGCCCTCAACCTGCGCATCCCCTCGTGGATCGCCCCGGGCGCGCGCGTCGAGGTGAACGGTGAAGCCCTGGACACCTTTGCGTCCCCGGGCAGTTACCTCACCCTGCGGCGCACCTGGCAGACGGGCGACCGCGTGTCGCTCACGCTGCCCATGGCGCTGCGCAGCGTGACCCTGCCCGGCGATGACACGTTGCAGGCGGTGACGATCGGTCCAATCGTGCTGGCGGCGCGGCTGGGTTCGAAGGGCCTCACGCACGATCAGCAGTACGGCCGCTACGAATCGGGTCCGTCACCCGAACCCAAACCCCAGCCCGCACCGCAGATCGCGCCGGACGATGCGCATCCACTGGCGTGGCTGGTGCCGACGGACACCCCGCTCACCTACCGCGCCACCACCCGGCACGGCGTGATCGACGTGGCACCGCTGAATACGATCCAGGGCGAGCGTTACGCCGTGTACTGGCAAACCGAAGGCGCCGCCTCCGGCGCCACCTGAGCTTCAAGGCCACCACGCATTCCACCCACCCCGAGCGGTCCGCGGACCGCTCGACGGCCCCGTGCACCTTTTCGCCACCGCCCCGAGGAACGCCATGTATCCACGTCATCGCTCCAGGTCCGACCGCTCCTCCTGTACGGGGTTTTCCGCGAGGCTCGTCGGCACGACGTTGCAGGCCGCCATCGCGCTGGCGCTACTGGGAACCTGCGCCACCTCGCAGGCGCAGGACACCCCGAAGGACGCCAGCGCCACCGAGGCGAAGACGCTCGACGCGGTGACCGTCACGGGCTCGCGCATCCGCCGAGTGGACACCGAGACGGCCAATCCCGTGGTGACGCTGGATCGCGCCGCCATCGAGGCCACCGGCAAGCCGACGCTGGGCGACCTGGTCCAGGAGTTGCCTTCCATCGCCGGCAACGCGACCAATCCCAATACCAACAGCGGCGGCGGCACCGGCGCCTCCACGGTGTCCCTGCGTGGCCTGGGCGACAAGCGCACGCTGATCCTGGTCAATGGCGTGCGCCTGGCCTACAACGACGTCAACGCCATTCCGGCGAGCATGATCGAGCGCGTCGAGGTGCTCAGCGACGGTGCCTCGGCCGTGTACGGCTCGGATGCCATCGGCGGCGTGGTCAACTTCATCCTGCGCGACCACTTCGATGGCGTGCAGCTGTCCAGCGACTTCGGCACCAGCAAGCGCAGTGACGGCAACCGACGCAACTTCGCACTGACCGCCGGGCACACCGGCAGCAACTACGGCGTCATCGCCGGGCTGTCGTACAGCGATATCGACGCGGTGTCGGCGGCCGCCCGTCCCTACTCGAAGGACGCCCTGTATCTGGTGGATGGCGCCCCGGTGAAGCAGGGCTCGTCCGCCACGCCCGGCGGTTCGGTCAATTTCAACGACGGCTCCGATGCGTCCACCGCGTTGGCCGCCGCGTCCGGCTGCTCGCGCGTCACCCTCAACCCCGGCGTGAGCGGACAGCCGGGCCGCGGCGATTTCCACTGCTACCACGGCAGCGATTCGTACAACTACCAGCCCTACAACCTGTTGCAGACGCCGCAGAAGCGCACGAACGCCTTCGTCCTGGGCAAGTACCAGTTCACGCCCTCGGTGCAGGGCTACGTCAACGCCTATTTCAGCAAGACCAAATCGTCGTCGGTAATCGCGCCGATCCCCGTGTTCGCCAACGGCGACAATTTCCTGGTGTCCTCCGCCAGCGCTTACAACCCGTTCGGGGTGAACTTCGGCACCGACCGCGCCACGGGCATGTCGTACAACGACCTCAATACGCGCGCCACGGTGCTGGGCAACCGCAGCTACCAGTACAACACGTACAACCTGCAGGTGAACCCGGGGTTGCGCGGCGCGTTCGGCGACAGCACCTGGCAATGGTCCACCGATATCAACTACGGTCGCGTGCGCCAGATATCGCGCAACAACGGCTTCCTGGACTATGCGCAGTTCAACCAGGCGGTAGGGCCGTCGTTCCGCGATACCGACGGCACCGTGCGTTGCGGCAGCGCGGGCAATGCGATCGCCGGCTGCACGCCGCTGGACATCTTCAACCTCAACGCGCCGTCCAGCCTGGCCACGTTGCAGTCGATGATCGTCAACCCGACGGTCACCAGCGTGTACACCGTGAAGCAGTGGGAAGCCAATGCCAACGGTAACCTGTTCGACCTGCCCGCCGGCACGGTCAGCCTCGCCACCGGGGTGTCCTACCGCAAGGAAAGCACCTCCACGCAGGCCGACCCGCTGTGGACCGGCGACGAGAACGGACTGTGCGGGGTGGTCGAGTTCTGCGCTTCCACGCTGGCCGGCGGCTTCAACGTCAAGGAAGCCTATGCGGAGGCGCTGGTGCCCCTGCTGTCCGACCTGCCGGGCATCCGCTCGCTCAACCTGACGCTGGGCTCGCGCTGGTCCGACTACAGCACGGTCGGCAGCAAGACCAACAGCAAGGTGGCGCTGGAATGGCGTCCGCTGGACGACCTGCTGTTGCGCGGTACGGTGTCGCAGGTGTTCCGTGCACCCAACACCAGCGAACTGTACGCGGGCGTGGCCGGCGATTCGGCCACCGCCAACGACCCGTGCAACGGCTACACCGGGGGGCATGACGTGGCCTGCGCCAACGTGCCTACCGATGGCTCCTACCGCCAGGCAGACGGCCAGGTGTCGGGCAAGGCGTCGGGCTCGGTGCTGGCCGGCTACCAGCTCAAGCCGGAAACCGGGCGCTCGTACGACATCGGCCTGGTCTACGATCCACACTGGCTGGACGGCCTGTCCTTCAGCGTGGACAGCTGGAAGATCAACCTCAAGGACACGATCTCCCAGGTGTCGGCACAGACGGTGCTGAACCAGTGCTACGCCAACCCGGCCAGCGCGTTCTGTGCGCTGGTGCATCGCAACGGCAACGGCACCATCAACTACGTGGCCGAGCCCACCGTCAACCTCGGCAAGCTGTGGGCGGCCGGCACCGATGTCGGCCTGGCGTATCGCTTTCCCGAAACGGCCTACGGCAAGTTCGCCGCCTCGCTCAACGGCACCTACGTGAAGCGATACGACATCAACCCCGACACCACCGACCCGCATTCGGTGGTGATCCACAACGCCGGCATCTACACCTATTCCTATGGCAACTTCCCCCGCTGGCGCGGCCTGGGCACGCTGAACTGGTCCATGGGCAACTTCAGTGCCTCCTGGCGGCTGCGCTATGTCGGCCGCACCCAGATCGGCAGCAGCGACCTCACCCAGGGGCTTTCGGCGGATGCCGACCTGCCGGGCATCGAGCGCAAGATCGGCGCATACGTCTACCACAACGTGCAGGTTGCCTATAAGGTCGAACCCTGGCACACGCGCTTCGAGCTCGGTGTCGACAACCTGGCCGACAAGCAACCGCCGCTGTATTTCGCCAACAACGTGACCAACGCCAATACCGACGTCGCCACCTACGACCTGCTGGGCCGCTATTACTGGATGCGCGCCACGGTGTCGTTTTGATCCGCCTGCCCGGCCGCGTGCGTGCCTTCGCCCAGGCGCGGGCCGTCGCCCTGACGGGTGCCCTGGTCCTGGCCAGCGCACCGGCGCTCGCCGCGCAGCTGCCCCAGGTGGTGCATGCGAACGGACGCCACGCGCTGCAGGTGGACGGCAAGCCCTACACGATGCTGGCCGTGCAGCTGCACAACTCCAGCGCATGGCCCGCCGTCCTGCCCGAGGTGTGGGACGAGGTGCTCGCGCTGCACCCGAACACCCTGGAGGCGCCGGTCTACTGGGAACAGTTCGAGCCCTCCCCGGGTCGCTACGACACGGCCAACCTCGACGCGCTGATTGCCGGCGCCCGAGCGCACGGCCTGCGCCTGGTGGTGCTCTGGTTCGGCAGCTGGAAGAACGGCCAGATGCACTACGTGCCGGAGTGGATGAAGGCCGATCCCGCCCGCTACCCGCGGGCGCTGGATGAACACGGCACGCCGCTGGAAGATCTCTCGCCCTACGCCGATGCCAACCTGCACGCGGACCAGGCCGCGTTCGCCGCCCTCATGGACCACCTGCGCAAGGTGGACGGCGATCGCCACACCGTGATCATGGTGCAGGTGGAAAACGAGCCCGGCAGCGTCGGTGCCATCCGCGACCACTCCGCGGCAGCGGAGCGCGCGTTCGCCGCACCGGTACCCGAGGCGCTGGCGCAGGCCCTGCACCGGCCAGCCGGCCGCACCTGGACGGCGACCTTCGGTGCCGATGCCGACGAACAGTTCAACGCCTACGGCATCGCGCGCTATATCGACCAGGTGGCGGCCAGCGGCAAGGCGCGCTACGCGCTGCCGATGTACGTCAACACGTGGCTGCGCTACAAGGGCAAGCACATGCCCGGCTACGACTACCCCAGCGGCGGCGCCACCTGGAACGTGCTGGACACCTGGAAGGCCAGCGCACCGCACATCGACCTGATCGGCACCGACCTTTACAGCACCGACTACCACGAGTTCACCAAGGTGGTCGGCCAATACACCCGCGCCGACAACCCGCCGTGGATCTCCGAGACCGGCTACGACGCCGGCAACGCGCCCTACCTGTTCCACGTGCTCGCGCAGGGCGGCGTGGGTTTCTCGATCTTCGGCGTGGACCACGCCGCCGACACCGCGGAACGCAAGGCCGCGACGGAAGCCCACGCGCGCAACTTCGCCCTGCTCGGCCCGATCCAGGGCCGGGTCGCCGATGCGGCGTTCAAGGGCACGCTCAAGGCCGCCGTGGAGCAACGCGGCCAACCGAAAACGGACATCGCGCTGGGCGATGGCTGGACGGCCCATGTGTCCTACGGCGCCCCGCCCTGGGGCGACGCGCCGCCGGAACTGCCGGGCAATCCCACCGCGGACGGCCACATCCTCCTGCTGCCGCTGGACAAGGACGAGTACCTGCTGGTCGGCTTCCACGCGCGCGTGGAGTTCGAGCGCACTCGGCAGGACGGCCGCATGGGCCAGCTACTGCGCGTGGAGGAAGGCGAATACCGCAACGGCACCTGGGTGTCCCGCCGCTGGTGGAACGGCGACGAGACCGACTATGGCCTCAACCTCGGCGACCGTCCGGTTTACCTCCGGGTGCGTCTGGGGGATTTTCCCACCACCCTGACCGACACCGCCGATCACCCCGTTCCCGCCGATCCCGCCGATCCCGCACGGTAAGAGCGCACGGAAGCGGGCGTCCGCGTTACCCTTCAGCTTCCCTCCCGGAACCGAAGAAGGCCAAGGCTATGTCATTCATCACGATGCGAGACGGCACGCAGATCTACTACAAGGACTGGGGCACCGGCCAGCCGGTCGTCTTCCACCACGGTTGGCCGCTGAGTGCGGACGACTGGGACGCGCAGATGATGTTCTTCCTCGCCCACGGTTTTCGCGTCATCGCGCATGACCGCCGGGGCCACGGGCGTTCGTCGCAGACGGCGACCGGCAACGACATGGATACCTACGCGGCCGACGTGGCCGAACTGGCCGCGCACCTGGACCTGAAGGACGCCGTGCACATCGGCCATTCCACCGGCGGCGGCGAAGTGGCGCGCTACGTGGCGCGTCACGGCACGGGCCGTGTGGCCAAGGCCGTGCTGGTCAGCGCAGTGCCGCCGATCATGGTCAAGACCCCGGCCAATCCCGGCGGCCTGGACATCTCGGTGTTCGACGGCTTCCGCACGTCGCTGGCGGACAACCGCGCGCAGTTCTACCGCGAGGTACCCATTCCCTTCTACGGCTTCAACCGCCCGGGCGTGACCACGCTCGACGGCGTGGTCGACAACTGGTGGCGCCAGGGCATGATGGGCGGCATCAAGGCCCATTACGACTGCATCAAGGCGTTCTCGGAAACCGACTTCACCGACGACCTCAAGGCCATCACCGTACCCACGCTGGTCATGCACGGTGACGACGACCAGATCGTGCCCTACGAGGATGCGGGCGTGCTTTCCGCCAAGCTCGTTCCGGGCGCCCAGCTGAAGCTCTACAAGGGCTACCCGCACGGCATGCTGACCCTGCACGCGGATGTCATCAACCCGGACCTGCTGGCTTTCATCAAGGCCTGAGGTAAGTCGACATGCCACGCGCCGCGATCCGGCGCGTGGCATGTGGCGTGGTCGGACGTCGGGGCTTTATCGGGTCCGGGCGTTACCGCAACTGCGCCGCGACCAGCGCGCCCAGTTCCCTGAACCACGCGGCACGCTCATCGTCCGTCGACGTGGTATCGCGCAGGAAAGCCGCCACGACGGCGCTTTTGCCGTTGGGCGCGGTGACGATGGCCATATCGTTCCAGGCGGCGATGCGCTTGCCGTAGCTCGCACCCGTACCGGTCTTGTCGGCGATGCCGAAGCCGGCCGGCAGGCCGGCGCGGATACGCGTGGGCACGACCTGGGCCTGCATCAGCGACAGCAGGTAGCGCGTCGACACGGGCGACAGCAGTTCGCCGGCCTGCAGCTTGCGCAGGAACGTGGCCGCGCCGTCCAGCGTCGTGGTGTTCTGCGGCATGGCGATGGCGGCCTCGTAGCCGCGACGACGCCGCGCATCTTTCGCCTGCGCGGTCTCGTGTACCGGAACCGCTGTGCCGTCGGCCAGGCCGTCGAACACCTGCCCGATCTCCCGTTCGCCCACGTCGATGCGCATGCCATGGACGCCTTTACCGTCGAGGTACGCCGTGACCTTGGGGCCACCGCCGAGCAGCTTGAGCAACGCGTCCACGGCCGTGTTGTCGCTCTGTGAGACCGACGCCGACAGCAGTTCGGCCACCGTGACATCGATGGCTCCCTTCGCTGCCCGCGTGCCGATCGACGGTACCGCGGAGCCCGCCACCACGTCGGCCGGCGTCAGGTGCACCCTCTGGTCGAGGTGCAACGTGCCTGCGTCCACGCCGTGCAACACGGCAGCGGCGACCGGCGCCTTGAACACGCTCATCAGCATGTAGGCGCGGTCGTCGCCGACCCGCGCCGTGGTGCCGTCGTCCAGGTCGGTCACGATGATGCCGAAGTGGGCGGGCTTTGCCTTGTCGGCAAGCGACTGCAGCGAGGCCTGCAAGACGGCCGACCGGTCTGCCGCACCGGTGGCCTTCGGTGCATCGGTGCCCACGTCGGCGGGCATGGCGCTCGTGGCGGCTGCGGGAAAGCCCGCGGCGGCGGCGTCACCCGTGGCCATCGCCGCCAACGGGACCAGCGACAAGGCCAGCGACAGCGCGACAAGGGTGGGTTTCAGCATGACGTGGTGTTCCTTGGGTTGAGGCACGCCATGCTGGACCACGCCCGGGCGCTTTTGCGGGCATGGCCCTGTCGGATCAGCGATGCCTGCTGCGCTTCTGCTGGAACGGGTAGAAGCGTTCCTCGCGCAGTTCGTGCTCGATCTGTTCCAGGCTCTTGCCCATCGTCTCGGGCACCATGTAGTAGATGAACACCAGCGCGCCCAGCGAGATCACCGCATACAGCCAGAACGTGTGCGAGGCGCCCAGCCAGGTCACCAGCGACAACGTGCTCAGCGTCACCAGGAGGTCGAAGAACCAGTGGCTGAAGGCACCCAGGCTGGCGCCCTTGCCGCGGACGAACAGCGGATAAACCTCGGAATTGATCAGCCAGATGCACACGCCGAAGCCGCCGCAGTTGAGCATCAGGTAAGCGGCCAGGCAGGCCACCACCAGCACGCGGCTAAGGTCGGTCTGCGGCCCCTGCCCTTCGAACAGGAAACCCATGACCACCAGCGCCACGATGGAGCCGGGAATCATCCACAGCAGGTAGCGACGCCGGCCGATGCGGTCGACCAGGATGCTGCCGATGACCGTCATGATGACGACGAGGATGGTGCTGCCGCCGGTGCCCAGCACGGCCCACTTGTCCGAGAAGCCGGCCTTGGTGAGGATAGTGGGGGCGTAGTAGATCAGCGCGTTGTTGCCGGTGATCTGGGAAAACATCGATATGCTCGCGCCGACGATCACGGCCGGGCGGATCCACGGCTTGGCCAGGTCGCGCCAGCGGCCGGTCTCCTGGTTGTCGGACACACCCTCGATCTCGGTCACCTCGCGCTCGGCAAGGCCACGGTCGCCGCGTACGCGCGTCAGCACGTCGATCGCCTCCTGCTTGCGACCCTTGGTCACCAGCCAGCGCGGGCTCTCGGGCAGGATCGCCATGCCACCCAGCAGGATCACCGCCGGCACCAGGCCCAGGCCGAACATCCAGCGCCAGTGTTCACCGAGGAAGAAACCCGTAAAGTAGGCCACGGTGATGCCGAACACCACCATGAACTGGAACAGCACCACCATCTTGCCGCGATGCTTCGGCGGCGATACTTCCGCGATGTACACCGGGATGATCTGCGTGGAACTGCCGGCCGACAGGCCCAGCAGGAAACGTGACGCGATCAGCATTTCCACGCTCGTCGACATCGCCGAGGCGATCGAGCCGAGCGCGAACAGCACGCCCACGAAGATGACCATACGCCGGCGACCGAGGCGATCGGACAACGGGCCGGTGCCGAGGCAGCCGAACAGCGCGCCGAAGATGATCGCGCCCGTGACCAGCTGCTTGGTCGTGTCGTCCATCGCGAACTCACGGCCGAGGCCCAGGAGCGCGACGCCGATCACGCCGGTGTCGTAGCCGAACAGCAGTCCGCCGAGCGCGGCGATCACCGCGATGCCGACGACCAGGCCGGTGCTGCCACCGGCGCTGTCGGCGTTGGAGGGATTTACCGCTTGCATGCCTGTCTCCTTACACGTAGAACGAGGTCATGCGGTCGCATCGAGGCTGACCCGCACGTTGAAATCCGCACGCCCCGCCGTCGCCGCGATGCGGCGGCCGTTGGGTTCGTCGGTGTGTTCGATCCAGTCGAGCGCGGCTTGCCGCGTGCGCCCGTAGTGCATATGCCGCTGCAACAGCTGCTCGCGGCGCTGGACGTCGTCCACGTCGACGAACCACACCTCGTCGAGCAGGCCGTGCACGTCCTGCCAGCCATCCGCGTCCAGCAGCAGGTAGTTGCCTTCGGTGACGATCAGCCGGGCATCGGCGGACACGGCGATCTCACCGGCCACCGGCTCTTCGATCTCTCGGTGGAAGGCCGGCGCATAGACGATCTCGCCCGGCACCGGGTCGCGCAGTCGGCGCAGCAACGCCACGTAACCGGCGGCGTCGAAGGTATCGGGAGCGCCCTTGCGCGACGCGCGATCAAGGCGGGCCAGTTCCGCGTTGGCCAGATGGAAACCATCCATCGGCACGCCGACCGCATGCGGGCCGACGTGCTCGAGGATTTGCGCCACGAGCGTAGACTTACCCGCGCCCGGCAAGCCGGCGATACCGAGGATGCGGCGACCGCCGCCCTGCATGAGTGCATCCAGGCGTTCGATCGCTGTGGAATCGATCAAGAGCTTCTGCCGGTGGAATAAGTCCGACAAAAGCTAATGAAGGAAGTGTGTGCGCAAGATGAAGCGGCTTACGCGTGGCGATGTACCGGACCCTGGCACAGGCATTCGCCGTCTTCGTTCGCATGCCCCAGCAAGGCATCCAGCAGATCGCCCGAGGGAGTCCACTGGCCGATCGCCGGATGGATCAACATGGCCTTGCGCGCCTCGAGGCGACGATCTTCCAGCACCGACGCGATCGCCGCACGCTCATACGCCTTGACCGAACGCACCAAGCCGTTCACCGCATCCGGCAGCGGCGCGATGGGACGCGGCACGATGGAATCCAGCGAGATGTCCGAGGCGATCTCGACGATATCGTTGTCCGGCAGGTCCGGCAGCGCACCGCCGTTGCGCGTGTTGACGACGATACGCGCCGGTCTGGCGCCTGTCAGCGCGCTCATCACGTCGATGGCGATGCGGTGGTAGCCCGTGGCGACGCGGAACGGGTCGCCCTGCAGGCTCACCCCCTGATCGAACGCCGAGCCGCCCTCGGCTTCCAGTTTCATGTACGAGCCGGAACGCTGGTTGAGGTAGGCCGCGTAGATATCCACCGCCGTGTCGCCGTCACCGGCATCCAGGCGTGCGGTGAGGCTGGACAGCAACTCGTCGTTGAGCCGCTGGATCTCACCCCCGCGGCTGCCGCCCTGCTTGCGCTGGTTGACCAGCGCGCGCTGCCGCTCGTAGTAGAAGAACAGGTATTCGGTGGGGATCAGCCGCAGGGTGCGGATCATGTCGAAGTCGAACAGCGGCGCCAGGTACAGCTTGCGCAGCAGTTCGTCGCTGGCCAGCAGCCGGTCGATCACTTCTTCGCCGCGCACGCGCACGCCGCGCACCCAGCCGAGGTGGTTGAGGCCGACGTAGTCGCACTCGACGTCCGCGGCAGGCTCGCCCAGGGCGTGGGCGATGTTGTGGAACAACTCGGTGGGCGTGTCGCAGATGCCGACGATGCGCGCCTTGCTGTGATCGCTCACCGCCTGGGTGATGAGCCCCGCGGGGTTGGTGAAGTTGACCAGCCACGCCTCGGGGCTCAGCCGTTCCACCAGCCGCGCCTGTTCGATGGCGATGGGAATGGTGCGCAGGGCCATGGCGACGCCGGCGGGGCCGGTGGTTTCCTGGCCGGGATAACCGTGGTCGATCGACGTGCGCTCGTCCGCCGCGCGCCCGGCGATGCCGCCGATGCGGATGCTGTTGAGCACGAAATCGGCGCCTTCGATGGTGTCTTCCAGCGAGGTGGCGCCGCGTAGTCGCAGGTCGCCACCGAACCGGCGGATCACGGCCTTGCCCAGGTCGACCATGATGCGCAGGCGCGCGGGGTCCGGGTCGTACAGCACCATCTCGGACGCGCCGAGTGCCTCGGCCGCCTCGTTGACGCCGAACACTACCAGGGGAGAGCGGACACCGCCGCCTCCGATCAATGCGATCTTACGATCCGTACGTTTGCTCACGGAGGGTCCTCAAGTGCGTGGGATGGGGAAGCGATGCAAGGGCGCCGGGCGCGGTCGTGCACAGGGCGCCGCAAAGGCAGCCACGCTCGACGCAGCCGTCGATGGGTTCGTTATCGAGCAGGCCGTCGATCACGCCAGCGTCGAAGGCATCGCCCGCGCCGGTGGAATCGACCGCCACGATGCGCGGCGCCGGTACGCGGCGCAGGCCGCGCGCATCGGCGATCCACGCACCCTGGGCGCCCTGCTTCATGACGGCCAGGCCGATGCCGACCGACGCGCACCAGGCCTCGTAGGCCGAGGGGGCAGCGCTGCCGGCCACCAGCGCGGCCTCTTTCTCGTTGGGCAGGAACAGGTCGACGTCGCGGCAGCTGGCGTGGTTGGCCGGGTCGCGCAGCCAGTCCGGGCTGTAGCCGACGTCAAGCGACGTGGTGCAGCCGGCCTGACGCAACAGCGGAAGCAGGGTGGAGGCGAGGTCGCGCGGCAACGGCATGGCGAAATGCACGTGCCGTGCCGTGGCCAGGTCGGCGACGATCTCGGCCGTGGCCAGCAGTTCGGGCAGTGCGCGGTTCACGCCCGGGTAGGTGAAGAACGAACGGTCTTCAACGGTGGAGACGCTGACCGTGATCCCGGTGCCGTCGCTGCCCAGGCGGATACCATCCATGCCGACGCCGAACTCGGCCAGGCGACCCTCGAACCAGTCGAGGTCGGCCTCGCCGATCACGCCGACCAGGCGCACGCGGCGACCCAGGCGCGACAGCGCGCAGGCCGTGTTGACCGTGCCGCCGCCGAGCTCACGCACGTAGTGCTGCGCGATCACCTCTTCGCCGGGACCGGGCCACGCGGGAAAGCCGCTGAACACATGATCGGCGTAGATCTCGCCGACCACGGCCACGTCCCACGATTTCAGCGAGGGAGAAAGGGCCACGTCTGTGTCCTCCGTGCTTGCCACAGGAAAAGAAGGGTGCCGGCGAACACCGCCACCACGGCGGCCACGATCGACGAGGTTTCCGCCGTCGCCACCAGGTACAGCCAGCCGACGACGCTGATCACCAGCGGCAACGGATACAACGGCATGCGGAACACATCCGGCGCGGCACGCCGGCGCCGCAGGGCGACCACGGCGAAGCATTGCGCGATGTACTGGAACAGGATCTGCGTCACCATCAACGTGGCGATCAGGTGCTCCAGCGAGAGGAAACACGCTGCGGCCGAGGTGGCGCCGACGAACAGTAGCGACACCGTGGGAAAACCCCCGCGCGGATGCAGCCGCGCGAACACGGGAAAGAACTGGCCATCGGCCGCGGCCGCATACGGCACACGCGAGTACCCCAGCAGCACCACCAGCGCGGAGCCCCAACTGGCCAGCAGGATCAGCAGCACCGCCAGCGTGCCCCCGGTATGCCCGTGGATCGCCTGCATGAAGTCGGCGACGACCGCCTTGGAATGCGCTGCCTGCGCCCAGGGCAACACGCCCAGGATGCTCAGGTTGAGGCCCATGTAGAGCACCGCCACCAGCGGAATGGAGACCAGCACCGCCATGGGGATGGTGCGCCGCGGATTCCTGACTTCGCCGCCGAGCATGCAGACGTTGTTGTAGCCACCGTAATCGTAGACGGCGATCAGCGACACGGCGCCCAGCCCCAGCCAGAAGCCGTGCGACGAGGGCATCTTCGTTTCGAAGAAACCGCGGGCCACCGCCATGTCGAAATGGGTGATGCCGCTGAAGACGATCCAGGCGCAGGCCGCAACCACGATGGCGCTGACGAACACCGACAGCCGCTGGATCTGCCCGACCCGCCGGTAAAGCACCGCGGTGTTGACCAGGCACAACCCCGCGGCGATCAGCGCGCGGCCCGTGTCGCCCAGCGACGGGATCAGGAAACCCACGTATTGTGCGAAGCCCACCGCCGCCGAGCCGATCGACAACGGCGCCGTGAGCAGGGTCTGCCAGAGGTACAGGAACCCGAACAGGCGCCCGGCCTTGTCGCGCCCATAGGCCTCGCGCAGGTAGTGGTAGGGGCCGCCGGACTCGGGAATGGTGGAACCCAGCTCAGCCCAGACCAGCCCGTCGCACAGGCACAGCAACGCACCGGCGATCCAGCCCAGCAGCACCGATGGCCCGGCCAGCGCGGACAACGCCAGGGGAATCGTCACGAACGGCCCGATCCCGATCATGTTCAGCACGTTGGCCGACAGGCCGCCCCAGAATCCGATCGCGCGCGGCGGCACGCCCGTC
Source organism: Luteibacter sp. 9135 (assembly GCF_000745005.1). Classification (NCBI taxonomy): domain Bacteria; kingdom Pseudomonadati; phylum Pseudomonadota; class Gammaproteobacteria; order Lysobacterales; family Rhodanobacteraceae; genus Luteibacter; species Luteibacter sp. 9135. Next base: position 3,088,101 of record NZ_JQNB01000001.1, on the reverse strand, counting down.
GCGTCGGCGGGGCTGCCGCTTGCCGGCGTGCGCAGACGCCCGACGGCGCTCATGCCGTGCTCCCGGCGGGCGACTGCGTGAGGGCCGCCGTCGCGGCCAGCGAGGTCGCCGCGGCCACGGCGGCGCCTTCCGTCCGGTGCAGGTCCAGCAGCAGCACTTCGTTCGCCCCGGCGTTCAACCACGGCCCCGGGCAGAACAGCCGCTGTTGCGGCCCGATGTTCCAGTACCGCCCGAGCAGGTGCCCGTTGACCCAGAGATAGCCCTTGGCCCAGCTGGTCACGTCGATATACACATCACCGGGAGCATCGACCTGCACGGTGGCCTTGAAGAACACCCCGCCCCGCCGCGGCGGCGACTGCAACGGCCGCAGGCCGCGCAACCAGGCATCGTCCAGCGGCAGCGGCCAGGCCTGCACGTCGTGCACGGGCGCACCGTCCAGCGAAACCGGACCGATCAGTCCCTTGTGGTCGCCCAGTCGCGGGCCGAAATTGATGTGACCGAAGGTATCGACGAGGATCTCCAGCACGCCGCCGGCAGGAGGCACCGCCGGCAAGGTCACGTCGGGCCTCGCGTTCAGCGAGGCATGCACCACGCGCGACACCACGCCCGCCTCGCGTCCCTCCACGTGCACCACCGCATAGTCGCGCACGTTTTCCAGCCGCAGCACGCCCGCGGGCGCGATGCGCTTGCGATACACCACCAGGCCCTGGTCCTGCCCGAACAGGATCTCGTTCGGGCCGGGGGACGGCAGGGTCACTCCCTCGCCCGGCAGGTTGTCCCACAACGAGGCGAACGGCTGCGCGATGACCGTGGCGAAGGTGGCTGCGGGTGGCGCGGGCGGCAACGCTGGCGGCTCGACCTTCGTCGCCTGCCGGATCACCTCACGCAGGCGGTGGTACTGCGACGTAGCGGCGCCGCGCTCGTCGATCGGCGCGCCGTAGTCGTAGCTGGTGATGACGGGCTGGAACTGCGACCCGTCGTCTTCCGCGTTGGACCCCGCGGTGAGTCCGAAATTGCTGCCGCCGTGGACGACATAGAGATTGAATGAATAGCCCGCCTGCATCACCCGGCGCAACGGCTCCACCAGGTCCTTCGTGGCGAAGCCCGGCTCGCCCCAATGGGTCAGCCAGCCCGGATATCCCTCGCCGAGCCACACCGGCGATTCGCCGGCAAAGCCCCTGCCCTTCACCAGCTCGGCCACGTCGGCACCGTCCAGGCCCAGCGCGGCGCCTTCCGGATAGGCCTTGCGACGTTGCAGGTCCTTCCAGCCGTCCGAGACGGAAAACGGCCCGTCGATACCGTGCTCGCGCCACAGGTTGCGCAAAGCATCCAGATAGCCGACATCATCGGCAAACATCGCATATTCGTTCTCGATCTGCAGCATGAGCACCGGGCCGCCCGCACCTGCCATCAGCGGCGCGATCCGCGGTGCCAGCGCAGCGATGTAGCGGCGCACCGCGGTCATGTAACGCGGATCGTCGCGAGTGCGCAGGCGCGTGTCCGGGTCGCGCAACAGCCAGGCCGGCAGGCCGCCGTTGGTCCATTCCCCGCAGATATACGGGCCGGGGCGCAGATACACCCACATGCCCTCCTCCGCGCACAAGCGGATGAAGGCGACGATATCCCGATTGTCGCTGCTGAAGTCGAACACGCCCGGCTCGCGCTCGTGGTGGTTCCACATTACGTAGAGGGCCACCGTGTTCAGGCCCATCGCCCGCGCCATCCGAATCCGGTGTCGCCAGTGCTCGCGGGCGACGCGTGCGGGATGCATCTCGCCGCTGTGCACGCGGAACGGCCGGCCGTCCAGCAGGAACTGGCGATGACCGAAACCGAACGCGTGCGGTTTGCCGTCCGGCGCGACCGCCGGCACCGGGCCGCCGGTCGACGCCGCCCACCCGCGCCCGGCGAACGCCAGGGGAGTGAGCAGCGACAACGCGAGGAACTGGCGACGCTGCATGCTCAGAACGAATACTTCACGGTGAACAGGGTGGTCATGCCGGCATTGACGATATCCGAGTTGGCCAGGCTGTTGCGTCCGATGTGCGACCAGTACGAGTACTGCTTGGTAAGGTTGCTGACCTGCAGGTCGAACTGCAGCCCGTTGGACAGCAGGTAACCGGCATGCAGGTCGACGCGACGGATCGGACGGATCCACAGGTCGTCCCACGGCGCACCCTGGTTGAGGTAGTCATACGTGGACAGGTACGAACCGGTGTAGTGGTAGCTGAGGTTGAGCGAGAAACCGCCCTTCTCGTAGAACAGTTCCGCATTGGCCATGCGCTGCGGTGCCGACTGCAGGCGCTCGTTGCCGAAGCCCTCGCGACCCAGGTCCACCTTGGAGTTCTGCCGCGTCGCGTTGACGCTGAAGCCCAGGCCGTCGAACGGCTCCGGCAGGAACTGGAACTTCTGCCGGTAGGTGGCCTCCAGGCCGTAGACATGCCCGTCGCCGCCGTTCGTGGGCGTCTTGGTCAGCACCGTGCCCACCCCGGACGTGTTCGGATTGGCCTGGCCGCCGCCGCTGTCGTAGATGTAGTCACGCAGCTTCTTGTAGTAGCTGGACAGCGACACGTAACCGCCGCTGTGCGTGGTCCACTCCGCGCCCAGGTCCACGTTGGTGGCCTTGATCGGCTTCAGGTTGGGATTGCCGCTGGTGATCGTGGTGACACCGTCGGACACGTTGATCTGCGAGCCGCCGCCCAGCTGGACGAACGCCGGACGCGTATAGCTCTGCCAGATCGCACCGCGGTAGACGATGTTGCCATCCGGGCGGAAGTTGACGAACAGGCTGCCCAGCGGCTCGTTGTACACCGTGCGGTTGTTGGAAAAGAAGCCGGGCTGCTCGTTGCCGTCCGCATCCTGCGGCGTCGTCCAGAAGGTGTTGCGGATGGACGTGTGTTCGAAGCGGACACCGGGGATGACTTCCCACGGGCCGTTCTGGAAGGTCGCCATGCCGTACGCCGCGGTGACCGCCTCCGTACCGCGCATCGTGTCGCAGTTGTAGTTGTTGAAGTCAAGCTGGCTGCAGGTGTCCAGGTCCGAGGGCTGCACGTGCCCGTCGATCAGCGCCGCCACGGCCGCGCGACTCACGTTGGGCGTGCGCCAGGCGAACTTACCCGGGAATATCTGGTTGTAATACCCCTTGATGATACCCAGGTCGTCCAGCGTGGTGGTGCCGTCGTTGATGCCGCCGGTGGAATAGTCGCGGTTGGTGAACTCGCGCGCGCTGTCGCTGTACTTCACGCCGAACTTGATCGACTGCAGCGAACCGCCGTCGAAATCGTAGCGCAGGTCCAGCTTGGCACCGCCACGCTTCTGTCCGGAGCGGATGTCGGTCACCTCGCCATAGTCGTTCGCATACATGTTCTGCAGGTTGTTCACGGAGTTCAGCAGGCCCGGCGTCAGCACCGGATACGGGAAACCGTTGCCGCCGTACCGCAGCAGCGAACTGCGGTTGTAGGCGAAGTTGTCCTGCGAGTACTTGTCCTCGCGGCCGTCGATCTCGACGTGTGCGGGGCGGTCGTTGCGACCGATGCTCCAGAAGACGTTGGGCGAGATGGTCCAGCCGCCCGCGGTCTTGTCCGCACCCAGCTGGATGGTCGCCAGGTCCGCCCGCTCCGGGTTGGTTTCGAACCAGAAACGGTTGGCGATCCGCCCGATATTCGGCGTGTATTCGCCCGCCGTGGCCGACGGCACATAGGTGACGTTCTGCGGCAGCAACTGGCTGTAGGTGGTGTTCTGTTCGGTCAGCGCGTAGGCATAGGTCATGCGCGCATAGGCCATGAGCGACGGGTCCACGTACCAGTCGAACGATATGTTGCCGCCGTAGCGGCGCTCGAAGCCCGAAGCGATACCCACGTTGGTGCCCAGGCTGGTGAGGTTGCGCGCCGGGTCGTACCCGGGAGCGCTGGCACCGGTCGCCGTGGCATGCAGGAATGCCCACGAGCCGTCATTGGACGCGCTTTCCGCAGCGCCGATCTCGCTGTTGGCGATGTTGCGGTAGTCGTAGTAGCCGCTGACATAGATGCCGAACTGCTTGCGCTCACCGAACTTGCCCTGCAGTTCACCGGCCAGACCGCTGCCCAGGCCGCTACCGCCGTAATCGCGCGCACGGCTTTCCACACGACCGCTGGCAGTGACGCTGCCGCTGAAATCCTTCTTGTAGTCGAACGCGCTGGGCGTGCGGAAGTCGATGGTGCCGCCGATGGCATCGCCGTCCATGTCGGCCGTGGAGGTCTTGTTGAGCACGATGGTCTGCAGGCCCGTGGGCGGCAGCAGGCTCAGCTGGACGCTGCGGCTGTATGGCATGCCTTGGGCGACGTTACTGCCGTTGACCAGGTTGACGTTGTATTCCGAAGGCAGGCCGCGCACCGAGGTGAACATGCCTTCGCCCCGAGCCGCACCGTCGATGCCACCGAAATAGCCGGAGCCCGTGGTGGTCACGTTGACGCCGGACATCAGACCCAGCGCCTCGGCGACGTTATGCACCGCGGTGCGCTGCAGGTCGGCGGCGGACAACACATCCACCGTATTGATGGCGTCCATCCGCATGTCGGTGGCGTCGTAGCGGTTGGCCACCACACTCAACGCCTTCATCTGAACGGCCTTGTCCGGCTTGGCCGGCGCGCCCTTCGCATCCGTGGCGGCCGGTTTGGCCGGCGGCGTGGCAGCCGGCGCGGCATCCTGTGCGAACACGCTGCTGGACAACACGGCACATACGGCCAGCGCCAGGTACTTCTTGTTATAACCCTTATCGATACCCACGACCCACCCCCACCCTGAAAGTGCCTTGGAAACAGGCACGGCTCGACGCCGCGCCCTGCGCGTACAGACTGACCAGCGGGTTCGTCGCGCGGACGGTACGTGACACGACGCCCACGCCTGCATCAGCGGACGTGCGGCGGCATCACGACGGACGGGTGAACGTGCCGATCAGCGTTATTTTTTAGATCAGTTTTTTTGGATCAGAGGGAGAGGCGAGGCGGCGAATAGCCGGCGACGCACTTGCCGCGGGAACGCAGCGCGCTGAGTTTGGCCCGTGCGAGGATCGGATGGCCATCGGCCCTGACGTACGCGAACGGACGGGGCGCGAAGGCGCAGCTGGCGTTTTCATCGTTGGAATCGGGGCGACGCATCGTAGCGGTCTGTCCGTCATTCATCGCGAGCTGCGTGCCGGCATACCCCAAGGATGCCGGGAAGGTACGCGATGGCATGGGTTGCATGCGATGCGCGTGGTGCAGATATAGCGCACTGTAAAAACGGCGTCAACGGCCAAAAATGCATATGCCACGGTATGTTGCGACGCACCACGAGCGACCTGCCCGACGCGGCACGACAACCCGCGCCGTGCTGCGATGCACGATGACACGTCGCCGAGGGTCGCGCATCCTCGCGCCGCGATGCGGTATGGGGAGCATCGTCCACTCAATCGCATTTGCAGGGACTTCGATGAATCGTCGACAGACGCAGGGCCGTGTCTTGCCGCTCACCCACCGCCCGCTCGTGATGGCGTGCGCCGCCGCGTTCGCCTTGCTCGGTGCCGATCTTGCAACTGCGCAGGAGGCCACGCCGGCCGCCGCCGGCACAGACGCGAAATCGGCAAATGCCGTGCCACCGAAGCGCACCGATGCGGACAAGGACAAGGACAAGGACAAGCGTCCCGCCAATCCGGATGCGGCGAGCAATCTCGACGCCGTGGTGGTCACCGGTATCCAGGGCAGCATCCAGAGTGCGCTGAAGGCCAAGCTCAATTCGAACAACATCATTGAGGCCATCTCGGCCGAGGACATCGGCAAGCTGCCCGACAGCAGTATCGCGGAGAGCCTGGCCCGCCTTTCCGGCCTGGCCACGCAGCGTGTGGACGGACGCGCCAACCAGATCTCCATTCGCGGCCTGTCGCCGGACTTCGCCGGCACCACGCTCAACGGCCGTGAACAGGCCACGATCGGCGAGAACCGCGGCGTCGATTTCGACCAGTACCCGTCCGAACTGATCAGCGGCGCGGCCGTCTACAAGACACCCGACGCCAGCCTGATCGGCCAGGGCCTTTCCGGCACGGTGGACCTGCACACCATCAAGCCGCTGGACCTGCCCAAGCGCACCTTTGCCGCGAACCTGCGTGGCGAGGCCAATTCCAACGGCAGCCTCAACCATGGTTCGGGCGTGGGCGATGCCGGCCACCGGGCCAGCTTCTCGTACATCGACCAGTTCTTCGATCACACCCTGGGCCTGGCGGTCGGCGTGGCGCAGCTGGATTCGCCGGTGCAGGAAAAGCAGTACCAGGCCTGGTGGTGGAGCGTCGACAACGGGCCGCAGGGCATCGAATCCCAGGGTGTGCGGCGCACGCCCGGGTTGCCGGACGGCGTGCTGTCGCAGGAAGGTGGGCAATTGCGTGCCAAATCCGAAAAGCAGCTGCGCAACGGCTTGATGACCGTGCTGGAGTGGGCACCGGACGACCACTACCACTCCACCCTGGATCTGTACTACTCCACGTTCAACCAGAAAACCTTCCTCAACGGCGCGCAGTGGTCGAGCAGCCCGTACGAGGCCGGCGACGGCATTTCCTATTCCAACGTCGGCGTCGTACCGGCACTGCCCTACCCCATCGTCACCACGGGCCACATCGACGGCCTGAAGTCGGTGCTGCAGAACGACTACACCCGCGAGCACGACAAGCTGTTCTCCGCCGGGTGGAACAACCAGTACGACTTCGGCAACGGTTGGGCACTCACAGCCGACCTGTCGTATTCCACGGCGAAGAAGAACCTTCACGACGCCTACCTGTTCGCCGGCCTGCCCGACCAGGCCACCTCGTCGACGGACTTTGCCACGCCGGTGCACGAGCATTTCCCGGACTTCCGACCCGGCGTGAACTTCGCCGACCCGTCTGCCATGTTCTTCACCGACCCCAACAACTACGGTTACAACGGTCGCGAGGAGTTCGACAAGCAGAAGGACACGATCAAGGCCTTCCGCCTGGAAGTCAGCCATCCCGTGGGCTGGATCTTCAGCGACGTCAACGTCGGCTTGAACTACTCCGACCGCACGAAGACCAAGCAGGCGGATGTCTATTTCGCCTGGCTCAACGGCAACGGCTCCACCGCGGCGGACTACCTGCCCGGATTTGCCGCGCCCATCGATCCCTCAGTGCTCAGCGGCATCACCGACCTCAGCTACGGCGGCTTCCCCGGCGTGGTCAACTACGACGTGGTGCGCGCACTCAACAGCCAGTTCTACAAAACCCAGCGCAACGGCCAGGGCGACTTCAGCCGCAACTACACGGTGGAAGAAAAGGTTCCCGTCGCCTACGTCAAGTTCAATATAGACACCAACGTGGGTGACGTGCCGTTGCGCGGCAACGTCGGCGTACAGGCGGTGAAGACCGACCAGTCGTCCGACGCCTTGCAGACCAACGGCAACACGCTGGTCGGTCGTATCTCCGACGGCACGAAGTACAGCAAGGTGCTGCCCAGCCTGAACCTGGCTGCCGAAGTGTCGGAAAAGCAGTTCCTGCGCTTCGGCCTGGCCAAGACCATGGCACGCGGACGCATCGACGACGAGAAGGTGGCGACCTCCGCAGGCGTCGCACAGGTGACCGAAGGCCCGGCCGCGGGCCAGGTGCTGTGGTCGGGCAGCGGCGGCAACACGAAGCTGAAACCGTACATCGCGGTGGGCGCCGATTTGTCATGGGAAAAATACTTCGGCACCGCCAGCTACGTGGCCGTCGCGGTATTCAACAAGAACCTGCTGAACTACATCTACAACCAGACCACCCTGGACTACGACTTCTCGGGCTACACGAACGACACCCCCACCCTGGTGCCGACCAGCACACGCGGCTCGTTCACCCGGCCCGAGAACGGCACCGGCGGCAAGATGCAGGGCCTGGAGTTGTCCGGCTCGCTTGAAGGCGGGCTGGTCTCGCGGGCCCTGGACGGTTTCGGCGTGCAGGCCAACTTCTCGCTGACCAACAGCAGCCTGCCCGTGAGCGCGGTGTCCAGCATTCCCGGCAGCCCCTCCACCCTGCCCGGCCTGTCGAGGAAGGTCGCCAACCTGGCGCTCTACTACGAAAAGTACGGCTGGTCGGTGCGTGTCGCCGAGCGTTACCGTTCGTCGTTCACCGGCGAGGCCGTGGCCCTGTTCGACCAGCTGGGCTACACCCAGGTACTGGCCGACAAGCAGACCGATCTCCAACTCGGTTACGCCTTCGACCACGGCACCTGGAACGGGCTGTCGATCCTGTTGCAGGTCAACAACCTGACCGACTCGCCGATGAAGACCCAGCAGATCCTGGGCCTGCCCAGCGGCGTGAAGGTGGCCCGGCCGCTGGAGTTCGACACGTACGGGCGCACGGTGATGTTCGGGATCAACTACAAGCTCTAGGCATCCGCGGCGTCGATGCGGTCGAGGCGTGCGGCGTAGCAACCGTACGCCGCGTAGTGCGCATGGATATAGCGAACGGCATCGTTGGCGAACAGCTGCCGCACCGCCTCCGTCACCTGCGTGCCGGCCACGAGCAGGGCCTGGGCGATGTGTCCGCGCGCATCGAAGCCGCGCAACGAAAGCTGCCGCACACGCATCACCTCCGGCACCACGTCCACGGCGTCATAAGCCTGCGTGGCGCCTTCGCGCACGAAGATCGCGTGGCTGGCGCGATACGGACCGGCGATCGGCTGGTGTTCGTAGTTGAGCAGCAGCAAGGTCTCACCACGGCGCGCCGCGCGCAGTTCGACACGCTCGGGGTAACCGGTGTCGTCGGCGGCGATGACGCGTAACGCGCCTCGCGCGGCCAGTGTGGAGGCGTCGAGGCCGTAGTAAGCGAGAAAGGGGGCGGGATCGAGACCGCGGATGCGAAAGGACATGGCTTCATTCCGGTGGGAGTGATGCGATCGTCTCCAACGGCGTGTTGCCGCGCTATCCGGATATTGCCGTGACGGATGGTTACTTGGGCGTGACGTCACCCCATGGCACCTGATAAAGCGACCCACGTCGTCGCCTGACTTTTTCCTAGGAAAACCTGATTTTTTAACGAAAATCGCGGAATTCGGCAAAGACCGCTCAAGTTTGCCGATTTTGGGGCGATAAAACGTCTACTCACATAGATCGAGAGACGTCATGGGCACGAACGCGAGCGAGACGCTGGAACTGAACGACCTGAAGGCGATGAACGACGCGCTACATCGTGTCCAGGCCATCATCGAGTTCGATCTGCACGGCACGGTCTTGACCGCCAACCAGAATTTCCTGGACGTGCTCGGTTACACCTCCGATGCCGTGGTCGGGAAACACCATCGTCTGTTCTGCGAGCCCGCCTTCGCCGCCAGCCACGATTACGCGACGTTCTGGCAGCGCCTTTCCGCCGGAAACCCCGAGGTGGGCGAGTTCAAGCGCATCGGCGCGGACGGCCGTGAGGTCTGGCTCAGTGCCTCGTACAATCCCGTATTCGATACCGAAGGCAAGCCGTACAAGGTCGTCAAGTTCGCCACGGAGATCACCACGCTGGTGGACAGGTCCGCGGAACTGGACGGCAAGATGAACGCGCTGGACAAGTCCCAGGCCGTGATCGAGTTCGATCTCGGCGGCCACGTACTCGCGGCCAACGCCAATTTTCTGGCTGTGGTCGGTTACACGGCGGACGAGCTCATCGGCCAGCACCATCGCAAGCTGTGTGACGACGCCTATACGTCGAGCCAGGAATACGCGGCGTTCTGGGAACGGCTACGCCGCGGCGAATTCGACTCCGGTCGTTACCGCCGGCTGGCCAAGGGCGGCCGCCGGGTCTGGTTGCAGGCCAGCTATAACCCCATCTACGACGGCAACGGCAAGCTGCAGAAGATCGTGAAGTTCGCCGCCGACGTCACGTTCCAGGGCGAGCTGGAAGAGCTGGTCAAGCGGCGTGCCGAGGACTTCTCGTCCGCCTCGACGCAGATCGCCCAGCAGTCTAACGACATGGCTGCCGGCGCCCAGCTTTTGGGCGCGACGGTGGAAGAAATGAACGCCACCATCGAAGAGCTGACGGCGTCCATCAGTTCCATTGCCAGCAACGCGCAAAGCGCTGACCGGCTGGCCAAGGACACGCAGCAGGAAGCCGAGCGTGGCGCCAAGGCGCTGGAAAAATCCATCGAGTCGATGGATCTTATCAACAAGTCGTCGGAAGACATCGGCGACATCAGCAAGGTGATCGGCGAAATCGCCAGCCAGACCAACCTGCTGGCCTTCAACGCAGCCATCGAAGCGGCACGTGCGGGTGAGCACGGCCTGGGCTTCTCCGTGGTCGCCGACGAAGTGCGCAAGCTGGCCGAGCGTTCCTCGCAGGCCGCCAAGGAAATCTCCAAGCTGATCGCCGAGTCCACCAAGCGGGTCTCGCAGGGCAGCCAGATATCGAAGGAAGCCTCGGCGGCCTTCGACAAGATCCTGTTCGGCGTGGTCAACACCACCCAGGCCATGTCGGAAATCTCCTGTGGCGCCGAGGAACAGGCCGTGGCGGCGCGGGAAGTCGCCACCGCCGTGCAACATATCGCCGAGGAAACCGAGAAGACGGCGGCCACATGCGACGACATTGCCCGGGCGTGCGGTGGACTGAAGGAAGGCGCCAGCGAACTGAGTGCCACCGTCAACAACTTCGCCACCTGACGCGCCATGTTCGATACCGAAGCCATCGTCGGTTCCGCCACCCGTGAGGCCCTGTTTGCCCAAGTACGGAGGCATACGGGCATCGTGATGGCCGAGCGCAAGTGGACGCTTCTGCATGGACGCCTTCGTCGGCGCCTGCAGGAGCTCGGCCTGCCCGGCTATGACGACTACCTCACCGTGCTGGAGAGTTCGAAGCAGGAAGTGGCGCGCTTCATCGACCTGGTCACCACCAACGAGACCTCGTTCTTCCGCACACCGCGTATCTGGCAGTATCTCGCCGACGACTTCTTCCCGAACTGGTATGAGGCGAACGCCGGCGGAACGATGAACATCTGGTCGGCCGCGGCATCTACCGGCGAGGAGGCCTACTCGCTGGCCATGCTCGCCGAGGAGTTCCAGCGAACGCATCGGGACTTCCGTTACCGCATCCTGGGCACCGATATCGCCCAGGGCGTGCTCGATGTCGGCGTGGCTGGAATCTACGCCGGCCGGAACGCGGAAGGACTGAACAAGAACCGGCCCGAGATGGCGAAAAAGTACTTCGAACGCAGCGCGGATGCGTTACGCGTGGTGCCTTCATTGAGGAACCACATCACCTTCCGCCAGCACAATCTTTACCGGCACTGGCCCGAGCCCGTCCGCTTCGACCTGGTGCTGCTGCGCAACGTGCTGATCTATTTCGACGAGGCGGGACAGGAAGCCGTCGTGGAAAACGTGCGGCATTCGATGATGTCCCACGCGGTGCTGGTGATCGGCGAGTCGGAGTCGCTCCATCGGATCGGAACGGGATTCACGTATCAACAACCGCTCATCTATCGAAATGCGAAACCAGCGGAATGACCGTTCAGGACGTCTACGTCGGCATGTGCGAAGTCCGGGCCGACCGTGGCGCGAAGGTTCTGCGTAGTACGTTGGGCTCGTGTGTGGGGATCGGCATCCTGTGGCGGCAGCGACGAATATCGGCGCTTGCCCATTGCCTGCTGCCGGAATCCGCGACGGCCTCGGAAGGCCCTTCCGCGAAATACGTGACCGATGCCATCCCTTCCCTGCTGGGATTGCTGGAAGCGACACCGCAGGACCACCCACAG